>JAFRXD010000047.1 GCA_017441605.1 Thermoguttaceae bacterium | reverse complement strand
CCGGCGGCAAGCGAACCCGCGCCCTCGGAGGAAGTCGCCCAAAAGATCGGGAACGAAGCCGAGCAAGAAACCGTTCCCGCGCCCTCGGAAACGGAACCGGCGCAAGAAGCGGCTCCCTCGTCGCCGGTCGGGAAGTCCTACGGCGACTGGTTTAAAGAGAACGCGTCCCCCGAAACGCGCCGCGAAATGGACTTGCAAGACTTGCGCGACCTACCCGACAAGCTCTCGGAAGAGGCAAAAATGCCCGAAGGTTCCACGCCGCGCGAGAGACTGAATCGCGCCAATATGCTATATATCGCGGTCAAGAACGCGTTGAAAAATTCGATACTAAAAGAAAAATTCGACGTCGACGACGTTGTGGATTCGCTTTGGTGGAGGACCTGGAATCACTTACTAGAAAAAGGCGGAAAGGCGATCGAGGACGGGCGAGGAGCCAACGCGGTGAAACATCTTCGCGAAGCCGCGGAAAGCATTGCATTTCGCGCGAGGCTCAAACGGGACGAAGAAGCGACCGCGCAAAGCGTCGCGAGCGAGCCGGAGACAACCCCATCCGTCGAACCGACCGCGCCGATCGGCGAACAAGCCGCGCGGGGCGTCGGGAACGCGCCGGAGGAGCCCAAAGCGGAGCCGATCGCGGAGCCCAAAGCGGAGCCGCCGAAGCCCGAGCCGATCGCGCCCGCACCGACCGCGCCGAAGAAGTCGCGTTTCTCCGACCTAGGGAAGCCCAAGGCGGAGGCGCCGAAACCAGAGCCCGAGCAAGCGGGGCCGAGTCCTAACGAACCGGTCGATTTGGAAAAACAGATCGATTTTGACGAAGACAAAGTTTTCGGAAAGACCGAGATCGAATACAATTCTCTCGACGACGTAAAAGCGCACAGAGCGCGCGCGGCGGAAGCCGCGAGGCGCAAGATTGACGAGGCGGAACGGTTCGCACAAGCCGCCTACGACAAAAAGCGATTAAGCGAGAGAGATTACAGAGACGCAATGAAAAACGTCGCCGAAGCGAGGCGAATGGTCAACCGAGATCCGGTCGGCGCGATCGAAGACATAGCGCTTGGACACAAGACAACTTTTAGATCTTCGCGACACGGAGCGAATAGAAACCCATTACTTCACTCGACCGAGGAGATGATAGAATACGCGAGGAAATACGGTATAAAGTCCGGAATGACAGGCAAGACGATCCAGCGATTTAACGCCAATAACGTCAAAGGGTGCGCGAGTAAGAACTTATACGCGTATTGCTCCGTGTGCGAAGAAGCGGGCGTTCCCTATTCAACTTCCGCCGAGCCGTCCATCGAAGTTGAAACCGCGTTCGCGAGATTTCTCGAGGCGACCGCGCAAGCGGCGAAGGGAGAGGTTGACGAATTTGTGGTAAAACACCTTAAAGACAAGTGCGTCCAACTTATACAAGACGAGGAATCGATCCGAAAATTCACAGTGGACAAACACGCCCTAGAACGATACCGATCTCTCGCCTACGAGTTCCCGAACGGGTTCCAGGACTTTGACTCCGCCTACCAAGCCGGAAAAACAAAAAAGAACTCTGTTTTCCGAGGAATGATCGGCAACTCTTACCTCCCCTCGCGAGTCGACAACGAAGACGATCCAAAGGTTCGCGATTTATACCTCAAATCCGCGAACGCTTACGTGGATCTCGCAAAGGCGATGAGCGACGAGGGAGTATCAAAACCCGAGGCGTCGGAGCGAACCAAAGCTCTTCACGATATAGCGGAGTCGGCGATAATCGAATTTCTCAAATACGACGCCGAAGTAACAAAAAAGCGCCTCGACAAAGAAGCCGACCTGCGCGAAGAAAAAATGGCTAGACGATACGGACCGGACGTTCCGCAAGACGTCGCAAAGAAATATCCGGATCGCGCGAAGGTCTTGGCGCCGCTAAGAAGAGAGTTGTTCGAGAGGGACAGGGATTTTCTCGCGAAACACGGGGGGAGCTTTACAAGATTTGGTCAGTACGTCAAAGACGACGCGACCGGCGAATATCATTACCTTAACGAGGCGGAAAAAGCAAAAACTCCCTACGAGTTTAAAAGAAACGTTAATACGTTAATCGGGTTAATGGATCAAGACAAAGGAATTGAAAAACCCCGAACCTTGCAAAGAATCGATCCGGACGACTTTACGACGGAATCTCGGTTATGGCAAGATATAGATCTCGCCTTAAATAGAGGAAGAAGGTACGACTCTCATATCGACATACCGTTTGATGTGGCGCAAAGCTCGAAAATCCGCGAAGCGTGGGCGGCGGCGAGCAACGCGGAGCAAGAAGCCAGCGTCCTCGAGATAATCGCGCATCGCCGAAAAAAAGGGTGGGAAACAACGAGGTTCGCGGAAGACCTAACACCGGAAGAGCGGAAGCTCCTATCGCAATCCAAATCAAAAGCGACGAGGGCGAAAAACGTCTTGATGAAACTTGTCGAGGAGGAACTAAAGAAGCGCGAGACCGTCGAGAAAGCCGCGAGCGAGGGGCGTTGGCTCGACAACCCGCCTGACGTCGCGAGCGGAGGGGACGACGCGCCCTTCAACTTCGACGCCGCCGCGATCCGCGACTCCGAGAAGTACGCGATGATGTTCGGCTGGGGTCGATACAACCCCGAGATCGTCAATCGTCCGAGACGCGTCGACGCGCCCGAGGGCGAGCGTTGCGCGATGGCGCTCGGCTGGTAAACGCGCCGATCGCGCTCGGCGCCGACTAGAAAAGAGCGTCGCGCCCGCGAGGGCGCGGCGTTTTTTATTCGTCGATTTGATCGCGGCGCGAGTCGAGATAGCCGATAGCGGCAAAGACGACGGCGAAGACGAAGAATCCCCAAACGATCGCGGAATCCGCCTTGAAAACGGACAGAAGCAACGCCCCGCCGCCGCCGATCGCGAGAGACAATACGGGGATTAGACGACTCGCCGACGACAAGAACAACGACGCTCCAAAAAAGTTGAACCCCGTAAACTCTTTTTTGTCGGCGGACTTCGCGATTACATTGTTCGCCAACTTAACGAGTAGCGCTCGCTCTTCCTTATTCTTCGCCTTTTCTAGACGAGAAAGAACCGCTTCCAACATCGCGCCGTAATCGCAAGACGACGCGAAAAAGGTTCCTCTCGACTCGACGAACGACGCGTTAATTTTACCATCCAAAGAAACGAGCTCGTCTTTCATTTGAGAGACGGCTCTTGACGCGAGGGACGCTTGCCCCCGAAATTGATCGTTGTCCGACTCGCTCATTTCAAGACGCTCCTTGGAACAGCGCCGCCGCGCGCTCGCGCGCCTCGTCGCGTTTTTTGCCGTTCTCCCTAGTTTTTTCAAGCAACTTGTCGGAACGGTCGGTCAACTCGTCGATCTTCTTTTGAAGCACGCCCATCCCGGTCTGAAATTCCGCGAACGTAATCTCGCCGTTTCTGAACCAAGTTTCGTATTGGAGCAACTCTCCGCGCGCGACGGCGACGGCGAGCTTTAGACGCATTGCGTCGGTTTCGGATTGGCGGAGCCTCTCCGACGCTCCCAAATAGGACCAGAACAATCCGAGCGATTCGACGAGGGGATCTTTTCTTCCGCGCCGCGAGTCTCGCGCCTTCTTGCGGATTATTTTTCTGCGTTTCAACGCGCCGGTCATTTCAATGTTCCTTTAAAAACGGGTTCTTTCCAATAATTCAAACCCTTCCGTTATATTTTAACAAAGTTCGTCGGTTTTATCAAGATTGGTCAAAAAAAGCCCGGGATCTACGCCGATCCCGGGCGTCGCTCGCAACGCGTCGAGCGCTCGCCCCCGTTTCAGATCCCGAAGGAAACGACGGCGAGCCCCTCCGAGAGGAGGGAAAGAACCCGCCGCCGTTTTCGGCGACGAGCCCTCGATTCCATTAAATCTAAGCGCGCGGGCTTATCCGGTCGACCGTTCGACCGCCTATCGTTCGTTTAACGTCCGAGTCGCCGCATGCGGACGCCGCGCCTTAACTCGACCTCTTTCGTCGGACGCGATAGAACGCGGCGTCGTTTCCGGCGCCGCGCCCTTGGAGACAAGGATTTGGCATAATATGCGCCGCGCTTATCGAGGCGGAGTATGCGAAAGCCTCTCGCTCTTTCGAGCGTTTTACGTCCGAGTCGACGGTCGCGGACGCGGCGTCTTGTTTCCGAGTCTTTTTCGGGGCGCCATAACGCGTCGAGCCGATTAAAGCGAGCCGCGTTTATCGTATCTTCCCATAAGACCGCCGGGTCTTAGCGCGCGACAAACGTCGCGCTACGGGTTCGCGCTACTCGAGTAGCGCCATTAGCGGCGAATGAACCGCAATTACGAAGATAAGACCCATCAGAGCTCCCATCGCTCGATTCCTCCCTAGTCGAGGATCTCCGCCCTATGCTCCAAAATCTCGTTCAACGCCGCGTCGACGTTGATTACGCTTTCGAGGTCGAGCGGCTTGAGCGCGTCGATAATCCACGCGACTAGCTTGTCCGCCTCGGGGCTCGCGTCGTCGTCCGATTCCGCGAACGCGCGCGCGAGTTTCTCGAACTTGACGCGCTGATCGTCGTCGCATTCAAAGTCGAGCGTCTCGACGATCTTCATAAGGTTCCATCGGTAGTCCTGTTGAAACGCCGTCTCTTCCACTTGGTAGTCCGTCGCCGCGTAAAGCAACGCGAAAAACGCCTTGCCGCGCGTCTGGATTCCGTCTTGGGTCTCGATCATCTTTTCTTCCTTCCTCTGGGGTTTACGGTATTCCCGCCGCCGTCGCCGGCGGCGGGG
>JAFRXD010000046.1 GCA_017441605.1 Thermoguttaceae bacterium | reverse complement strand
GCGGCTCCGGCGCCGCGCCGAGCGTCGGAGCCCCCTCCGTCTCGCCGAGACCCGTTCCCGCTCCGTCCGGCGGCTCGTCCCCTTATCCGCCGAGAGGATCCGCGCCGTCCCCGAGCGGCGGATCGTCCGCGAGCGGAAGCGGCGCGAGCGCGGGAATCTACGACGCGCTGATCGAACAAATCGCGAAACAAAACCCCGATAAAAAAGCGTTCTTGCGCGATCTAAAAGATCTCGTCGACGCGCAAGTGTTGCCCAAAGGGCTCGACCTCAACGCGATCGCCGACAAATACTTTCCGTTCGTCGCGCCCGCGCTCGAAAATGTCGACGCGCTCGGGTACGGCGGCGCCCTCGATTTGAACGATCTGCAAGAAGAGCCGCAATTCGGAGAAGATCCCGCCTCCAACGCGCAGGCGGAAAAAAGCCGGATTCGCTCGCAATCGTTCGCCGAATGGGTTCTGCAGAAACGCCGCTACGCCTCCAACGAGCACATTAAAGATCTCGCCAAACGGTACGGAATCAACGTCAACGCCACCCATCTCGCCGACGTCCGCGAGAAAATGGGAATCGACTTCGACCCGCGCCGCTCGCGATACGCCGACGCCTACTATCGCGCCCAAGACTTTTTAGAGCAGTCCCAAGAGGAGCGAACGCGAGACCGCGCCGACCTCGAGGGAATGGGCAAAATCAAGCCGGACGCGGGCGCGGGCTCGCGCGCGTCGCTTCTCGAGCGCCTTAATCCGCGCTCGCGATTCAACGAGGAAAAACGACAAACCGAGGAAAAACTCTCCAAGGTTCTCGAAGATCTCGGAAACGCGCTGACCGAAGAGGAAAAAAACAAACTCCGCGAGCGCGTCGACGAGCTCGAAAAGAAACTCGAAGCCTACCGCAAAGGGATCCGCCCCGAGTCCTCCGCGTCCGAAAAAGACGAGCGATCCGTCGAGCGCGCGAGAAACTCCCTCGACGAGCTCGCCAAACTGTACGATCCGAAAACGGGCAAAATCGACCCCAACGCCAAGCTGTCCCCCGAGACGCTCGCGCTTCTCAACGCGCGACGCCCCGAGGACGTCGCCGTCGCGTTCGGGAACGCCGACGCGTCCGCCGCCCCCGCGTCCGGTCGCGCCGGATCGAGCGGATCGTCCGGGTTCGGATTCGTCGATCGAATTAGAGCGGGCGCCGCTCGCGGGCGCCTTCGCGGCGAGGCGATCGGAAAACTCGCGGGCGGAACCGTAGCGCGAGGAATACTCGGAGGCGCGGCGTCGGGCGCGGCGAGAGGCGGCGCGATCGGCGCGGTTGTCGGCGCGGTTATTGGAGGAATCGCCTCCGGGGTCAAACAGCTCGTTCGGACTTGCCGAAACATCTATCGCGGCGTCAAAGAGTCGATCGCGGCAACGATGGCCCTCGCCCCGTTCAACGGACGGCTCGGCGCCGGTCGCGCTCAATTCGAGGGGCGCGAGTTCAGTCGGAAAGTCCGCTTCGCCGAGGGAACTTCCGAGGCGAGAATCAAACTCTTGCGCGAGCAGGACAAGCTCGCCGAGGAAACCCTCGAGCTCAAAAACGCGTTCTCCAACGTCGGGCTCTTCCTGCAAACGGTCTTTATGAAGGCGTTGCGCGGCGTCGTCTCCGTTCTCAACGCCGTTTTGAAGGTCGGAAAAACGCTCGTTAAGTTCGACCGAGGAATTAGAAAAAAAGCGAAGGGATTGATCGAAAAGATCCCGGGCGTCAAGTCCGCGAAAAAAGGCTGGCGCCGGCTAAAAAAGACGATTAAAGACGCCCCCGGCGCCGTTAAAGAGCTCTGGCGCTCGCGCAAGACCCGCAAGGAACAAAACGAGCTCCAAGCGCGGCAAAAAGACCAAAACCAGATTATCAACGAGGGGAACGTCGCGCGAAAGTTTTTCGAGACCGGCGAAATCGACGCCGAAGCCCTCGCCAAAACCTCGTGGGCGAATATGGACAAGGAAGCCGTCAAAAAAATGCTCGGCGACAAGTCCAAACGCGACGAGTTCGAGGATCTGATCGCCTACAACGATCTCAATCGCGGATACGGATACTTCCAAGGCTACCAAGGGATCGAGGGCGGAGCGCCAAAGTCGCAAGAGGACCTCAAAGACATTTTGAAGGTCGTTCAGAGCATTCACCTCGCGACCCTCGAACAAAAGCAAGAGGCGGCGAAAACTCGCAAAGCCGCCGAGGAAACCGCCGAAAACACCCGCGAAAAGAACCAGAATATCCAACAACAGCCCATTTTCGACGCGATGAAGCAAATCGCCGATCGATTCAAACCGACCGGGAACGAAAAAGCCTACTCCGGCGAGTACTCCGGATCGTGGGGCGCCGAGCAAGAAAAGCAGTACGGGCGTTTCGCGGGCGAAAGCGTCGAGACGTGGGGACTCGAGCGCAACGCGAAAGGAAGGAGCGGACGATGAAAGTTACTTACAACGGCGTTACCCTCCACCGCGTTATGACCACTTCGTGGGACGAGCAGACCGAGTACGACTCCTCCGGGATGAACATGATCGGCAATCGGATTACGTTCGCGTTCGAGGGCTCGATCTTCTTCGATCCCGATATCGAATACGTCAATAGCCGCGAGAATATCAACGCCGATTTCTACCAAGCCGGCGCCAATTCGTTTAGTTTGTCGTTTAAGCAACGACTCAATCTCGCGCTTCGCAACTTGTCAATGCCCGGCGCCGCGCTGGTCGTGTGCGACGACGTTCTCAACGCCCCGATCTTCGAGGCGTACCCGGTCGACGCGACCGTCGCGCTGACCGACGCGCAACGGCGCAACGTCGATATTAACGCCGGTCCAAAACCGCGCAACGTTCGCGTCGTCCAAGTCTGCAATTTGTACGCGAGAATCTCGTTCCAAGTCGAGGTTACCAAAATCCGCTGTCTCGGCGGCGACACCGCCGGATTGACCGACCTAGGCGCGGATCCAACGGGGAGCTTCGTCGTCTCCAATCGGTGCTGGACCGAGGAGACGATGGACTCGCACTTCTATACGACTCGCGTCTTTACCGGGAAGTTGCGCATATCCTCGGCGATGAAGAGCGTTCACTACTACCGGCATTTGTTCTATCCGCCCCTCGAAGAGGGCTTCCGGCGCGAAAGCGTTCGTTTCTCGGAGTCCGAAAACGGGCTCGAGCTCTCCTACGCCGTTACCGACAAGCAGATCCGTTGCTCCGCGCCCTACCCCGCCACCGATTTTAGCGGGAACGTTAGCTACTCCGTGATCAACGGCGTCGATATGCGCCTCAATATGTCCCTCACGATGATCGGACGACCCGACGCGCCCAAAACCGCGCTCGTCTCGCGAGCCATGCAGGCGGTCGTTAAGAAAATCGAGGAGTTTACGAAAAACGGCGCCCAAGGCTACCAGGAGAAAATGAACGTCTCCGAAAACCTCGGCGATCCCCCCTCCGTTACCGTCGACGTCGCCTATCGGCTGTACGGAACCGTCAAAGGACAAATCGGAGGAAACGAAGCGAACAGTCAGCTATCGCAACTGTACGTCTCCAATATCCAACTCATTGGCGAGCCGCTCGAGTTCGAGGACATTTCCGACGGAAACAACGTTTATATCTACCAGCGCCAAAAATCCGCCGTCCCGAACCCATACGGGTACGAAGTGTTTAGCTACTTCGATCCGAGCGGACAATCAAACCGCGAAGAAAACAAAGGCTCCTACGGGTTTATTAAGAGCCTCGCGACCGTCCCTTGCGCGATCCAAGCGCCGATCGTTAGCCAGTATCTCAACGGGGGATCCACCGAAATTACCGGCATGCTGGCGACAAAAGCCTATAAGGACAAAGACGGCGTTACTTACTCCGAAGAGTCGACCGGCGCGGTCCAAGAGGCGATCGATTATCCCTACTCGTTCTACAAGAGCGATATAACCTACTACACCGACTACGCGAGAATCGCGCTTCCAAAAGCCGCCTATTGCCAAGGCGGCGTCGCGAGATACGTCGTCCAAGGGACCGTTGATTACGGCGGGATCTCGCTCGACGTCTACGATTCGAGCGGAGCCAAAGTCGGCGTCGTCTCCGGAAGTCGCGACGGAACCGTCGTCGTCGCCGACATCTACGTCGGCAATAGCTCGGGCTCGTTTTGCGGCTCGCTCCCCTCCGACGCCGCCGGGGACGTTCTCGGAACAATGACCGCGACTTCGCTAACCGCCTCGATTACCGGAACCCCGGTCGCGCCGAGCGGGTCCGGATCCGGATCGGGCGAGACAATTACGCCTAATCTCGGATCCCTCGCCGGAACCGTGTCCGGAATCGATTCCAGCGGGTACGCGGGCGCGGGCTCCAATACCCGCGTGATCGCGCTCTCGCGCCCGATCCCCAAAGCCCTCGTCGTCGTCGAGGCGGAGCGGTACGGGCGCATGCCCGAGTTCCCCGACCCCGACGAGGTCGTTACCTCCTCCGGCGACGATCCGATCGCGTTCACCTGCGTCAACGTCGAGACGAAAATCTGCGAGCCAAAAGCCGCTCGAAACAACGACGACGTTTCCTACTCCGCCGTCGCGCGATACGAGTACGCGATGAGTCGACAATACCGCAAAGGGGACGAGGTTTGGCTACTCCACAACCCGACGTTCGGCGCCGAGTCCTACTACCCAAAAGTCTTGGACGCGAGCGGGTCTAAAATCGCCGACACGACCGCCCTCGCCGTTATGTACGACGGCGGACAACTTAATCACGACACCGGCAATATCTCGCACAATACGCAAATGATTAACCCCTAAAAAAGAAGAGGTTTAAACTATGTCCATTACCGTAAAATCCTACGTCGCCGAACACGGGCTCCCCCGCGCCGTCGCGACCGTCTCCGCCCTTCCCGCCAACGCCTTCGTCGGGTTCCTCTGCTACGTCGAGGGAGGAGAAGGCGCGGGGCTCTATCAGTACGACGGATCCGACTACGAGCAAGTCGTCTCCGCGTCCGGAGGGTCCGGCTCGGGGTCCGGGTCCGGGTCCGGAGTCGTCGCCCTTACCGTCTACGCGACCGTGAGCGGATCGACCAATCCCCTGCCCGCCGACGCCGCCGAGGGAAGCCTCGCCTACGTGAGCGGCACCCACGCCGCCTACGTCAAGACTAATTCCGCTTGGACGAAACTAAACGCCGCGACCACCGACGCGATCGCCCCCACTTGCGCGTCCACCGACGCGTTCCCCGAGTCCCCGACCGCCGGACAACTCGTCTGGTGCTCCGACTCGACCGACAAAGGCCTTTGGGTCTACGACGGTTCCGCTTGGAAGAAAGCGACGGTCTCTTGACATGAGCGAACTCGCGACCATTGGAGCGCACCCCGCCGAGATCCTCAAACGGATCGAAGCGCGGTTGCGCTCTTTTTTAAACCTCGCCGATCAGTGTTGTTTCGTCTCCGAGGACCCGAGAAACGTCTATCCGCCCTCCATGCCCGATCGGGCGTACATTATCACGGCGGAAGGCTCCTCGTTTAACTCCGACGGCGACCAGACCCGCGAGCTGTTGATCGAAACGGGATACTATAACGTTACCTGCTTCAATCGACTGTCCGCGATCGACGAAAGCTCGCGAGCCGCGAGCCTCACGTCGGTCTGCGAAACCAACTTGTTTGAAATGAAACGACGGGCGCTCCTCGCGCTCGTCGGCTGGCGCTTCGATACCGAGAATCTCCCTCCCCTCGAAATCGCCTCCACAATGAAAGCCACTCGGTGCGGACGCCCCGAGTTCCTATCGACCGAGGACGGCGGCGTTCACGCCGCGTTCCTCCCGATCACGTTCTCCGTTTCCCATACTATCGACCTCTGCAACTCGGACTACAACGTATGAGCGACCAAAACAACGTCAACGAAGAAACCCTCAATATCGACCAATTTCAAGCCCACTGGGAATGGACCGACGCCAACGGCGTCCTCCATACCGAGCCGTTCCTTATGCCCGACTACGACGGCGATCTCGAACGGTATATCGAGAAATACGTCGCGCCCGATATTGAGTTGGACTTTCCAGTTGACGAAACGCTCTGGTACGCGAACGTTGTTACAACAAGCAATCCACTTGCGATAGATCCTTCGGCTGTAACCACTTGTTTAAAGATCGAACATCGCGAGCTCGAAAGCAACGACCTCAAGTATCAAGAAGTGGAGACGTCTTGCGAGAGAGCTCCAAGAGAAATAACGCCGATCGTGCAACCGCAACCGTCCCCGCCGCCGCGTCTAAACGTTCTTTTCTTCCCCAATAGAGCGATCCAGTTTGCGCACATCGTCGCGATTTTCGATAATCCGGACATTCAAGTCGGACAAAAGATAACGCTCAAAACGAACGTTACGCTAATCAAAGACGCTTGGTTTTTGGGGATCGAAAGCTCGACCGACCTAAGACTCTACGTCGCTACCAAACGCCCGCTAAACGGTCAAATTACCAAAGACTGGAACGTCCCAAGCGGAGCTTGCGTTTGCGTACTTGTCGATTGGCGATTCTTTTTCCGGGGAAAGTTCGTAGAAGAAGGATCGATGGAAGAACACGAGCGAGCGCGAGACGGCTATAAATGGCGACCTGCGTGGTTTCAGGACGATCCCGACGAAGACGCGTACAGCCTTTGCGTTAGTCATCCCAACGAGACCAGAACCAACGGCGTGGCGCGTATTCTTTTTTCATCGGATTACTTCACTAAGCAGGATTGGATTAATTATTTTACGTTCGGGTTTGGTTCAGCAACGAATCCATGGAAGAAGATCATGGGAGAAAAGTCCCACTCTGACAGCGCTTCCGAGGATATTCCAGACTCAGATGTTTTCGACCGATATTATAAATTTCTGGGGCTTTATTCCTCGTGGGGCGAAAGAATAGCTATAGATACAGGTCAAAGCTATCTCTTTCTTGTGGACCTAGAAAATAAGCTATTATTTAAATACGGCGCTTATCTGTATCGCTGGAATCCAAAGGCTTTTCGTCAGTTTCGTCGGCTATATTCCGGGCAAGGCGAAAACGCTCCATTAAGTCCGAGGTATCCCGCTCGCGTTGTGTTTCCCTATGTTACGCACAAATCAAAATCGAGCGACGCCGATTACTATCAATACTTCGACAGCAAATATGGTCGCGACTCCGATGAACTAACTATTGACGAACGTTACGACGACGTTAAATATTTTGAACCAAAATACTGGACTAACGACTTCTATCTCGATTGGACGCAAAGAAACGCATTGGAAACGCAAATCAAGATTGAAGAGACTAGCAAGACAATAGAAGAACTAACCGAAAGTCTCGACAATCTTGATATGCCGCACGATGCGGAATGGCAAAGACAACGCGAAATTATTCAAGCCCAAATTGAGCAACGGCAAGAGGACCTTGTTAATTATCAAGATCTTGCGTCTAGAATAGACGCCGCTATGTCAAGAATCAACGATTTTATTGACAACACGCCTGTCCCGTCCTTCGCTATCAACAAGGACAGGTCTTTGTCCGTTACGGTCGTAATGAACGAATGCGTTGTGTTTAACGGGCTAGAACTCTCTCGCGAAGATTCGCTAGTACCGGACGACAACGACGTTCTAAATTACAGAGACAAATACTACTATCACGTTCTAGGATTCTTCGAGAACGCGCCGGTTAAACTGGGGTTTAAGACAACCGGCTTTCTACACGAGCCAATACACCTATTGTTTGCTATCGAAAAAGCCAGATACGTAAATGCGTGCATAGAAACGGCGCTCGCGACTCCGGAGCGACACATGCTTTATTTCGGCTCGCACAATCGGCGAGGCGATCTCGTGTTCAAAGACGACGGGGCGCTCTATTGCGATCAGGCGACTTCGCTGGCTTCGTTCAGCTCTAACCCAATCATTATTCCGCACAAGACACAAGACGTAAACGAAGTTATTGGCGGTAGAATTATTATACCGAGTTACTCGGCGACTATAAACTCTGGAAAGGTAACGGAAGTAACAGACTGGGACCCGGAAGACGTCGATCGCAACGGGAAACATCTGGGACTGCTTATGAGCAAGACCTTTGACATAAAACACTGGATAACGATTGGCGC
The DNA here is from genome assembly GCA_017441605.1 of Thermoguttaceae bacterium. Taxonomy (GTDB): domain Bacteria; phylum Planctomycetota; class Planctomycetia; order Pirellulales; family Thermoguttaceae; genus RUG369. Next base: position 5,744 of record JAFRXD010000046.1, on the reverse strand, counting down.
CGTTAGAAAAGACTATGTGTCAACTGAACAATTTGACCAGATCGCCAGCGCCGAAGGAACCAGCGTAAACGCTTACGACGAGTTTATCGGTGGACATTCAGTGCGTACGGTTACCGTTAAATTGTGCGGGGAAGACTTTAAACTTACTGGCATGAATTCATCAGGAGTAACGTACGACTGGGTCGAATGGAGAGGTCTGCGCGTTGCGTCCGGTTTTCACCAAGCCGCTGAAGACGAAGAAAACGACGACTCGGAAGGGCTCGGAATGGGAAGCGGAAGCGGAAGCGGAGGAACCTCAATCGGACGCCCCGGCGCCGTCGGCGGCGAAGCGCCCGAATATGTCAAAGGTCTCGTGTTTAGGTATCCGCTTCAGGTTCTACCAGAAGGAGCAAACGGAGTATCGTCGCCCCACGCGGTAGTAGCTTGCCCCGGTCTGGAACAATACAGAGTAGTATCGGTCTCCCAGGGACCCGGAATCTATGTTAATGAAAGCGGAGGCGTTGTTGAAGGCCAAGGAGGAGGAACGTTTACCAATGTCGGATACCGTATAGAAAACACGTTTATGATCAATGGCGCAAAGACAGTATTTGGAAATATCGGCGAGGATGGAGGAGACTGGCGAGACCCAGATGGACATTTAATAGGCAGAAACTCGGATAACGCGCCTCGAGTTACAAATGGTCGTGGCATAACCGTCGTGATGTTCGGAAACGAAAGAGGCACTTCTTTTCTCGACACAAACAATGATTATCACGACGACACAGGAGAGAGTACTCGTCCAAGAGGCAGAGATCATCTTTTGCCAGACGATGACAGACCGTGGGGAGGGAATACAACATACGGAGCGACGATCAGTTGCGGAATCTACGTCCACGCCGCGTATCCGCTAACGCTAAACGCCCCGGAGAACGGAAGCGGCTCCGGCTCGGGTTCCGGAAGCGGAAGCGGCGGATCCGGTTCCGGAAGCGAATCCGGCGAAGAAGGTTCCGGAAGTGGATCCGGTTCCGGTGAAGACGAAAGCGAGATCCACTACACCATTGGAATCGATCCAACCGCGTTGCAACTAAACGCCGGAAGACGAATCGCTATCGCGGAGTCGGAAGAAGACCTATCGCGAACGATCTCCTGTGCGCTGGACATAATCGCCGGTAGCTTCGTCGCGATACGCCAAGGCGGTCAGGGCGGTTCCGGTTCCGGAAGCGGCGAGGGCTCGGGGAGCGGATCCGGCGAAGACGAGGGGAACCAGCTAGAGACCTTGGAGATCTCGATGATCGAGCCGACCGCCGTCGGCGACTATATCAAGATCAATAAAACCAAAGTGAGCGAGCGCGAGCGCTCTTGGTACGGACTCCCCGACGAGTCGGGAAGCGGCTCGGGGAGCGGGTCCGGTTCCGGCTCGGGTTCCGGCGACAAGATCCCCATTTACGGCGATTGGGAAATCGAGTGCACTCTCGCTTTCGAGGCGGGATCGGGAATCTCGATCGACGAAACGCAAAAGAACGGCAAAGACGTCGTTAAGATCTCCGCCGATCTCGAAGGAATTACGGACGGGCTCAAAGGGGACAAGGGCGATAAGGGAGACAAAGGAGACCCCGGCGAAAAAGGAGAAAAGGGAGATAAAGGCGACAAGGGCGACAAGGGAGACAAAGGCGACGCCGGGGCGCAAGGTCCGCAAGGTCCGCAGGGTCCGGCGGGCGAGCAAGGTCCGCAAGGTCCGCAAGGTCCGCAAGGCGAAAAAGGCTCCGACGGTCAAGACGGGCGCGACGGACAGAACGGACAGGACGGCGCCCCGGGTCAAGACGGACAGGACGGCAAAGACGGCAAGGACGGGCTCGGGCAAGTCATTGGAAGCGAGTGCATCACCGTCGACCCCGGGCAACAAGGCGGCGACTTCAAAGTCTACTGGACTCCGCAACTCGGCGACGCGATCAAGAACCCGACTCTCGCGAAAGCCGTCGTTACCGGACTTGAAGACGTCGGAGAGGAAGAAGCAACGACCGTCGCGACCGGTACGCTCAAAAACGGAGCCGACATTGTTACCGGACTCGCGAACGGCTCCGTCGTGCTAACCGGGCTAGGTTCCGGCTCGGACGTCGTTACCGGGCTAGGTTCCGGCTCGGACGTCGTTATCGGACTCGGCTCCGGCTCGGACGTCGTTACCGGGCTCGGGTCCGGGAACGATATTATTACCGACGCGACCCCGAGCAAATCGAACTTCTTGACCGGTCTTTCCGGAGACGCGCAACAGGGCGTTTCCTACGTCTCCGACGTTACCGTTACTTTCTCGCTGTCGGAGAACTCCGGAAGCGGTGGAATCCCCGTCGTTACCAAAGTCGAGTGCGTCGGCAATCAGTTGCAAGTAACGACGCAATACCTCGTTCCGGTCGTTACCGTTACCAAAAAGAAACTCGGCTTTACGACCGGGCAAGCCGTCGCCGATTTGACGCTGACCAAAAGCGGACTACTCAAGGGAGGACTAACGAAAGCCGGACTCGAAACGGCGGGATTGGAAACGACAACGCTGGCAAAAAAAGCGCTCGAAACGACGACCCTTAAAACAGAGACCGTCGCGATCAACACCCAACCCGCCAACGTCCCGAAAATGCCGACTCAAAACCCAAACAACAACAACAATAATAACAATAACTAAGGCAAGAAAATGACCGGCAAAGAGATACTAAAACGCGCCTTCTGCATATCGCTCTTTCGGCGCCGAGACCGTGCCGAGGGATTCGCGAAGCGGTATTTCGAGGCGACGGGGAACTACGCCCGCTTCGTTCGAGGATACGACGGGACGCGACTCCCCGTTCCCGAGGGCTGGAAATCGACCCCCGGCGCGTTCGGGTGCGCCCTCGCGCACGTCGCCGCTTGGGCTCGCGCGATCTCCGATTCCGACGCGACCGACGACGACCCGCTGACCTTCTTCGAGGACGACGCCGTTTTTTGCGACGACTTCCTCGCGAAGCTCGATCGCGTCGCGGCGATCGTTCCCGACGATTGGGATCTGCTCTATTTGGGCGGCGAGCATTTATCGGGGCGCGAACTTCCCCCCAAAGTCGCCGACGGACTCGTTAAGGGCGTCAACGTCAATCGGCTCCACGCCTACGTCGTTCGCGCTCGCGCCTTTAAAAAGATCTTCCCGCGACTCGTTAAGTACCTAGCCGACGCGCCGAGACGCTCCGGACCGACCGGCGACGAAACCCCGCACGATTACGAATTTGGGCGTATGGTCGAGTCCGGCGAGCTCGTCGCCTACGCCGCTCGCCCGTTCCTCGTCGGACAAGGACCGTTCGGATCCGACACGTTCCCTACGTCTCGCGCCGACTCCCTTCGCTACTGGAATTAGAAAGGTTTTGAATATGCCGACCGTTCCCGCCGGACCGTGCTGTTGCGGAGGAGAACCGACCTCCTGCGTTCCGATCTCTTGCTCGATCCCGTTTACATACGAGCCGCTCGACAATACGGGAAGTTCGCCTAATTTTGGTCCTCCGTTCCAAGGCTATATGACCGGTTCGCCCTATATCGTTTACCGGATCTACTACGGAAACGGACAAGACGCGCCCTACGAGGACGTTAGCGTTCCCGTCTCCGACGCGAACTTGGAGCAAAACAGCGGAGTCGGCGGAAATATTCTGTACTTCGCGATAGGAGGGCGCGACGCGAACGCGATAACGTTCGACCACGGCGGGTATCGGTTTGTGGACGGCGGGGTAAACGTTACGTCGACGACGCTTCCGAACGGTCCCGGCGTCGACATTTACACGGGCGTCGTTACCGACTCGACCGTCTTCGACACGATCGCGAGAAACGGCGGCGTTAGCGTCGCGCCGATCCCGGCGAACGAATGATTGGAAATTGCCGACACTCCGCCGCGTCGTCCTACGACTGCGGTTGTCGCGTTCCGAAGCCGTTCCGCGAGTGTTCGCTCGCGAAGCGGCTCGCGCTCCCGACCGAGACGCCCGACGGCGCGGCGCTCAACTCGAAGATCGTCGACGGCGTTTTAGTCGTCGACGCGGACTACTGCAACGAACAACATTGCCGGGATTTCGAGCCAATGCCGAAATGCGTTTACGCGACCGAGACGAGTCAGAAATGGGTCGGAGACTCCGCGAAATGCGTCGTCGTCGAATGCCGCAATCCCGAGGCGAAGGGAAAACTAAAAACGTTCAAAGACGAGCGGGGGCGCGAGGTCTTGGGGGTTCGCCGACCTTGCGACGAGAATTTCAACTTATTGCCGAACGCGGATTACTTGCACGTTCGATCGCGCTTTTGCGGTCGCGACTATTGCCCGTTCTATTGCGAGGAAAGGAAGGAAGAAAATGAAAGCGACTCGAAAAACGAATAGAAACGACCGCCGCTTTAATCGCGCGAGGATTCGCGAGCGTCAGAAAGTTCGCTACTCGGGCGGAGCGCAAGGCTACAAGGGCGCAAAGGGCGTGGAGGGGCGCGAGAGCGGCGTAAAGGCGAACCAAGCCCCGCGCTATATCGACGGGCAAGAATTTCAATGGCACGGTCGCCCGTTCACGTCCACCAGCGGGAAACGATACGCCAACGGCTGGGCTTACGCGATTATCGGCGGCGGTCGTTTCAGGGGTTACGTCGAGTACAACGAGGCTCTGCAAGCCAAAGGCAAAGGGCAAGATCCGGAAAAGGGCGTCGACAAGGGCGAGGGCGAAAAGAGCGAGAAGCTCGAAACCGTCGACAACAAGTGGAAAGCCAACCACGCCGAGCCGAGCGAGAAAGAGGCGGAGCGTCTGCGCGACTATCGCAACACCCTGCGCCGCGAGTGGACGAAAGTGTTTCGGCGCGTCGCCGATCTCAAAGACGCGGGGCGCGAGCGCGACGCCAAGAAACTGCTCGTCGCCGCCGGGAACAAGTACATTAAGCTCGCTCGCGAAGCCTACGAAAAGTGGGGGGACGGCGAGGCGTTCAATATCCTCAATTCCTACGACCTCGAAAACGGAGGAGCCGCCGGGTTCAAGAAATGGCTCGAAAATCATCTTTACGGGGTCTTGAAGTCCGACTCCAACGATATTAGAGCGCTCGCCGACAAGGCGGACGTCAAGACGACGGAGCGCGAGGAAGAGATCGAAAAGCCGTATCGCGAGAAAGCGCGTCGCGATCTGCAAGAAGAGAGCTGGGAGGACTCCGCCCCCGACGCGAGCGATTCGTGGGAAGAGGAAGAAGAAGGCTCGACCCTTGCCCCCGAGGAAGCCGCGCGAGAGATCGGAAACGAGAGCGAAACGGAAGAGACAGAAGAATCCGAGGCGGAGGAAGAGCCAGCCGAGGAGGAGACCGCCGAGACCGTCGAGAGCGCGGACGACGCCTTCGCCGCGATCCGTCGTCTCTCGACGCTGGGAGGCGCGAGAATCGCGACGAGCGCCGCCCGAAGGAGACTCGCCGAAGAAGCGGTCACCGCGTTCAAGTATTTGGGCGAAAACGAAAATTCGGAGAGGCTTGGAGCGAAGCGCTCGCCAATCTCGGAGACAAAGCCAACGCGCTCGTTAAGCTCGAGGGGGGCGCGGAGGCGAACCTGACTCGTTTCGATCTCGTTTTGTCCCACGTCGCGGATCGGTCCCAAAAGCTGATCGATCGCGGTCTAGCATACGACGCGTTGCAAGTTATGCGACCGTTCGCCGCCGACGTTTTGACGTTGCGCGACGGAAGCCCCGATCTGTTCGACGCAAAACAACGCGAAACCGTCTCGGAGGAAGAACCTGAAGAAGAATACGAAGAGGAAAAGG
>JAFRXD010000045.1 GCA_017441605.1 Thermoguttaceae bacterium | reverse complement strand
CACTAATGACACGGTGTCATTTTTTCCCCGGGGAACCATAGGAAAGCAAGAAACAAAAGAGCGCGTTTCGCTCGTAAAATAACGGGGTCTACGCAAATGGAGCCTACCGGGATCGAACCGGCGACCTTCGGCTTGCAAAGCCGACGCTCTCCCAATTGAGCTAAGGCCCCAAGGGTTCCGCCCCGGGGACGGAACGCGGAGAATTGTAACGGAAAAACGCGCGGCGTCAAGAGCGCGGCGCCGCGCGATTCGAAAACTAGCGAATGGCTCGGAATTTCGGGGTAACGTCGACGTTGGCGCCGTTCCAGCGACCTTGCAGACCGACGTCTTTTAGAGTCAGACCGCTCAGTTTTTCGAGCCACAAGCGCATCGCGTTGGAGTTCGTATAGAAAACCTCGCCGTAATCCTCGGTTTGGTCCATAATTCCGTAGGCGGTCAAGTCGGGCTTGGCGGTCGTCGAGCGATTGCCGACGAATAGATCGAGCCCGTCGCCGTTGGAATTGAATTTGTCGCAGTTGACCGCAAGGTTGTCGATAACGTAGTTGCGGTCGATGTGATCCTCGAGCTCGTCGAAGAACGGGTACGATTTAAGGTAAATCTCGCTCTTGGTATATTTGGGGAATCTATCCCTTATAAACTCCAAGTATCGGTCGTTTCGCCACGGACTGAAACTGAAAGCCTGTTTGCAGTCGACCATCGTGTTGCCTTTGCACAAGTTGTCTTTTCCGCCGTGGATCTGAATGGCGCCAAAGAACCCGCCCGAGGTTCGGTAGAAGACGTTGTCGAGCATAACGACGCCGGAAATGGAGTCGTCCAGGCGAATCCCCGCTTGTCCGCAAAGCGCGAAGGCGGAGCCAATGTGCCGCCAGAGGTTCTTTTCGATCACGATTCCGCGATAGGTCGGGTCGCAGTAGATATCGATCCCGGATTGGTCGCTGTACTCGTAAACGCAGGAGTGTATCTCGTTTCGAGCGACGTACATATCGTTGCCGTCGGTTCGCATCGCATGGTGCGGGGAGTCGCACATCAGATTATTGGTAATGGCGACGCCGCAACCCTCGGCGTGAATCGCGGGGGCGTAGACGCGATCGATTCGGCTGAAGTCGCTAACGAAATTGTTGCGCATTAGATGGCAACATGGCGTCAGAGTCTCGCGATCCCCGCCGGAGACGCGCAGTCCGCAAGCGCCCAGCTCGCGCATGCGGCAGTTCAGCGCCCCGCAAAACGAGCCGTCTTTGATCGTTAGGACGTTGCCCCCAAATTGCTCGATATCGCAAGAGTCGATATAGCAGCGCTTGCAGTTCTTCATCGACCCGAACGACTCGCGACCCAACTTGAACGAGATTCCCTGAATGAGAACGTCGGTCGCGTTCTCCAATTTGACGAACAAATCGGAGAATTCGTCGTACTCGACGTTCGCCTCGTTCAACTTTCTCGCGCCGTTAAATTTCTCCGGGGGATAGAAGAAGAGAAAACCGGTTTTCTTGTCGACGAAGAATTCGCCGGGCGCGTCGAGCTCCTCCAAGACGTTGACGAAGTAATAGTCGAATCGTCCGGATCCGTCTTTGTAGTCGAAGGTCGCCTCTTTCTTGTCCTTGTCGATCGCCAAGACTTTGCGCAGATTCGCCGCCCATTCCCATTCGTACAGTCCGAACGCCCAGACGTCGTCGAGGTTTTTCCACGAGTCGAAGCGATCGAAATCGCACTTGAAAGTCGAGGCGTTTTTGTTTTCGGTTTCGACCTTTTCGCCGAATTTTAACGTTTCCTCGCCGTCGTTCGGCCAACGAGCCAACGTTTGCGACTCCCCTTCCAAGTAGAGGGACGGGATCGGCGCGACCTTGTCCCCGACGCCGTAGCCGCGATTGGCGAGCGAGCCGACGTTTTTGATTCCAAGCGCGAACAGGTTCGAGACGAAGATCTTGTCGCGAACCTCGGGGCGGAATCGCTCGATTGCGTCCTCGACCGACTTGGCGTCTTTCGCCGCGAGCGCGAGGGGGCGGAAATTGTCGACTTTTCGACCTCCGGTCAGAACGACCTTCGCGCCGCGAGCGGGGCGGACGAGCGCGTTGCCCGCGTTGGTTAGGGTCGCGGTTCGATCGACTTGATAGACGCCCTCGGCCATTTCAATAATGGTCGTTTGGGGTTTGCCGGGAGTCGATTTGATCGAGTCGAAGGCTTTGGCGAGCGAAGCGAACGGAGCGTTCTTTTGCCCGGTTCCGGTCGCGTCGTTACCCTCGGAGGAAACGTAGAGAAAACGCTTGTTCGAACCGGAGCTCAGGCGCGCCAAGGTTTTTTTGTGCGTATCGACGGCGTCTTTTTCTATTTTCCGAACGCGATCCGCGGATTTCTCGAGAATATCGATTTTCGCGAAGACCGCGGCTTCTCGCGGTCGCTTCAGCTTGAGCTCCCAAGCGAGGTCTTTCGCCTGTTTGGCCGCGGAGGCGTAGTTTTCGGAGACGGCGCGCAATTCGGAAAGGACGTCGCCGAAAACGGTCAGCTCTTCGAGCGTCGGAGCGCTTTCGGTCTTGGGGACTTCCGCGTCGCGATAATTTTTGGCGTTTTCGAAGACGAGGGGCGCGGCGGCGCGGTACTCTCCGGCGGCCAGCGACTTGATTCGCGCGAGTCGCTCGATTTCGGTTTTCGCGTCGGCGGGCAAATCGAGATCGAGCGCCTTAAGCGCGTCGTCGATATTCCCGACGAAGGCGGCGTTCGAACCGTACGATTCGAGGGCTCTGATCGCCGCGGTCGCTTTTAGCTCGTCGAAAGGACGCAAAACGCTCCGCTCCTCGACCTCTTCTTGGGTTAGCGCGCGCTTCCAGTACTCGACCTTGTCGACGACCATGCGATTGGAGCCGACCCCGTTGCCGTTGAAGCCGACTTTGAGCGGCTTGCCGTCGGTCGTTAAGTTCTCCGGATAGGAACCCTCGCCAATTTTGAAACCGTCGGAGTAGAGGACGAGTTTCTTTTCCGCGTCGTCGCACACGGCGAAGATTTCGCGGGTCAGACCGAAGGTTAGGGGCGTGGAGGCGCAACCGGTCGCGCCGTCCTTTTTGCCGATTTGGAAGAGGAGGCGGCGATTCGGCCAGTCGTAGATTAGGCGGAAACCGTCGTAATAACCGGTTCCGACGGAGCATATCGTTCCGTTGGTTCCGTCGTTGCCGCGCTCGCCCCCTTTTTCGAGAATATTGAGGCGAATCAGAATCGTGAACGAGCCGGGCTGGAATCCGAGTGAATCGAGCTCGACGCCTTCGTCGCAGAGCTCTCGTTCAAGGGCGACGGATCCGTCGGGGGGCGCGCTTTCTTCGAGCGGGGGAGTCGGATCTTGTCCGAGGGTCGCGGACGCGAGAAAGGCGGCTAGGAAAGACGCGGCGATTAGCGAGAACGTCGACGTCGCGGTCGATTTTTTCATACGAGCCTCCGCTAACGAAAAAAACGATGGTTAAACGGCGCGCGCTCGACTCCGAGGGCGCAGAGCGAGATTGTACCGAATCGAGAGGGAGAGCGCAAGTTTTATCGTTAAAAAAAAACGGCGCGCGAACTCTTTTCCGACAAAGAGAAAGAAGCCCCTTGACGGAGGGGAATAAGACGTTACAATGACGCGGACAACGTTTTGTTGCGAGGCGGCGAGGGCCGTCGGCAACGTTCCGAACGCTTAAAGCAAGGAGCTTACGGCGCGAAAACAACTGCGGATTCGACCGGTTTCGGCTAGTCGTCTCCCAACCCAAAAAGGGCGTTTATTATGACGATTATGAGCAAAGAAGAAAAGCAAGCGTTGATCGCGGACTATCGTCGCGGCGATTCCGACACCGGGTCTCCCGAAGTCCAAGTCGCGATCCTCACCAAGAAGATCAACGCGCTGACCGAACACATGAAGGCGAACAAGAAGGACTTCTCGACCCGTCGCGGTCTCCTTCATATGGTCAGTTCCCGTCGTCGACTTCTCGACTATCTGAAACGTAAGGATCAAGCCCGATACGTCGAACTTATCAAACGCCTTGGCATCCGCAAGTAGTTTTGCCCGAGCGTCGCGCTTCCCAATCGAACGGGGCGCGACGTTTTCTTTTGTCGCGATTGTTCTTTTTCTGGAAAAGCGCTTCGTTTTTATCGCTCGTTTTTCGAGGCGAGTTGTCGATTTTTTGTTAAAACGCTTTTCCGTTTGTTGTTTGGGCGGCGTTCGACGCGCCGTCGTCGGATTGACGACTCCTTGGACGAAGTAGGTTCCTTGGAGCGAGTTAGGTTTATGGGTATTGAATTGAAAACTAGAGTTGAAAAACAAATAGGATCGGGAACGTTCTGGATTGAAACCGGCGCTTGGGCGAAGCAAGCCCACGGGAGTTGCGTCGCGGGGTACAACGACAACGTGGTGTTGTGCGCGACGACCACCGCGCCTAGCAAACCGGGCCAAGATTTCTTTCCCCTAACGTGCGATTATCGCGAGCGCGTCGCGGCCGCGGGCAAGTTCCCCGGCGGTTTTCTCAAGCGGGAAGGGCGACCCGGGTTGAAGGAAATTCTGACCGCTCGTCTGATCGACCGTCCGATTCGCCCCCTCTTCCCGAAGGGGTTCTACAACGACGTTCAGGTGTTCGCCAACGTTTTGGCTTGCGACGGGCAAGTCGATCCCGACGTCGTGGCGATGAACGGCGCCGCGACGTGCCTGCAATTGAGCCCGGTTCCGTTTATCGGTCCTCTCGGCGCGGTTCGCCTCGGTTACGTCGACGGCGAGTTCGTGCCGTTCCCGACAATCGAGCAGTTGGAAAACAGCGAGTTGGATCTCGTCGTTTCCGGCAATATGGACTCCGTGCTGATGATCGAAGGGTTCGCGCGCGAGTTCCCCGAGCCGAAAATGTTCGAGGCGGTCATGACCGCTCAGAAATACGCGCGCGAGTTGTGCGAACTGCAGCTCGAATTGGTCGAGAAGATCAAGCCCGAGAAGATGGAATTCGAGCCGTTGAACGTCAAGCCGATGTACGACGCGCTTATGGAGAAGTATTACGACGAGTTCCGCGCCGCGAAAAAGACCGAGGGCAAAATCGCTCGCGCGCAAGCGTGCGACGCCGTTAAGGAAAAGGCGAAGGCGGAACTGGTCGTCGAGCCGACCGAAGAGACCGACGAACCGAATCTCTTCGGCCCCGATTATTTCGAAGTCGGTTTCAACGATTTCGTCGAGCGAGTCGTTCGCGATATCATCCTCTCCAAAGAGCGACTCGACGGTCGCGGCGTGAAAGAGGTTCGTCCGATCGAGTGCGCGATCGACGTTCTGCCTCGCGTTCACGGCTCCGCCCTGTTCCAACGCGGCGAGACCCAAGCGCTCATTACCGTTACGCTCGGAACCTCGAAAGACGAGCAGCGCGTCGAAGGTTTGTTCGACGAGTACTCCAAGCGCTTTATGCTCGACTACAACTTCCCACCGTACTCGGTCGGCGAGTGCAAGCCGTATCGCGGAACCGGTCGTCGAGAATACGGGCACGGGAATTTGGCGGAGCGCAGCGTGAAGTCGGTGCTTCCGAATCCGGAAGACTTCCCCTATACGATTCGCGTCATCTCCGATATTCTCGAGTCGAACGGTTCCAGCTCGATGGCGACCGTCTGCGGGGCGACGCTCGGGCTCATGTCCGCGGGCGTTCCGATTTCGAACCCCGTCGCCGGTATTTCGATCGGGCTCGTCAAAGAAGAGGACGGTCGTTGGATCACGATCACCGACATCATGGGCGACGAAGACCATTACGGCGATATGGACTTCAAAGTCGCGGGAACGCAAAACGGCGTAACCGGCATTCAGCTCGACCTTAAGACGAACGGCATTTCGAAAGAGATCATCGCGCAAACGCTGAAGCAAGCTCGCGAGGCTCGCATCGGCATTCTTCGCAAAATGCTCTCCGCCGCGCCGCGTCCCGCCGAGGAAATTTCGAAATACGCTCCTCGCCTTCTCCGCACCGTGATCGATCCCGACAAAATCGGGTTGGTCATCGGACCCGGCGGCAAGACGATTCGCGCGATTCAAGACTCCACCGGCGCGAGCATCGAAATCGACAACGACGGCACGGTCAACGTCGCGTCCGTCGACCAAGAGAGCGCCGAGGCCGCTTTGCGCGAAATCGAGCGCCTCACCGCGACGGTCGAAATCGGCAAAGTGTACGACGGCGTCGTCACGAGCGTTCAAAACTTTGGCGCCTTCATCGAGATTCTGCCCGGTCGCGACGGTCTTTGCCACATTAGCGAGCTGTCCGACGAGTACGTTGAGAACATTCAGGCGTTCTGCAAACCGGGCGACAAGTTCGAGGTCAAGGTGATTGCGGTCGACGACCAAAATCGCGTTAAGTTGAGCCGTCGCGCCGTCTTGAAGGAGCGCGGAATCTCCGATCGTCCCGAGGGGGAACCGGAGCTCGAGGAACGTCCCGAGCGCCAAGAGCGCCCCGAGCGATCAGAGCGTCGCGAGCGCCCCGAGAGAAGAGAGCGCCGCGAGCGTCGCGAGCGCTTCGAATGAGCCCCTCTCGCGCCGCGTAGCGTCTAGACTCGCCGCGCTTTTGGAACGAAGCGTCCGAAAGCGCGGCTTTTTTATAACCGCTTTTTTATCGAGGAGCTTATGAAAAAGAAATTGATCGCGTTCGTCCTTTCCTTTTTTTGGGCGATCTCGGCGTTTGGAGACAATCCGGCTTCGCCAATCGCCGGGCTCGACGATTCGCTAAATCCCGATGACAAAATCGTTTCTTACGAAACGACCGCCGATAAAGCGCGATTGTTTCGCAAAGAGTTCCTCGCGTTCGATCGGGAAGAGAATTTCGACACAAATTTGGGCTCCGCTCGATTAATAATCGACCCGTCGAAAACCTACCAAAAAGTCGACGGCTTCGGCGCGGCGATCACCGGCTCGACGGCGTTCAATTTGTTTAAGATGGCGCCGGAGAAACGCGAGGCGCTTCTAACGGAAACGTTTTCCGTCGAAAAAGGACTCGGCTATAGTTACGTTCGGGTTTCGATCGGTTGCTCCGACTTCTCGTTGTCCGAGTTTACCTGCTGCGACAAGCCGGGAATCGAAAACTTCGCGCTCGCCGCCGAGGATCTCGAGTTCGTGATTCCCGCGTTGAAAGAGATTTTGGCGATCAATCCGGATCTCAAAATCGTCGCGTCCCCTTGGACTTGTCCGCGATGGATGAAGGTTAAGGATTTGGAATCGCTGGAACCGTTCGAATCTTGGACGAGCGGGCGTTTGAATCCGAAGTATTACGAGGACTACGCGCTCTATTTCGCGAAGTATCTTCGAGCGATGGGCGAGCGCGGCGTCAAAATCGACGCGATCACGATGCAAAACGAGCCGCTCAATCGCGGCAATTCCGCGTCGCTATTTATGACGTGGCAAGAGCAGCGAGAGTTCGTTAAGGTTCTCGGTCCAAAATTGCGCGACGAGGGAATCGACGTCGAGATTTGGGCGTTCGACCACAACTTCAACTACGATTCCAACAAGCCGGAATGTCGCGATCAATGGGGGTATCCGCTCCATATTTACGAGGACGAAGAGGCGGCGCGCTATCTGACGGGGGCGGCGTATCACGCCTACGGCGGAAGCGTCGAAGAAATGCGGCGCGTTCGCGACGCGCGACCCGACAAGGCCCTCTATTTCACCGAGCAGTCGATCGGGGACTGGGGGTATTCGTTCGGAGGCGACTTAATGTGGTTTACCCGCGAGGTCGGTATCGGCGTTATGAATTGCGACTGCCGCGCGATTATCGTCTGGAATTTTATGCTCGACGACAAGCGCGGTCCGAATCGTCCCGGGGGATGCCAAAGCTGTTTCGGGGCGGTCAATATTTCGACCCCGGACTACGAGACTGTTGTTCGGTACTCCCATTTCTACGAGATTGGGCATTTCTCCAAGGTCGTTCGAACCGGCGCGGTTCGCGTCGATCTCGCGCTTGAAAACGCCGCCCCGGGAATTCGCGCCTGCGCTTTTCGCAATCCGGACGGGCTGTTCGGACTGGTCGCGCAGAACGATTCCGACGAGGCTCGAACGGTCGAAGTCGTTTGCGACGGGAAAACGTTCCGCGTCGAGTTGCGACCCAAGAGCGTTAGGTCGTTGCGGTGGAAGTGAGCGATTCGCTTTGTTCCGATTTTTCGCGCGCCCCCTTGCGCAAAGAAAAAACTCCGTTATCATAGTCCGTTTAAAGGACTATTCTCCGAAGTCCGCGTTTCGAGACCGGGGCGCGAGCTTCGGCGCTCCGCGAAACCCATAGCAAACCGAGGACAAAAATGCGTCGTCTTTTGATTGCCGGCAACTGGAAAATGAACATGAAACTCGACTCGGCGAAAGCGCTGGCCCAAGGTCTGAAAGACGCCGCGGCGGGCGTCTCCGAAGTCGATATCGCGGTTTGTCCGCCCAGTATCTACGTTCAGCCCGTCTGCGAGATTCTCAACGGCTCGAACATCGGCGTCGGCGCCCAAAACGCCTACTTCGAAAAAGCGGGCGCCTACACCGGCGAAATTGAAATGGCGATGCTCACCGACGTCGGTTGCCAATACGTCATTCTCGGGCACAGCGAGCGCCGACACATTCTCGGCGAGTCCAGCGAATTCGTCAACCTTAAAGTTCGCGCGGCTCTCGCGGCCGGGCTTTGCCCGATCGTCTGCATCGGCGAATTGCTCAAAGAGCGCGAGGCGGGCGTGACCAACGAGGTCAATCGTCGTCAACTCGACGGCTCTTTCTCCGGCGTCTCCGCCGAAGAAATGAAGAAGTGCGTTATCGCCTACGAGCCGGTCTGGGCCATCGGCACCGGTAAGGTCGCCACCCCGGATCAAGCGCAAGAAGTCCACGCCGACGTTCGCGCTTGGCTCGCCGATCGATACGGTAAAGAGGTCGCCGACGTCGTCCGCGTTCAATACGGCGGCAGCGTCAAGGGCGCCAACGCGAAGGAGATCTTGAGCAAGCCCGACGTCGACGGCGCGTTGGTCGGCGGCGCTTCCTTGAAGGTCGACGCCTTTATGGAAATCATCAACAACGTTCGCTGAACCGAGCGACTCTTAAATTAGGCTCGAGCGCGCCCTCGGTTCGCGAGGCGCTCTCGAGCGAGCTTGTTACGCTATTGTTAGCGAGGCGCCGCGGGTCGGGTCGGCGCGCGTCCCGATTTCGTTCGGACGTTTCCCTCGCTCGAACGATTTGCCTCGCGCGTCGCTTGGCGCATAGGATTAGAAGATATGTTCATCGCATTTTTAAAAGGTCTACTCTTCCTGTTTATGGTTCTGTTGTGCCTGTTCCTGATTCTGATCGTCTTGCTTCAACGCGGCAAGGGCGGCGGATTGGTCGGAGCCTTCGGCGGGGCCGGCGGAAGCAGCGCCTTTGGCGCCAAGACGAGCGACGTCTTTGTGAAAATTACGGTTTGGACCGCGATTATTTGGTTCGTTACCTGCCTGTGCGGGCGGTACGTCTTGGAATTGCGCGCGAAATCGTGGGTGGACAGCCGTCCCGAAGCGGCCTCGACCGAGACCTGGGCTTCGATGAGCGCCGTCCCCGCCGCCGACGAGGCGTCCGATTCCGCCGCGCCGACTCCGGCCGCGACCGCCGAAGGAACCGACGCGACCGCCGCCCCCGCCGCGGAATCGGCTCCCGCTCCCGCCGCGGAATCGGCTCCCGCTCCCGCCGCGGAATCGGCTCCCGCCCCCGCCGCGGACGCTCCGACTCCCGAGCCGGCTCCCGCCAACTAAGGGCGCGTCGTTTCGCGTTTTGCCGACGATTCTTTCGTCGGCGGTCAACTTGTTCGAGGTTCTCCGATGTTGGTAAGCATGACCGGTTTCGGGTCGGCGTCGACTCGCGACGCGGGCTACCTGATTTCGAGCGAAATTAAGACGGTCAACAACCGTTTTTATAAGGCGTCGATTAAGACTCCCGAGGGGCTTTCCTCGTTGGAGACCAAAATTGACGAGCTTTTGCGCCGCAAGATCGAGCGCGGTTCGGTTTACTTTTCCCTGAAATTAACGCGGGAAAACGCCGAGAACGACATTAAAATCAATTTCGCCGCGCTGAAGCGCTACGTTTCCGAAGCGAGGCGCTTTATCGAAGAGAACCCCGAGCAGGACGTCGAGATTGGCGCGCTCGTTCATTACTTTCGTTTGCCCGGCGTCGCCAGCGATTCCTCCTTGGAGAGCGGCGATTTGTCGGAGCGAATGTGGGAACCGATCGCGCGGAACGTCGAGGAGGCGCTCGAGAAATTGAGCGAGATGCGGCTTGCCGAAGGCGCCGCCACCGAAAGATATTTGTCGAAAAACCTCGACGAGTTGCGCGAGTCGATCGGCGAGATTAAAGCGCTCGCGCCGGGAGTCGTCGAAAATTATCGCGAGCGGCTCGGCGAGCGAGTCGCGAAGGCGCTCGCGGAGAACGGCGCGGCTCTGGATCCGAACGATTTGATTCGGGAAATCGCCATTTACGTCGATCGGGTCGACATATCCGAAGAGATCTCGCGTTTCTATTCCCATTTGGAACAGTTCGAGGCGGCGGTCGCGAACCGGTCGGCTTGCGGCAAGAAATTGGACTTCTTGACGCAGGAAATGTTTCGGGAGACGAACACGATCGGTTCGAAGGCGAATTCCCCCGACATTTTGAAGCGCGTTGTCGAGATGAAGTCGACGATCGAGCGGATTCGCGAGATGGTTCAAAACGTCGAGTAATCGGCGCGTCGAACTAGACTTGGAGCGAGCTATGTCAGAGCGCCGCGAGCGAGAGCCGAATTCGGAAGGGCGAGTGATCGTGGTTTCGGGGCCGTCGGGAGTCGGGAAGGGGACTCTTTTGAAGCGTCTCTTTGCCGAAACCGATTTTCCGCTGGTTTCCAGCGTCTCCGCGACGACGAGATCGCCGAGACCCGGCGAGGAGAACGGGGTTCACTACTGGTTTTTGACCAGAGACGAGTTTTTGGCGCGTCGCGAGCGCGGCGATTTTCTCGAATCGTTCGAGGTTTATCCCGGCGGGGCTTGGTACGGCACGCCTCGCGAGACGGTTGAGCGAGCGGTCGCCGCGGGGAAATGGGTCGTCCTGGAGATCGACGTCAAAGGGGCGAGAAGCGTCTTGGAGAAGATTCCCGACGCGACCTCGATTTTTATCGAGCCCCCCTCGATCGACTCCCTTCGCGAGCGATTGATCGGTCGAGGCTCCGAAACTCCGGAAGAAATCGAAAAAAGAGTGGCGCAAGCGCGCGAGGAAATCGACAATAGTTCCTTTTACGGTTACCGAGTCGAGAACGACGACTTGGACGTCGCGCTCGCCGAGACGATCGAGATACTGAAACGAGACGCCGCTCGGCGCGGAGACGCCAAAAACGCGAATCAATCGACCGAGCGCGCTTGAAATTAGAGGAAAATGGAATAATGATTGAAGAACTTAAAGAAGAAGAACTGATCGAAAAGGTCGGCGGTCGTTTCAAGCTTTCCTCGTTGATTCAGAAGCGACTCGTTTATCTGAACAAAGGCGGAGAGCCGCTCGTCGAGTACGATAAGGACGAGAACAAACTGCAAGTGGTCGTTCGCGAAATCCTGCAGGACAAGATCTTTCTGAATATGGACGACGAGGCGGAAGAGAATCGAATCGTTCCGCTTCGCGCGAGGTTCTAGCGCGAGGGTTTGCGCGTTCGCGCCTTGAGCGCTCGGACGCTTTTTCGCGCGAGGGATATCGAGCGCCCCGTCCATAGCGGGGCGTTTTTTTATTGGCGTTTTTTCGCGTCGCAACGAGGATCGAGAGGGGCGAGAATGGGAACCGAATTGAGCGGGCGAGAGGTTTTGTTGGGAGTTTGCGGGGGTATCGCGGCGTACAAAGCGGCGGAACTGACGAGCGCTCTGGTTAAATCGGGGGCGGGGGTAACGGTCGTTATGACCGAATCGGCGACTCGTTTGATTTCGCCCAAGACGTTCGAGGCGCTATCGAGAAGACCGGTCGCGACGTCCCTTTGGGAGCCGCGTTTCGTTCATCCGCACATTGAATTGGCGCGACAAGCGGAAGTCTTTTGCGTCGCGCCCGCGACCGCCAATATCATGGCGAAAGCCGCGAACGGAATCGCCGACGACTTAATGAGCGCGACGATTCTCGCGTTCGAAGGGAAGTTGCTGATGGCTCCCGCGATGAACTCGGCGATGTGGGGAAAGCCGGCGACCCAGAGAAACTATCGGCGCCTCGTCGAGGACGGGGCGCAAATGATCGGACCCGCGACGGGACGATTGAGTTGCGGAGAATCGGGGATTGGCAGAATGGTCGAGGTCGACGCGCTGTTCGATGCGATTTCTCGCGCTCTTTTGGAGTAAAACAACCGACGCGAGCGGGGGGCGCGTTTGGAAAATGGGGAACCGGAGCGAAAATAAGAAAATTGGAAATTGCCCCCTTGTTAAAAACTTTTGCCCTGATATAATTCTCGGACGTTGCAAATTACCGACGGCAAAGAACGCCGATACGCGCCAATTGGACGTCTTTCAATTCAAAGCGCAGCGGCTCCGCCCTTGTTTTTAAGGGCTCCGGCGACGGTTGAGTTCCTCAACTTTCCCGGTCGAGCGCCGAGTTGTCGTTCTTATGCGAAGAGGTTCCGTCGAAATCGGAAGCCCCGGATCTGTCGGCGACTGCGACCAAGATTCAAATAAATCGCTTCGCGACATTTGCGCGGCAACGCGCGAACGAAGCTCGCAAGCTCTCGAGCGCTCTCGAATCGGAATTCGAGCCCCGCGCGACGGCTAAAGATATTTGTCAACTAGGCAACGAAAGTACGGAGAGAAAAAAGTGTCGACTTCCGGCAACGATATCATCAGAATCCGAATGGAAGCTTACGATCACGCCGCTCTGGATCAGAGCGCGTTGGAAATCGTCGAAACCGCCAAGCGAACCGGCTCGATTGTTCGAGGCCCGATTCCTCTTCCCACGCGAGTGGAGCGCTACACCGTGCTTTCGAGTCCTCACGTTGACAAAAAAGCCCGGCAGCAATTCGAGATTCGCACCCACAAGCGCGTGATCGACATCGTTCAAGCCACCGCGAAGACGATTGACGCTCTGAACAAACTGAGTCTTCCGGCCGGAGTCGACGTCAAGATTAAGGCGACGGGCGCTCGTTAAACCTCGCATATTTGATCGTATCGGTCTTCACGAAAAACTATTCGGACCGCAATGCGATATTGGAAATCCGTCTGAATAAGACAAGAAGGACGAAATAGATATGGGTATCGGTTTACTTGGACAAAAACTCGGAATGAGCCAATTATACACCGAACAGGGAGAAGTGATCCCCGTTACCGTCATTCAAGCGGGTCCTTGCGTCGCGCTTCAGGTGAAAACGCTTGATCGCGACGGATACGAGGCGGTGCAACTTGGCTACAAAGACAAGCCCAAGCGCCTCGCGCGCCGCAGCGAGCGCGGGCACGTCGCCAATATCGACAGCAAGCGTCAGAAGAGCGCTGTCGCCAACGGCGTCGAGCTCGCGAAGAAAGCGGAATGCGAACCGAAACGATTCGTTCGCGAATTTCGCGTTCCGGTCGAGGGAATCGAGGTTGGTCAAAGCTTCGACGTCGGCGTGTTCGACGACGTTTTCGCGGTCGACGTTACCGCCAACAGCAAGGGGCGCGGAACCGCGGGCGTTATGAAGCGCCACAACTTCGCCGGTCAGCGCGCGACGCACGGCGTCAAGAAATGCCACCGTCACTTGGGCGGCACGGGCTGCAGCTCTTATCCTAGCCGAACGCTCAAAGGCAAGAGGATGGCCGGTCAATACGGGGCGACTCGTTGCACGGTTCGCAATCAAAAGGTCGTCGTCATCGATAAAGAAAACAATTTGCTTGTTATTCGGGGCGCGGTTCCGGGTCCGACGGGCGCGTTCGTCTACATTCGCCCGACCAACAAATTGCCGGCGCCGAAACATAACAAGTGGCGTCTCGCGTAAACCGCCGGTCGAGGCGTCTCGTCGAGTTTAAGATAACAATCAAACATCGAGCATATTGACTGTAAAATGACTAACTTACCGATTTACGACAAGACCGGCGCGCAAGTGGGCGAATATCCGATCGACCTCGAAGCGATGGCTCCGAAAGTGAGCAAGCAGCTTCTTCACGACGCCGTCGTTATGTATCAAGCGAACCTTCGTCAGGGTTCCGCGAAGACGAAATCCCGCGCGGAAGTCTCCGGCTCTCGCAAAAAGATGTACCGTCAAAAGGGCACGGGCAACGCGCGCGCCGGTCACAAGCGCAGCGGCGTTCGTCGCGGCGGCGGTCACATCTTCGCCAAGGCTCCCAAAGACTGGTCCTATCGTCTTCCTCGCAAGGCGTTGCAAACCGCGACTCGCATGGCGATGGCGGAAAAAGTTCGCAACGACCTCGTTAAAATTATCGACGCTTTCGAATTCGAGGCTCCCAAGACCAAAGACGCCGCCGCGATCTTCGCGAATCTGAAATTCGATCGCACCGTTCTACTCGTCGTGGGCGAATACGACAAAAACGTCTATCTTAGCGTCCGCAACATCCCGTTGGTTCAAGTTCTGCCGGTCTCCGATCTGAACGCTTACGAAATCCTTCGTCCGAAGCGCTTGCTCGTTACCAAGTCGGCGATGACTAAGTTTATCGATTCTCGCGTCGCCTCTAAATGAAAGAGAAGAACGAGACTCAGTAAACTAGAGATAAGGATAATACAATGCCCACAATGAAAGACGTTACCGATACCAAACTCAATCTTGAGCCGTATCAGGTTATCATTCGCCCGATCGTGACCGAGAAAGCGTTCCATAATTCGTCGAACCCGAAAAAGAACGCCTACACGTTCGAGGTTCACAAACTGGCGTCGAAAACCGACATTAAAGAAGCGATCGAAGCTCTGTACGACGTCAAAGTGGTCGCCGTCACGACGCAAAATCGCAAGGGCAAGAAACGCCGAACCCGAAAGGGAATTGGCGTTACGCGCTCCTGGAAAAAGGCGATGGTCAAGTTGCACGAGGAACACCGACTCGACCTCTATTGAGCCCGCGCGTCTTACGACGACAGAAAACACGAAATATAAAGCGAGATATTAAAAATGGGTATTCGACGATATAAACCGAACAACGCGGGTCGGCGAAATATGAGCGTCAGCGACTTCGCCGAGCTCACCAAGGGCGCGAAGCCCGAGAAGAGTCTTTTGCGTCCTAAGAAGCGAAGCAGCGGTCGCAACAATCAAGGCGTCATCACCGTTCGTCATCGCGGCGGCGGCCACAAGCGCCACATCCGTCTGATCGACTACCGTCGCAACAAGGACGGTATGGTCGCCACGGTCGACTCGATTCAATACGATCCGAACCGCAGCGCGCGCATCGCCCTCTTGGTTTACGAGGACGGAACGAAGCGCTACATCATCGCTCCCGAGGGATTGACGGTCGGAACGAAGGTTTGCTCCGGCGCCGAGGCCGAGCCTCGCGTTGGCAACTGCCTGCCTTTGAGCAAGATTCCGCTCGGTTCCGAAATTCACAATATCGAGCTTCGTCCCGGACGCGGCGGCGTTATGTGCCGCGCCGCCGGAACGAAAGCGGTTCTCGTCGCTCGCGAAGAGAACTGGGCTCAGCTCAATATGCCGAGCGGCGAAATTCGCCGCGTGCCGTCGGCTTGCCGCGCGGTCATCGGCGTTGTTGGGAACGGCGATCATATGAACATCGTGCTCGGCAAAGCCGGTCGCGTTCGCTGGATGGGGCGTCGTCCCACGGTCCGCGGCACGGCGATGAACCCGATCGACCACCCGCACGGGGGCGGCGAAGGGCGCACGAAGGGCGGTCGCCATCCGGTCTCCCCGACTGGAAAGCCGACGAAAGGCACGTCGACTCGAAAGCACAAGAAGCCTTCGAACAAGGCGATTATTCGTCGTCGCCGCAGCCGTCGCTACGGTTTGTTGAAATTGTCCTGATAAACTAGCGAAACGGTTTAACGTCGCGAGGTCGCGGTTGACCTCGACCTCGCGCCCGGTTTTCACCTTACGCATTAAACTGAAAACTAAACGGATTTTAGATGAGCAGATCAATTAAAAAAGGTCCGTACGTAGACGAAAAACTTTTCGCTAAAATCGAAAAGCTGGATCAACAGGGCAAGAAGGAGCCTGTCAAGACTTGGGCTCGCGCTTGCACGATCGTTCCCGAATTCGTCGGACACACGTTCCTCGTGCACAACGGAAAGGCGTTCCTCAAAGTGTTCGTAACCGAAGAAATGGTCGGTCACAAACTCGGCGAGTTCTCCTTGACGCGCGTATTCCGCGGTCACGGCGGCAAAGGCAAGTAACACCGAAAAGGCGAAATTATGCAAGACAATACCGAAGATAAGGTTCCTCAATACCGAGCGGCTCACAAATTCGCCCCGATTAGCGCTCGGAAAGTTCGCGCTTTCGCCGATCTCATTCGCGGAAAGTACGCGGACGAAGCTCTCGTTCTTCTCGAATGCTATCCGAATCGCGGCGCGCGCATGCTCGAAAAGGTCGTCAAGAGCGCGGCTAGCGCGGCCGAGGATCGCGACAACGTTCCGATGGAGCGTCTCGTGGTCGCCGAGGTTCGCGTCGACGGCGGTCCGATGCAGCGTCGTTGGCGAGCGGGTTCTCGCGGCGTCTCGACCGTGATCAAGTTGCGATCGAGCCACATTAACGTCGTTTTGGAAACAGTATAGTAGAGAAGGGCAGCGCGCGAGACTTTTCGCGCCGAACACGAGGAACACGTTAAATATGGGTCAGAAAGTAAATCCGGTCGCGTTTCGCGTCGGCATTATGGAAGGCTGGAAGAGCCGTTGGTACGCTCCCAAGAAGGAGTTCTCCGCCCTTCTAATCGAAGACAAGAAAATCCGCGACTTCATTAAGTTTCACACCGATAAGGTTCAAGAATTTCGCGGTCAAGATCGTCGCGACCAAGCCGAAGAGGGCCAAGAGCAAAAGCAAGAGAAGCGCCCCGCGCGTTTCAAGGAACAGCTCAGCTATCCCGGCGTCGCGAAGATCGAGATCGAGCGAACTCGAGACGAAGTTCGCGTCGTTGTCGTTACCTCTCAACCCGGTCGTCTGATCGGGAAGAAGGGCGAGAACATCGATCTTCTTCAAGCGGAGCTTCAACAACTTACGGGCCGTCGCATCAACCTCAAGATCGAGGAAGAGAAGAATCCCGAGTTGGTCGCGCAGCTGGTCGCCGAGGACATTGGCGATCAACTCGTGAAGCGAGCCTCTTTCCGTCGCGTTATGAAGAACGCGATGCACCGCGCGATGGAAAAGGGCGCCAAGGGCGTCAAGATTCAACTGTCCGGGCGACTTGGCGGCGCCGAAATGGCGCGCACCGAGAAGCAGGCGGTCGGATCGATTCCTCTTTCGACCCTCCGCGCCAAAATCGATTACGGCTTCAAAGAAGCCAAGATCGCGCAAGGGCATATCGGAATTCAAGTTTGGATCAATCAAGGCGAATATAGCGAGGACGATAACAATGGCCAGAATGCCGAAAAGAGTCAAGCACCGAAAAATACAAAGAGGGCGTATAAGAGGTAACGCGACCCGCGGTCAAGAGGTTAGTTTCGGCGATTACGGTCTTCAAACGCTGGAAGGCGGTTGGATCAGCGCCGCGACGATCGAGGCCGGGCGTATTGCCGCGCAACAGTACCTTCGTCAGGAAGGTAAGTTGTACATTCGCATCTTCCCTCACAAATCGATCACGTCGATTCCGCTTGAAACTCGTATGGGTAAAGGTAAGGGCGAGCCGGAATACTGGGCCGCCGTCGTGAAGCCGGGCACGGTGATGTACGAAGTCGGCGGCGTTCCGGAAGAAACCGCGAAGTTGTGCTTCAACCGACTGGCTCACAAGATGCCAGTCAAGTGCCGTCTGGTCCGCCGCAAGGCGATCTAACGAGCGAAACGGCGTTCGAGTCGCCGCGCCAAACGGCGGCTCGAACCTTCGGTTCCCCTTGAACGCGAACCTCCGCCGATAGCGGCGCGTTCGTCGATGAGTTGAGAATAACATGAAGGCAAAAGAAATTAGAGAGATGAGCGAGGAGCAACGCGCGAGCTTGCTCAAGGAAACGATCGAGAAGTTGTTCAAACTTCGCGTCCAAGCTCGTATGGAACGGCTTGACTCGCCGAGCGAAGTCGGCAAGGCGAAGAAATTGATCGCTCAAATCAAAACCGTACAAAATGAATTCAAAGGGTAAGAAAGACTAGAACGCGGCTCTAACGCCCGCTAGGCGCCCTTTCACAGCGAGGACACATATGCCTAAGATGAAGTTGGTCGGCGTCGTCAAGACCGACAAAATGAAGAAAACTCGCCGCGTCGAGATTCCGCGCATTAAGAAGTATCCGAAGTACGGCAAATACGTTCGCACTCGCACGGTATGCTACGCGCACGACGAGAACGACGAGTCCGCTTGCGGCGACGTTGTCGAAATCGAGGAAAGTCGTCCCACTTCCAAACTGAAGCGCTGGACGCTCGTCAAGATCGTGAAGAAAGCGGAGAAGATCGGCGGCTGAGTCTCGCGAGCGCGACGATCGGTCGTTCGCCCCGCTATGCGACGAGGCGCGAGAAGAATAGAAACAACACCATAAGAGTAAGCGAGTAAGAACAATGATTCAAATGCAAACTCGATTGGAGTCCGCGGACAACACGGGCGCCAAAGAGCTCCAGTGCATAAAAGTGTTGGGCGGCACGCACCGTCGCACCGCTAGACTGGGCGATATTATCGTTTGTTCCGTCAAGTCGGTCATCCCCGGAAGCCAGATCAAAAAAGGTCAGGTCGTCAAAGCGGTTATCGTTCGCGTGAAGAAATCGACTCGTCGCGAAGACGGAAGCTACATCAAATTCGACACGAACGCCGCCGTCTTGGTCGACAACGACAAGAACCCGCGCGGGACTCGTATTTTTGGCGCCGTCGGTCGCGAGCTCCGCGATCTTGGCTTTATGAAGATTGTCAGTCTTGCGAGCGAGGTGGTCTGAGATGCGCATTAAAACTAACGACACGGTAGTCGTCCTTTCGGGGCGCGATAAGGGTAAACAAGGCAAGGTCATGTCCGTCGACCGCGAAGCCGGTACGGTTACGGTCGAAGGCGTCAACCGCGTTATGAAACACGTCCGCCGCTCGCAGCGCAATATGCAAGGCGGTCGCCTTTCCAAGAATATGCCGGTTCCGGTCGGCAAGGTAATGTTCGTTTGTCCGTCGTGCCAAAAACCGACGCGCGTTGGATACAAGTTCGTCGAGCGGAGCGAGGGCGAAGCCCAACAAAAACCTCAAAAGGTTCGCTTCTGCAAAAAATGCGACGCCGTCGTCGCGGAAGCCCCGTATTCGAAGCAACGTTAAAGCACAGGTAGAACGTTATGACGCCTAGACTTTTAGAAAAATATAATTCGCAGATCATCGCCAGTTTGACAAAGAAACTGGGCAAGACGAACATTCACTCCGTGCCGAAACTTGAAAAGATCGTCGTGAACATGGGCGTCGGCAGCGCGATCCAAGACAAGAAATACTTGGAAGAAGCGCTCGACGTTTTGACGATCATTACCGGTCAAAAGCCGATTATTACCCAAGCGCGTCGCTCCATCGCGGGTTTCCGTCTTCGCGAGGGGATGAACATTGGGGCGAAGGTTACGTTGCGCGGAGCTCGCATGTACGAGTTTATGGATCGTCTTATCTCGATCGTTCTCCCGCGCGTTCGCGACTTCCGCGGTTTGAATCCGAATAGCTTCGACCGACGCGGCAACTACAACTTGGGGCTGGCGGAACAGTTGGTTTTCCCCGAATTGAATCCCGACAAGTACACGAAGAGCCAAGGCATGAACATAACGTTCGTCACGAACGTCGACAGCGACGACGAGGCTCGCGAGCTTCTCCGGGAATTTGGCATGCCTTTTAAGACTGGTAACGAACGATAAGCGCTGGAATAAGGTAATCGATAACATGGCTAGTAAAGCAAAAATCAACAAGGCGAATCGGGAGCCTAAATTTAGCGCGCGTCGCGAAAACCGTTGCAAGATTTGCGGGCGTCCGCGCGCGGTGTATCGCAAGTTCGGGCTTTGCCGCATTTGCTTCCGCGAAATGGCGAACCAAGGTCTCATTCCCGGCGTTCAAAAAGCGAGTTGGTAGACAAAGGAGAACAGTACAATGATGACCGATCCCATTGCCGATATGTTGACCCGTATCCGCAACGCTATTAAAGTCGAACACGAAACGTTGGACGTTCCCTTTTCGAAACTCAAGCTCGGCGTCGTCGACGTTTTGAAGCGCGAGGGTTACATCTGGAATTACGAGATCGTCGAGAGCTCTCCCTTCAACTATATTCGCATTCAGTTGAAGTACAGCGCCAGCGGCGAGCCCGCCATTCAATGCATTCGCAAGATCAGCAAGCCGGGTCGCCGGGTTTACAGCTCTCCGAAAGATCTGAAGCCGGTCCTCAACGGTCTTGGCATTAGCGTCCTCAGCGCGAACGTTGGCGTCGTGAGCGATCGCGAGGCTCGCGCTCAGAACGTTGGCGGCGAAGTCCTCTGCGAGATCTGGTAAGACGAAAACGAGAGTCGGCGCCTATTGAGCGTCGTTCGATATAGCGACCGACCGCCGCGAACCATTTTGCAAAAAAAAGGTTCGCGGCGGTTGACTTTTTATAAAACGAGGTAAAATGAGGGCTACGCGTTGTCGCGCAATCGTTTCGACGGGTCGAGCGCTGAGACTCCTCGAAAAGCGGCGACGCGCGGCTTCGCGCGTTTTAAAGGCGCGCCCGTTTCCCCGAACAAAGACGCAAGTCCCGTTTTGTTTTCCGACAAATTTGGCGTATGTTTTTTATGGGGCGAGGGGCGGTAAGCGCGTCGAAGCGCCGATCTTCCGGGTTGGATCCGTCGCGTAGGGGCGGGAGTATAAGCGTTTCGTCTCGACGAGGACGAAGGAAGATAGGCGCGAGCGTCTGGAATAAAGATTGCGAACAAAAGCTAACACGTTTCAGCGAACAAAGGTTTACGCAGTATGTCGAGAATTGGAAAGAAGCCGGTCGCGATACCCGCCGGCGTTACCGTCGAGATCAAAAATGATCGCGAATTGACCGTTAAAGGACCGAAGGGCGAGTTGAATCGTTCGTTCCGTCCCGAAGTCGCGATTAAGCAAGAGGGCGATTCGCTCCTGGTCGAGCGATTGTTCGAGACCCGCGTTGCGAACGCGATGCACGGTTTGACCCGCGCGCTCGTTCAAAACATGGTCCTCGGCGTTTCCCAGGGTTACGAGAAGAAGTTGGAAATCTTCGGAACGGGCTATTTGGCCGCGGTTCAGGGGAACGTTCTTCAAGTTCGCGTCGGTTTCGCGAACGAAGTTCACAAAGAGATCCCCGCCGGTCTTACGGTGAAGTGCCCCGATAACTTGCACGTCCACATTAGCGGATGCGACAAGCAGTTGGTCGGCCAGTTCGCCGCCGAGGTGCGCGCGATCAAGAAAGCCGAGCCTTATCTGGGCAAGGGCATCAAGTACGAGGGCGAAGTGATTCGTCGCAAGGAGAGCAAGGCGGCCGGTAAGAAGTAGTTCGGTTCCCGGTTTCTTTGTTCCGTCGAGACTTGGTTTTCCGACCGCTTCGCCGAACGGTTTCATCGGCGTCGAAATCCCGGCGGTTTTTCGAGGTCTCGAATTCGCAAATATAAAGCAAATTTCATTGCGGTATTACCATGAGAAAACAACTTCGTCTTAACAAACAGCGCGCGGCTCGCAAACTCCGAGTTTCCAACGCCGTTAAAAGAAATAGCACGCGGCCGCGAATGTGCGTTTTCCGCAGCTCGCGCCATATTAGCGTTCAAATCGTCGACGATTCCGTCGGGAAAACCCTGGCGAGCGCCAGCACTTATGAAAAGGACTTCCGAGCGACCAACGCCAACGGCGGCAACGTCGCCGCCGCCGCCGCGATCGGCAAAACGATCGCCGAGCGCGCCTTGGCCGTCGGAATTACGGCGGTCGCTTTCGACCGCAAGGGCTACATGTACCACGGTCGCGTTCAAGCTCTAGCCGACGCCGCGCGCGACGCCGGTCTCGATATTGGCTCCAAGGGCGAATGAATCGACGCCCGAAGCGAGTCGGGGCTCGCGCGTCGAGCGCCGACGAACCGAGGAAAACGGCGCGAGGTCGTCGTTTCATAAGATAAGACAAATCCCAAACGGAACATATTGATAAAATGGCTGACAATAATTACGAAAACGGCGAAGGCGGCTTGAAAGACAAGGTCGTCAAAGTGCGCCGATGCGCGGCGGTCGTCAAGGGCGGTCGTCGTTTCAGTTTCACGGCTCTCGTTGTCGTCGGCGACGGAGAGGGCAAGGTCGCCTGGGGCTACGGCAAAGCGAACGAAGTTCCTCCGGCGGTCAACAAGGCGATCCAAGACGGAACTCGCAAACTCCAACCGGTTCGACTGGAATCGGATCCTTCGAACTCGAACGTTCGCACGATTCCGCACGCGGTCGTGGGGCGTTTCGGGGCTTCTCGCGTCAAGTTGGTCCCGGCCGGTCCGGGTACCGGCGTTATCGCCGGCGCGGCGGTTCGCGCGGTCTGCGAAGCCGCCGGAATTTCCGATATTCTGACGAAGTCTTACGGTAGTCCCAATCCGACGAACCTTGTCAAGGCGACGATCGACGCTTTGAATCAACTTCGTTCCAAAGAACAAATCGAGAACCTGCGAGGAGTGAAACTCTAATGAACATCAATACTGTCAACGAAGGCGTTCGCAAGAACGTCCGCAAGGATCGCGTCGGTCGCGGTCCGGGTTCCGGCAACGGTAAAACCGCCGGTCGCGGTATGAACGGTCAGCGCTCTCGCGCCGGTTTCTCGCAACGCGCCACGTTCGAGGGCGGTCAACTCCCGTTGGCTCGCCGCATTCCGAAGCGCGGTTTCAACAATAAGAACTTCGCCGACGTCGTCGAGAGCGTCTCGCTCAAGTCGGTCGTTCGCAAGTGCGATCCGTCCGTCGAGGTTACCCCCGAGGTCCTTGAAGAGAAGAAGATCATCGCGAGCAAGTCCTCGATCGTTAAGCTGATCGGCGCCGACGAGCTTTCCGCCGCCTACAAATTCAAGGTGCATCGCGTTTCCGAGGGCGCTAAGGCGGCCGTCGAAAAGGCGGGCGGTTCGATCGAGATCCTGCCGGGCAAGAAACCGGTCGTTAAGAACAAGATGAAGGTCAAGACGAAGAAAGCCGCCTAGTCGGCGCGTCGCGAACAGACTTGTTTCCCAACGCCGAAGCGCGGACCGCCTCGGCTCGCGACTTGAAGAATGAATCGCTCGGTTCGACGGGTTCGACCGGGCGATTTTTCGTTTTAAGAGCGCCGAGCTTCGAGACGAGCCTCCGCTCGCGCGTTTTTTTCAAAGATATTTCGATTTGGCTCGTTTTGGACGCTTGTTAAAATCGAAATTTTCTATAAAATGGCTCCTTGCGCGTCTCGACGAAAGAGACGCGGAGCGGCGCGCTATCGATTTGTCGACGCGCGCCGAGCCCGAGCGTCGCGCGGCGCTAGGCGCTCTCAAACGCGGAGGGTCCTCCGGAGCGTCGAGACCGCGACTCGAGCGACGTTCGAAACGACAAAATACGCGATAACGTCCGCGCGCGGGAAAGGACGGCGATCGTTCGAGCGCTCGTTTGACGCTCGCTGCGTAGCGCTTTCCGACCCGGACGGTTATTGAACTTTCGAGGAATCGTAATGATTGAAAAAATTCGAATAATGTTCTCAATTCCCGAATTGAGAAAAAAGATCCTGCTGACGATCGGTTTGCTGGCCGTCTATCGACTCGGTTGGAACATCTTCCTGCCGATGGTCAACAACGATATGGCGAACGCGTTGGCGGGCACGGGAACGTTCGCGGACGTGTTGAACCAAGTCGCGGTCTTCAGCGGCACCCAGCTCGACCAGATGACGATTTTCGGGCTCGGTATCATGCCGTACATTTCGGCTTCGATTATATTCCAGCTTTTGGCGACGGTTTACGAGCCTCTTGAAAAGTTGCAGAAAGAGGGCGAGTCCGGGCGCAAAAAGATTAACGAGTACACGCGCTACGCGACGATCCTCATCTGCATTATTCAGTCGATGGCGTATCTCTCGATGCTCGACGCCCAAGCGTCCGCGCAAATGCAGAGCGGCGGTTCGCAAACGATGTTCCTCGCCTCCTGCGTCGGTGAAAACGGCAAATTGCTGTTCCCCTGGTACTGCTTGGCCATCTTGATAATGACGACGGGAACCGCGTTCTTGATGTGGCTCGGCGAGCAAATCGACGAGTACGGCATTGGAAACGGCATCAGCCTTTTGATTATGGCGGGCATCTTGGCGAGAGCCCCGAGCGCGATCGGAAGACTGATCGTCAACGCCTCGAGCGACGGCGGCGTCCACATGGGAGGGCAGTACGGAATCGAGTCGATTCTTTTCCTGTGCGTTCTTTTCTTCGCGGTCGTGTTGGCGGTCGTGTTCGTTACGAAAGGTCAGCGCCGGATTCCGACGCAAAGCGCGAAGCACGTTCGCGGTCGGCAAGTGTTCGGCGGCAATCGCCAGTATCTGCCTCTTCGCGTGAACCAAGCGGGCGTTATGCCGATCATTTTCGCGAGCAGCTTGTTGCTCTTCCCGCAGTTCATTTTCGCCTACCTGGCCAATAGCGTTTCGAACGACTCCGCGGCGTGGTGGATTTCGTTCGTTCGAGGCGGAAACAATCTGTTCGGCGGAAGTCGCTCCTTTATGTACGTTCTTATGGACGTCGCGCTGATTTACTTCTTCTGCTACTTCTGGACGGCGGTTACGTTCAACCCGAAGGACATGGCGGAGAACCTCAAGAACCACGGCACCTTTATCCAGGGATACCGACCGGGCGCGAGCACGGCGAACTACTTGGAAAAGGTCATGCTGCGCATCACTTACGTCGGCGCCTCGTTCCTCGCGATCATCGCGATCGTCCCGACGCTCATCACCAACTCGATGCCCGGCGTCGACTACAACCTCGCGAGCTTCTTCGGCGGAACGAGCTTGCTCATCGCCGTGAGCGTCGTGCTCGACTTGGTCGACAAGATCGACGCGCACTTGATTATGCGCAACTATAAGAGCCTCTTGGAATAGCACGAAACGAGAGCGCTCGACGAAACCCGCGAATCGCGCGATCGCCGAGCGTTTCGCGAAAAAGTCGCCTCCGAGGGGGCGCGATAGGGAGAAAACAATGAAAGTCGTATTTGTTGGTCCTCCGGGCGCGGGCAAAGGCACCCAAGCGGAAAATATCGTTCGCGATTACAAGTTGCTTCACCTTTCGACCGGCGACGCGCTCCGCGCGGCGGTCAAGGCGCAAACCCCGGTCGGGATTAAAGCGGACGAGTACATGAAAGCGGGCGCGTTGGTTCCCGACGACGTCGTGATCGGCGTGGTCGTCGACGCTCTGGAAGGGGACGCCGCGAAGGGCGGTTGCCTGCTCGACGGTTTTCCGCGAACGATTCCGCAAGCCGAAGCGCTCGATAAGATCCTCGCCGAAAAGGGCTCGCCCCTCGACGTCGTTCTCGAATTGGCGGTTCCCGACGAGGAGCTCTTCAAGCGCCTCGCTTCCCGCGGTCGCGCCGACGACGATCCCGAAGTGATTAAAAAGCGCTTGGTCGCTTACCACGAGCAGACCGAGCCGCTCGTCGGGTACTATACCAAGTCCGGAATCTTGCGCAAGATCGACGGGCTCGGAACGATCGACGAGATCTACGCCAGAATCAAGAGCGTTTTGGACGAGTACAAGTAACGCTCGCGCCTAGGCTCCCATTTTCGCGCGCCCGACCGATCGCGTCGGGCGCCCGGCGTTATTTTTATTT
>JAFRXD010000044.1 GCA_017441605.1 Thermoguttaceae bacterium | reverse complement strand
TAAAGCCTTGGAAGAGCATGGCTTCGGTTACGCCGCCCCGGAACCCCCGAGGCGGAAAACGAGATTCGTCGCGCCCGCGGCGCGGCGCGCGGGCTCGGGCTCTCGACCCGCGAGCCTCCTCTTACCGATTTCCGAGGTCCAAAACTCGTCGTCGGCGACGTCGTCTCCGTCGAGCCCGGGCTCTATGGAAAAGCCGTCGGGGGAATCCGAATCGAGGACATTGTCGCCGTTACCGAGGACGGGCGCGTCAATCTTGGATCCCCGCTGCCGGAACAACTCGATTGGCTGGAATAAGTTAGATTCGATTCCGTTCGCAAAAAACGAGGCGACCGTCTTCGCGACGCGTCGCCTCGTTTTCTTGAGCGTTCCCAAAAGGTCGCGACTAGCGCTATCTTTTCAATTTCTTCAAATACTCGATCGCGCGAACGTACCCTTCCGACGCCAACCTTTCCAAAAGCGAGAGTCCAAGACGCTTGTTTCGCGGAATTCCAGGACGACCTTCGAAATAAAATTCTCCAATTTTAAACAAGGCGTAAGGACTCTCCCCGGTCTTGGCGGCGCGATGGAACAAATCGAGCGCTTTCTTAAAATCGCGAGGAACTCCGCTGCCTTCTTCATAAAGAGTTCCAAGATTGGTTCCGACTTTCTCGACTCCCGCGTCCAGCGCCTTTTGATACCAATAAGCCGCCGCTTCTGGACTCGGTTTGGTTCCTTGTCCTAACTCGTAACACAGTCCTAAATTGCGCGCCGCTTGCGGGTGATCTTCTTCGACCGCTTTGCGATACCATTCGAAGGCGCGGCGATAATCTTGTTCGACGAACTCCCCTTCCGCGAACATAACGCCCATTTGGTGCATCGCCTCGACGTATCCACCTTCCGCGGACTTCAAAAGCCACTCCATCGCTTTCCGAACGTCTTGTTCGACCCCGTCCCCCTCGAGATAACAACCGCATAGATCGTAACCGCTCTTGGCGTCCCCCGCCGCGTAAGCCTTGCGAAACCATTCTACGGCGGCGCCCGCGTCTTTCGCGACTCCGTCTCCTTCGATTAAGAAAACGCCGTATTCGTTCATCGCCCTCGCGTTCCCCAATTCCGCCGCTTTTCGCGTCCACTTGACCGCTTCGACGCGATTAAGTTTGCCCCCGTCCTCGGCGAAACACATTGCCAGTCCCAACATTCCGTTGGAATCCCCCGCCTCCGCCGCTTTCTGAAAATAGGCGCGCGCTTTGGCTTTGTCGACCTTCGTCCCCCAACCGTAGTAATGATAGCGCGCCGCGTTGATAAGTCCGGGAATATAATCGGAAGCCGCCGCCAACTCGAAAAAACGGAGCGCGGTCGCGTCCCTGGCAGGCCCCCCGTTCGACGAGTGGAATATTCCGAGGAGGAACGCCGCTCGAACGTTGCCGGATTGGGACAATTCGTAAACGACTCGAAGCGCGTCTCGACGAAAACCGAAGTTCGAACCGTTCTCGATATATCTCTCGAACAAATCGTCGAGCGCCGAGAACGATCCCGTTTTCGCTAATTCGATCGCGCGAGCGAATTCCTCGCGATTCGAGTTGCCGTCCCTATTCGTCTCTCGAACCATCTTGAACTCCCTTGAAGTCGCAAAACCGTTGGATCGCGACGCGGCGTCTCTTCTCCGTTGCCTATTCGCGTCTATTCCTAGCGATTACCTAAAAAACCCTCGCTTCTTTTTCTTCAAATACTCGATCGCCGGCTGATAACCCTTTTCCGCCAACGATTTCATACAGGCCAATCCCTTGTCCTCGTCCCGAGGAACCCCGGGGCGACCTTCCAAATAGTACAGTCCCATCTTAAAGATCGCCGTTCCAACCCCCGCTTCGGCGGCTTTATTGAAACAAGCGAGCGCCTTAACGAAATCTTGCGGAACCCCGTCCCCCTCCTCGGAACAAACCCCGAGATACGCGTAAGCCTCGTTGTAACCCGATTGCGCCGCTCGACGATACCAATGGAGCGCCCGCGCGGGATCCCTCTCCAAAATATCCCCTATCGAGTATTGCATACCGAGTTCGCACATCGAGGGAGGGAACCCGAGGTTCGCCGCTTTCGCGTACAATTCGACCGCTTTGCGCTCGTCCTGCTCGACCCCGGAACCGTTGGAATACAACTCCGCTAAAATATGCGTCGCCTCCGCGCAGTCCCCCTCGACCGCCTTCATAAGCCATTCGAGCGCCTTGCGCGAGTCTTGTTCCGTCCCGACCCCCTCCGAGTAACAGGCGAAGACGTCCATCGCCCCTTTCGAACACCCTTCCTCGTAAGACTTAACGAACCAATCGAACGCCGCCCGAGGATCCCGCTCAACTCCCTCCCCGTTGATCAGAAACACCCCGAGCTCGTTCATCGCCTTCGCGTCCCCGAGTTCCGCCGCTTTCCGCGTCCACTCGACCGCTTGAGCGAGATCTCGCTTCGTCCCGTTACCCCCGTAAAGGCAATGCGCGAGGCTCTCCATACAACTCGGATTACCCGCTTCCGCCCCTTTCCGAAAGTACTGGACCGCGCGCTCGTAGTCCGGCTCCGAGCCCCAGCCGTTGTAAAAACAGCGCCCCGCGTTCGTCG
Organism: Thermoguttaceae bacterium; assembly: GCA_017441605.1. Lineage (GTDB taxonomy): Bacteria > Planctomycetota > Planctomycetia > Pirellulales > Thermoguttaceae > RUG369. The sequence goes on along the minus strand of JAFRXD010000044.1, from coordinate 17,430 downwards.
TTCCGTCGAGGTCCCCGAGCTTGTCCGCCATAATAAAGCAGCGTAGCGCTTTGGCCTTACTGTCCGCCCGACCCCCGGTCGAATGGTAAAGACCGATCTGGAAGATCGCCCGAGGAATCCCCTTTTTCGCCAATTCGGTCAGAGCCGCGATCGCCTCTTTTCGATACGGAGAATTCAAGTTCCCTCGGACGTAAATATCGCTCAATTCGTCGATCGCCCGCGAGTTTCCCGATTTCGCCTCGCGAACCCTAAGTTCGAATTCCTCTCGCGTCGAAGCGTCGGAAAAGTTTTCGCCCATCGTTTTGCCCTATCTAAGCGGAAAACGCCCAACGACGCGAATCGAGGCGACGTTGGGCGATCGATAATTTGCGTCTTGCCGAATCTCTAAACCTTAGAAATCGTCCGGCATGTTCTTAATCATCGCTTGCGTGAAGACCGGGCCCTCTTTGCAAACGTAGACCGAGCCGCAGTTGCAACGACCGCATTTCCCGAGACCGCACTTCATTCGGTTCTCCAGACTCGTGAATATATCGTCGTCAGAGAAACCGTTTTCGCTCAGAATCGGAAGCGAAAGTTTGATCATAATCGGGGGACCGACCACCAGCGCGACCGCGTTCCCGCCCCGAACGTTGGAGTCTTTCAGAACCGTCGGCACAAAATCGACCCGACCGTTCCACTCCACCCCGTCCGCCGGAGCCACGTCGACCGTCTTCAACACGTCGACGTTCGGGTACTTCGCCCATTCGTCGAGCTCGTCTTTGCAGACCAGATCCCCGACCGTTCGCGCTCCGTAAACGATCGTGATTTTGCCGTACTTGTCCCGATTCTCGAGGCAGTACTGGATCACGCAGCGAATCGGCGGCATCGCGATGCCCCCGGCCACGAACACGAGGTCTTTCCCTTCCCATTCCTTTAACGGATAGGAATTTCCGAACGGTCCGCGGAACCCGATCGTGTCCCCGGGCTCAACGTCCCACATCCGCTCCGTCACGCGACCGACCTTGCGGAAGCAGAACTCGAAATACTCCGTCTGATGCGAGTTCGAGCAGCAGATATTGAACACCGACTCCCCGACCCCGAACACCGAGTAGATCCCGAACTGTCCGACGTTAAAATGAAAATTCTTCGCCTTTTCCGGATCCCGGAATCGAATGCGAACCCGTTTCACGTCCCCCGTCTCTTGCCATACGCCAAGGACTTCCATCGGATCCGGCTTGTAAATATTCTCCATAGTAACTCCTCGCTAATGCGTCTCGCGCCGAGGGACTCGAGCCCCTCGACGAGTCGGATCTCTCATTGTCCCGCTTTGACGCCCTCTTTGTCGAGCGCCTCCAACGTCGGCCGTACCCCGAACATTTGCCCGCAAGAGCGAGAGCAGGAGCCGCAACCGGTGCAAAGATAAAACTTAAACTTGTCCGGATACGTGACGAACTTGTGCGAAAGTCGCTGTCGTTGGCGCTTGCCTTGGGTCCCGCGAGGATTGTGCCCCGACGCGTGCAGCGTGAACATCGCCTCTTGGCAGGAGTCCCAGTTCTTGACTTTCTTGCCCTTGTTGTAAGAGCCCTCGTCCACCATATCGAAGCAATGGCACGTCGGGCAAACGAACGCGCAAGCCCCGCAGCCGACGCAGCGCAGCGATATCTTTTCCCACAACGGAGACGCGAAATTCGCCCTGATCCAGTCCGCGATCTTATCGACCTCGAAGTCGACCGTCGGCGCGTCGCAAGATTGACCCGTCTTGTCGGAGTCCGTCGTCTTGCCCTCGAAGAGCGCCTTCCCCTTGTCCGTGAGAACCCGAACCTCGAAGGAGCCGTCCCCAAGGTCGAACAGCAGCGCGTCCGAACCGCTCGTGTTTTCGGGAGAGCCCCCGACCGCCGTGCAGAAGCAGTGCGCGTCCGACTTGACGCACGCGAACGAAACGACCGTCGTCTTCGCCCGGCGCTGTTGGAAAAACCGATCCTGGTAGTCCCACCCAAAGAGCGGATCCAAAACCGGAAGCGCCGCCGCGTCGCAAGGGCGAGCCCCGACCACGATCTGGTCGACCTCGAAGTCCGGCGCGTCCGTCAATACGACGTCTTGCCCCTGGCGAACGAACGTAAAGAGCGTCTCGTGCTTCGGAAAGAAAAATTCCTTTATCGAGTTCTGCATCGCGACGCGAGGCTCGTAGCTCCCCTGGTCCGCTTTCGTTATTTCTTTAAAGGAGGCGAATTCCCCGTCGAGAACCGGCGCCGCGACCCGACAACCTTGAGAAAGTTTCTCGTCGAGCGCGCTCTTGAGTTGTTCAAGCGTAATGATTTGGCTCATCTGATGAATTCCTCCTTATCGTCCCGGTCGTAAGTTCCGATCAGAGGCGCCGCTCCGACCTCCGTTCCGGCGACGAAGCCGAAATGCTCCTTCGCCGCGTTCGCGAGCGTCAAGTTCAGCAGATCAAGCTCGATTCCCGCCGGGCAAGCCGAGGCGCAAGCCCCGCAACCAACGCAACGACCCGCCAAGTGGAACGCGCGAAGGATATTCCACGCGAAATTCCCCTTGAGCGACGCCGAAGTGTCGATCCGCGCCGGGCGGTTCTTGTCCGCCACGCAGCGATTGCAGTAGCACAACGGGCAGCTTTGGCGGCACGCGTAGCAACGAACGCAACGAGAGAACTCGTCCCGCCAGTACTGGAACCGCTCCTCCGCCGACATGGCCCGGAGTTTCGCCAGTTTCGCTTGATGTCCCGCCGTCGTCGCGACTTCCGCGTTCTTCGCGTCAAGAGCCTCGCCCTTCGAAGTCTCGCCGATTACGACGTCGACGTTCGCCGGAACGTGCTGGACGCACGTCTCGCACTTCGGATAATCCTTGTCGGAAGTCGACCCGTCCGGCTTGACGTTGCGAATTCCCTCGCAAACGACTCCAACCACGACCAAATCCTCGCGCTTAATTTGCGCCTCGTTCGCCAGAACGACGACCGCCCGCGCGTCGCAAGGTTTGCAAACTATCGCGATCTTACCCAGCGCCTTAACTTCCGGGCGCGTCAGGTGAACCGCGAGATTTTGCCGACATTCGTTGTTCCAAACGAGTTGATCGACGTCGTCCGGAGACGTAACGAATACCGCTCCGACCGCGCCGTCGACTCCGACGCGACCGTATCCGATCGCGACGCCAACGCCTTGGTTGGCGAACAGCTCGCGGATCGCGTTTCTAAGTTCGTTTTCCATATGCTCTATCGTTTTATCGTTGATGTGTTTCCGTTGCGCTCCGAACTTTACGATTCGGCGACGATCGATTTATACTCTTGGTAAGGTCCCATCGCCTTCGTCTTCTCGACGATCTCGGTTACGAGACTCTGGAACTTCGCGCCTTCCGCCGCCGAGATCCAAGAGAAATAGACGCGATTGAGATCCACCCCCACCGTGTCGAGCAACTCGCGGAACAGCTTCCAGCGACGACGCGCGTGGAAGTTGCCCGCCGTGTAGTGGCAGTCGCCCGGATGGCAGCCCGACACCAGCACCGCGTCCGCTCCGATCTCGAACGCTTTCACGATCAAATTGAAATCGATGCGACCCGTGCAGGGAAGCCGAATTATGCGAACGTTCGCGGGGTATTCCAAACGGTTGGTGCCGGCCAAGTCGGCGCCCAAATAAGTGCACCAGTTGCAGACGAACGCGACGATTTTCGGTTCGAACGCGTCCGGGGCTTTTGTTTCGGTACTCATGTAAAAACCTTTCTTTGCCGACTCGGTTTAATCGAGCAGCGACTCGATTTGAGCGTAAACTTGGTCGTCGGTGAAACCGATCAAGTCGACCGACTTCGACGGACATACGGCGACGCACGTCCCGCAACCCATGCAAAGACCCGGGTTGACTCGCGACGTCATTTTGACGAGATTCCCCTTCCGATCGCGAATTTCCTCGATCGAAATCGCCTTGTAAGGGCACGCTTTAACGCAGGCCCCGCACGCCGCGCACAGCTTCTCGTCCACCGTCGCGATCTCCGGCTCCCGCGTCAGGAACGGCTGGCTCAGCATAATGAGCGCTTTCCCCGCCGCCGCCGAAGCTTGCGCCACCGTTTCCGGAATGTCTTTCGGACCTTGGCACGCCCCGCAAACGAACACGCCCGCCGCGTTCGTCTCGACCGGACGAAGTTTCGGGTGCGACTCGCTAAGGAATCCGTACTCGTTGTAGCCGACCGACAGCTTCTGCGCCAACGACTTAACCCCCGTGCTGGGAACCATCGCGCACGCCAGAACCACCATGTCCGCGTCGACGACGCAAGGCGTCCCGGCCAGCGTGTCCGCCCCGTAACAACGGTATTTCGTTTGTCCGTCGACCGTTACTTTCTCGATCTTAGAGACCCGACCGCGGTGGTACTGCGCCCCGTCTTGCTCGATCGCCCGACGAACGAACTCGTCGTACATCTTACCGCCCGACCGTATGTCCATATAGAACACGTGCGCCGTTCCGTCGTGAACCTTGTGCTTGAAGAGCATCGTGTGCTTCGCCGTGTACATGCAGCAGATCTTCGAGCAGTAGGTGATCCCTTTCGCGTTGTCGCGAGAGCCCGTGCACTGGATAAAGACGATCGTCTTCGGCGTCGCCCCGTCCGACGGGCGCTTCGGCTCGCCCCCGGTCGGACCAGAGGCCGAGATGATGCGCTCGAACTGAAGCGAGTCCACGACGTCCTTGTATTTGCCGTAACCGTACTCGCCGTAACCCTTAATATTCGGGTTCTCTTGCTCTTTGCCGATGCTGTACAGCTTGTACCCCGTCGCGACAACGATCGCCCCGACGTCGAATTCGACGAGCTCGTCTTGGTCGTGGAAATTGATCGCCTGCGCCGCGCACTGCTTCGAGCAAATTCCGCAAAGCTCTTTGCCCTTCGCCATGTTCTGGATGCGAATGCAGTTGTCCGCGTCGATCGTCGGACGCGCCGGAACCGCCTGCGGGAACGGAATATAGATCGCCCCGCGATTGCCCAGCCCGTAGTCGAAAGAGTTCGGAATCTTGCCCTTCTTCGGGCACGCGTTCCAGCACGAGCCGCAGCCCGTGCACTTCGTTATGTCGACGTAGCGCGCCTTTTTGCGAACCGTTACCTTGAAGTTTCCAACGTAGCCGTCGACCTTCTCGACCTCCGAGTACGTCATTAACTTGATGTTCGGGTGCTGCCCCACCTCGACCATGCGAGGCGTCAAGATGCACTGCGAGCAGTCGAGCGTCGGGAACGTCTCCGAAAGCCCCGCCATCTTGCCCCCGACCGAGGGCTCGCGCTCCACGAGGATCACTTCGACTCCGCCCGCCGCCAAGTCGAGCGCCGCCTGAATGCCGGCCACGCCCGCCCCGATCACCAGCGCGCGCTTCGTGACCGGAACCTTAATCGGTTCCAGCGCCGCGTTTCGGCGTACCTTCGCGACCGCCATCCCGATCAATTCGATCGCCTTCGCCGTCGCCACAGGCTTGTCGTTGTGAACCCAAGAGCATTGCTCTCGAATGTTCGCCATCTCGACCAAATACGGGTTCACCCCCGCCAATTCCACCGTCTTGCGGAACGTCTTAAGGTGCATATGGGGCGAGCAGCTCGCGACGACTACGCCGGTCAACCCGAGTTCCTTGATCTTGTCGGCGATCAACGTTTGACCCGGTTCGCTGCACATGTACTTGTAGTTCTCGCTGCAAGCCACCCCGGGCAGCTTCGAGATCGCCTCGGAAACCGCTTGGACGTCGACGTTGCGCGCGATGTTCTCGCCGCACCAACATGTAAAAACGCCAATCTTAGCCATTTAATCTTGTCTCGTTTGGTTGGTTAAACTTGCGATGAATTCGTCCCAAAGCTCTTGGCACGTCGCGTCGTATTCCTCGACGAAGAACCGCTCGACGCTCCCTTGCACCCGAAAGACCCGATGCAATTTCGTTAGGAATCCCGAATCGTAATTCCGAATGATCCAGTCGTAAAACGAAGCCGTGATACCGTAGCTGTCCGTGTACTTCGACTTCTCCGGATCGATCCGCCAGTGGTTCTTCGTTCGCGCCTCGGTAATGTAATAGCGAATGTAGTCGGTCTCCCCTTCCATCGCCCAAGTCTCCCGACAGCGAGGATACCGCTGCGCCACGTGCGTCGTCTCGTGTACCACGAGACCGAAGTCCTTCGGATTCCGCTTGATATAGCGGCTCGAGACCGTGATCTCGTTCCCCGCCGCGTAAGCGACGCCGTCCATGTCCTTGAAGATCAACTTGATCGTAAAATCTTCCGGAATCTTGTCGACCGCCGCGTCCCCGTCGAGGAGCGCGACCACCTTAGGATACCAGTAGAGAACCCGGCTCTTCGCGCGCTCCGCCCACTCCAAGGCGTCCGGAGCGTCCGTAACGTCGATCTCGACGTTGATCGTCTTCTTCGGAATCTCGCCGAGTTGGTTCCAAGCCTCTTCCACGACCCCGCGCGCCTCTTCCGGTACGCGAGAAAGCGGCTCGAACGCGTCGATCTCCGTCTTCTCCCCGCCGATCTCGACGACCGCGTAAGCCGCCTCTTGACCGACCTTATTGATCGTTACTTTGCCCCCCGAAGGAAGCTCTTTCTCGATCGTGATCGTCTCTTTCTCCGGAGCCTCGTCCGCGGCGACCCGTCCGGTCGCTTGGGCGAGACCCAAGAGGACGAGAACTCCAAGCGCCGCGCGGAGCCCCGTTTTAACGAATAGGTTCATGTCGCTCTCTGTCTATTGTAAAAGGGGCGCTCGACAAAACCTGTTCGCCGAGCGCGTTGCGTCGTCAAAAGTAAAAGTTCTCGCGGAGGAGCGCCAAGCTCTTCGGAACCGCGACGTCCGCGTCCCCCTTCCCCTCGAACTCGAGAGAAACGTAGCCGCGGTAGTTGTATTTCCGGAAAAGTTCTCCGATCTTCGCGTAGTCGATGGGCAGCTCGTACCAGACTCCGCCCCCGTAGTACGTTTTCGCCTGAACGAAATTCGCCCGGGGCAAAACCTTCTCGATCTGTTCCATTGTGTCGTCGAGGAAGTTCCCCGTGTCCAGAACGCAACCGAGCCAAGGGGAGTCGACCGCGTCGAGAACCTTCAGCAAACCGGTCGCCGTTCGCGCCACGCCCCAATGGTTTTCCAAACAGAGCGCCACCCCGCGCGCCTCCGCGTACGGAACCAGCTCCTCGAACGCCGCGACGCACCAACCGATCGCGTCCTCTTCCGTATAGCCGTCCAGCGGCTTCTCGATCCCGCGATGCTCCATCAGCGCGTCGAAAGAGCCCCAGGTGTCCCAACGACCCGTGTTCACTCGGATCGCCGGAATACCCATCTCGTTCGCCACGTCCACGCTGTGCTTCGTCTTCGCGATGTTCGCCTTGCGATCGTCGACGTCCGGACGAACGAACGTCTGGTGCGTCGACATGCTGCAAAGCGATATCCCGGCGTAAAACGCCTCGCGGCGCAAATTGTGCAAATACGTTAGATCCGTTCGATCGAGCTGCTGCTCCAGAACCTCGAACGCGTCGAAGCCCAGGTCCGCCGCCTTGTGGAGACACTTGTCCATCGGCGCCGAAACGTCCTCGTCGAAATGCCAGAACGAATAGCTCGACGTCGCGATCAAATTCCCGCGGCGCGCCCCCGACTTCTTCGTCGCCGAGACGTCGCTCCAATCTTCCGAATGCGCCGTCTTGCCGACCGCCGCCCCCGCGATTCCCGCGATTCCAGCGACCGATCCGCGCAAAAACTCGCGTCGATTCGTCATTGAGCCGCTCCTTCTTTCTTCGCCGCGACCGGCTTGGCGGGCTTCGGATCTTCCGGCTTCGGATCCGTCTTCTTCATCTCGTTCGGAATCGCGACGTACCGCTTCGCGAAATCGAGATCCTTCCCCTCGAGCCCGACCGCCAGCGCCACCAGATCCGAAAGGAAGAAGATCGGAACGTCTTGCGTCAAACCGAGCTTCTTCGCGTCCGCTTGACGCATGTCCAAGTTCACTTGGCACATCGGGCACGCCACCACTACGCAGTTCGCACCATTGTCCAGCGCGTCTTGCAGAATCTTGCGAACCTGCTCCGCCACCGCCGGCTCGTCCGCCAGCGTCAAACCCGCGCCGCAGCAGACCGTCTTGCTATTCCAATCGACCGGCTCCGCCCCGAGCTTCTTCAACAGCTCTTCCATCGACGTCGGATCTTCCGGATCGTCGAATTGCAGCGTCTTCGGAGGGCGCGTCAAAAGGCAGCCGTAATAGCACGCCGGCTTGAAGCGCCACAGCTTCTCCTTCGCCTTCTCCGCGATCGCGTCGAACCCGACCGTCTGAAAGACTTGGATCAAGTTCACCACGTCGACCGTTCCGTCGACCGGAGTCTCGACGATCTCCGCCATCTCTTTGCGAAGCTCGGGGTTCGCCTTAAGCTCGTCGCTCGCCTTCTTCAGCTCCATCGAGCACATCGGGCAAGGCGCGAACAGCTTGTCCATCTTCATCTTCTCGGCGATTCCGAGATTCCGAGCCGGCAAAGCCACCGAAAGCTTGTGGTTTATGCAGTGCGCCGCCGTCGCCCCGCAGCAAATCCAGTCGTCGAGTTCGTCCAGCTGGACGTCGAGCGCCTTCATGCACGCGCGAACCGAGGTTTCGTAATCGATCGAGGAGCCGTGCAGAGCGCAACCGGGATAATAACCGATGTTCATTCCCTATTTTCCTTCCATTGATATGGACTCGAGCGACTCGAGCGCTTTCCCAAAACGGAACGCGCCCTCAAAAGAGATTTCCGCTCGAACATAGCCGACGCGACCCCTCCGCGCGACAAATCACCGCGCGGAAAGCCCGACGAACGACGACCTTAGAGTTCAACTTTGCACTTGTCGAATATGCGCTTGACCAGGGCCTTGTCCTTCACCGGAGACCCGATGGCGAAATGCATCTTGCCGCGAGCGATCATCTTCGGGCCCAGAAGCCCGGTGTTGACGACGTTCATGACGTCGAAGCGGCGAAAGAAGTAACGGATCTCGAAATCCGAGGCCATCTCGACCTCGTTCGTTCGACCGTTCCGACGAACGTTCCGAAGAAACGCTTTTTGGAATCCGATAATTTTCGCGGATTTGGGAGATACCGAATTGGTCTCGACGGCGATTTGACGAAGCGCGTCCACCACCCCCGACACGTTGACCGACTTCGGACAGCGCGCCGAGCACGTCAGGCACGAGAGACACCGCCAAATCGAGTCCGCTTTCGAAGCCTCCTCGATTTGCCCGAGCTGCGCCGCGCGCATCATTCGGGTCGGAGGCAGGTCCATGTCGGCGCCGCGCGGACAACCCGCCGTGCATTTGCCGCATTGGTAACAATCGCTCAGCTTCGTTTGCGCCAATTCTTCGACGCGCGCTCGCGGATCGTTCGGCTTTTCCATATCGACTCCCGGATCAATTCTGTTCTTTATTCCATAGAACCGACCCGAACTCCGCGTTTTCGCGTCTCCCAACGTCGCGAAACTCGCGCCGATTCTTTGCGCTTTGCTTTATTTTGACAAATCCGAGCCCCCGCGTCAAGCAAATTTCAACTTTTGTTTCGAACGAAAGAAACGTTTTTGCATTTTCGCCGTTTCTTTCGACTCGAAACGCGGTATAATCGACCGAGAAAGCCCTCGCGAAAAGGTTCGTTTCGCGAGCGATTCCGCCCGATTTTTCGGCGCGCGATTCGTCCAAATTTCGATAATATCGAATCGGTTCGATAAGTCAACCTAAAAATAAATTTTTATTGATTTATCCCTTAAAACCGTTCCAAACGGTAAATTTTTACCCGTGAGCGCCAATCCGACCGTCCTTTTCTACGGAACCCTCGCCTCCGCCTCGAAGCGCGACGCCCTTCGCGCCGCGAAAGACGCCCAATTCGACGTCCTCCTCGCCCCGAGCCCCGACCTCGACGCGATCGTTCTCGGAGAAGCCGAGCCCCTCGGAATCGTCCGCGCCAGGCTCGCCGACGAGCTCGACGACGACGTCCGAGACGCCTTCGAAGCCGGAAAACTCGAGATCCTCTCCGAGTCCGAGTTCTTTCGACGAGCCAAAGAGCGCGTCGCGAAGGAGCTTGGCGCCGAACTAAAGGAGTCCGACCTCGCCCCGGGCGGCGCCACCCCCGCCGCCGTCGCCGAGCTCGTCGGCGTCCCCGTCGCCAGCGTCCGACGCTGGCGCGAGCGAGGCCTTCTCGCCCCTATCGACCCGGCCGCGCGCCTTCCCCTCTTTTCCACCCGACAAGTCCTCGTCGCGAAGCGACTCGCGTTCCTCCTCTCGACCGGGCTGTCCGAAGACTTCCTTGAAAAGCGCCTCTTCTCCTTTCTGGAAACCGAGCGCGCCAAACGCGAGGCGGAAGCCAAGCGCGGGGCCCTGATCGCCCTCTTTCCCCTAAACCCCGACGCCCAAACCGTCCCGGAAGTCGATATCGCCCAAATCGTTCTCGACTCCACCCTTTCGAGCGACGGTCGCGAAATCCTCCGCCTAACCCCCTCCGGTCCCGTCGACGCCCAAGGCGCCCGCCGTTTCGACTTCGCCGCCTCCCCGACCGACGGAACCCTAGAAACCCCCGTCGCCGCGCCCCTGTCCGAAGAGGAAAAGCGCTTCGCCCTCGCCGAGCGCATCGCCGAAAAGTTCGCCAACGCCACGAGCCCGACCGCCCGCCCCGCCTTTCTCGACCTCTTCCCCCCCGACGCCCCCGAGCTCTCCCCCGCCGCCGACTCTCCCTCCGAACCCAACGCCCCCAAACCGGAAAAAACCGTCGTCCAACTCTGCCAAGAGGCGTGGACCCTGGAGCGCGAGGGCTACTGGGAAGAAGCGGAGCGAATTTACCGAGCCGCCGCCATGAAAGGCGGCCGCGACCCCGCCGTCCAATGCCGCCTGGGCAAAGTCCTAGCCCTGCAAGGCGATCACTCCGCCGCCCGAGAGCGCTTCTACTCCGCCCTAGAGCTCGACTCCGACTACGTCGACGCCCGAATCGCCCTAGCCGACTCCCTAGCCGCCCTAGGCGACCTACCCGCCGCCCAATCCGCCTACCAAACCTCCCTTAAATCCCGCCCCAACGACCCCGCTCTCCGCGTCGAACTAGGCAAACTCGACCTAAAACTTGGCAAAAAACAAGAAGCCGAACTAGAATTCCGCCGAGCCTTAGACCTAACCGACGACCCCAACCTAGCCGCCGACCTAAGAGCCCTGGCCGCCGCGCTCGCCAACAACTAACCCCTCTCCCCAAAAAACAACGCGCCGAACCCGACCCCAAAAGCCGAGTTCGGCGCGCTCTATCTCGCGCGAATTCCCCGCGCCAAGTCTACTTCCGCTTGGAAACGTAATCGTTGTTCCGAACCGGCGTCGCCGAGACCTCCGGCGCCATTTTCGGCGAGTTCGCCAACGTCAATTTCCCGTCTCGCTGACAGAAAACGACCTGCTCGTTCGCCGCGTTGCCGGTCGCGCCCGCCCGATAGCTCCACCCGGAATCGTAACCCCGCGCTTTCGACGCCGCGCTCCAAGAGTTCGCGTATGCCGTCGCCGTCGACTTCGTCCCGTGATTCCACTTGTCGTAGATCGTCCCCGACTTTACGACCCCTTGGTCCCGATCCTCGAGCTTCCCGACCTTGTCCTTCTCGTCGAAACAACAAGGCGCGACGTCGCTAGGCTGCGAGTCGACTCGCCCGCGCCAAGTCTGAAAATGTAGCTCGTTCGACAGCGAAAGCTGATCCGTCCCCGCGTGGCCGACGTAAAAGATCAGAACCAACAGCGCCACTAGGATCGGCAGAACCATTACGAACTCGAGCGCCGCCAACCCTCTCTTGGCGCCGAGTCTCGTCGCTCGACCTTTCATGCGATTTTGCTCCTTTCCTTTGCGAACGTAACGTAAAACAAACCCTAAAGTGCTCGCGCCCTCAAAGCGCGTTGAATATTGGATATAAAATTGGAAATAAATATGTCTCGTCACCAACTGCGAGTTCCCCCCCTTTCATGTTTTTTATCCGATAATATTCCGCTCTTAAGGCGTCCGCGAAGTCTTGACAGTTGTGGTAAAACAAATCGTAACCTCTACGAGTACCGTCGCTTCTCTTTTCCGTCCCTTTTGGTTCCCAATTTCCGGTGGCTCTCAAATTCTCAACGGCTTGTCGTATAATCTTGGTATCAAACTCTTCCGTCGCGACTCGTTTCCGATACTCAACCGCAGTATCGTCTTGATTGAAAATACCTTGAGGTCCGTATCCAACTTGATAACCGCTAGTGGGGTCGATGTAATGCTCGTGCACGGCTTCAAGATTATGAACGTCCGACCAACACCCGCCTTCTTCGCACGACCAAGTCTCCATTAAGTAATCTTCGTAATCGGCGGCCAACGGTCTCTTGATAAAATATCCTTTTGTGCTCTCTTCCTCCTCCGGCTTCTTCGGCTCCTCTTTTTCCTCTTCCCCTTCGTCGTCCTCGGGATCGTCGTCGGTTCCGTCGCCAAGTCCGGTCGGGTAATACGGCAAATTGCTCACGTACGTCAACGAGTTCTTCTGATTATAAAACACCCGCTGATTCCGACGCTCTTTGTACTGGTCGTCCGTCTCCCCCGGCTAGCGCTTAATATCCTTCGCTCTGACCGCGTACTTCGCCTCGTCGTCCCACTTCGAATCCCGACTCCACGAGTTCGCGTCAAACTGTGCCGTCGACTTCGTCCCGTGCTTCCACTTGTCGTAGATCAGCTTCGACTCCACCTTCCCCGAGTCTTTGCCGTTGATCTCCCCCTGCTCGATCTTGACGAACGACAGCGGCGTCACGTCACCCGGCTGCGCGTCGTAACGCGTCCGCCACGCCTGGTAGTGCAGATTCTTCGCCAGCTCCATCTGATCCGACCCGGCGTGTCCAACGTAGAATATGAGGATCAGCAGCGCCACAAGTATCGGCAGTACCATTACGAACTCGAGCGCCGCGAGCCCGCGGCGGTAAAGCGTTGTCGGACGTCTAGTCATCGTGTCCCTTTCCAAAAAATGCGCGCGAGACGCGCCTCAAAAAGGGCGCCTCGCAAAAGAGCTCCGACCAATCCCGGTTCCCCCCTTCGTCCTGCGGAAACCGAGAAATTGGCGGTGACGATACTGTTTTTCTCTTTGATCATATTAGTTTGAAGCTCCAACGGTATTGAGCAACGTCGCCCGTGTCAAATGAAAACTTCGACTAACGCGTAACTACATCTCTTCTTGGATAATTATACAACCGATCGGACCGGTGGCGCCGCATCCTAGTGATTTTAGGGTAAATCGCGAATTAGGATGTTCGTCCAACCATTTCTGAATAGAGGGATGCAATCTAAAAGCTAAGGATGAAGTGTCCGCTTCCGAATTTTTGCGATACCAATAAGGTTTAACGTCAAAATACCCATGTAAGATTCCGCTGACCCCGGGATCGACAAAATTAAATGTCCCACCCGTAATGGGTCTATGATCGACTCTGGGTTCTCCGTCAATCAAGTTTATGACCAACTCGCGACTTCCTATTTTGGTCTCTCCGTCCACTTCTTCCACAAACTTTGCGGGCTCTTCTGAACTGGACGGATCCTTATGGTAAACGGATTCTTCCGGGGTAAGACGTCTCATTGGTATCCCGTTGATAACAACCCTATCGCCCGCCTTAGTGTTATAGTACAAATCTCTCGTCTGTTCTTTAGACAAAGCGTCAAAATCTTCGTTCTTATTTAAAAACTCGCGAACCTCGTAATGAACTTTGTCGTTCCATCCCAAACCTGGTATCGTAAAGGTACCAAAAAACATATAGAGATCGCCTAACTTATTCAGATCGTAAACAAGTTCCCTCTCCGTCTCGGACTTGTATTTATACACTTTTCTGACTTTTCTATCCACTTCCCATAAATCGTCTCTATATGTCCAAAACATTTTATCGCTTGGTCTTAGTTGAGGTATTTCACTCTTGTCCCCAGGATCTCCGGATTCGGCGTTATTTGCGCGCTTGTTCTTCATAGTTGTTTGTTCGGACGTCGGACTCGGTTCCGGCGTAGGCGTAGGTGCCGGCTCCGGCGTAGGTGCCGCGCTCGGACCGCTAATGCCCCCTCCCGAGTTATTGCCCGGATCGTTCGTCTCCGGAGTAGGAATGGGATTAGGCGTCGGGCTAGGCGTAGGCGTCGGACTGGGCGTGGGATTCAAATCGCCGCCGTCCTCGGGCTCGCGATCGTTAGCCCCGTCCCCTGACGTCGGGCTAGGCTCCGGCGTCGGAGTCGGAACCGGCTCGGGACGAGGTTCGGCATTGTTATTGTTCGAGTTGGTCCCATTCGAATTGGTACCGTTCGAGTTGTTGTTATTTGAGTTGTTGTTGTTCGAATTGTTGTTATTTGAATTGTTATTGTTCGAATTGCTGTTGTTCGAATTGTTATTGTTCGAATTGTTGTTATTCGAATTGTTGTTGTTCGAGTTGTTATTGTTCGAATTGTTATTATTCGAATTGTTGTTGTTCGAGTTGTTCCCCCCGTCCCCGGGCTTCGCCGGCGGCGCCTGATCGCCCGGATTCGTATTCTCGGAATTCCCTCCTCCGGCCCCGCCGTTCCCGCAAGTCTTGTCGTCCACATAGTCCGAATTCCGAATCGGCGTCACTGCGACTGGATCCTTACTACAGTAAAACGGCAAATTGGTCATGTACGTCTGGTCGTTCCGCTGCTTGTAGTAGATAAACTGGTTCCGACTCTCGTAGAACTCCTCCTCCGTTGGGGATTGCATCGAGTAATCCCCGTTCTTCCCCTTCTTCAGCAACGGCGTCGCGCCCCCGGGCCACTCCAAACTACTGGCCGCCCCGTTCCACTTCGCCTCGTCCTTCCACGGCGTCTTCGCGCTCCACGAATTCCCGTAAATCCGCGCCACCGCCTTCGTCTCGTGACCCCACTTGTCGTAGATCGTCCCCGAGACCTTACCCTCCGACTTCACGCCCTCCGGTATGTCCGCCTTCCCCTTCTCGATCTCCACAAAACAAAGTGGCGTAACGTCGTCCGGCTCGTTGTCGTGCCGCTGCCGCGACGTCTCAAAATACGCGTCCCTCGACAGCTCCAGCTGATCCGACCCCGCATGGCCAACGTAGAATATCAATATCAACAGAGCCACCATAATCGGCAGAACCATTACAAACTCAAGCCCCGCGATCCCGCGTCGCGACCGACAAGTCCCCAAACGTTTCCCCATTGCTTCCTCCAATACGATATATAGTCGTCGAGACGCGCCCGGCGCCTCAAAACGCGGCGAACGGACGCCGACGTTACGTTATTGTACGCAATCCCGACGAATCGTAAAACGAAATTTCCCGTTTTCCGCCCAAAAATCCCCCCATTTTTGGCAAATTCAAAATTTCCCCGTTGTCCCAGCCCCCAATTCCGCGTAATACAGCCCTAGCGGGCGTTGACGTTTCGCCCCGCGACATATAAAATCTCTGGGAAATGGGAAAACCGCCGAGCCCGCGAAAAGAACCGCGAACCCGCTCGGCTCGTAAAAAAAGGTGGAGGAAAAACACTATGGCTCAAACGACCCTATTCGCCGTCGCCGATCAAACCTCGGCGTTCTTGGCGCTCAAACTTTCGACGATTATCTGGACCTTCTGGCTCGGCCTGCTCTACGGCGGCTTCTTTATGGTGTGGCTCTATCGCTTCGGAACCCATGCCTCGATGTGGGCTAAATCCCGCTGCCCCCTCTGCGGCGCCGCGATCGACACCATCTACGAAATCCCCGTCTTCAGCTGGCTATGCCTAGGCGGAAAGTGCCACAACTGCAAAGCCCCCGTCAGCTGGCAGTACCCCTTCGGAGAAGCCTGCTGCTCCCTCCTCTTCGGCCTCCCCGCCCTCTTCCTAGTCTGGCCGACCCAAAACCTAGCCGAAATGAACGCCGCCTACGAAAAAGTCTTCGCCTTCGGCTTCATCGGCCTCATCGTCTGGAGCTCCGTCCTCTTCCGTTCAAGAAAAGTCAAGACCCCCTGGTCCTTCAGACTCTTCGTCCTAATCTGGCTCGCCCTTGGAGCCTTTGCCGCGAGCGGGCTGTACCTGTTCATTAACACCGCCCTGCCCACCAAAGACCCCTTCGCGAACTTCGTCCTCCTCACCGCCTTCTACTCCTGCCTGACGATCACCTGCGCCACGATCGTCCGCGACTGGATCCTGGGTATCCACCACTTCACCCAGCGCACCACCTCCCCGCGCCTAGAAGAAGTTGTCCCCGGCGCCAAAGCCGAGAACAAACCCGAGGAAACCAAATAATAACGCGATCAACCGTCCGATAACAACCCGAAACGCGAAGAAGCCCGATCTTCTTCGCGTTTTTTTATGGAAAAAACGATTTCGCGTTGTCCCCGCGCCCGCCCCCGCGTACAACTTTACAGTAGACGGCGCCCAAACGCGCCAACGGAACGGAATCGACGAACGAGGCGACAACAATGAAACCAAATCTCCCGAAACGCTTCTTCAAGGAAGAAGAAGGGCTCGAACTCCTGCAAATCGTACTGATCGGAGTCATCTGCGCCATCTTCGGCTCGAGCTGTTACCTAGTCGGTCAGCGGTTGTTCGCCGACAGTGGAGCCGCCATATCTTGCGCCGAATCGAGCTGGAGCGCCGGAGCCGCCGGTATCGCCGCCGAATCCGCCCCCGCCGCCAAATAATAGCGCCCCGCGAAATAAAAATTCTCCCAACGGCTTTTTGCTCGGTATTCCCCGAACGAAAAGCCGTTTTTCTTTTGCCCGAACCAAGCCCCCCAAAGAAAAAAACAACAATTTTTCAAAAACCCTGTTGTCACCGCGAAAGATTCGCGTACCCTATGATAGCGAGCGACAAACGCAAACCAAAAGCCGAGCCGCTCAAAGGGGGTTCGACAAGTTGATCGAACCGAGCGGCGAAAGCCAAAAACAATACAAAATCCTACCTATAAGGGGAAGCAAAATGAAAAAAGACCTGATGAAGCGTTTCTTCGTGGAAGAAGAAGGTATGGAAGCCATGCAAGTCGTCATGATCGGAGCCATCGCCGCCGTCGTCGTCGCGGGCGTTTATCTCGTCGGTCAGCGGCTTTTCACGGACGCGGGAAGCACGGTTGGTAGCGCGGAAACTCAATGGAACGCGGGCGGTTCCGGAATCGCGGGCGAAGCCGCGAACAGCTCGATGCAATAATCGCTTCTCGTATTTGAGTAGATCAACGGCTTTCTCGTTCGGATCCTCCGGCGTGAAAGCCGTTTTTCTTTTGCCCCGACCGCCAAAGGAAAAAACGCGATTTTTTAAAAAAACTGTTGTCGCCGCAAAAGATTCGCGTACCCTATGATAGCGAGCGACAAACGCAAAACAAAAAGCCGAGCCGCTCAAAGGGAAGTTCGACAAGTCGGTCGAACCGAGCGGCGAAAGCCAAAAATACAAAATCCTACCTATAAGGGGAAGCAAAATGAAAAAAGACCTGATGAAGCGTTTCTTCGTGGAAGAAGAAGGTATGGAAGCCATGCAAGTCGTCATGATCGGAGCCATCGCCGCC
>JAFRXD010000007.1 GCA_017441605.1 Thermoguttaceae bacterium | reverse complement strand
TGGGTTTACCGTGGTCGATGTGACCGATGGTGCCGACGTTGACGTGCGGTTTAGTGCGGACGAAAGTTTCCTTCGCCATATTAGCATATCTCCATACAATAGGAACGGGGCGTTCTAAAGCGCAATAAAGCGAAAACGACCCCTTTCAAGCCCTCGATTGTGAAAGCACCCGATGAGATTCGAACTCATGACCTCGTCCTTACCAAGGACGCGCTCTACCGACTGAGCTACGGGTGCGCGATAGGACCTGAATAGGGGGTTCAAAATCGCCGGTCGGGCGAAGCCCCAAATTCCTCCGACGACGTCGCGAACGACGCGCGGTCGCTCGCTAAGCGGGTGAAGGGAGTCGAACCCTCGTCGTCAGCTTGGAAGGCTGTCGCTCTACCGTTGAGCTACACCCGCGACGCTACTAGGCGCCACTTAGCGCAAAATCGCCTTTTGGCGATTCGAGTGGGGGTTGAAGGATTCGAACCTCCGAAAGCTGAGCTAACAGATTTACAGTCTGCCCCCTTTGACCACTCGGGAAAACCCCCGGAGCAAAGCGTTTGCTTCGCGTTAATTTTCAAATATCAAAAATAGTCGGCTCCTTTGAAACGGCGAATGGGGGTTGAAGGATTCGAACCTCCGAAAGCATCGCTAGCAGATTTACAGTCTGTCCCCTTTGACCACTCGGGAAAACCCCCAACGAGCCATAGGACTCAAGTCTATCGTTGCCGGACGCCGGAGCCGCCTCGACGGAGAGCTAGCGCGGGGAATCGAACCCCGAACCTGTTGATTACAAATCAACTGCTCTGCCGATTGAGCTACGCTAGCCTGTTATCTTTGGGCGAGCGCTATTTTAGGAAAGGATAGCGCCGATTCCATATTCGTCAAGGGGCAATCCCAAAAAATATTTCTCGCCGCCGCCTTTCGCTTAGCGTCGTCGCGCCGCGCGCCTTGGCGCGCCTCTCGCAAACGACGCGCGGATTCTACTATTGAGCCGCGTTTTTGCAAGGGGGGCGAGTCCGATTTTTTCGTTTTTGCCAGAAAAACTTAGCGCGAAATCCCTCGTCGCGTCGCCTCCGCGAGATCGTAAAGCCACGACTCCACTATGTAAGGGAGATTCGCGTTGCGGTCGACTTGCTCGAGCGCGGTCAGCGTTCGCTCGACGCAAGCGAGCGCCGTCTCGGCGGAGACGGGGGCGATCGCTCGCCCAAAACCCGATCCGGAGCCGCCGGATCTTTCGCTCTCGCGCGCGACGAGCGTTGCGCGATAAAAATCGAGCGCCCCCTTGAGCGCGCTTTGCAACCGCCGTCGCTTCGCGCTCGCCTCTTTTCCGGCTCCGTCGATAAATTCCAGCGTTTTCGGCGCGAAGGCGACCGCGCGCAATCGCTCGCGCGACAACTCGGCGATCAGCGCGCTCTGGAACTCCGCGAGCGCGGGGTCGAGAACTTGCCTCGCGATTTCGAGCGACCCTCGCGACAAACTCGCGACGCGCCTCGCCTCGTCGGGGTCCTCGACGGCTCCTTGTCGGATTAAAACTTCCGCCAGCGCCTCGGTCGACAAAGGCTTGAAACGAAAGATTTGGCAGCGCGAGCGAATCGTCGGCAGTTGCTTCGCCTCGCTCGTTCCTATCAGGATAATGAGCGAGTTCGGAGGGGGCTCCTCCAACGTCTTGAGCAGCGCGTTGGCGCCTTCGACGTTGAAAAAGTCCGCGTCGTCAACGACCGCGATCTTGCGACCGCCGGAGTACGACGTCTCCCCGAGAAAGTCGCGCAAACCGGAGCGAGACTTCCCGTCCCCGATTAATAATTCCAGCGGCAACAGGGATTTATCGTCGGGCTTGCGGACGTGGTGGAAGTCGGGGTTGGTCGGAATCGAAACCTCGGGATTGTCGGCGCTCCACTGAAATTGCCCGCAACAATCGCACTTCTCGCAGGGGCGGAACCGCTCGAGAAGCTCGGAATCGGACGCCCCGTCCTCGGGATCCCCGAGGTTCGCGCGCGCGTTTTCCGGAAAATTGCGCCGACAGAGCAACGTCTTCGCCAGCGCGAACGCGAACGCCCGCTTCCCGATTCCGTTCGGCCCGACAAAGAGGAAACTCCCCCCCAGCCGCTCGCGTCGCGCCGCGCGCGCGAAGCGAAGGGCGACCTCTTCGACGCCGAAAATACCTTGCCAAGCCATTCGGAAACCTCCGGATCCCCTCAACTCAACGCGTTCTGGGGACTACTCCTTGTTCCAGACGCAAACCCCGCCGGGGCGGTCTTCTAGGGTAATCCCGAGCTCCTTCAGACGATCGCGGATTTGGTCGGCGGTCGCGAAGTCCTTGTTCTTCTTCGCGGCGCGGCGCAAGTCGATAATCAGGTTCATGAGCGGATCGACGAGCGCGTCGGTCTTCGCCTCGTCCTCGGGGATCGGCGCCCGGAACAGCCCAAGCGCGGCGGCGAGCTCGCGGAAAATCGTCGTCGCGACGACCAGACCCTCGCGCGCGTCGGCGCTCTCGGTCGGCGCCGTTCCCTCCAGCTTGTTCGTTTCCACGAACTTATTGAGCGCGCGCAGGAAGTCGAAGAGAACCGCGACCCCGCCCGCCGTGTTGAAGTCGTCGTCCATCGCGTCGAGGAATTTCGCGCGAAATCCCTTGACTTGCGCGCCGAATCCGTCGAAATCGGGGAGTTTCTTCTCGAACTCGTCTCCTTCGACCCGCGTCTTCGCCGCTTGGAGGTCGTAGAACGATTTGCCGGTTACCGATTCGAATCGCTTGAAATAACGATAGAAACTCTCGAGCCCCTTGCCGACCTCTTGGAGCCGCTCCTCGCTGTAGTCGATCGGGCGGCGATAGTGGGTCGACAGCAGGAAGAAGCGAATGTTCTCCGGCTTGAATTTCTTGAGCAGGTCGCGGAACGCCGACGCCCCCTTCGACTTACTGATCTTGCCCGCCTCTTGGGACGCGAGGTCGCCCTCTTTCGCCTCCGATTCCGCCTCGCGGGTCTTGCGCCCCCCGACTTTCCCGACTTCGTTCGACGCTTGCATCAATCCGTTGTGCATCCAGAACTTCGCCATCGGGACGCCGTTGCGCGCCTCGCTCTGCGCGATCTCGTTCTCGTGGTGCGGGAACTGAAGGTCGAGCCCGCCCCCGTGAATATCGAACGTCTCGCCCAGCAAACTGCAGCTCATGACGCTGCACTCGATGTGCCACCCGGGGCGCCCCTTGCCCCAAGGGGAGTCCCAAGAGGGTTCCCCTGGCTTTGCCGACTTCCAGAGCGCGAAGTCGAAATTGGAGCGCTTGCGATCCGCGGTTCCGCCCCCCTCGCCGCTCATTTGCTCGAGCGTCCGATTGCTCAATTTACCGTACTCGGGAAACTTTGCCACGTCGAAGTAAACGTCGCCCTCCGACTCGTACGCGAAACCTTTCTCGATCAAATCGGAAGTGAATTGTATTATTTCCCCGATGTAGTCGGTCGCCTTCGGGAAATAGTCGATTCCGTCGACCCCCATCGCCGCCAAGTTGTTTTTGTAGTCCTCCGTCATCTCCGACGCGACCGCCGCCATCGGAATTCCACGCGCCTTCGATTCCGCGATCAATTTGTCGTCAACGTCCGTGATGTTCACGACCCAAGTCGTCTCGTACCCCGAATAGGTCAGATAGCGCTTAATCGCGTCGAAAATCGTCGGACCGACCATATGCCCGATATGGCTCGGCTTGTAGACGGTCGGACCGCACAGGTACATGCCGACTTTGTTCGGCGTTACCGGACGAAACTCTTCCTTCGTTCTCGAAAGGGTGTTAAAAACTCGAAGCATCGTTGACGTCTCTACGGAACAATTGGATTGATGGAAACGCGGAGTCGGCTTTCCGCGCGAACTTGCCCGATCCGACTCGTCCCTAAATCTTACGCTTTCTCGAATTTTTTTCAAGGGCGCCCGGCCCTCTTCGCGGAAAAGAAAAACGGGAAACCGCGGCGCGAAGAGCGTGCCCCGGTTTCCCGTTTGGAATTCGTTAGCGAGAGCGAAATGCTCGCGCCGTCGATTCAATCACTGATTCGAGTTGGTCTCGCCGCCGCGAGTGGAGCCGAGAGCCTTGTAGATTTCCGAGGAAATCGTGTCGGAGACGAAGCGGACGGAACCGTCGCCCATCGCCGCGTTGACCCCGCCGCCGTGGTGGCTGCGCGCCGCGTAGTATTCCGTCGAGGCGACTTCGATGCAAGGACGAAGCTTGTCTTTCGGCCCGACCGAATCGGTAATGTCGGGGCATTGACCCGAAGCCATCGCGTCGGGAGTGGTCGAGTTCGGCGTGAGAATCGTGGAGTATCCGGAGCTCATGCGCTCGTCGTTGTAAATATCGCCGCGCTTATCGCCGTCGACCAAGCTGTCGACCAACAGAACTTCGCTCAACATCAGCGTGTTGGAAAGACCGTCGGTAACGTGCGCCAAGTTGACGACCTTGCTCAGATAGAACATCGCGCCGTCGAATTTCGTGTACAGCGACTTGTGCTGATCCGGAATCTCGTCCCCGTGGTAGTAGGCGCGATATCCGTAGCAACCGACGTAGTTGCCGCGAGCGCGACCGTAGGTCTGATTCTTGCCGATTTCGTTTTCCGGCTTGTCGCTCGGGCAATACAGAATGCTGAAGTGGGCGCTTTCCGCCGCCGGTGGATTGCGGTTTCCGTCGCCTTCTTGGTTGTTCGGATATTGATAGAAATGCTTGCTGAAATCGTACTGTTGAGCGAGCGCTTGTTGCTCGATAAACGCGTACATGCGCGGAACCCACGTGCAGCGCTTGTCGATGCCGATGCGGCTCATCGAGTCGGCCATCGTGGCGCCGATCGGGAGATTTTACTTGTTAATGTCGGCGTAGTTGTGCATCGCCAAGCCCCACTGCTTGAGGTTGTTGGTGCACTGCATGCGGCGCGCGGCCTCGCGAGCGGCTTGAACTGCGGGGAGGAGCAGACCAATCAAAATGCCGATGATGGCGATTACGACGAGGAGCTCGACAAGGGTGAAGCCTTTGCTCTCGTTGCGATGGAACGTTTTCATAACGAAACCTCGGGTGAACGGGAAAAAATAATATCGAACGAACGCGTCGCTTCTTTTTGCGAACGGTTCGGTAAAAGTTGCGAGAATCAACTACTTTTTGGAACCTTCGCCGGAGAATTCAATATCGAAGGTTTGATTCTTTTTCTTTTCGACGGTGATCTTGACCTCTTCCATAAAGACCTTGGCGTCGATGTCCTCGAGCTTGGGAGATTTTCGATCGGGGTAAAGCGGGTCGCTAACGATTTCGCCGACGACCTTGGAACCGCGGGCTTGAACGACCTTTTCGCCTTCGGAGCACTCGAATTCAAAAGCTCCGTCCTTGATCGCGCCCCCGAAGTCCATACCTTGACCGTCGGCGGGCTTGAGCGTGATCGAACCGGTTTGGATCGGCTCCCCGGCTACTTTGACCGTCCCGGAGATCATATACGTCTTCGGCTTGTCGGAACCGCAACCGGCGACAAAGAGCGCGCAGGCGCAATACGCGAGCGCGAAAGCGACGACTCTGTTCTTCATCGAAAAAATCCTTCCAAATTTCTCAAAATCGCCGAAACGACTTTAAAAAACGAGTGTTCTTACATAGTGTCGAAGTGTCGAGAACCGTCGCGCCAAACGCGCGCGACGGCGCCAAGGCTCTATTTTAGTCTTTTTTTTGTCTCGCGCAACCACAATTCTCGCGAAACTTATTATTTTGTCGACGTTTCTTTAAAATTAGAGCGCTTTCGACGCCGTTTGTTCCTTTTTTCAGGTCTTTTCCGTTGCGACGGGACTTGTCGCGATTTCTCTTTCGCGTATGATTTATTTAGAGGGAGCCGGATCGCGCTCCCGTTTCAATCCCGACCGCTCGGAAATTGGAGACCTTAAAAGATGGCGACCGCTCTTCAAACAATCGTCGACGCGCTCTTGTCCCCCGCGTTTTTACCCCTCTGTCTTCTCGCGTGCGCCCTAATGGCAAAGTTTGACGACTCCCAAAACGAAGCCGAAAACGACGAAGAAGAAGACGACGAAAACGACGAGGAGGACGATATCGCGTCCGATTTCGATTTCAATTTTACCGCCCAAGGAATCAAAGATTACGAGGAGTTGGTCGCCCAAACGGACGCGCGAATCGACGAACTGACAGGGCAAATCGAGCGAGGAGAAGGGGACGTTAAGGAACTGAAAGAAGAGTTGGTTCATTCGATTCTCTCGCGCGCCGCTCGATTCCAAGAGGAGGGCGAGGACGAAAAGGCGACCGACGACTACGGCACCGCCTTCGCGCTAATCGACGAGTTGATCGAGACCTACGGCGAGTCGGTCGATCTCCTCAAACTCCTCGCCGCCTCAAGACTCAATTACGCCGTGATGCTCAACGATTCCGGCGAACTGTCCGACGCCGAGGAGGAATACCGCAAGGCCGCCGAGTCCAACGAGAAGCTCGTCGCGTTCGGAGACGGAGAGGCGCGCCTCGATTTGGTCGGGATTAAATTGAACCTCGCCGGCATTGAGCGCGAGCGCGAGCGACCGACCGAAAGCGTCGCTCTTATCGACGACGCGATCGAGGAGTTCAATAAAATCGCCGAAGAAGACTCGAATCGGCGCGACGAGGCCCTTTATTATCTCTCTCGCGCGCTTCTCGCGAAGTCGGAAATTCTCGCGAGCGATTTCGAGGGGGAGCGCGACGATTCCGGCGCGCGCGACGAAGCGCGGCGCGAAGTCGCTAGGGCGGTCGACGTCCTCCGCTCGCTCGTCGGCGCGGGGCGCTCCGACCACAAGCGCGATTTGGCCGACGCGCTCTGCCTGCTCGTCGACCTCGGAGAGGAGCGCGAGGCGGACGATTTGGACGACGCGATCAAGTCGCTCGAAGAGGCCCGCTCCCATTTCGCCTCCGTCGTCGTCTGCGGTCAGCCCGACGCTAGCGTCGACCTCTTCGACGCGTCGATGCGCGAAGGGGAGTTGCTGCTTCGCCGCGAGCGCCACAAGGAAGCCCTCGCCCTTTACAAAGACGTCGCGGACACGTTCGAACAGTTCGCCGAATCGGACGAACTTCCGCTCCTCGACGGAATGGCGACCGCCTATCTGCGCGTCGCGACCCTGCAAAAAGGCTCGGTTTCGATCGACAAAACGATCGAGGACCTAAAGAAAGCCCTCGACTTGCAATGGAAAGTCGCCCAAGACCTGATCGCGTCCCTCAAAGGGGGCGAGGAATCGGACGAAGACCATTGCGGACATTGCCATGACCATGAAGCCGAGCATTGTCATAGCCATTGCCATGGTCATGACCATTGTCGCGACCATCATTGCGAAGAAGCCGAGCATAGCGACCATTGCGGTTGCGGTTGCGGTTGCGGACATTGCGGCGGCGAAACGGAACGGCGCTTCCTCTTGGAGAACTGGGTCGGCGACAACTTCGGCTCCCTTATGGAAATCCTTTACGCCTTGATCGCGTGCCGAATGGAGAAAAGCGAAGTCGACCAAGCGTCGAACTTGTGCGAACTCGCCGCCAAAATCGCCAGGGACTATCGAGGCGCCCTGCGAGCCGGAGAAAAAATCGAGTCGGAATTCGAGCGCAAAATTCGCGATTTGCGATATTCGCTAAGTTAAGCCGCCGCGCGTTTTCGCGTCGAGTCGAACGAAAAAAGCCGGAGGACGGGGCTCGTCTTCCGGCTTTTTTGCGCGATTGTTTTTCTCGTCCTAGAAGACTCCCAGCTCGGCGATCGACATTTGAACTCCCGGTTGGTTCTCGCCGTTCGGGCGATACCCCGCGATCTTAACGGCGGAAACGCGCCTCTTTTCGAACGTTATATCGAACGCCTTCAATCCCTCGGGATTCTCGAAACGACCGACCGAAACCCATTCCGAGTCGTCCGACTTGACGAACGCCTCGAACTCCGTCGCGAATCCGCCCCCGAACAGAAGGGTGATTCGAGTCGCGTCCCCGGGTTCCGGAAGTTGAACGACGAAAGCCCAAGCCCAGTCGTTGGCCCCGACCGCGGCGGTGTTCGGATCCCCGTCGACTCCCTTGTCCGCCGCATGGACCGCTCCGACCGACGGGGGAAGCTCCCGGCTTCCGTCGAGGCTTTGCAAAAAGGCGATCGCGTCGACCGCGAGATTTCCCGAGGCGCGCCGCGTCTCGTATTCCGCGTCGATCTTTTCCAGCCGAGGACGCAGCGCTTTAAGGGTTTCAAGTTGCGAGCGGTCGAGACTCCCGTCCCGATACAAGAGCGCGTCGATCGTAACGACTCCCCCGCGCTTGCCGACGTTCCAAACGTACCGCGCCAGCTCGTCTTTGCTCAACTTGACCCCCGGGCGACCCCAGTTGTCCCCGAGGAACGTCAAAATGTGCCATTGCGCCCCTTTGAGAAATCGACCCGTCTCCGGAAGGGAGACGAACTCGTTTTGCTCTCCCGCCGTGAAATCGTCGAAATCGGTATAGGCGGAGACTTTCGGATCGACCCCCGGATTGAACGCGAGAATTCGCTCGGGGTTCCCCGCGCGAAGCGCCTCGGCGAGAATCGAGAACGTCGCGTCGCTATGCCCGATCCAAGAATAGGAACCGTCCACCCACCACCCTTTGACTTTCTTTCCGTAGCGCTCTCCGTACTCCGCGACGACCTTCGACCAAGCGCGCATATAGTCTTCGGTTACCGGAATCGCCCCGGAAAGCCCCTGAAACGCTTGAGGATCGAGCGTCGGACCGTCCCCCGTCCAGTAGAGGTACAAGTCGATCCCGCGCGCCTCCAAAGCGTCCGCGATTTCCGCGATTAGGTCGCGTTTCGCGCAAGCCTCCCCCGGTTCGTATCCGGTCAATCGGTCGAACGTCGCGTTTGGAGCCGGCATGAATCGCTCTTGCTGCATCATTGTGAAGAAAACGTAACCCGCCCCCGTTTCCGCGACTTGATTCGCGAAGCGCTCGACGTCGAACTCCTCGACGCATTCGTTCCAAGAGGTTTCCTTTCCGAGGCTGTTGATCGACGCCTCGTTGTTCTGCAGTCCGTTTAGGTAGTGGAAGAAAACCCCATAGCGTTTGGAGCGAAAGTTCTCCGTTCGCGCCGGATCCGGCGCTCGATCGCTCGGGGAGCGCTCCGAAATCTGAGCGAGCGTCGCGCTCCCGACGAGGCAAAATAGAAGCGCCAAGAGAACCTGGGTAATTGGGGACTGGGACACGCGCGGCTCCTTGCGGAATTATTGATCGTTTTGTCGGTTGGGGTTCGCGCGCGGGCGTTTCCGCGATCCGTTGAGACCGAAAACCCCGCGTTCCGTCATTCTATCCGAAAACCCGCTTTGGTTCAAACTCGAAAAAAAAAAACTCGACCGGCTCTGGGGCGGTCGAGGTTTTCGCGTCGCGTTTGAAACGATTTTTATCGCGGGGCGTTTCGGAGACTTTGCTTCGTTTGGAGCGCGTCCCGCGTTCGAGCCCCCATTTTCTTTTTGGAGAATAGCGACCGGTTCCAACGCTTAAACGTTAGCCAGTATCCCGTCGTCGCAAGGCTCGCCGAAACGACGCAAACGAGAAAGAAAAACCAACGAAACGCGGGGCCGCATATCTCTCCGCGATGGAGCGGCAAGAGCGCGAGCGCGATTTTTCTTTTCCAAGAGAGGTCTTTAATCAGTTCTTTCCCGAGCGGTTCCCCGGTCGACGCGTCCCAATAATAAACGTCCGGACGGAACGGACCGAAGAAGCGACCGTCTCCAACGTAAATTTCGTAGGGCTCCAAGGTTCCCGATTGAGGAAACGCGATTTCCAGCTCCCGCTTTCCGACGATCTCCAATTGCTCGCGGACGATCTTTTCCAATGAAGCCGCGCGGGAAGC
This sequence comes from Thermoguttaceae bacterium, assembly GCA_017441605.1. Classification (GTDB taxonomy): domain Bacteria; phylum Planctomycetota; class Planctomycetia; order Pirellulales; family Thermoguttaceae; genus RUG369. The sequence continues at coordinate 5,521 of JAFRXD010000007.1, read as the reverse complement.
GTCCGCGGAAACGTAGAGTGAACTCGTCGACGATTGCTCGTTCAAGAGCCCCGCGACCGGTCGCGAAGCCCAAGGAAAAGCTAGCCAGACCCCCGTCGTCGCGAGTAAAAAAAACGGAAGACAAACGTAAAACCCGAGGACGTTGTGCGAATCGTAAAGAGCGCGAGCGCCTCCCTTGGTTACGGTTAACGTCAACCCGGTTTTCCACCGCGCCCAGCTTTTAATCGGGTGTGGAAACCATCGAATCAAGCCCGTCAAAAGAACGATCGCGACGACTAGCGTCGACCAACCGACGATCGCGCGACCCGTTTTTCGAGAAACGATTTCCTTCTCGCCTATTTTCCAAGGAGTCCCAAGAAATCGATGCCAGATTCTCATTTCCCGCAAAAAAGGCTCGACGCGACTAGGACCGCGCCCGGTCGGGCGACCGTTGTAAGGATTCGCGTCGACGATTTCCGCGCGTCGCTCTCCCTCGCGACGAACGTAAAGGCGGTAAGTTCGTTTAGGGCTAATCGGAACGATCAAACGCGCGATCTCGACCGGCACCCTCTCTCGAGATTCGACCTCGTTGTATTTTGAGACGAATTCGTCGAGGGGGAGACGGGACGCCGAGTCGATTTTCAGGGCGCGATACCGAGAAGGTTCGCTCCATCGCTCCAGTTCCGGTCCGATCGTCATTGTCGCCCCGGTTGCGCAAACGATTAGCGCGACCCAGCCGACCGCGATTCCGAGATAGCGATGCGCGAGCCGCGCGACCGTTTTCCACCCGAAATTGACGACTAAAAGCGCCAAAATCGTTATCGCGACGACCGCGCAAAATTCGTTTCGCGTCAACATGGCTATCCGATTTTCCTTCGTTTATCTTATTCGGCGCTCGGCCCGTCGGATTCGGCTTTTTCTTCGCGACGTCCGCCGGTCTTTCCGCCCATTCCCCCTTCGCCGCAACAACCGCCGGTCTTTCCGCCCATTCCGCCTTCGCCGCAACAACCGCCGGTCTTTCCGCCCATTCCGCCTTCGCCGCAACAGCCGCCGCCCTTTCCGCCCATTCCCCCTTCGCCGCAACAGCCGCCGGTCTTTCCTCCCGCGCTCCCCTCTTCGCAACAGCCGTCCGATTCGCCCATTTCGCAAGGTTTGCCCGTCTTGGGACAAATCTTAACTTCCCCGTTTTGAGCGGAGGGAACCGACGTCGGCTTTCCAAGCCGCGCCGCTTTAACGAAATTGACGAACTCGGTTCGATCAAGCGTCCCGTCCCCGTTCTTATCGGCGATCAAGAAAGAGTCCCCCGATCCGGAGACTGGATTGGAAGTGAAAGCCGACCGCGCGACGACGCAAACCAAGACGACGCAAACCGCCGTCAAGACGACCAGAAAATTCTTGTTTTGCTTTTGCATTCTTAATATCCTTGAAATTAAAGTAGTTTCGCTATTAAAGGAATCTCGCGTTTTTCGTTTAGCTCGCGTTATTATTCTCCGCTTGAATCCTCGCTGGGAGCGGAACCTTGCCCCGACTCCTCTCGCAAGGCGGCGTCCGATCGCGAAACCGCCGCGTCTTTCATATGGGCGCGCTCCGCAATCTTCGCAAGAGCTTCCGGATCGTGCCCGATTTTGTCGGCGATTTCAAGTTCGCCCGTCTCGAGAGAGAACGTCAATTCCCCGTTCGATTTCGACATTTCCTCGCGCTTCTTCGCGAAAAGCGCCTCTTCCTCCGCGGAAACGACGCCGTCGTTATTGGAGTCGGCAAGTTTCTTCAAAAAAGCGACTTCCGAGGAATTGGAACCCGAGCGACCCGAGTTCGCGTAGGTTAAAATCCCGTAAATCGCGGCGCCCGTTATCGCGAGAATCCCGACCGCGAAGCCAATCGTTTTTTTGTCCATTTTTCAAACCCCTCTTAGCGTTGCGTTTTAAATCTCGGGGGAGGAACGGATCCTTTGGGAATCGGGAATCGCTCTTCCCCTCCGTCAAGTTCGAACGAGAATTCGTTTTTCTCCCTCTTAACTTCGACGGTCAACGTCGATTTCATAGGAGAGTACTTAATGGGAATTAGCGAAAGCGGCTGCATTTCTTCGATCGTGTCGCCCAATTGTTCCTCGGTTTTCGCGAAGGAGATTTTAAAGGCGCCCTCCGGCGCTCCCTTGTAATAAAACGCGGTCTTGACGACGCATCTCCCCTTCGCGTCGGTCGCGCCTCCCGAGCGCCACTTTCTCGAGCCGGGGTCCGTCGACGTCAGGGCGACGCGAACCCCTTCGACCGGCTTCCCTCCGAACGTGGCGGTTACGACGCAAGGGTAAAGCTCCGGAAGTCCTTCCGGTTTCGGCGGAAGCCTATTGCAACCGCTCTGCGCGAGGAAAACGACCAGCGCCGCCAAAAGAGCGACCCCGCTTCGCTTTACTTCGATAAAGCCGTTTTGGTTCCTCATATCGTCCTCCGTGTTAATCGATCGCGGGAACCGGAAGAATCGCGCCCCCGTCGTTCATGCTTCCTAGTCGCCACCATTCTCGACGATTTATGGAATCGTTGACGAAACGAACGGAACCGTCCGCGAGCGCGACGTTCACGCCACCCGGATGACGACTGCGCGCCGCGAAAAATCCCGAGCCAAATTCCGCTCCCCAATCGGGGTACGGCGGATTCGGCGAGCTGAAGGTCGTGAATCCGGTCGCGTGCGCTTTGCTCATTAGCCAGCAGTAGCCCCGCCAACCGTTCCACGATTGAAGATACGAGGAACTTAGCGACGCGACGTCAAGGTTCTCGTCCCCCCAAATCCCAACCAGTCCAGGCGTTCCGCCCGACTCGAGCCAGCCGCCCCACGAATGTCCCGAGGTCTTGCCGCGCCACTGACATTGCCCGCGAGCGAACGCGCATCGCGCCTCCGGGCGCATCGGATCCGGTTCCTCTTGAGAAAGAGAGTTATCTCCGATAATCGCTTCGCTAAAGATCGCGGTATTGCTCGAGCCGTCCGTTATATGAGCGTAGGTTCGCGCGACTCGGTACGAAAAGATCCCGTCCGTCATAACCGTCGAGTCGTAGTTGTAACCGGTTCCGGATCCGTTGCACGCCATATAGTTCGTCCCGGCGACCGTCTCTTGCGACGAATCGTTGTAGCTCAGCCAATTCCCTTGCGCGTCGTAATAACCGCCCGTGTAAAGCGTGAACGCCGAAGTCGTTCGCTCTCCCCCGTCCGAAGGACAGAGATAGCAAGGAAGTTTCGTCGCCGCCGCCTCTTGGCAAGGCGGGATTATTTTGTGATAGTCGGTTCCCCCCCGCCAGCACGCGACCGTTCCGTTGCCGATGTGGATCCAAAACGCGATCGAATCGAAAAGCGGCGTTTGCTCCATATAGGGAAGAATCAGCGCGTGAACCGAAAATCCCGCCGGCGGAGGGCAGTTAGGACAACCGCCGCGATAACCCGTCGGCATGGGAAACGCGTTGTGGGCGTCGTGGTAATTCTGACACGCCAGCGCGATTTGCTTGATATTGTTGACGCACTGCATTCTGCGTCCCGCTTCCCGCGCCGCTTGAACCGCCGGCAATAACAGACCGATTAAAATGCCGATTATCGCGATGACGACCAGTAACTCGACGAGCGTAAACCCGCGAAATTTTTTTATTTGTATATTCATTGCTCGTTTCTTTCCAGATTCTTCAAAACGCAAAGTTTCCTCGCGCGCCGTTCCGACCTATCGGAGCGGCTCTATAAATCGACCAATATTTGAGCCTCGAAAACGACGTCGACGGCTAGGCGACTAATTCGGCAATTTCGAGCCGCAATCGTTCATCGCGCCGATCCTCCACCAAGTTTGCCGATCGATTGAGTCGCCGATAAAATGAACGGAACCGTCGGCATAGGCGACGTTAACGCCGCCGGGGTGCCGACTTCGCGCGGCGAAGAATCCGCAGCCGAGCTCGACTCCCCAGTCGGGATACGGAGGATTCGGCGCGCTAAAGGTCGAAAACCCCGTCGCGTGGGCTTTACAAATTGCCCAACAGTACCCGCGCCAACCGTTCCAAGAGGTAATATACGAAGAACTTAGCGACGCGACGTCGAGGTTCTCGTCGCCGTAGATCCCGACCAGCCCGGGATCTCCGCCGGACGCCAGCCAAGCCCCCCATTCGCCCCCCTCCGTTTGACCCCGCCATTGGACTTGCCCATGGGCGTAGGCGCAACGGGATTCCGGGCGCATTGGATCCGGCTCCTCGGCGCTTCGCGTGTCGTCCCCGACTATCGCCTCGCTGAACATCGCCGTGGCGCTCGAACCGTCCAGAATATGGGCGTAGGTTCGCGCCACTCGACCCGAGAATAGTCCGTCGGTCATTACGAGCGAGTCGTAATTGTAACCCGTTCCCGAGCCGTAGTTCGCCATATAGTTGGTCGCGGCCACTTGTTGCGGCGATGCGTCGGTATTGACGACCCACTTGCCCGAGCGGTCGTAGTAACCGCCCGGCTCGACCGTAAACGACGAAGTCGTCGCGTTTCCGCCGTCCGACGGACATCGATAACACGATAGCCGCGTTTGAGCCGCCTCCAAACATGGGGGCGCGATCTGCTGGTAGTCGGTTCCGCCTCGCCATTGGATCGCCGTGCCTTCGTCTTTGTGAATCCAATACGCGATCGATTCGTAAAGGGGCGTTTGCTCCATAAAAGGAAGAATCAGCGCGTGAACCGAAAATCCCCCCGCCGGCGGGCAATTGGAGCAACCGCCGCGATAACCCGTTGGCATGGGGAACGCGTTGTTGACGTCGTGGTAATTTTGGCACGCGAGCGCTATTTGCTTGATGTTATTGACGCACTGCGTTCTGCGTCCCGCTTCTCGCGCCGCTTGAACCGCCGGCAAAAGCAGACCGATTAGGACTCCGATAATTGCGATAACGACCAAGAGTTCCACGAGCGTGAATCCGAAACCTGGACGACGCGCGCCATATCTCGACAAAACCCTCATAATCCTCGCTCCGTCGCGCGTCGGACGACGCGCGTTTCTAACGTCTGTGTTCATAGCGCAGTTAGATTTCTCTAACAAGTTAGTTTTGTCTAACATTTGAGATTTTAGTTGAGTTGCGCCCACCGTCAAGTAAAAAAGAAAAAATTTTTCAAAAAAGCTCCAAATCCCGAGAATGAGTGAAAAAGTACCCCTTTTCGGCGCGAAGTGTTAAAATAGATAAAACAAAACGATCGCGCGGGCGCTTTTTGTTGCCCTTACTAAAAAGAGACGCGCTAAAGATTGACGAGATTGACGATTCGAGTAACATTCTATAGAACGGCACAGTTTGCCGATTGCGCCCGTTACTGTCTCGATTCGCGGAGGACGAGACAACGGACGAAAGTAAAGAATCGACGGTTCAACCCGCCTAAGGAAAGACCAATGAAGAAAACGTTCCTCGCGCTACTGGCGCTCGTTCTCGCGACGACCGGCTTGAGCGCCTCGGAAATCACCCCGGAGGGGATGAAACAGCTGGAGACCGAATGGCTCTTCCAGTGCGACGACGAGCCGACCTTTGAGAAAGCGAAGCTCGAAATCGGGTACGCG
>JAFRXD010000043.1 GCA_017441605.1 Thermoguttaceae bacterium | reverse complement strand
GCCCAAATGACCGTTCCGCAATTCAAAAAGGCGACGGCGGCGCTCGCGTTGGCTTGAGCGGGTTTTGCGAGAGCGTTTGCGCCTAAGATAATCGGAAGGTTAGAAACTCAAATGGGAACTCGCCTATATACCGAACTTGAAGAACTACAAATGGCGGTCGACGACTTCGAGGCGCGAATGACCGATCGGGAAGAGTACGGGTACGACAAGGGTAAGCTCGAAACGCTGTTTGGGCTCGTTCGGGACGGCGACCTCACCCTAGCCAAAGCCGCGAAACGAGCCCAAATGACCGTTCCGCAATTCAAAAAAGCGACGGCGGCGCTCGCGTTGGCTTGAGCCGCCGAGGGTTTTGTTCTACCTCCGCGCGCCTAGGATTTTGGGCGCGCGGCGCAAGACGATCCAGGCGAGCGCGAGAATCGCGAACGAGACGAAGATCGCGCGCGGCGGGACGGGGGACTTGGGCGCGGGCTCTTCCTCCGGATAGACTCTCGTAATTTTGCCGACGAAGACCGGGGCGCGCGTCCAATTCGGCTTCGGCTCCTCCTCGTCGCTCGCGGGGGTTTCGGAGTTCTTGTACGCCCACGTCTTATAGAAATACCCCGAGAAGTCGACGCGACGATCGTATTTCTTATCGACGCTCGGGGTCAACCCTTTCGGTAAATCGGGGACGCACAAAACGAGCGGATTCCCTTGCGAGTCGTTGGTATAGACGTAAAGCTGGTAGTACTTCGCGATCCCCGTCGCGGCGATCGCGTCGGGATCGGCGACCTCGGTCGCGACGACGCGTCGCGCGCGACCGGTAAATCGCGCCCCTTTTAGGAAATAGCGCTCCGGACGGAGAAAGAACTCGACCTCGCTCGGCGGCTCCTCGCCTTTGGCGAACTCGATTTTCTTTTGTCGCTTTACGGCGGCGAGCGCCTCGTAAAACGGCTCGCGATCGAGGCTTGTCCAGCGCAGGGATCGCGCGATTCTTTTGCGCTTCTTCGGGTCTTTTTCGCGCTCGAGCGCCTTGACCGGATAGACGCGCGAGTCGCGAGTCGAGGCGGCGTCGAACCCCGCGTTTCCGAGGGGCGTCCCGAGCGCGCGCTCCGCGAGCCGTTTCGCGAGAACGACCGGCGCGCTTTCTCCGCTCTCCGTTCGCTCGCGACCGAAATAGACCCCGAACCCGCCGTATTCTCTCGCCCCCCGCGCTCCGGTCGTCGGAAGCGCGGCGTAAACGACCAGCGGCGCGCCGTCGGCGATCAGCTCGAAGCGCCGAATCGCGTCGAATCCAAAGCGCTCTTTTTCCGCCCCCTCGAGCGAAATCGCGTCGTCGCGCGCGAGCTCGCCGGTAAAATACCCGACCCGACTTGGCGTCGCTCCCCCGAAGAAATCGACCCGCGCTTTGGGGGCGAGAGCGAATCGCTCGCCGAGCGTCGTTTCTTTAAACCTATTGTCGCCTCGCTCTTTAAGCGCGGAAATCGAGAGAAGCCCGGAGAGCCGCTCGAGCGCGGACAAGGCGATCGCGCGCCGATTCGCGACCTCCGGCGCGTCGCCGAGCAAACTCGGGCGCTCCCCGGTCGTCTCGAGCGCGAGTTTCTCGGGGGTCGTTCCGAGCGCGAGCGCCCAAAACTCCTCGTCGGTCGGCTCCTCTCCGAGCCCGAGCGACCCGACCGACGCCGCGACGAGGAAGATCGCGATTTTTTTAGGCAAGGAGCTCCGAACCGAGCGGGATTTCTTCGCGAGCCGCCTCGCGAGGAGCCAGAACGCCCCGAGTAGCGCGACGACCCCGAGCCGCGCGAGCCAAACGATGGCGCTCGGCTTTTTCGGCCCCGATTCGGGCGCCCCCTTCGGCGCGACGGCGCGGAAATCGAGGGCGACGAACGTCGGCGCGGCGAGGAAATCGTCGCCGGCGTCGTACGCGGTGGCGCGGTAGTAAATCGCCTTGGCGGAGAATCGCTCGCGTCGGTATTTCGGGTTTTTAGCGGCCTCGGGGTCGTTTTCCAGGGCGTCGTCGGGTCGGAACCCCTCGGGCGCCGCTCGCGAAATTACGCGAATCGGAAGGCGGTCGCCGTCGGGGAGCATAACCCAGACGTCGAAGAACGCGCCGGCGCTCGTCTCGCGGCGAACCGCGCGCAGGAGCCTGCCCTCGACGAGGGTCGAGCGCCCTTTGAGCTTTTTGCGGCGGTCGGAGGCGCGGAGGTAGAAGTCGGAGACCGGCTCGGCGCTCGGCTCGCGGTCGCGCTCGGCCTCGAGCGCGCTCCAAATCGCCTCGATATGGGGCGCGTCCCGGCTCCAGAGCAGTGGAAACCCGTCGCTCGGCCAGGTTTTGACGTCGAGCTCCGACTCGGACGCCGCGAAAAGGGCGGTCGTTCCGATCGTCGCGAGGGTCGCGAAAAGGGCGACGAAAATCGCCCCTTTTTTTTGCAAAGAACGATTGAAAATCATAGTCGAAAGGCGTATAATTCTAAAAACGTCGGGGTTCGGCGCCGCGTCGAGCCCCTTTTTTGCAACGATCGCCCCCCGCGGGGGGGTCGCGCAACCGCGCCGAAAGAGCCAAAGCCATGCCGACCGGACGCCTCGACTCCTCGAGTTCCCCGGAGCCTCGCGCTCCTCGCTCGATCCCATTATACCGCGCTCTCGCGCCTCGCGCGAGCGGCGTCGCGAGGTTTTTTCTCGTTTTTCTTTTCGCGTCGGCGCTCGTTTTTCCGGCGTTTTCGCGCGGCGAGGACTGGGACGCGTTTTTGGAGGCGCTCAAAGCGCGGGGATACGACGACGTCGCGCTCGTCTATCTGAAGAAGCTGAAGGAGAGCGGGGAGGCTCCCCCCGAGCTCGACGCGGAGCTGGACTACAAAATCGGGGCGGCGGCCTACGAGAACTGGCTCGAGGCGAAGAGCGGCCCCAATAAAGAGAAACTGGCGGAAGAGGCGCGCGCGGCGTTTCGGAAGTACGTCGAGGCGAGTCCGGAGGGCGAAAACGCGCCCGAGGCGAACATGGGACTCGCGAAATTGACGATGGCGGAGGGCGCCAAGGCGCTGGAGGCTTCGAAGCGCAAAGGAATCTCGAGCGAGGAGCGGGAAGGGGAGCTGGCGCGCGCCAGGGCCCTTTTCTCGAGCGCGGTTCCGCTGGCGGGGGCGGCTCGCGGGGCGCTAGAGCGCTGGCTGCGAGACGCGACGAAAAGGAACGCGGGAATTAGCAAAACGGAGGCTCGCCAAGGGCTGTTTCTGGAGGCGAAGCTCCTTTCGGCGACGATCAAGGCGAATTTGGCGCGGACGTTTCCGGAGAAATCGGAGGAGCGAACCAAGGGGCTTCGCGACGCAATCGACGAGTACCGAGAGTTTTACGAGAAGTACGGCTCGTTCGCGGCGTCGTTCACGGCTCGGTATTTGAGCGCGGAGTGCCTCCGAGAACTGGGGGCTCTCGACGCCGCGCTCGAATTGCTGAGCGAGCTGGCGATGTTGCCGAGCGAGGAGCCGTTTTACGCGCTAAAGACCCGCTCGCTCGCGCTTTTCGCGTCGATCGCCGACGAGACGAACGTCCCCGAGCGCAATATGAGCTTGGTTCAGAAGTACGAGATCTGGAAAGAGAAAGACAAGCTGCCTCAAGAGTTTTACGCGAGCGCCGAGGGGCGTCGGATCCAGCTTAGCGCCGGTCGCGCGCTCGTGCGGCTCGAGAATTTGCGGCGCGACGACTTCGGCGCGTTCGCGCGCGCCGGAAAGCGGACGTTCGTCGACAAAGACGAGCCAATGTACAATACGCTGAACGTTCCCGAGAAGAAAAAAGAGGGCGTCAACACGATCGTAACCTACGCGATCAATACGCTTACCGAGCTCGCGAACGGGAGCGGAACGGTCGCGAACGAGGCGAAGGAGCTGTTAAAAGACAAGATCTTCGAAGGAATCGACCTCGGGAAATTCTCGGTCTCCAAGAAAAAGAAGGGGGAGGCGGGGGATTTCGAGTCGGCGGTCGACGCGGCGACCAACGCGATCGCGACCTACGCTCAAGCGAATTCGGAGCTCGTCGACGCGGACCCGGCTGTCGCGGGGGAGGCTCGGCAAGTTCGCGACGAGGCGGGGCTCGCGGCGATCAAGGCGATCCGCGTCGCGCTCGACTGGGGCGCGAGGGCGACCATGCCCGACCGACGAGGGCGATATCCCGCCGACATGGCCGAAATCCGCGGCAAAATCGACGATCTTTGCGACAAATACGCCTCGATCTGTTTCGCGCTCGATCGCTTGGAGGACGCCCTCGTCCTCTCGGAGCGGCTGGCGCGTCGAGGCTCGACCTCGGAGGTCGCGAACCGAGGCGCGACGCTGGCGCTCAACGCGCTTCGCAGGCTCGTCGCGAAAGCGAGCGCGACCGATCCGGACGGGGAGCTCGCGGCGCGACGGCGCGCCGACTTGACCGAGTTCGCCGATTGGGTTCGCGCGAAATGGGGCGAGGAGAACCCCGATTCCTCGGCGGTTCAAGAGGCGGCGTTCGCGTCGCTGGAAAGCGCGGTCAACGCGGGTAACGTCGAGGAGGCGAAGGCGCTCGTCGAGGCGATTTCGGAGACGTCGTCGAAGCGCTCGGACGCGGAGCTGCTGCTCGGGCGGACTCTTTGGGTCGAGTGGAACCGCCTGCGCGCCGCCCAAAGCGCGAGCGCCCGAGCGGAGGAGGGCGCCGAGGCGCCTCCCCAAGTCGACCAAGCGGCGCTCGACGCGATGCTAGAGAGTTCTCGCGCGGCGCTTTACGACGGATTGGAGCGGGTTCTCGGCTCTTCGGTGGGAGCGACCGAAGACGATTGGAACGCGATCTATTCGACGTATCTCCTGGCTTCGGTTTACGATAAGCTCGGGAACGCCGAGGAGTCGAACAAATGGCTGACGCATCCGGTGATCGGGGCGCGGACGCTGGTGGAGAAGATTCTCTCGACCCCGGAAGAGGAGAGGGACGAGTTCCCGTCGTTCGCGGGGGCTTCGTTCCAAGCGGGGGTATTGTCGCTGGCGCTGAGCGCGGAGGTCGCGGACCCCAATAAGCTGGACGCCGCGTTGAAGACGATGGAGACGCTCGAGGGCCTGGTCGGGGACTCCGCGGACGCGTCGAAAAAGCTCGCGGGGGTCTACTTGCAGTTGGGCAAGCGATTGGAGGAGCGGGTTTCCGATTTGAAATCGGCGTCGGACGCGGGGGACGACTCGAAGAAGGCGGAGCTGGAGGCGACGATCAAGGGATTCGAGGCGTTTTTGAACCGGGTCGCCGAAGGGGACGCGAGCTACGCGAACCTGAACTGGGCGGCGGAGGGGTATCTATCGCTCGGAAAAGGGATCTCGCCGCCGGACGTCGCCCCGAGCGCCGAGGCGATCGCGTACTTTAAAACCGCCGGGAAGACGTTCCAAAAGATTCTCGACAAGGCGGAGTCGAACTCCGCGTACGCGACCGCCAAACAGCTGCTGGCGACGCAACTTAGGATTTCGGAATGCCTGCTTCTTTCGCGCGACTACGAGAAGTCGCTCGGCGTCTTGAAAACGATTCTCGCGGAAAAGGAGAACGCGAACAACGTCGACGTCCAAATGGCGGCGGCGAGGGCGCTTCAGGGTCGAGGGCGCGAAAAGCCGGAGTATTATCTGACGGCGATCGCGGGCGAGTCGTCCAAGTCGAACGTTTGGGGTTGGAACAAGCTACTCGAGCGGCTCGGGCGGCAGATCTCTCAAAGTCCTCGCGTCAAAACGCTTTACTACGAATGCCTCGTCGAGAAGACGACGTGTCGGTACGAGTATCTTCGCCGAGGAGTCAAGGACAAGTCGGAGCGATCAAAGCTCGCGCGGAATTACGAGGACGAGATTATTCGAACCCTCCGCGTCCACCCCGACTTAGGCGGCCACGAGACGTTCAAAAAGATCGACTCCCTTTACAAAACGCTTCAAAAGGTTCGCGGCGTCTCCTCCCCGAAAGGGCTGAAACAGGCGGCGCGCGAAGACAAAGAGAAATCGTCCAAATAATCGAGAGGAGAGCGACGCGAAATGAGACAACGCCAATTTAACGCGGCGATCCTCCGAGGACTCGCCCTTTTAGCGACCTTCTCGCTCGCCCTTTCGAGCGCCTCGGCGATCGACATGCTGCGCGAGATTCGTCGCGACCCGGAAACCGGGGAATTCGTCGAGTCGACGAAAAACGGGGAGTTGGTCTTAGAGAAAACCGACGCCGACGTCGCGACGTTTTCCTATAAGAGCGGCGACGAGAAGAAGACGGTCGAATACTCCCCCGAGAACGTCCTTTGGATCCAACTCGAAGGAGAGCCGCTCGAGACGTCGAAGGCGCGGGTCGAGCTGCAAGTCGGGAACTATCGCGAGGCGCTCGACGCGCTCGACGAAATCGAGCCGGGCGAAGTCAAATCGGGAACGCTCGTCGAACTGCAGGTTCTGTGGATTCGCTGCCTCGCGCTCTTCGGGCTCTCCGAAACGGAACCTCCGACGCCCAAACCTCGGGGAGCGTCGTCCTACAGGAACGAATCGAGCCCCGCGTCGGTCAAGGCGACGTCCTCCGCGAAAACCTATCGCCAAGAGGCGATCGTCGCGCTGTCCTGGTTCGTCTCGAAAGGGAAGAACCATTACCGATACTACGAGGCGAACGCGCTTTTGGCCGAGGCTCTCCTCGCGCGAGGTCGCGAATGGGAAGTCCAGGACGCGATAAAGCCCTGGAGCGAGTTGACGAAGGCGAAGTCGGAGACGACGCGGGCTCGCGGGACGGTCGGGCTGTCGGAAATCGCGCTGGAACAGGGGAGTCTTGACGCGGCTCGGGAGGAGTTCTCGAAAGCCGCCGCGCTGGACGCGGACGATCCCGGGAGCGTCGAGGTCGTCGCTCGGGCGAAGCTTGGGCTGGCCAAGGTCGCGGAGGCGGGCGGCAAATACGAGGACGCGATTCGCATTTTGAAGGAAACGCTCGCGTCGATCCCGGAAAACGCGATTCAACGGCGCGCGGTTCTCTACAACGCGCTTGGAGAGGCTTACGAGAGCGCGGACATGCCGGAGGACGCGATCCTGGCGCGATTGCGGGTCGATTTGCTCTATCCGACGGCGCGATCGGAGCGGATCAAGGCGCTTCGAGCGCTCGTTCCCTTGTGGGAGCGGGTCGGGCGACAAGATCGCGCCGACGAAACCCGACAAATCCTCGCCGATCGATTCGACGAGCGATAACCAATAAACAAACAACGCGTAACACCAACGATAACGCCCATTAAGGAGATCGATATGTCATATGCGGCGGACGCCCGATCGGCGACGCGAGCGCGTCGACTTGGAATTTGTCTTTTCGCGCTCTTTCTCGCGCTCTTTTGCGGATCTTTCGCCTCGTCTCGCGCGAGCGCCGCGCCGACGCCGGCCCCGGTCGCTTGGAGCGCGGCACAGGACAACGAGGACCCCGCCGCCGACGAGGGGGCGGCGAACGACGCGGGCGACGACGCGGGGAGCGACGCGGAGTCGGGGACGGAGGATTCGTCCGAGGGCGGGGACGAGGACGCGCCGAAGCGGGACAACTACTTGGCGTGGATGTTTCGCTCGCTCGGTTGGTTCTTTACGATCGTGTTCTCGCTGCTGTCTCTTTCGATGGTGGCGCTCATCGTGATGAACGTCGTGTCGCTGCGGCGATCGGTCTTGGCTCCGGAGGCGCTCGTCGAGGATTTCGGGGCGCTGCTGGACGAGAACAAGTTCCAAGAGGCGTACGAGTTGGCGCGGGACGACGAGTCGCTGCTCGGGAAGGTCTTGTCGACCGGATTGGCGCGGGTGCCGAACGGGTTCGAGAAAGCGTCGCAAGCGATGCGCGACGTGGAGCAAGAGGAGACGATGCGGCTCGAGCACCAGCTGGGTTATCTCGCGCTGATCGGGAACCTGGCGCCGATGATCGGGCTTTTCGGAACGGTCGTGGGAATGATCGCGTCGTTCCAAGCGATCGCGTCGGGGGGCTCGGCGCCCTCTCCGCAGAAGCTGGCCGAAGGTATCGCGACGGCGCTCTTCACGACGGAGCTCGGACTGGCGATCGCGCTTCCGGCGCTCGCGGCGTTCGACATTCTCAAGAACCGGTTGGCGCGATTTATTCTCGACGTTTCCGTGATTTCCGACAACTTTATGGGGCGCTTCTCGAACGTCGAGGCGCGCAAGAAGTGAGACCATGGCGCGCGATCGAATCGTTTCCAAATTAAAGAGCGCGGAGACGAACATGACGTCGATGATCGACGTCGTGTTCCTACTGATCTCGTTCTTCACGCTCGTGATGAACTTCTCGCAGTCGGAGCAGCACGAGGAGATCAACTTGCCGCGCAGCGAGTTGGCGCAACCGCCGGAGGAGGCGGAGGCGGAGCGGATCGCCGTTCAGGCGCTCGAGGACGAGACGATCTTGCTCGGGGCGCTCTCCTGCGGGATCGAATCGGGAGACTACGCCTCGACGTCGTTCGGACGAGCGCTCTCCGACGAGTTGAACTGGCGGCAAAAGATCCGCAAAGTAACCCCGTCGGACGTAACGATCGTGGTGCGCGGGGACGCGGCGGCCCCGACCGGGTTCGTTCAGGAAATCGTCGCGGCGTGCCAGGCGCTCGGCGTCCAGGACTTCGTGCTGCGCGCGCGCCAAGCCCGAGACGAATAGCCGCGCGAGCGAGCTAGAAAACGCGAAAGCCCCGAGCGAAACGGTTTCGCGCCGTTCGCTCGGGGCTTTTTTCGTCTCCGCGATTCTCCGATTCGCGCTATCGTTTGGGGATCGGTCGCGGTCCGGGAGCGGGCTTGGGTCGCGGCTTGGGACGCGGCGCCGGCCTGGGATCGCGCGGGGGACGCGGAACGGGTCGCGGGTCGAACCCGAATCGCGCGAAGACCTCGCGAATTCTCCGCTCGACGTCGAGCGCGCCGGACCAGCGAACCAGCTCGCGGTCCTCGCCGAACTCCGATCTTCTCACCAGCGCGAACGTTGGAAAGCGATCGACGGCGCGCCGCCTCGCCTCCGCCGCGCCGCGCGGGTCGTCCCAATAGACGAATCGAATCGGGTACTCGCGCGCGAGCCGCTCGACGATCGGGCGCGCTCGGTCGCAGGGCGGGCAGCGGCCCGGCTCGCGATAGGAGAACGCGAGGAGCGCGTAGCTCGAGCGCCAAGGGTCGGGCGCGGCGACGTTAACCGCGCCGCGCGCCGAGGGTTGAGGCGGCTCTTCCGCGATCGCGAGCCCGGCGATAAACGATCCGATCGCGACCGCGGAAGCCGCGAGAATTTTGAGAACGGTTCCCATGGGCAAACCTCCGTTTCAAGTTGATTTTGCGTTGTTTCCGAGATAAATAAACGAAACGATCGCGCGGCCGAACGATCCCTTCGCGCTCTCGCCCTTGTGTCGCTGGGCCCTTCCGACGGGACTCGCCTTGACCAAGCGCCAATTGGGGGCGCGAGTTAGCCGCGCGACGAGCGGACCGGCGCCGACGACGATCTCCAATTTCGATCCCTCGTCGGCGACGATTTCCGCGAGCGCGTCGAGCAGCGCTCCCCCGATTCCGATTCCTTGGAACTCCGGGGCGACGACGAGCCGGTGGACGCGCTTGCGCCCTCGTCGGCCCTCGCTTTGAAGAATCGCGGCGAAGGCGACGGGGCGATCGCCGAGGGTCGCGACGAACGACCGCGCGGCGGGATTGAGCGCCCCGCTTAGATAGTGATGCGGCGCGAACTTGGGCCAAAGGGCGCGGTTCGCCTCTCGAACGTCGAGCTCGATTCTCGGTCGCCGAAGGCGGCCTCGCGTCAGTTTTCCGGAGTCGGCGTCGAGGAGCCAGTCGGGCTCGAGGGGCTCGACGACGTCGCGCCGGTGGGCGAGCGCGACGAGCCGTTTCGGGAACGTCCCGCGGTCGAGGGCTTTGCGAACGGCGATCGAGGCGGTTTTCGCGATCGTCGCGTCGACGAGGCTGGCGAACTCGTCGAAGACGACGATCTCCCCGAGGGAGTCGAGGAGCGCTTTGCACAAGTCGCAACGAAAGCGCTCTCCTCCGCTTAGAGTCCGATAGGGTCGAAGCCAACTCGTTCGGGTCGCGAAACCGACGGCGACGAGCGCGGTCTCGAGCTCGCGAAAGGGCCGGGGCTCGAAGGCGTCGACGACGGCGCGATCGGGATCCCAAGGGACCGGCTCGTAAAACGCGCCGGGGTAAAGGGCTCGCGCGACCGAGGTCTTGCCGGACCCGGAGGCCCCGACGATCAGCCCTAGCCGCCACTTTTCGTCGAGGCTCGGGGGCTCCTCGAATTGGAGGACCGTCTCGACGACGCGCAAGTTCGGCTTGTCGATCGCGCCGACGATTTTCGCGACGCGCGCGGAGTCTCGAATCGGGGTCGAGAGGGTTATTCGTCGCTCGGTCATAGTCGGCAAATCCTGGCGGCGTAACCCTCTCCGACGAGGCGCTCGTAGAGCGCGTCCATTTGCTCCTCCGTTTCGCAGTCGACGATAATTTTATGCGACTCCGGAAGTTCCGGGGCGCTCGCTTCGTCGGGATTCGGTGGCTCCGGGGGGAGGAACTCGACGCCGAACGGCTCGAAGTCGAACTCGAGCGACGCCAACTCGCTCGCGAGCAAGTCGTCGCGCCAGGTCGACAGCTCGCTCAACTTGTTGTCGAGCAAGCGGTACGCCTTCAGGTCGGTTTCGCTCAGCTCGTCGGCGACGACGCAAGGCGCGGACGCGAGCCCGAGCTTTTTGGCGGCGAGGTATCGTGTGTGGCCGCAGACGATCGTTCCGTTGGCGTCGACGACGATCGGCTGTTGGAACCCGAAGCGGCGAATCGACTCGGCGACTCCGGCGACCGCCGCGTCGTTGTTTCGGGGATTGTTCTCGTAGGGGACGATCTTGTCGATCGAGACGTCGGTTATCTTCATACGATTCTCCTTTCGCGAGTTAAATGGCGAGCGGGGTGGAAGCGCAAGTTCCTCCCTCGACGATCGCGACGAACTCTCCGAGGTTTCCGATCGCGCGCTTGGCGGCGTCGCAAATCAAGGGGGCGACGAACGATCGGTCGAGGGTCGCCGAGAGGCTCGCGACCGAGGCGCTCGCGACCCCGAGGGTTAGCAGCTCGGGGATCTCGGTCGGATCGCGCTTGAGGAGCCAAAGCGCCTCCTCGCACACGGCGATCGAGACGCGCTCGCTCCAGACGACCGCGCCGCTAGAGTCGGTTCGAAACGCGCTCGTCGAAAAGAGAAACGCGCCGGAGATTAGCCGCGACGCCCACTCGAGCGCTTTGCGCCGGTCGTCCTCGGACGCCGCGAACCAGGGCTCGGCGTAGAGCCGGTTGGCGAACAGCGCGCTCGCCTCGTCGAGGGAGACGGTCGGTCGAGGTTGTTCCTCGGGCATTTCAGTCCTCCTTCGCTTCGGATTCGGTCGCTCGGCTCGCGGCGCGAAATAGCTCGAACGACGCGATAAGTTCCGAGAACGGAACCGGTTCCGGAACGCGGTAGATTTTGGCGACCCCGTTCTCGCGATAGATTAGCGAGTCGGATCGAGGCTCTTCGAACGAATCGGTCATCGCGCGACCTCCTATACAAAGAACTCTAAACTACTGTCCGAGAACGCTCGCGGACGACTTGAGCCCGGAGATCCGGCAGAGCGCTTGCTTGGCGTTCTTGAACTCGGCGACGTACTCTCCGATGAGAACGGCTCTGGCGCCGTCGACGCCGGGGGCGGAGGCGGGCTCGGAGCGGAGGGCGCGCCCGTTGAGGGGCAGAAGCGCGAATCCGCGCGAGTCGCAAACCCAGACGTCGGAGTCGGGTAGGGACGGCTCGACGACGATCTTCATCGGGGAGCCGCAGGCGGAGGTTACGATCGTTTCGGCGCGGGAGCCGACCTCGGTCGTTCCTTGCTGGATCCGGACTTGGGAGTCCATAAAGGACGAGATTACTTGGGCTTGCCCGGGTCCGCACAGGACGACGTCGGGAGCGCGTCCGGCGTCGGTAACGTCGCGCGCCGCCAAGTTGATCTTGCTCATCGTCAAGGGGGAGTCGCTATAACTCCTTCCCAAGCCGCCCTCTTGGGTTCCGAAGAAGTAGAGCCCTCCCATCGAGCCCGGAGACGCGGCGGTTCGCTGGGCGCGGGTTCCGAAAACGAGCGCGGCGTTTATACGGCGAAGGATCGCGTCGGTCGCGTAGTCGAGCTGGGTCGCGATATTGTTCTCGCGCCCGGCGGTCTCGACGGCGAGCGCGGTTCCGGTCAGCCCGACGTCCCCGCGAAAAATTTGGGAGTAGTTGAACTCGGCGGTCGACTGCGCGAAGAAGTTCTCCCCGGAGTCGGAGCCCTCTTGGATCGGTCGGGAGTCGAAGACGAGAACGCCGCCGTTGGTCGGGGCGTAAGTCTCGAGATCGAGGGAGGAACCGTTCGCGGCGACCAGTTCGGCGCCGATCGAGGTCGAGGCGACGGACGCGACGCGCAGAACCGCCGAGTCGCCCAAGACGTGGAACAGATCCCCGACTTGCCACCCGACGGAGCTCGCGACGGTAAAGGTCGCGGCGCTCGACTCGTAGTCGTAGCCGGTAAAGGTTTTGGTCTTGGGCGCGTCGACGCCCTCGAGCCAGTAGTGGGTCGGATTGGTCGCGAACCGGGCGGCGTCGCCGGAGCGCGGAACGTCGAACAGGCCGACGAAGTTCGGGGCTTGCGCCGCGCGCCGCGAGAGGACGTCGGACAGGTCGATTCGAGAATTGAGCAAATCGAGCGTGGAAACGGACATAGAAACCCTTTCTTGAAATAGAGCGAAACGTTTCGAGAACTAGGATCGAGGGGCGTATTTAATCGCCTCGGCGAAGTCGCCGCTTTCCAAGGCTTGGCGAAAGAGCGCGTCGCGATCGAGCCGACCGGCGTCGATTCGCCCGGCGGAGGCGTCGGCGCCTTGGGACGGCTCGAGCCAGTGGGGGCAGCGCTCGATTTCCTCGCGCAGGACCTCGGAGACGAGTCGGGAGTCGTCGGTAGTCGCGATTCCCGCCTCGTTGAGCCGAAACATGGGGGCGAGGCGCCGCGCGTCGCGCAAGGCGGTCTCGCGGCAGCGCAACTTTCGCGCGGCGTCGTCGATTTGCGCCTCGATTTTGGCGCGGGTCTCGCGCTCGCGATGCGATTGAACCTCTTCGCGCAAAGGCTTTAGCTCCGCTTCGAGCGCGACGATTTTCGCTTGGCTCGCGGTCGCGCGCTCGACGTATTTTCGCAGCTCGGCGCGCGCGTCGCTCGGGCTAGCCGCCTCGGCGCGGAGTTTTTCGAGCTCGACCAGATAGCTCTCGCGCTCTTTGTTCGCCGCGTCGAGCCGGGATTGCAAGTCGCGTCGCCGCTCGGTTTCCGCCGCCGCGGTTTGGGTCGCCGCCTCGATTTTCGCGCGAAGCTCGTCCCCTTCGCGATCCCGCAGTCGATACAATTCTCGTCCGTCGGAGCCGGTCGTTCGCTCGATTCGGGTCTCCAGCGCGCGCAGCAGTTCCTCGCGACTCGGGAGCCCGTCGTAAATATCGTTCATATCGAATCCTCCAATAGACGGCGCCGAAGAGTCCTCGAGAGCGCGGGGATCCGAAGGCGCCTAGTTTTTTGGGGGATTATCGCGAGCGCCGCGAGAAGTATTCGCGGTTTTTGTTAAGAATTTGCAAAGATTCGCGTTTTTGCGCGAATTTCCTTCCCGAATCCGAGCGACCGAACGACGTTCCCGGACGCCAAGAGACGTTGAGACGCGCTAAGAGGAGCCCGAGGGAGTAGTCGCGAACGCGACGACGCAGAGGAGTCGAGGCGTCGATAGCGACGAGAACGCGCCAATTCCGGCAAAAGCGATAACGAATAGGAACGCGATCTTCTCGAGCGCGCGAAAGACGCGGCGAGCGACGCGGCGTTCCAAGTTGTCGATATCTACGAAAACGCGAGGTTTTGGACGGGTCGAAACCGACCCGCTTGGCGTCGAGCGGTCATTGAATCGCGCGATTTGTCGGTTTTAGACGGGTCGAAATTGACCCGCATGGCGCCGAAGACAAATCGATAGACATTTCCGGCGGAGGTCTCGGATGGGTTGAAATTGCCCCACACAGCGTCGAGTTGATCGAAACGATCGTTGATACGGAGGGTCTCGGATGGGTTGAAATCGACCCACACAGCGCCCCAATCAAGGACGTTAAAAGTATCGAAAAAGGTCTCGGATGGGTTGAAATCGACCCACACAGCGCCGCACACTCGCGATTGGCTCGTGAGCGAGCTGGTCTCGGATGGGTTGAAATCGACCCACACAGCGCCGATATTGAGGAAACGGGCGTCGTTATTCAGGTCTCGGATGGGTTGAAATCGACCCACTCGGCGCCGGGCGCGACGGTTATTGAAATCCGTTCCTAGGTTTCGGATGGGTCGAAATCGACCCGCGCGGCGTCCGATCGATCGGGAACGATTATTAGTTTCTTGGTATTGGACGGGTCGAAACCGACCCGCGCGGCGTCTCAAAGACCGATTGTTTAAAATGCTCTTAATTTGACCGAGTTGAAACCAACTCGCTCGGCGACAACAAGACCTGAAAGCTCTCTCGAACTTATCGTCTCGGGCGGGCGAAAATTGACTCGAGCGGCGTCGAATCCGGAGGATGCGAATCTCGTTCCTAGGCGTCGGACGGGTTGAAATCAACCCACTCGGCGCTCTTTGGAAACGAGAGCCCTTCTTTCGGCTAGTATTGGACGGGTTGAAATCGACCCGCGCGGCTCCGAATCGCTGGAGGATCGGCAACTTCTTTCTGGTATTGGATGGGTTGAAATCGACCCACTCGGCGCCTGCAAACGCGATTAAAGATAGCGTGGACGAGGTATTGGATGGGTTGAAATCGACCCACTCGGCGCCACGACCAGCTCGCGCGCGAACGGATATTTTGGTATTGGATGGGTTGAAATCGACCCACTCGGCGCCGCGCGATGGTTCGCGTCCAGCGCCACACCGGGTATTGGATGGGTTGAAATCGACCCACTCGGCGCCTGCGTTTGTTCCGCAAGTCGGGCTCGTACGGTATTGGATGGGTTGAAATCGACCCACTCGGCGCCCGTATGCAAAGCGTTCCTTGACGGGATCGGGTATTGGATGGGTTGAAATCGACCCACTCGGCGCCTGTGCGCGTCCATCCGCCTGTCGGGGTTCCGGTATTGGATGGGTTGAAATCGACCCACTCGGCGCCGTATCAGTTCGGACGTGGTGCTCGAGACCCGGTATTGGATGGGTTGAAATCGACCCACTCGGCGCCCCGTGAGCTTGAGGTTGTTGACAAGCACGCGGTATTGGATGGGTTGAAATCGACCCACTCGGCGCCGCAAGGCAACTGTCGCAGTTTTCAAACGTTTAAAACAGCGAAAGTTACATCGCGACAAATTGCCCTCGTTTTTGAGAAAAAACGAATAAAACGTTCATTATTTCCCGTCCGAAATTGCGTTTTTTTAAAAAACGCGGTTTCGGACGAGCGTTTTTCGGAGGTGGAAAACTCGCGCCTCCGGAAAGCCCGAACGCGGGGCGGCGACTCGGTAGACGCTCGATTCGGTCAGTTCCATTGTAGCGCCGAAGGTCTCGAGCGCAAGCCCCGGCTCGGCGTTTTTCTCGGGGGTTGAAAAATATGAATCGGCGGGTTATACTATGAATCGTTGGAGCGAGTTCGCGAGCGACGGCGCGTCGTTGGGACGGGCGTTTTTCGTTCGCGCCGCTTTTCGAACGAACCAAAAATCAACGAGGAGACCGACGGCAATGACCGAAGAGCGAGCGAAACAAACGACCCCGACCAAAATTGGCGTGAAGCAAGTCGTCGCGTACGGCGACGCGAAAATCGCGATCTCGACGTTCGGGAAGGGGGCGAAGGCGAAGCTGGTCTACCGGGACGACTGGCCGACGCCTTACGAGACGGGGATCTTTTCGGTCGATTCGGTGGGTCGTCGGGTCGAGTTCTCGAAGGGGTTGTTCGAGGAAAAGGAAGAGGCTTCGGCGCTCAATCCGGTCGAGGTTTTGCTCGATTCGAGCCGCGAGGATTTTCGGAAAGACTACCTACTGCTCAAAGACGTCCTGGAGGAGGAGTTTTTCGGCAAGAAGTTCGAGCGGGACAACGTCCGAATCCAAATAATCCACTGCGTTCTCGACGTCCTGAAGATTTTCGGTCTTTACGTGAACGACATAATCTACGCGATCAACAACTTGCGGGACCGCCCGGGGGAGGATATCGTCGGTATTTCGCTTTCGGACGAGAAGAAGGCGATCGAGGCGCTGAAGGAGATGGCGCCCTTTTTCGGGTATTTCGGAACGGCGTTCGGGGTCGCGCCGAAAAAGCCTCGCGGCAAGTTCGACGCGGAGGCTTACCAGCGCCAACTTCGCGCGGTCGACTCTCATAACGTCGGGGTTTTGCGGATCCTGAGCGCGGCGCGGCACTTTACGGCGCACTTCTCGGAGTCGCGGGTTCTCTTTTCCAGCTGCGAGAAGCTGAAGGAGCGCTTCCAAGAGAAGCGCGGGCGATGGGAGATTATCGAGGAGAACTACAAGGCTCGGATCGACAAGATCAACGACGAGTTCCTCGAGAAATCGAAGACGAATTTGCAGATTCTTTTCGAGGACGTCTATCGCGCGCGAACGGCGACCGAAATGGTGGCGCTCGCGCGAGACTACTACCTCTTCGCGATTAAGAAGGACGTCAAGAACCTCGGGGTCAACGCGACGAAGCTGCGCGAACTAATGCTCGAACGGTTCCGCCCGGAGATCAAGGACAAGAAGCACGACTCGTATCGCTCGAAGCTCTATCGGATAACCGACTTCGTTATTTTCCGGCATTTGCGCGACTCGGTTCAAGCGGCGGAGATGATCGAGATCCTCAAGACGGTGGAGCCGGACAACGCGAAGCGCCTCGAGGGAATCAAGCGCAAGTACGCGGTAACGGAGACGTTGGAAGCGACGTTCGACGCGATATGCGCGGCGAGCGACCCGGCGGAGCGCGCGCGGCTTTGCGCGGAGTACGGGCGGAGCGAGCTCTACGAGATGGTCGCGAAACTGCGCGCGACCCCGAACGACGACGAGGCGAAAGAGGAGCTGTACCGAGGGTTCGCCACCCAAGTGTGGGGCGAGGTTTCGAACCTGCTGCTTCCGGTTTTCGACAAGTACGACGGGACGTTCCCGGTCTATTCGACGGAGCCTTTGCCGAACGGTCTTTTCGACGACGTTTTGATCAAGTCGTCGGGGAAGCCGGCGGAAGGGGGGCCGCTTCCGTTCGTCCAGTTCGTTTCGTTCCTCTGCAACTTTATGGAGGCGAAGGAGATCAACGAGCTGGTAACGGCGCTGATTCACAAATTCGACGCGATTCAGGCGTTCCTCGATCTAATGAAGGAGCTTGGGGACAAGGCGAAGTTCGCCCCGGCGTACTCGCTCTTCAACGACCTGCAAGGTCGCGCGGCGGGGATCGTCGCGGACCAGCTTCGGGTTTTGCAGAGCGTCGGGAAGATGAACGGAGATCTCGATTCGACGCGCCGCCCGCTCTTCGTCGCGGCGATTAAGACGCTCGGGGTCCCGGACGATTCGCAATACGTTACGGACGAGTGGCTCGACGCGAACATGCTCGACCCGAAGTCGCCTCAAGCGAAGACGTCGAAGCCGTTCCGTAACTTCTTGACGAACAACGTTCTGAAATCGAAGCGGTTTATCTACTTAACGCGCTACGCCCGCCCGTCGACGGTTCGCGCCGTCATGGCGAATCGGCGAATCGTTCGGTACGTCCTGACGCGTCTTCCGGAGAACCAGATCGACTCCTATTACAAGAATTTCTCGGACGACGACGCGAAACTAAGCGCAAAGATCGACTTCCTCGCGAAACGACTTTCGACTTTTTCGTTCCTGAACTTGGCGGAAAAGCGAGAGGACGTCGCCAAAAACGCGAAACTGCCCGAGGGGGAGAAACTGCCGGAGATCCAACAACTCAAATCGCTGACCGGTCTATACTTGGCGGTCGCGTACGTCTTGATTAAGAACCTCGTCAAGGCGAACGCGCGGTACTTTATCGGGTACGCGGCGTTCGATCGCGACGCGGGGCTGATTCGCCAACAGTTCGGGGAAGAGCTTTACGACTCGTTTTCCGCCGAGTATCAAGTTCAAGGGGAGCTCGGGGAACTGGAGACGCGCAAGAACGACTACCTCGCGCCCCTCAATATCTATATCGAGCGCGACAAGAAATTGTACTTCGTTCCGACCGAGGAGCAGAAGAGCGACCCCGAGCTGTTCCGCGCCGCGTTCAAAAAGCATTCCCGATCGGTTCGGTTCCACTACGCCAAGCGCTGGCGCGACATACTCGAATTCCATCTCCTCGAGGCGTCGGAGATCGACTTCGCCCCGCGTCTCTTCGCGGCGACGCGCAATTCTGTCGCGCACCTGAGCGCCTTGGCGAATTTGGAGAAATACGTCGGGGACTTCCGGTCCGAAAAGGACTCCGGGCCGATGCGGTCCTACTTCGAGCTGTTCCACTACGTTCAGCAGCGCTATCTCGCGGAGAAGTTCGATTTGTCCAAATTCGTTCGCAAGACGGTCGCGAGCAAAGACTTGATTAAATTGCTCTATCTGCCGTTCGCGTACTCGCTGCCGCGTTTCAAGAATTTGACGGTCGACGCGCTCTTCGACCCGGACGGAGAGGACGGCAAAGAGCGCGCGAAACGGCTCGCCGAAGGGAAAAAGGTCGAGGAGGAATAAGAGGGGGCGAGAAAGAGTCGCCTCCGCGCCGCGCGCAAATCAAAAAACGCGGGGACCGGCCCGCTAGCCGATCCCCGCTCGATTCGTTTTTCCCGCTCGCTTTGTCGCTCACATCTCCACCGACACGCGCTCGTCGCCGCGTCGCAGCTCGATCCAGAGGGAGTCGTCGAGGACTTTTCGGAGCTCTTCGAGGCTCTTGGGGGCGGGGAAGGTCCAAGCGGCGCGGTCGTACTCGCCGGGCTTGGCGGAGATCGTTTGGTCGGGAGAGGCGCCGAGGGCGACCGACTCGACGGTCCACTTGCTCGGGACTTCCACGAACACGGTTCGGAACCCGGACTCGTTGAGGAGGAATTCGACCTCGACGCGCTCGCCGTCGATTTCGAAGGAGCGGGAGCGGTTTTCGGAACAGGCTCGGATAATGGAGTCGGGAACGCGAGCGACGCCGTCGTCGGCGCATTGCAGGAGGAGAAGCGATTCCGGAAGGCGCTCTCGCTCAAATTTGATCGCTCGCGCTCGAGGAGGGTTTTGCGCGACTTGACGGCGCTCTTCCGCTTCCAGCGCGGTTCGGAGATTCTCGACCCCGAAACGGCGCGCGAGCTCGACTCCGGCGCAAAGTTGGGGTTGTTCGATTTCGAGGCGACGAGCGCAGAGCGCGTCGAGCGCGTCGACGAAAAGCTCGGTCGTTCGCGAGATCGGGTCGTCGTCAAAGGCGCGATCGTCGGCGAACGCGGCGGCGACGCCTTGCAGCCATTCGGAAAACGTGCGTCCCAACGGGGCTTCGTCGAGCGTCTCGATAAAATCTTCGGCGACGAGGGTCGCTTCAACGCTCTCGTCGCCGTCTTCTTCCAGCTTGCCCGTCTCGACGCCGCGGGCGACGACTAGGGCGAATTCGTCGAGCTTGTTCCAGCTCTCGATCGCGACGCGGTCGTTTACGTCGTCGACCGAGGCGCGATACGCTCGCTTGACCGCGCGAAGGTCGACCGTTTCGAGCGCTTCGGCGAACTCGCGGTCGGACATGGCGGCGACCTTGCTCTCGGCGCGCGCCGCGGCGGCGCGATCGGCGTCGGTCAGGTAGTCGTCGCGAACGCGACGAATTCGATTGAGCGTCGCGATCAGCGAAAAGCGCTCCGCGGCGTCCAAATTCGGCTTGTTCGTAAGCGCGAGCAAGTCGGAATTCCATTTCTCGACGATCGCGCGGGCGAACCGCTCGAGGGTTTCCGGCGAGTTCAAGATCGGTCGAACGAACGGCTTCTCGCTCTCCAAGTCTTTCAACAGGGTCTCGGGCGCTTCAAGGATCATTGCTCTTTTTCTCCTAGGCTTCGGACTCGTTCCGACGCCAACTATTGTTGTCCGCGCGAGGCGGGTTCGCCGCGGTCGCCGGTCCCCCCGACCGGGCGACCTTTTGGCGGCGGGAACGCTGCTTCTCCGTTCCGCCCCACTAAGGATCGCCGTTTGTTTTCGACAATTATTTTCCCCATTTTTTCCAAAAAAGTCAAGTTTTTTTTGAAGTTCTCGGTTTATCTCGGCTCCAAAACGGTTCCTCGCGCCGCCGAGCGCTTGGGAATATTCGGATCGATTTAAAAACGCGATTTCTGTTGAAAACGCGCTTTTTTCTGTTTTTTTCGATTATTTTGGCGAATTGGTCTTTTCATATCGTCGCAAAAAATATAATCTACGATAGCTCGCGCGACGGTCGAACGCGACGCCTAGCGGCGCGAGCGCTAGCGAAAAGTAAGTTCGCGCGTCGATACGGGGCGCGCGGCAACACGAAACCCAAGACAAAGGTTTTCCACAGATGAAAAAAGAAATCTACGCCGACGGCGTTGGTCAGATCCATTTCGCGGGCAACATGGTTCGCTTCGACTTCGTTACGCTTCAACCGGGCGCCGACGGGGCCGCTCCCACTCCGGAGCCGTCCGAGCGCGTGATTATGCCGCCCCAAGGCTTCCTCTCCATGTTCCAAAGCATGCAGCAACTGATCGACAAGCTGGTCGAAGCCGGCGTCCTCCAGAAGAACGCTCCGAAAGCCTAGGCCAAAAGCGCGATTTTGTCGCGCGGTCGAAGGAAAGCGCCAAGGCGGTTTCCTCGATTCGATATTAAAGCCCGAGCCAACGCGGTTCGGGCTTTTTTGTTTCTTGGTCGCGGTCGCGACGAGGCGAAAAAAAATCCCGCCGCCAAAAGGCGCGGGACTTCGAAAACCGGGGGGAAAAGGCGCCCCCCTCGATAGAAACGCGGCTCGGCGCTCGCGACGCGCCGAAATCAGTCTTTTCGATGGCGAATCTTAGATCGCATTCGTCTCTTTTTTCTACCGAGCTTACGTCGTCCTTTTCCAGTTTTTTTCGTTCCCACGATTCTCTCCGTCTGTCTGACAAAGCGCCGACGCCTCGATTTCGAGCCGGGCGCGCCGAACAAATGTTTATAAAACGCCGATTCCCTCGCCTCCGGGCGGACCCAACGCGAAGCGGTTCGCCGCGCGCGCGGGATCGGACAAATCGACTCCGTTTCGCCGCGTCTAAAAAACGGCAGTGTGTAGTATACCCCAATTCCACCGATTGGGAAGGGGGCGACCCCGATTTTTTTGGTTTTGCCGCCCGCCGAGGGCGGGGTTGGCTTTGTCGGTTCGGCGCCAAATCCCAATGGGATCTTTTCGGCGGAATGGCTCGGTCGGGGTGCGCGACGAGTTGACGCGGGGAGCGAAGGGCGCTACAATAATTGCCGTTAGCGGCGCGGGACGATCGGTTCCTTCGCGCGCTTATCGCCGCTTGTCTCGAACAACGAGGGAGTTTTACTTTGAAAGTCGAACGCAACGACCTTTTCGGCATTTTTCATCTTTTCGGTTCTTTTTCTCGCGAGTCTCGCAAATCGAGTCGAACGAGCTCGGATCGCAAGCTCCGACTGGAATCGCTCGAAGATCGGCGTCTTTTGAGCGCGACGCCCCTTTCGCCGGTCGCCGAGGTCGCGGTTCCGGTCGCGGCGAGCGCCCCGGTCGAGTCGGAACTTGGAGCGATCCCGCTCGCGACGCTCGGAACCTACGACGCCGGCGACTTGGCGCAAATCGAGGCCCTCGGACTGACCGCCGAGAGCGAGGGCGTCGTCTGGAACGAAACGGGCAATCTGATCGAACTGACGCTCTCGGATCCGTTGATCGAGACGATTAGCCTTATGCACGCCCATTCCTTGGAAAAACTCGATTTGACCGGTTGCGAGAGTCTGACGACCCTCGATTGCAGTTCCGATTGGAACTTGCGCGAGTTGACCCTTTCCGGTTGCGTCAGTTTGACGGAAATCGACTGTTTCGACGACGGGGAATTGCGCGCGCTCGACCTTTCCGATTGTCCTTATCTCGAAAGATTGTACTGCGGGGAAACGGGAATCGAGAGTCTCGACCTTTCGAACTGCCATAATTTGCGCGCGCTCTTTCTCAACGATTCCCCGATCGAGGAAGTCAATATTTACGGCTGCGACTATTTCGAGCGAATCAGCTTCAACGAAACGCTCGAGCGGCTCTATATGCGCCCCGGTTTGGAAATTACCTTTGAGAGCTCGACGTTCTTTCCTCCCCTTTCGATGGAGGTTCGCGCGGAGAACGGCGATTTGATCTGGTCCGGTAGCCCCTCGGCGCGCCATCCCCTTTCCGTCGGCGCGGGCGAGCGGTTGACCGCGACTCACTTCAAATACGAGGAAATCCTCGGGCAAACGGAAATTCTCGGGGCTTACAATCCCTGGGACGTCCAAGCGCTCGAACGATTGGGCGTTTCGGCGAGCGACGCCGACAATCTCGTCTGGGACGAGCGAGGCGCCCTAGTCGAGCTAACCCTCGCGGATCCCGCCTTAACGGAACTCGACCTGCAAAACCTCGCCCCCGACGATTGGTGGGAAAGTCAAGCCGAAGAGGAGGCGCCGACCGTTCCGCACTTCCAATCCCTAAAGAAATTGG
This sequence comes from Thermoguttaceae bacterium, assembly GCA_017441605.1. Taxonomy (GTDB): domain Bacteria; phylum Planctomycetota; class Planctomycetia; order Pirellulales; family Thermoguttaceae; genus RUG369. The sequence continues at coordinate 75,198 of JAFRXD010000043.1, read as the reverse complement.
ACGTCTCCGGTTGCGCGAATCTGCGATACCTTTACTGCGGCCCTTATTTCGAAGCGCTCGAAACGATCGGGGTCGCCGGGCTCTCGAACCTGGAGATCCTCTCCTGCGATCAAACGAGCGTCGCCTCCCTCGACCTAACCGGCTGCTCGAGCCTGAGAGCGCTTTATTGCTCTTTCTGCGTTTCGCTAACGGAGCTCGACGCGTCCGATCTCGGGAATCTCGTCTACCTTTCGTGCGATTCGACCGGGCTGACCGAGCTCGATCTGACCCCTTGCCCCAAGTTGCAAGAGCTGAACTGCGGAAACAACGCCATAACTCGACTCAACTTAGCGAATTGCGCCGAGTTGCGGTCGTTGATTTGCCAATACGTCGCCTTATCGGAGCTCGATCTTTCCGGACTCGGCGCTTTGACCTCGCTCGACTGCCGAGGCAACCGGATAACGACGCTCGATTTGTCGCCCTGCCCGAATCTTCGCGTCGCGAACCTCTATTACAATTCGAGCCTCGCCTCCCTGAATCTCTCGAACTCCTTGGCGCTCCGATCGCTCGATTGCGGGGCGGACTCGGCCCTAACGTCCCTCGATCTTTCGGCTTGCTCGAGTCTCGTCTCTCTCTACCTCGCGGGCGCGGGAATCCAAGAGCTCGACGTTTCGCGCTGCGCTCCGAACCTCGAGTTGGCGGTCGATTACACGCTCCAAAATTTGACGATCGGAACCGACGCCCCGTTCAATTTCCGAGCGCGCAAAAACATCTTCCGATGGGACGCCCTTAGGGCGATCGACGCGAACGGAAACGAGTTGGCGGTCGGGAACGAGATCCGCGATTGGACTCACTACGAGCGCTTGATTCCGATTACCGTCCCCGTCGAAGCGAGCGACCCGATCGCCGTCTCCTATTTCTACAATAATCGTCTATTGGGCGAGACGACGATTACCCGAGCGCGAACCCTCGACGCCCCCGGCCTCTCCGCTTCCGCGACCAAAACCGCGATGGTCGTTAAGATTTCTCCCGTTGCCGGGGCGACCAACTACGTTCTGGAATACTCCCCCAATTCCGACTTTTCCAACGCGAAGACGAAAACCTACGCGTCGAGCGGCGTTAAGACTATTTCCGGATTGGAGTTCGGATCGACCCTTTACGTCCGCGTCAAGGCGACCGCCGATTCTCGCGACGACTCGCCCTGGACGGAGACGATCGTAACGGTCGGGGCGGTCGCGACTCCCGTTTTGAGGGAAGTCGGCGCCGCGAGCGCCAGCGTCTCCCTCTCCATTTCCAACGTCGACAAGGCGATCGGTTACGCGATCGAATACTCGACGAGCGAGGATTTCGCCAATTCGACGATCGTTAATTACCCGAGTTACGGAACGAAAACGATTTCGGGGCTCGAGCCGAGCTCGGTCTATTACTTCCGAGCGATCGCGCGCGGAGACGGGGCGAATCGCGTCGACTCTCTTTGGTCCGCCGCGCTTTCGGTCGAGACGGAGGCCCCGCTTCTGGAACTTGACGCGCCCCAAATCGCCGGGTCGGTTACGAAGTCGGCGATGGTCGTTAAGATTAACCCGGTCGAAGGGGCGACCTCTTACGTTCTGGAATACGGGGAGAGCGCCGATTTCTCCGACGCGACGCGCAGAACCTATAAGACGACCGGCGCGAAGACGATCTCGAACTTGGAGTTCGGCTCGATCTATTGCGTTCGGGTCAAAGCGGTTGGAACCCCGGGCGTCGAGTCCGATTGGTCGCGAATCGTTTTGGCGGTCGGAGGGCTTGCCCAACCGACGCTGACGGTCGCGAGCGCGAGCGACGTCTCGGTCGACGTTTCGTTCGCAAAGGTCGCGAACGCGGCGGGATACGTCGTCGAGAGCTCGAAGCTCGGCGATTTCTCCGACGCGGTCGCGGTTCAATTCCCCTCGTCGGGAACGAAGACGATCTCCGGCTTGGACCCGAGCTCGACTTACTCCTTCCGCGTCAAGGCGCTGGGAGACGCGACCCGCGCCGATTCGCCTTGGTCGGAACCGGTTTTCCAAGAGACCTTGGCCCCGTTGTCGCAACTGGCCGCCCCCGCGATTTTGGGCTCCTCGACGACCAAGTCGGCGATCGTGGTCAAGTTCGCCGGGGTCGCGGACGCGACGAAGTACGTTCTAGAATTCTCGACGGATCCGACGTTCGCGACGAAAACGACGAAGAGCTACGCGTCGGTCGGCGCGAAGACGATTTCCGGGCTTCCCTCCGGCGAGACCTATTATCTTCGCCTAAAAGCGACGGGAACCGGTTTCGCGGACTCCGCTTGGGTCGAGCTTACCGCGACGACCAAGGGAGAGCCGGTCTCGAGCGCGGTTCTCGACGCGGCGTCCGCGCTCGACGAGATCTTCGACGACGAACTGGAAGGTTTTTAGGACGTCCCGACCGAGTCGATCGTTAAGTAGACTCGCGCGCAAGTCGTTCGCGGATAGAAAGAAAGCCGCTCGGCGAGAGCGGCTTTCTCGTTTTTTGGCGGCCTTGGTCGCGGTCGATTGGGGACGGTTTTAGTTTTCGCGTTGGGTCGCGCGTCGGCGCGCGCATTCTCTTCGGACTTTCGCCTCGGCGGACTTGGCGATCCGACTGACCCAGGACTGAGCGCATCCAAGCTCTTGACCGACTTCGCGTTGGGTTTTCCCTTCGAGATAGATTTTAACGAGGACTTCGCGCTCTCGTTGGGGCAGAGTTCGCATAATCTCGCGAACGAGCTCGATGTCTTCGGCTTTTTGGTCGTCGAGCTCTTGGAGCTCGCGCTCGGTCGGTTTCGGCTCCTCGGGGACGTCGAAGCGCTCCTCCTCGTCTTGGGGCTGGGAATAGAACCGCAATTGCAGCCGGTTTTTTCGGGCTTCCGATTGAATTTCGCGCTTGACGCGATAGGCGATCCAGCAGGCGAGGGAGGGATTTTTATTGGGGTCGTATCGCTCGAGGGCGATCGCGATTCCGACGAGCCCGGCGGCGAACTTCTCGTCGTAATCGAGAACGGATCCGAAATCGTAAAGTTTAATGATTCGCCGCAGAAGCGGAACGTGTCGCTCCACGTCTCGACTCGTCGTCTTGATAAATTGAAACCCTTCTTTCTCTCTCGCCTTCATCGCGCTCGCTCCTTCTTCCCCGAAATGAAACTCTTCTCGTTAACTCGTTTGTCCTTAAACTATTGTTCCGCTCCGAGCGCGTTTCCTCGCGCGCCGAATTATCTAAAACGCGACGTCAAAAGGTAACGAACCCTCCGTCGCAACTCCCCTCGCGATCCGAGAGGAAAGTAATCGCCCAGACGAGGGCGTCGACGCGGTCGTCCCCTTGTCCGACGCGCGCTCCTTGGACGAAGCTCGTCATTTGGTCCTCCAACTCCCGAAAGACCCCGACGTGATGGGCGCGCCCTCGCTCGTAGGGGACGACGATCGGCTCGGCGCGAACGACTTTTCCTCGCGTCGCGCGGACGGTCGAGATCGGCAAGTTGGGGTCGATTTGCCGGATCGCTCCGGCGACGAGATCGCCTCCCTGATTGACCTCGACGACGACGCGATCGGCGTCCCAATAGCGAAACGCCTCGGCGATCTCGCTCGCCCATCGAGGCGGCTCGGCGCGCAGGGAGCGATCGTCGAGGACGTAAAAATGGTCGCGCCCGTCGAGCTCTCGCCTCTTTCCGACGACGACGATCCCGGTCAGGTCGGAGTCCGGACCGCCGGTCATGGCGGGGTCGACGGCGACGACGACGCGATCGAGGTCGTTGGGGGGATCGAAGCGCCGATTGGCGTCGATAACGCTTTGTTTCCATAGCGCGTCGGGGGCGTCGTTCGCGAACTCGCCGAGCAAGAAGCGGCGCTTCATTTGCTCGGACCCGCCGCCGAGGGTCGATTCAATATACCCTTTGGGCAGGTTCTCGACGTTGTCGACGGGATTAATTTGCATCGCGCCGTAGTTTTCCGGATCCGGGAGGGGCAGATTGGTTCTCGGATCGAGTTTTTCGATAAACATTCGATAGGTCCAATGCGATTTGCCCGAGGGATTGCAGTCGAAAAAGGCGCGATTGCGGAGGAGCTTCCCGTTTTCGTCGGTTCGCAACTCCGCGAGGCGCGTCAGGGCGAGCTCGACCGACTCGAACGAGATTTCCGAGCACTCGTTGAAGTAGACGGTCGAGAATTCGAGCCCTAGGATTTTCTCCGCGCGACGACGGTCGTCGAGCCCCACGAACCAGAACTCCGCCCCGTTATGGGGCAGCCAGATCCGCGTCTCGTTGAGATTGCGGCGATATTCCAGCCCCGGAAACGCGAGCTCGAGCGCCTTAGGAAAGGTGTCGTTGAACGCCGAGTTCTTCGCCGAACTGAAATAGCGACGAAAAAGCGCGCTCCGACCTCCGTACCGAAGTCCGATCGCGATCATTGTCCGACAAAACTCGAACGTCTTGCCGGAGCGAGAGCCCCCGTACGCCAAAACGCGCGTCTTGTCGGCGATCAGGCGCCGGAGCGCGAGTTGCGCGGCGGTGGCTCGGTACGACGTTTCGACGGTCATCGCCGCGCTCCCAAATCGATCGCGCCTAGACGACTCGACGTTTCGAGCGCCGGGCGTCTAAAATCGCTAGAAAATATCTTCAGAATCCTCGTTGAATTCTAATCTAGCGTAATAATAGCGCCGAATCGTGGTTTTAGAAGCGAAATCGGGAATTTTATTCAAAAAAATTGCCAAGAACGGCCGAAGTGTTTTCGGCGCTCGATGAATTACGGCGGCGACGCGGCGCGACTTTTTGAGAAAAGTTTGGCTAAGGGAGCTCGCCGACGGCGAGGGCTCGGTAGCAGATTCCGCCCAATTGACGAGGGAAGCCGAGGGCGAGAACCAAGGCGGCGTCGATTTCGCGATAGGTTCGCGCGATTCCCTCGTCGAGGACGCGTTTCGCCTCGTCGAGCAGGGCGGCGAAGACGGAGCGCGCGAGGTCGGCGTCGGCTTTGGGGTCGGGGGCGAAATTGGCGGAGAACTCGTCGTCGAGGAACGACCCGCTCGCCCACGGGACGGGGGAGGCGTGGCGATAGAAGCCTCGTCCAGTCTTGCGCCCGAGGCGCCCTTCGCGAACGAGTTCGGCGAGTTTCTCGGAGACGTGGGTTCGCTCGGGGAACGCTTTGAGAAAGGACCAACCGGAGCGCAGGGCGACGTCGCACCCGATTTCGTCGATAACGCGCAGCGGCGGGGCCTCGAATCCGAGCCGGGAGAAAACGCTTTCAATTCTCGCGGCGGGCGCGCCCTCGTCGAGGGCTTTCAAGGCGCGATTCAACTCCGCCTGCAGCAAGCGATTGACGAGCAGGCCGGGACCGTCGCCGACGACGATCGGGGTCGAGCCGATTCGTCGAGCGAGAGCGGCGGCGCGCGCCAGGGTTTCCGAGGAGGTCTCGGCGCCGGGGGCGACTTCGACTAGGGGACGGCGCGCGACGGGGTGAAAGAAATGAAAAGCGCAGAACCGAGCGCGGGAAATCGGCGCGTTGGGTTCGGGGGAGAGCGCCTCGGCGAGCTCGGAGACTCGCAGGGACGAGGAGTTGGTCAGGGTTAAAAGGGGAGAGGGGGCGAGCGCCGCGAGCTCGCGATAGAATTTCGCTTTGAGTTTGATTTTTTCGGGAATCGTCTCGACGACGACCTCCGCGCTCGCCAAATCGCGAAGTTCGGAGGTCGCGTTGAAAAGCTCTCGCGCGCGCGAAACGTCGGCGGAAGAATCGGGTTCGCCTCTGAAGGCTCGTCTCGCCGCGAGTTCGCGCTCGAGTCTTTCGGGGGCGGACTTCAGCGCCTCCGGAACCGGGTCTCGACAGACGACGGGAATTCCCGCCTCGACGAACGCGGCGGCGATGGAGATTCCCATAAGCCCCGCCCCCGCGATTCCGACGAGTTTCGGGTTCGGGAGCTCGATTTCGGGAACGACCGGGGCCCCGTTTTCTCGAGTCTCGAAGAGAGTTCGGGAAAGAGATCGGGGGTCGAGGTTTCGCCCGAAGTCCGGTTCTCGGAATCGGGCGACGTATTCCTCGGGGGTCAAATCGGGCAGCGTCCGAACGACGAAAGGATCGAGGAGTTCCATAGGGCGCGAGGCGAGGAAGGCGAGGGGATTATTCCTTGGCGCCTCGGTTGTCGAAGACGCGCTTGCACTTGCCCTCGCTTCGCGGAATGGAGTCGGGGGCGACGACGGTCGCTTTGAACCCGATGCCGATCGTGTCTTTCAGGCTGCCGGCAATTCGCTTGCGGAACGCCTCTTTGGCGTCGTCGTCGTTCCAGAGCTCGTTGAACTGGGCGGGGGTGGGCTCCACCTTGACCTCGATCGTGTCGAGCCCGCTCGCGTCTTTGTCCAAATGGATTTGGAAATTGACGAGATTCGGATCGATCGCGAGCAAAATCGACTCGACCTGGCTCGGGAAGACGTTGACCCCGCGAATGATCATCATATCGTCGGAACGGTGCGAGATGCGATCGATGCGACGAATCGTGCGCCCGCAGGGGCAGCGATCGGGCATAATGCGGGTAATGTCGCGGGTGCGGTATCGAATTAGGGGTAGCCCGACTTTGTCGAGGGTGGTGAAGACGAGCTCGCCGAGCTCTCCGTCGGGCAGGGGCTCGAGGGTCTCGGGATCGATGATTTCGGGATAGAAGTGGTCTTCGAAGATGTGGAGCCCGGAGTTGCAGGGGCAGTCGCCGCCGACGCCGGGGCCGGAGACTTCGGTCAAGCCGTAAATATCGCGCGCGACGTATCCGGTTTCGTCTTCCATGAACTTTCGCATTTCGGCGGTCCAGGGCTCGGCGCCGTGGATTCCGAAGCGGAGTTTCGTCTCGGACCAATCGAACCCGATTTTTCGAGCGTGGTCGATAATGTGGAGGAAGTAGCTAGGGGTGCAGGCGATCGCGGTGACGCCGAGGTCGCGCATGAGCATAAGTTGGCGACCCGTGTTGCCGCCGGACGTCGGCAGAACCGCGCAGCCGAGCCGCTCGCCCGCGTCGTGCAAGCCGAGACCGCCCGTGAAGAGCCCGTAGCCGTAGCTCACTTGGAGCACGTCTTTCGCGGTGAGCCCGAACATCGCGAGAGCGCGAGAAGAACACTCGGACCAAGCGTCGAGGTCCTCGCGGGCGTATCCCATAACGATCGGCTTTCCGGTCGTTCCGCTAGAGGCGTGGAAGCGGACGATCTTTTCCATCGGGACGGCGAACATTCCGGTCGGGTACGTTTCGCGCAGATCCGTCTTTTTGACAAACGGCAACTTGACGATATCGGTCAGGGATTTGACCGAATCGGGATTGACGTTGTTTTTCTCCAACAGCTCGCGGTACCATGGAACGTTGGCGTAAACGCGGCGGAAAACGTCGAGGAATTTACGGTTTTGGACGTCGCGAAGCATGTGTTCCGGCATGAAATCCGGCGCGCTGATCATATTGTATTCCATAATGGGGAATTCTTTCTTCCGAACGGAACGCGTTCTTTTGCGTCGACTCCGACCGACGGAGGGCGCCGCCGCGCTTGCGACGGTCGACGATAATTTCGACTATTATACTGCAAATCGGCGGCTTGTAAAGCGACGCCTCGAACGCGTCGCGAATTTGCGTTTTGAAAACGCCAAACGAGGGGTTCGACGTTAAAATTATCGCGCGTTTCCGAATATAACGGGCGTTTTTTGAAAAAAGTTGAAAAAAAGCGGGAAAAACGCGGAAAATCGAGCCGTTTAGCGTTGACGAGTCGGCTTCAAACCGATAAAAATATACAAACTCGAGGCGCGAGGGTAGCGAACGCGCTCGCATAGCCTCGGGTCTCGCGGTAATCGCGCCGAAGAGAGCCCGATTCCGCGACGTTCGCAACGCAATCAACCTTTATAGCTAAAGGACCGTTTGAATGGCAAAGAAAGCCGAAAAAGAATGCGCCGGTTGCAACGGCAAAAAGTGCGACGCCTGCAAACCGCTGACGAAGACCCAAATGATTCAAGCGCTCGTCGAGAGCACCTCGCTGGCGAAGAAAGACGTCTCGGCGGTCATCGACGCGCTCGCCGGGCTGATCAAGAGCGAATTGGCCAAGGGCGACAAGGCCAGCTTCCAACTTCCGGGTCTCGTTAAGATCGAGAAGCAACACGTTCCCGCGAAAGAGGGTCAAAAGAACGTTCCGGATCCGTTCCATCCCGGCAAGTTCATCGATCGTCCCGCCAAGCCCGAGCACTACAAGATCAAGGTCAAGGCCCTCAAGGCTCTCAAAGACATGGCCTGATCGCCTAATCCGAGCCCGCGATTTTGAATCGAAATAGACTCGCGGGGCTCGACTTTTCCCGAAAGCGAAAAACGCCGCTTCGTTCAAGAAGCGGCGTTTTTTTGTTTCGGAGCCGGATGGGGTTCGAGCGTCTCGCTCTTGACAAAAGTTGGAAACGAACGACAATGTTCTCGAGCGAGCGCGAAGGAAATCGCGCTCCAAACCGTCGAACCCCCCGAATCGCGAGGAACCCAATGAGCGCCGAAGAACGATTTACCGCCAAGCCCATCAAGCGAATTCTGCTCAAAATTTCGGGCGAGAGTTTTTGCCCGCCTAGCGAGCGCGGGATTTCGATGGACTCGGTGAACCGATTGGCGTCGCAAATCGCGCGCGTGGCGAGCCGGGGAACGCAGATCGCGGTCGTGATGGGAGGCGGGAATATTCTTCGCGGGGCGCAGTTCAAAGCCTCGGACGGGGCTTCGGCGATCCAAGAGGCGACGGCGCACTATATGGGCATGCTGGCGACGGTGATCAACGGCTCGGCGCTGCACGACGCGCTGGAGTCTCAAGGTCGTCCGACGCGGCTCATGACCGCGATCCAAATGGACGCGGTGGCGGAGCCGTACATTCGCCGCCGCGCGCTTCGGCACCTCGAGAAGGGCAGGGTCGTCGTTTTGGCGGGGGGCATGGGCACGCCGTTCGTCACGACCGACACGGCCGCGGCGCAGCGCGCGCTCGAGCTGGAGGTCGACTATCTGTTCAAAGCGACCAAAGTCGACGGAGTTTATTCCGCCGATCCGAACAAAGACCCGAGCGCGGTGTTCTATCCGCAATTGACGTTCGAGGACGCGATTTCTCAGAATCTTCGCGTGATGGACCAAGAGGCGTTCGCGAAATGCCGCGACCACAACATGCCGGTTCTCGTTTTTAACTTCCGCATAGACGGCAACTTGGATCGCGCGGTTCGCGGGGAGCGCGTCGGGACGCTGATTTGCGATTAGCGAAATCGAAAAAGCGCCGAGGCGCTTTTCTTTTCGCAAGAAAGACGGAAGAACAAAAAAGAAAGCGCGCCGACCGGAACCCCGAGTCGGCGCGCTCGCGTTTCTTTAGGCCTTTTTATTAGGCTTTGACGAGAGCGAGTCGGACGCCGTTGTACGGATAGGCGCGAACGCCCGCGTCGCTTCCGCGATAGGCGCTTCGGCAGCTCCCGGCGGCGTCGTTCCAGCTTCCGCCTCGGAGAACGCGCCTCGTTCCGGAAGTCGCGCCGGTCGGGTCGGTCGCGTCCCCTTTCGGGTAGGCGCCGTAGGTATCGGAGCAGAATTCCCAAACGTTTCCGTGGACGTCAAAGAGCCCCCACGGATTGGCGGGATAGGTTCCGACTTCGGTCGTCTTCTGGAGCCAGGGACCTTTCGCGTCGGTTCGGAACCCGTAGTTTCCGTCGCAGTTCGCTTGGGTTCCGTCGCAAACGTCGCCGAACCAGAACTCGGTCGCGGTCCCGGCGCGGCAGGCGTATTCCCATTGGGCCTCGGTCGGGAGACTAAACTTCCACCCCTCGGGGGCTTGACCGGAGTCGTTGAGCTTCGCGGCGAAGGCCTCGGCGTCGGCGGCGGTAATCGAGTCGACGGGGAGTTTCTCGCCGACGAATTGGCTGGGATTCGTTCCCATAACCGCTTTCCAAAGCTCTTGCGTCGCGGGGGATTCCATAATCCAGAACCCGTTGGTCAGGGAGACGTTTCGGGGCTCTCCGTCGGCGGCGGTTCCGCCCATGGTAAAGGAACCGGCGGGAGCGAAGCGGAAGTTCGTCGCGACGCCGAAAAGGGTCGCGGTCGCGAGCGAACCGGCGGTTTGGGACGAAAATTGTTCGGTGGAATTCGTCGACATTTGGGGTCTCTCTTTCTAAATAAGTCAGCGTTTGTCTCTGTCGTTATAGGTCTCGCGCCTAGGCGATCGGCTCTCCTTTGGCGTCGTCCCACTTGCTCGAGGTTCGTCGAACGATCGCGACGACGTCGACGAACGCCTCGATCGCCAAATCGATTTCTTCCTCGGTCGAGTAGCGGCTCAGACTGAATCGGAAATTCCCTTGGAGCGCCCCGGCCGGAACTTGCATCGCGCTGAGCACGTGGGACGGCTCGAGCGATCCCGAAGTGCACGCCGAGCCGCTCGAGACGCAAATTCCGCGCGCCGACAGCAGGGCGAGCACCGCCTCTCCCTCGGCGCCGTAAATCGCGACGTTCAGCGTGTTAGGAGTTCTCGGAGCGTTTTTGCCGTTGACGATCAGGCACGGGACGCGCTCCTCGAGCGCCGTTTGGAGTCGGTCGCGAAGGGCCGCCATTTTCGCGGCGTTTTCCTCGATCGCGGCGGTCTCCAAGTCGAGCGCGGCGGCGAGACCCATAATGTACGGGACGTTCTCGGTTCCGGCGCGGCGCCCCTTCTCTTGGTGCCCCCCGATCATAAAGCGCGACAACGGGGTTCCGCGTCGAGCGTAGAGAACCCCGATTCCTTTGGGCGCGTGGATCTTGTGCCCGCTGAACGAGAGGAGGTCGACGTTTCCGAACGCGCCGGAGAGGGAGTCGTCGGAAGGCGTCGCGCTCAGATTCATCGGGGCTTTGGTGATCGACTGCGTGGCGTCGACGTGGAAAATAATTTTCGGGTCGGTTTCCTTCGCGATTCGCGCGAGCCGCTCGATCGGGAAGACGACCCCCGTCTCGTTGTTCGCGCGCATAACGGAGACCAGCGCGGTTTCCCCGGGGCGAAGCGCGCGAACGTATTCGCGCAAATTGAGGTTTCCGTCCCGATCGACCCCGACCCAATCGACGCCGAACCCCTCTTTCTCCAAGCTCTTGCAGACCTCCAGGACGGCGGGGTGCTCGACGCGAGTCGTTACGATTCGCCGACGCTTCGGATCCGCTTTGATTTGAGCTTTGAGCCCGCCGATCAGGGCGGCGTTGTTGCTCTCGGTCGCGCACGAGGTAAAGACGATTTCGTCGGCTCGCTCCGCGCCCAAGCGGCTCGCGATTTTCTCTCGAGCCTCGTCGATTTCGCGCGCGAGCGCGAGCGCGGGGGAGTACATCGAGCTCGGATTCCAGTATTTCGTCTCAAAGTAAGGCCGCATCGCCTCGACGACTTCGGGCGCGATCGCGGTGGTCGCGTTGTTGTCGAGGTAAACGAATCGTTCGGGGTTTTCCATCGCCGTCTCCTAAATCGAGTGTGGCGCGGAGGGCGTCGAGACCGACCGCGTCCCCCCATTATACTCCTTTTTTGAGGCGCGACTAGACGAATCCGCGCGCAATTCCTATTTGTTGGAACTTGTTTCGAGCGCTTTTGCCGAGGTCTCGCGCGCCGGTTGAATTTAGACGGTCGTTGCGGAAATGCCGGAAATGCGGTTCGCAAGGCTCGAGCGAACTTTGTTCAACGCCTCTCGGCGAACGGTACGATAAAGATGGCGCGACCGTTTGGCGAGCGCTCAAACTTACCCGCAAAGCCTTGTTAATCGTTACAATGCGAAAAATTCGCGGAGTTGGACGCATTTATCGCGAAATTGGAGAAAAAAGGGCTTTTCAAACGGGTTAATTTGGGCAAAATGTACGATATGAGTAAACAAGCGAGTTTGTGCAAAGCTCGAAATCGATAACGCATAGTTCGGCGAGAGTCGATCCCTCCCGGGGTCTCGTCGGCGCCGGTCGTCACAAGGTACGCGCGCGCATTGCGCGCCACGAGGAGTTAGCAATGAAATTCAACGGTCAATTGGCGCTGCGCGCCGCGATCGTCGTCGTCGTTTTGGCGGGTTCGGTCGACGCGTTCGCCGCCGGAAGCGTTTTCAAATCCGGTTTGTTCAAAAGTCTTTTCCAATCGAAGTCCGAGCCGGTCTACGAGTCCGACGCGTTCTTTGGGGACGAGGCGCTGACCCTCGGCGATATGAGCTTTTCCGAATACGAGGCGAGCGAAATCGACGGGTTCTACGGCGAGTGCGCGTCTTGCGCCGGCAACGCCGACCCCGCGCCGATCTCCTACTCTTACCCGGTCGCCTACGACTACGCCCCCTCCTACTCCTATTCCTACGCCCCGACGACCTACGTCGTTCCGGAGTGCCGCTCGTTCCGACCGGTGAGGAGCCTCCTTCGCGGCGTGCGCAGCTTCCTCTTCGGCAATTTTAACTACTGCCGTCCCGCGTACGTTTGCGATCCGTGCTGGAACGTCTGCGATCCGTGCTGCGACCCCTGTTGCGATTGGTCTCCTTGCGTTCCCGCTTGCGATCCTTGCGCGAACGTTTGCGCGACCCCTTGCGAGCCCTGCGCTCCCGCTTGCGAGCCTTGCGCTCCGACTTGCGCCCAAAGCGTCTACGCGCCTCGCTCTTGCTGCGGCGACGGATACTATCCGGGCGAAGTGAACGAGCTCGATCCGACGACCGGAACGTCGAAGGGCGGGATTGGCGCGACGCTTAAGTCCGCGCCCAAAGAGGCTCCCAAGAAGTTGTCCGCGCAAGACGAGGACGTCAACGCGCCCGCGGTTCCCGAAGAAAACCAACTTCCGTCCTACGACTCCAACGCGACCGAGCCTTCGATCGAGTCGATTCCGACTCCGGAGCCGACCGGGGCGGGCGTCATTCGCATGCTGGTTCCCGAAGATTCCGTCGTGTACGTCAACGGCTATCGCACGAAGCAAAGCGGCGAGACCCGCACTTTCGCTGCGAAGAACCTGAAGTACGGCGAGACCTACGAGTTTGAGATCCGCGTCGTCGCGGTTCGCAACGGTCAAACGGTCGAGGACGTCCAGACCGCCGTCCTAACCGCCGGCGAAAAGACCGCGCTCGCGTTCAATCCGAAACCGCGTCGCGCCAACGAGGCGATCGCCTTCAATAAGTGAGAAATCAGCGTTCGACCGAACGAACGAAAAAAGCCGCGACTCGCGTTTTTCCGCCCGTCGCGGTTTTTTATTGACCGCGAGGCGTTTTTTCGATAGAATATCCCGGAGTCGGCGAAATATAGAGCGAAGCCGCGAACGAACGATAGGGAGCGCGATGAGAATTTTATTGGCGATCAATCAAGCGAGGGTCTTGTACGACTTCAAGCGGGAGTTGGTCTCGGCGCTATTGGAGCGCGGGGACGAAGTCTGGCTTTCGTTCGAAGAGGACTTTCGCGCCGATTACTTCGAGGCGACCGCCGCGAAAATCCTCCCCACCCCTATCGATCCGCGAGGGCTCAACCCGTTGCGCGATTTGAAATTGTGGTCGTTTTATCGTCGAACGCTCAAGAAGCTTCGCCCCGATCTCGCGCTCACGTTCACGATCAAACCGAACGTCTATTGCGGGTTGGCTTGTCGAGCGCTGGGAACCCCTTATCTGGCGACGATCTCCGGTTTCGGCACGGCGCTCAACGGGGGCGGTCCGGTCGCGAGGATATCGAAAGGCTTGTATCGGGTCGGTTTGGCGGGGGCGGATCGGGTCTTTTGTCAGAACGGAACGATCGCGGAGCGGGTCGTCGCCGAGAGGATGGTTCGTTCCGAGCGGGTCGTTTCGACGCCGGGTTCCGGGGTCGATTTGACGACGTTCCAAGTCGCGCCGTATCCGGACGAGAGCGAGTCGATCGAACTCCTTTTTATCGGTCGTCTTATGCGCGACAAAGGAATCTTCGAGTTTCTCGAGTGCGCGGAGCGAGTTCGCAAGGAGCGCCCCGACGTTAAATTCCGGATTTTGGGCGCCCCCGAGCGTGGATGCAACAAGGAGTACGCGCGCGTCGCGGAAGCCGCTAAAAACGGCGTCGTCGAATATTTGGGCTATAAGCTCGACGTCAAGCCCGAGCTGGCGAGGGCGAGCGCCGTCGTTTTGCCGAGCTATCACGAGGGGCTTTCCAACGTCCTGCTCGAGGGCGCGGCGACCGGGCGACCGCTGCTCGCCTCGAGCGTTCCCGGATGCGCGGAAACGTTCGACGAAGGGGCGTCGGGGTTCGGATTCGCTCCCAAAAGCGCCGACGCGCTCGTCGACGCGACCCGTCGGTTCCTCGCGCTTTCGCGCTCCGAGCGCGCGGAAATGGGGCGGAGAGGGCGCGAGAGAGTCGCGAATCTTTTCGACCGCGCGAAGGTCGTTCGGTTGTATCTCGACGAGATCGACGCGACTATTCGCGAGCGGTAGCGCGCGCTCGCAAAAACTTTATTTATTCGCGAAAATCGGCATATTCTTATCGAACGGGAAATTTTTTTGTCAAAAGTCGATAAAACTAGTTGCTTTTTAAAGGCGCGGCAACTAGAATATTCGGTAGCGACGGGTATTGCGCTCGAGGTCGCCGAACGGCGCGACCCTCGGCGACCCTAACGACGACGGAGCGAGAGTTATGGAAAAACGCGGAGGGGCGAGTTCGCTCGCGAAAACGGCGCTGGCGGCGCTTGTCGGTTTGGCGCTCGGGTGGGGCCTCAAAGACGGTTCGGACCGAGCCGCCGCCCAAGGGACTTGGGGCGCGAGCGGGTATCGAGAGGCGGCGATCGCCGACGCGGCTCCGAGCGTCGATTTTGGCGCGGACGGAAAGGCGACTTTCTCCAGACCGCTGGAAGTCCCCCCGCTGTACGCGTTCGATTATCCCCTCGACGAGACGGGGAGGCAGATTATCCTCGTCGACTCCGAGACGAAGCGCATTTGCGTCTATTGGGTTCGTCGACGCGACGTCAATAGCACGATCGAGCTCGTCGCCGCTCGAAATTTCGAGTTGGACCTGAAATTGGAAGATTTTAACGGCGAAGGCCTTTCGCCGGGGCAGATCCGCGAGCAACTCGACTCCGCGCGCAGGTAGCGCCGCGCGAAACGTCGCCGCTCGCAAAATCCGCAAAACAAAGAGCGCCCTTTTCCCGCTAGACCGAGCGGTCGAAAAGGAAAGGGAGCTCGCGTCGAGCTCGTCGGTTCCGCGGACCGCGAGCGCGGCGAAGGACTTTGGAAACACAGCCTTATTTTTAGGAACGTTCGCAATGGCTTATTACACCCTTGAAAAAACGGCCGAAATGTTGGAGATGAATCCGGGCGAAGTCAACAAGCTTCGCGAACAAGGAAAATTGCGAGCGTTTCGCGACGGATCCGCTTGGAAGTTCCGCGAAGAGGACGTGAAAGAGTTCCTCACCGAAATGATCAAGACCCGCACCTCCAACGCCAGCGAGTTCCTCTCGAGCGACGACGATACCGAGGGGCCCACGATGCTCGCCGATTCCGCCGCGTTCGACTCGATGCTCGACGGCGTGGGCGATAGTTCCTTCGGTTCCGAGCCCTCCGGGCTGTCCCTCTCCAAAGACGAGGCCGACGACGACTTCAAACTCGTCGAGGAAGAGTCTCCTCTCACCGACGGTTCCACCCCGTTGACCGACGAACACTCCGCGCTCGTCGAAGACGCGCCCGCCGAAAACGCCGCGTCTCCTTCCTCCGTCGATCTCGCCGGCTCGCAAAATTCCGACGACGACCTGCTTCATATCGGCGACGGAGCCAGCGACAGCGGTCTTTCGTTGCTCGACGAGCCCGACGTCGGCGGATCCAACGTCGATTTGGGCGGCGAGGACGTTGTGCTGGGCGGCGGTTCCGGTTCCGGCAGCAGCAGTAGCGGGCTCGATCTCACCGGCGATAGCGGATTGGCGATTCTCGGAGGCTCCGACGAGGACTTCCAGCTGAGCGAAGCGGTCTCCGAACCGGTCGACGACTCCTCGAGTCAGCCGGCTTCCGACGAGGTCGAGTCCAAGTCGCAACCGCTCGTGGTCGACGCTCCCGCCGACTCCGAAATTTTCGAGCTCGCCGACGAAGACTCCACCAACGAAAACATTTTGAACATCGCGCAAGACGCGAACACGGAAGCCCCGACCGAGCTCGCCGTCGCCGACGATTCGATCTTCGATATCGCCGACACGACCGCTCCAACCGCCTCCACCGCCGCCCCGGGATCCAGCGACGAGGAAAGTAGCTCCAAGTTGATCGTGACCGAGGACGACCCCTTCACGATCGACGACGGTTCCGATACCACTTCCGGCTCCGGGCTCATGTCGAGCCTTGGCGACAACAGTTTCAATTCGACCGGTTTCAACTCGACGTCCGAGGCTGGTTCGGGTATTTCGCTCGATAAGTCGACCTCCGAGAGCGCGAGCAACCCGTTCGATATGGGCTCGACCGGATTCGCCTCAGAGTCCCTGTCGTCCTCCCCGTTCGGCGGGTCGGCCCCCTCTTCGTCCAATTTCGGCGGCGGTTCCGCCTCGTTCGCCGAGAGTTCGTCCATGCCGATCGACTCCGCTCCGGCTCCCGCCTCCGGCGGATTCGGGCCCGCTCCGGTTCCCTCCACGAACTTTACCGGCAAAGACATGCTCGTGCTCGTTCCTTGCCTGCTCCTGCTGATTCTCGCCGCAATTGGCGCTTGGGAACTCTGCCGCACGATTTGGAGCTACGAAGAGGGCGGCTCCTTCGCCGGTCCCGTGCTCGAAACGATCGCCGGAATTCTGAAACTATAGCGCGAAAATTCGCGAGTTCGCGACGAATTCGGCGCCGACCTTTTCCCGAGGTCGGCGCCTTTTTTATTCCGAGACGAGGTTCGGAAAGGGCGCTTTTTTTGCCAATTCGCGCTCTTTTTCCTTCCAAACGGCGCGCGTCTCTTGTATAATGGGACTCCGAGGCGGCTCGCGAATTCGCGAGTCGCGCGTTGAACACGTTTTGTCCTCGCTCAATGGAGTCCTTTATGAGAACGTTATTTACCGCGGTCGCCCTTGGCTCCGCGCTCTTTGTCGGTTCGATCGCCTTCGCGCAATCGGTCGATCCCGCGACCGCCGTCCCGCTTCCCGAGGGGTTCGCCGACGACCTCGCTCCCAACGCCGTTCAAGACCAGCGCGTTCGACAGTACGTCTACGCCAAGCGGATCGTCGACGTCTCCAAGACCGGGGTCGATAATCCGGAACTGCTCCTCCAGCCGGTTCTGGGGCAGACCTCGACCTCTATCATGAGCGATCCGAAACAGGCGTGCGTTATGTCCAAGGGAGGGCATATTCTCCTGGACTTCGGGTGCGAGATCCACGGTAGCTTTCGCGTCGAGGCGCGCGATTTGACGCCTAGCAAGAACAGCGTCGGTCGAACCGTTCGGCTCAGAATTCGGTTCGGCGAGTCGGTCGACGAGGCGAACTCCGAGGTCGGCGTCAAGGGCGCGGTCAACGAGCACTCGACGCGCGACCAGATTATTACCGTTCCGTGGCTCGGCGCGGTCGAATGCGGCGAGTCCGCGTTCCGTTTCGTTCGAATCGACTTGGTCGACGACGATTCCAAAATCCTGTTCGACTCGGCGCGCGCGATCTTTATCTATCGCGATCTTCCGCGCTTAGGTCAATTCCGCTGCTCCGACGAGCGCCTGAACAAGGTCTGGGACGTTTCGGCGCGCACGATGCACCTCACGATGCAGCAGTTCGTTTTCGAGGGCGCGAAACGCGACCGGCTCGTCTGGTACGGCGACTTCACCCCTCAAACGATGACCGCGCTGCGCGTCTTTGGCGACTCGAAAGTCCTCCGCGACACCCTCGGCTACTACGCCCGCGAGACTTGGCCCCTTCCGAAGTGGATGAACGGAATGCCGAACTACTCGCTCTGGTGGCTCATTACGATCGGCGACATTTATCGCCACACCGGCGACCCCAAACTTGTCGAGGAGCAATGGGACTACGTTAAAGGATTGGTCCAACAGCTTTTGCCGCATATCGACGAAAACGGAAAAGCCGGGTTCGAGAGTCCGTTCCTCGACTGGCCGACCAACGACAATCGCCCCGCGCTCGACGCCGGAACCCACGCGATGTTCGCGCTGGGGTTCGACCGCGTCGCCGAAATGGCGAAGGTCGTCGGCGACAAAGATACCGAGAAAATCGCGCTCGACGCGGCGGCTAAAGTCCGCTCCTACAAGCCCTCCAACGTCGGCAATAAGCAGGCCGCCGCGCTCCTCGAGCTCGCCGGGATTCAGAAAGAGGGCGAGTCGAACGTCGACGTTGTCGCCAAAGACGGGCCGAAAGGGTTCTCGACGTTCTACGGGTACTATATGCTCGAAGCGCTCTCTAAGGGCGGTCAAAACCAAGTGGCGCTCGACGTCGCGCGCGATTATTGGGGCGCGATGATCGATCGCGGCGCCACGACCTTCTGGGAAGATTTCGATCTCGACTGGCTGGAAAACGCCGGGCGAATCGACGAGGCGACCCCCGAGGGGCTCGAAAGCCTGCACGGCGATCGCGGAGCCTACTGCTATATCGGTTTGCGCCACTCCCTCTGCCACGGCTGGGCGTCCGGTCCCGCCGCTTGGATTAGCGCCAATATTATGGGCGTCGTCCCCGTCGAGCCCGGCTTTAAGAAGGTTAGCGTCAAGCCGTTCCTCGGCGATCTCGATTGGTTCGAGGGAACCGTTCCCACGCCCTACGGGCAGATCTCCGTTCGCTGCAAAAAGAACGCCGACGGAACGCTCGACCTGAAAGTCGACGCGCCTGAAGAAGTTACGGTTCTTTAAGTTTGCCGCTAGCGCTCCCGACGGACGACTCGCGCCGGGCGCGCCTTTGGTTTATAATCTTTGGCGCGGCGCTGTCGATTTGGCGCGCCGCTCCAAGGAGAGTCGATTGGATGAAAATATCAAAGCAAAAAATCGTTTCGAGCGTTATGGAACAGTTCTTTTCAGACGCTACGAATCGCAAGGGCGGGGCGCAAAAACACGACTCGTACAGTCAAACGCTTTGGGCTAACGAGGAATTTGCCCGGCAGTTCGCGAAAGTGTTCCTAACAAAACTTTCGAAGCGTTACAAGATCGAAGAAATCAAACCGCGTCCAACGGTCATTGTCGACGAATCGCAACGGAAGAAGATTGTGGACGCGCTCTGGGTTCTGGAGAGTCGCAACCCGGAAGAACCGCCGTTATATATTCCTATCATTTTCGAGTTCAAAACTACAAGCGGACCGAGGGAGAATAGGCGGACCTACCTGCAACTCCTCGAATATTTACTTGCCGTAATGAAGAGGGACTTGGAGGAGAGCAAAACGGGAATTATAGCTCAAGCGTTGGTGATTCTCGTTTACACCGGTCCGAATCCCGATATGAAGTTCGAATCTTGGGCGGAATTGTTCCCAATGGGAGAGGGTTGCGAGGAATTCCAGGCGAACTTTCCCGTAATGGTTATCAATTTGACCGATTTGTACAGACGGAATCAAATAACGGGCGATTCTTTGGTGAAACTAGGTTGCTCGGCGCTCGGTTGCGTCGGCATGCGTCGGGTGGTCGAGGATCGGTTTAAACTGCTCGAACTGATCGCGAACTTTGTTAACGACCCCGCGATTGGACGCGAATGTAAAGAGTCCGTCTTCGAGTCGACGGTTCGGTACTGCGGAGACGCGGGCAGACAATTAGAAGGCATGACCGAGTCGCAAATTATGGAAATGGCGACCGGCGATCCCAGTGGAAAGGCGGAGAACGAAATGCAATCGCTATTGGAATTGGTTACGGGGAAAACTCGCGAGGAGTTGCGCGAGGAGATGCGGGACGAGGTTCGGGACGAGGTTCGGAACGAGGTTCGGGACGAGGTTCGGGACGAGGTTCGGGACGAGGTTCGGGACGAGGTTCGGGACGAGGTTCGGGACGAGGTTCGGGACGAGGTTCGGGACGAGGTTCGGGACGAGGTTCGGAACGAAGTGAAAGAAGAATGCGAACTCAAAGGGATGCGCGGGTCCGTAATTCGGCAGCTTACGAGGCGGTTTGGCGACGCGCCCGAGAGCGTTGTCGAGAAACTCGAGCGCGTCGAGACGATCGAAGGGCTTCGGGAATTCGAGGACGAAATCTATCGTTCCGAGTCCCTGATCGAGGTCGAGTCGGCGGTCGATAACGTTTTGTTGTCGCAGGCGATTAAGTAGGCGCCTTCGTTTTGCCGCCGCGTTCGAGGTAGTCGACTTGTTTCCGTCGAACGTCGGAATTGATTGGAACAGTTTCGAGATCTATACGGAATCTGACTTGGAAAATCTACCGTCGCGGGACTTATCGCTAAGGCGAAGACGCGCAAAAAGTCATAGGTTTTTGTCAATTCAAAAGAGACCTTTTTTGGATCGCAAAAACGTCTTTTTTGGATTAAGAAAACTTGACCTAACGGCGTTTTTTGGTACGAAAGGGAAATCGGAGCATATGGGTCGCGCTCGACAAAAACCTATGACTTTTCGTCGCGTTCGCCCCCATTGCAAGACGCGTTAATGAACAATCTGCGTCGCGCGCGAGAGGAGCCTGCGAACGCGATTCGCGCGCGACTAGATTTATGGTGGAAGTTATGTCGCAACAAAACGATAGCCTATGGGCGGAGGACGGTTCGCGCCCCGCGGGAACGACGAGCGAATTGAGCGCCCAACTTGACTTCGGGGAGGTTCGGTTCGTCTTTAGTTGGATTTCTCCCGGTGAATTTACGATGGGAAGCCCCGAAAGCGAAGAGGGAAGAGGAGATGACGAGGGATTCCAACACAATGTCAAGATAACGCGCGGTTTTTGGCTTATGGTCACCCCGATAATCGCGAGCGTTTGGAACGCTTATCAAAAGAAATCGACCAAGTGGTGGTGGGACGCCGATCTATTGGACGGCGACAAATCTTGTCTTCCCTTTCATTGCTCTTGGAACGGGGTTCATCAATTCATCTCTTTTTTGAACCAGCGCAAAATCGCTCCCGAAGGGTGGGAATTCGCGTTGCCAACGGAGGCGCAATGGGAATACGCCTGCCGAGCGGGAACAAAGGGCGCTCGCTACTATGCATCCGGCAAAAAAAAGGGGGATGGGTTGAGTTCGATTGATCCGAATCTCGACTCGATCGCTTGGTATAAGGACAATAGCGAGTCCGATGCGGCTAAGGCGCTAAAAGCCTTCGCTGCGGTCGTTAGGGCGCTCGCTGGTCGCGGCATATCGTTAAGAGACGCTCCAGAACCAAAATTGCATAGTGTCCGCGAAAAAGAGCCAAACGCTTGGGGACTTTACGACGCGCTTGGGAACGTCTGAGAGTGGTGCGAAGACTATTACGGCGAGTATCCCAATAGAACGGTTTCCGATCCCTTGCGAAGCGATTCCGGCGACGCACTATCGTTGTTCAATCTTTTGAGAGTAAATAAGACGGTCATCTGGAAAAAGGGCGTTGGAAAGGCTCGGGTTTTGCGCGGGGGCGCGTTCGACTCCGACGCCGACGAATGCCGAGCCGCCGCGCGTTTTTGGGAGAAACCTAATTGCAGTGGAACAGACATTGGCGCGCGGCTCGCGTTGATTCCCAAAGGCTCTCGAAAGACGAGTTCGGAGAAATAATCGCGCTCTTTCGGAATCGGAGCCAAACGCGGACGGTTTCAACAAGGTCGCGAATTTTGCGTTCCCGTCCGAACGTTGGCCTCAAAATAAAGAAAGGCGCCGAGGCGAGCGTTTCCGCCTCGGCGCCGCTATCGTTGAACAAACGCGCTAGCGCGAATCACTCCGCCGGGACGAACTGGTCTTTGCCGACGCCGCAGATCGGGCAGGTCCAATCGTCGGGGAGGTCCTCAAAGGGGGTTCCGGGGGCGATTCCGGAGTCGGGGTCGCCTTCGGCGGGGTCGTAGATATAGCCGCACGGTTCGCATTGGTATTTCATTAAACGGTCTCCTAATTATCTTGGGTTGGCGCCACCCGAATCGCGCTCCAACGGGGCGCGCGGCGGTTCGGGGTTATTGTAGCGAAAGTGGCGCCGTTTGCAAGATTTCGCGAAAAAATCCGCTTTTCTCGACCAACTCTTTATTTCGCCGTCGCGTTCGATTATAATCTCTCGCGGAGCGCGGCGCCTCGGACGGTTCCGGCCGCGTCGGCGCTCGGTTTACGGGAGATTTCGCTATGTTGACGCGTTCCTTTCGCGCCTCGCCGATCGTCGGCGTCGCGCTCGTTTTCTTGGCGCTCGGGTTCGCGCCGTCGCTCGTCGCGGAGGAATCCGAGCTTCCGGCTCCGACGATCCAAGATCGCTGGTTCTACGTTTCGTCCAATATCAACACCGACGAGGCGGCGGACTACGTCGTCTCGCTCGTTCGTCGCGCCGGCGCGGTCAACCTCAACGGGATGCTCTGGTCGACCGGCTGGGACTGGGCGGACGAGTGGACCGAGGACCACATCGCGCGTTTCGAGCGCGTTAAAGCGGCGGCGGAGGAGTCGAACGTCGAGATTATCCCGATTCTGTGGTCGGTCGGGTACGGGACGATGACCGGTAAGAATCCGAATCTCGCCGAAGGTTTGCCGGTTCGCGGACTTCCGATGGTCGCGAGGGAAGGGCGGCTCGTCTTCGAAGAGGAGCCGATCAAGGTTCCCGGGGGCGATATGGAGAGCTGGAAGTCGGAAAACGCGCTCGCCATTAGCGGGTTCCAAGATCGACCCGGCGAGGTCTCCTTCCGCGACGAATCGGTCGCGCGCGAAGGGAAATCGTCGATTCGGTTCGAGAACCTCGATTCCGACAAATACGGACACGGTCGCCTGATGTGGGAACTCGAGCTCCCCGCCGGGCGCGTCTACCGCGCGAGCGTTCAACTCAAAGCGGAGAAGTTTATCGGTCGCCCGCTCTTGCAAGCGTACTCGATGGACGGCGACCAGATTTCCGTCGGCCAAGTCAACGGGGCCAAGGCGGACTCCGACGGAACCGTAACTTTCGATTGGCAGAAGGCGCAAGTCGTCTTTCGCGTTCCCGCGGACGGGAAAATTCGTTTGTACGCCGGGGTTTGGGGCGGCAAGACCGGCAAGATTTGGGTCGACGACCTCCGGGTCGAACCGATCGGGCTCGTCAATCCGCTCCAGCGCCCCGGGACTCCCATAACGATCGCGAGCGCCGACGGCAAAAAGGTTTACGAACAGGGCGAGGACTGGACTCTGCCGGAATTCCGCGTTCGTCCTTGGAATCTCGACGCCGAGCCGGTCGAGCCGATTCTGCCCGAGGGAAGCGCGATTAAGGACGGGGACGAGGTTCGCGTCGATTTCTATTATCCGCCTCTTGTCGGAGCCCCGCAAATCGGGACCTGCATGTCGGAACCGGAACTATACGAGCGATTTGAGAAGTCCGCCGAAGCGGTCGTTAAACTCCTGAACCCGCAAAAGTGGTTCCTGAGCATGGACGAGATCCGCTGCGCCGGAACGTGCAAAGCGTGCAAGGACAGAGGAATTTCGCTCGCGGCGATTCTCGCCGACTGCATTGCCAAGCAGCGCGGGATTATTAAAAAGGCGCGCCCCGACGCCGACGTCTATATTTGGTCGGACATGCTCGATCCGAATCACAACGCCCATGACAAATACTACGTTTGCGACGGGGACTATACCGGCGTTTGGGACTTGATCCCAAAAGATTTGATTATCGCCTGCTGGTGGTACGACAAGCGCGAAATCTCGATGAAGTTCTTCTCGGAGCGCGGGTTCCGAACTCTCGGAGCGGCGTACTACGATACCGACGACCTCGACGGATGCGCCGACTGGCTCGACGTTTGCAATCGAACGCCGGGTTGCGTCGGGATTATGTACACCACGTGGCAAAATAAATACGAGCTAATGGAGGGGTTCGGCGAGATGCTTTCTCGCGAGCCGCTCGTTATTTACGACGCGAACTCCCCCCTCGACGAGGCGAGTTTCCGCCGCCAAGGTTGCGACGCCAAACGCCTCGACGACGGCGCGCTCCTGATCGAGAACGGCGACAAAGACCGCTGGCCCGGGGTTCATTTCACGGGGAATTGGGATCTGAGCGATTACTCCGCGTTGGAAATGGAGTTGGAGTCGACTTGCGACAACGAGTTCGTTCTCTTTTTCCGAATCGATTCCGAAGGATACGACCCCGATAAGCATATCGCCACGACGACCAAGAGCCTCGTCGTTAAGCCCGGCGAAAAGAAGACTTGGCGAACGACCTTTTCAACCCCGCTCAATCCCGAGACGCGCGCGAAATTGATCGCGATGCGCGGAAAGCCGGGCGGAATTAAGACCGACTCTTACACGAGGGATCAGGGTTCCCCGATCGATATGGCGAAGATCGTCGCGTTTCGACCGTTCGTCAATCAGGACCAAAAGAACGATTCGTGGAAACTGACCAAGTTGGTCGCGATTCCGCGCTTGTCGCGAGAGAAAGAGAGGGACGAATATCTGACTTGGGGGCCCGACAAGTTCTTTCCGATGATCGACCAATTCGGGCAGTTTATTCATAAAGACTGGCCGGGTAAGGTGAAATCGCTCGAAGACTTGCGCTCGAGAATCGCCGAGGAGGACGCCGATCTCAACGCCTACGAGCCGGTTGGGTTCGACAAGTACGGCGGTTGGCTCGACGGTCCGCAACTCGAAGCGACCGGCTCCTTCCGAACCGAAAAGGTCGACGGCGTTTGGTATTTGGTCGACCCCGAGGGGAGACTCTTCTGGTCGAACGGAATCGATTGCGTTTCGACCTGGACGGCGGTTACCCCCGTAACCGACCGCGAGTTCTTTTTTAGCGACCCGATCCCGACCAAACGGGATTCCGAGAACCCGCTCTCGCGTTTCCTGAGCGAGGCGAGCAATGGGATCAACAATTATTACGCCAATTTCGACAAGTACCTTCAATACAACTTCACCGAGTCGAACCTCTATCTAAAGTACGGCGACGATTGGCGCGAGAAGAACGTAGAGCGAATTAAGCGCCGCCTCCCGAGCTGGGGAATCAACACGATCGGGAACTGGTCGAACTCCGAGATCGCGCGCGCGGCGAAGATCCCTTACGTCGCGACGCTCAATACGGGCGGACGGCGAATCGAGGGGAGCGAAGGGTATTGGGGCAAGTTCGTCGATCCGTTCGCGCCCGAGTTTAAAGAAAGCGTCGTTAAGGCGATCGAGCGCGCGAAATACGCGGTCGACGACCCCTACTGCGTCGGGTTCTTCGTCGACAACGAAATCGGTTGGGGCGGGGAGGGCTCGCTCGCGAAAGCCGCGCTCGCCTCTCCCAAAGACCAACCGGTCAAAATCGCGTTCGTCGAATGGCTTAAAGAGAAATACGCCTCGATCGACGCGCTCAATAAGGCGTGGCGCGTCGAGCTCGCCGATTGGGACGCGCTCGCGAGCGAGCCGTTCGACGCTCCGAACGGCGATTCCGACGCCGCGAAAGACGACTTCAACGCGTTTTACACCGTCATTTGCGAAAAGTACTTTTCCGAGATCGCCTCGGCGATTCGCGAAAACGCCCCGAACCGGCTCTACTTGGGCTGCCGTTTCGCGTGGACGAACGACCTCGCGCGAGCCGCCGGTCAAAAGTACTGCGACGTCGTTAGTTACAACTATTACAAAGACGAGATCTCTTGGTTCCAACCCGTCGAGGGCGAGGACAAGCCGGTAATCATTGGCGAGTTCCACTTCGGCGCGCTCGATCGCGGGCTATTCCACGAGGGGCTTTGCCCGCGCCCGAATCAGGAGGAGCGCGCGAGGGCGTACGAGAACTACGTAAAGAGCGCGCTGTCCAATCCTTGGATCGTCGGCGCTCACTGGTTCGAATACCAGGACGAGGCGACGACCGGGCGCTTCGACGGCGAAAACTACCAAATCGGGTTCGTCGACGTCTGCGACAATCCCTACCCCGAGACGATAGCCGCCGCGAGACGCGTCGGCGCCAATCTTTATAAACTGCGCAAAGAAACCGCGCTCTCAACCGACCGGCTTTTGGAGGAAACAAAATGAGATTCGCGCTGATTTTATCGCTGTTAATCGCGGCGCCCTTAGGATTGGCGCGCGCCGCCGAGGGCGATCTCTTGGACGTCCGCGACTCCCAGGACGCCCCGGTTAAGATTATATTCGACACCGACATTGGCGGCGATATCGACGACGCGTTCGCCCTCGCCCTGATCCATCGCTTCGCCGACCAAGGCTACTGCGAGTTCCTCGGGGTTACGATGACCAACGACACGCCCGCCGCCGGGCGCTTTGTCGCCGCCGAAAACGCGGTTTACGGTCGACCCGATATTCCGATCGGGATTCCGCAAAAGGAGAAAGCGAAGCGCTCGACCGACTCCTATCCGACCGCGACCCTCGCGCAAAAGAACGAGGACGGGTCGTTCGAATACCCCGTCCCGGAAGGATATAAGCCCGAAGAGCCGGTCGCGCTCCTGCGTCGTTTGCTCGCTAGCGCCGAGGACGACTCGATCGTTATCGTTCAAGTCGGTTTCTCGACGAATCTCGCCGCGCTTCTCGACTCGCCGGGGGATTCCGTTTCCCCGATGACCGGCAAGGAGCTCGCCGCGCGCAAAGTCCGACTCGTCTCCGTTATGGGGGGCGCGTTCGCGCTCGAATCGAGCGCCGAGCCGTACCGAACCCACAAGGAGTGGAACATTATCGGGGACGTTCCCGCCGCGCAAAAGCTCGCGCGAGAATGGCCTAGTCCGATCGTCTACAGCGGGTACGAGGTCGGCGATCGGATCAAAATGTCGCCCGTCAACTTAAAGCGCGACTACCGCTCGCGCAAGGCGAAGTTCCTCCGCGACGCGTTCGCGCATTGGGCGGAGAAAAACGCTCCCAAAGAAGGACTTAACCACCGGCGACCCACCTGGGATCTCACGAGCGTCTTCTTCGTTCTGCGCCCCGAGGACGGGCGCGGCTACTACGCGCTTTCCGAGCCCGGCGCCGTCGATTTCTCCGACGACGGAGTTACCCTCTTTACCCCGACCGAACGCGGGACGCGACGCGCCTTTATCGTCGACGAGCTCGCGCGCGCTCGCGTCGGGGAGGCGTTCGTCAATCTCTGCTCGGAACCGTAAATTTCGCGAGACCAAAGGAAAGACGTCGTGAAACGCGCCCTTATTTTCGTCGCGATTCTATCGACAATCGTCGCGCTCCCCCTCGCGCGCGCCGCCGAGGGGGATCTCTTGGACGTTCGCGCGACCCAAGACGCGACGATTAAACTGATTTTCGACACGGACATAGGCGGCGATATCGACGACGCGTTCGCGTTGGCGCTGATTCATCGCCTCGCCGATCGCGGCGTTTGCGAAGCGCTCGGAATAACCTTAACGAATTCGCTCCCCGCGGCGGCGGAATTCGTAGCCGCGCAAAACGCCGTCTTCGGACGCCCCGATATCCCGGTCGGACTTCCTCGCTCCGCCGAGGGGGACGGCGACTCTTATCCCTCGGCAATGCTCGCGCGCCGACTCGCCGACGGTTCCGCGGAATATCCCGTTCCCTCCGGATTCGAGCCGGAGGAGCCTATCGCGCTATTGCGCCGCCTTTTGGCGAGCGCGCCCGACGCGTCGGTCGTCGTCGTTCAGGTCGGTTTTTCGACGAATCTCGCCGCGCTGCTGGATTCCCCCGGGGACGATTGTTCCCCGTTGACCGGCAAAGAGTTGGCGGCGCGCAAGGTTCGCCTTCTCTCGGTCATGGGGGGCGCGTTCGCGCTCGATCCGACCGCCGAGGAGTATCGCGGGCATAGGGAGTCGAACGTTCGATTCGACGTCGAGTCGGCGAGAAAGCTCGCGCGAGAATGGCCGACCCCGATCGTCTACTGCGGGTACGAAGTCGGGAGCCGGATCCGGACGTCGCCCGTCAACTTAAAGCGCGACTATCGTTCGCGAAAGGCGAGATTTCTTCGCGACGCGTTCGCCCATTGGGCTTCGTTAAACGCGCCTCAAGAGGGGCTCGATCACCGCCGGCCCACGTGGGATCTCGAAAGCGTCCTCTTCGTTCTGCGCCCCGAGAAGGGGAGGGGGTACTTCTCCCTTTCCGAGCCGGGAAACGTCGATTTCTCCGACGAGGGGGTTACCCTCTTTACCCCGACCGAAAGCGGGACGCGACGCGCCTTTATCGTCGACGAGCTCGCGCGCGCTCGCGTCGGAGAGGCGATCGCCAATCTTTGCTCCGAACCGTAACCAAAGGAATAGCGCGAGATGAACGTCCTCGTTATCGGATCCGGAAACGTCGGTTGCGCCTACGCCGCGATTCTCGCGCGCGACGGGAATCGCGTTTCGCTCCTCAAGACCACCGAGTTTGCCCACAATCGCCAGTTCGAGCGAATCGAGGAAACCGGCGGTCTAACCTTGCGCGAGCTCGACGGTTCCGAGTCGTTCGTTCCGCTCGCGCTCGTTACTCGCGATTCGGAGCGAGCCCTCGCCGAGCCGCTCGACGCGGTGATCGTCGCGACGCAAACGAGCGCGCACCCCGCCGTCGCCGCGACCCTCGCGGGGGACTTGCGCCGCGCGCGCTTTCTTCTGGTCGTCCCGGGCTATCTCGGAAGCGCGCTCTTCGCGCGCGCGCTCAAGGGTCGGGTCGAGATAATCGCCGAGGGGGAGTCCCCGGCCTTCGACGCGCGAGTCGACGAGGCGGGAGGAGTCTCGATTTGCTTTAAGAACGTTCGCAACGCGCTCTCGTTTCTTCCGAACTCCCGTCGCGACGAAGGGTTGCGAATTGCGAGCGCGCTCGTCTCGACCTATCGCTATTTCCGCGAAAGCCCGATCGAATCGGCGCTGCACAATCCGAATTTGATTCTGCACACGGTCGGCTGCGCGACGTCCGCCGCGCGCATCGAGAGCGCCAAAGGGGAGTTCTGGATGTACCGCGAGGCGTTCTCGCCGTCGGTCTGGCGGCTCGTCGAGCGGCTCGACGCCGAAAAGCGCGCCGTTCTTCAAGCGCTCGGATTCGCCCCGATTCGCTATCTCGACGCGTGCCAATTCCGCAACGAGGAAGACCTTAGCGGCGATCCCATGGAGACGTTCCGCCGCTACGCGCTCGAAGGGGGACCGAAAGGACCCGCCAGCCTCGAAACCCGCTATCTGACCGAGGACGTCCCGAATGGGCTCGGGCTTCTCTCGTCCCTCGGGAAATCGATCGGCGTCGCGACCCCGGTCGCCGACTCGCTGATCGTCCTTACCGGCGCGTTGCTCGGACGCGATTTCGCCCTAAACGCGAGAGCGCTCGCGACACTCGGGTTCAAAACCGCGGAGGAGTTGCGAGCGCTCTTGGAAAGCGACGACGTTCTGTAGCGCGTCGATTACTCTTTAACCGTCCGAATCAGATCCATTTCGGACGTTTCGAGCTTCATTTCGGCGATCGCGCCCCAGTCGGCGGTCGAGTCGTCTTTATCGCCGGGGTCGGAAACGACCAGCAGAGAAATCGATTGTCCCGCGTAGTCGCTCAGATCCGCCTCGAGCGAGTCCCACTTGAACTCGACGACCGTTTTCTCCGCCAACGTCTTTTCGGAGACCAACTTGTTTCCGTCGAACTCGGCGACCGCGATCTGGAACTTAACTCCGTCTCCCGCGTCGGAACCGTCTTTGCGACCGACGCTTAGGCTAAATACCGTCGGTTCCCCCGGAACGTCGAAATCGTATCGCAAGAGGACGCGCCCGGTTCCCAATTTTCCGTAGGGCGGGTGGACGAATCGCGCCGATTTCGTTACACCGCCGCTAATTACGGCGCCGACGTAGTTCGTCGCGTTCGTCCCGTCGAAATCGCGCTTCGGTTCCTTGCCGCGAAGTTGGACGTAGGGAATCGCCTTAATTCTCGCCTCGTTCTGAGCGCGTCCGTCGTCGAACAGATAGTCGACGAACTGGGCGCGTCGGAGCTTCTTGACGAACGTCAATTCTTGTTCTCGCGCCCACTTCGAACCGTCGGGGAATTTGACCTCGAGCTTATAAGAGCCCGATTCCTCTCCCTCTTCTTCCGAGACGGGCCAGAAGAAAAAGAAGTTCTCCTCGGTTCCGCGCTCTTCGAGCGAAAGAGTCTGTTTCGAGACCTCCTCCTCGCATTTCAGCTCGGCGGAAACCTCGAGTTTCGGGACGTTCGACTTTACGACCAAAACCGGCGCGCCGAACGTCTTGTCGTCGATCCGAACGTCGACCGGCGCCACGACGAGAAAATCGATCTCGTTTCCGTTCCCAAGGTCGACTATCCTGCGACCAAGTTCCGCGTCGAGCGGGATTTCGATCTCGCGCGTCTCGCCGTCGACCTCGACCGCGACTTTTTCTCCCGGCGCGACCTCGAATCGATCGCTTTTCGGTTCCGTCGCGTCTCCGGCGCCTTTCTCGAGCGCGAGCTCGTACGAGAACGCGCCTTCGACCGGCTCGACGTAAATATAATCTCTCATTCGTTTAACGCTCGCGGAACCGAGCTCTTTGCGCTCTTTGTCCAGCGCGACCGCCTCGACCTTGTCGGAAAGCTCGCCGAGCTTGAACCCGACTTCCGTTCCGGTAATCGGAATCAATTCGAACTTGGAGTCCGAGTTCTGGAGCAAGACCGCCTGAGCCGAGCCGCAAGCGCGCGGGCGTTGAACCCAACTTCCGCGCCCGTCGATATAAACGTACTCCGGCGATTCGCAGTAGTCGTATCGCGCCCCCGAGTCGGACGTCGTCGACTCGACCGCGATCGCCCCGTCGGAAGTCCAAGCGACGTAGCCGTTCGGAGGCAATTTGAGCTCGCGCCCGTCGACCGTCGCGACCAAATCGTCCGTCGTCGAGCCGTTCGAGACGACGACCGTCCCGTCCTTGTATCGAACGCAAACTTGGCTTCGTTTAACGACGTCCATATCGAGCGCGTCGCTCGTCGCGAGCTCGTTCCCCTCCTCGTCGAAGTACCGAATCGACTCGACTTCCGTCTGGGTGTAGCGCGACGCGATCTGTTGGACCATATAGTACGAGCGCGTCGCCGACCACATTCCATAATCGGCGGCGTAGAACCCGGAGTGCCCGAACGCCAGCGTCGCCGCGAGGAAACGATCGACGAACGCGGAGCGCTCCGAGTCGTCCTTCGGGGCATAGCCCGGCGCGAACATGCCGAGGTTCCCCATGCCGAAGTCGACTTCTTGCGGATGGATCTTGAGTAAGTCGAAGTCGAGCAGCCACGGGTTCTTGAACATATTGTACGGCTGGTCTTGGGCGTAATTTCCGTCGGTCAGACCGGCGTAGAAGCAGTGGTGCGGACCCTCGGAATAGGTCGGTCCGTCCCAGTTCCGCTTTTGCAGCAAGAAGATCTCGCCGTAGGGATAGAAGACCGACATAAACGTTCCGGCGCCGGGAACGCGCGGGTCGTAATCGGTTCTCGTCCAAGGCGGAACGGAGGAGTGCACGTCGCAATAAGCGCAACTAAAATGGAACTTTTCTTCGTTGATCGGCGTCAGCTTTTCGCAGTACTCGACCGCGCGAATCGGCTTCGGCGCGTAGCAGCGCATCCACGCGTTCTGTAACGACCCGTCTTGCAAACGGTTGATCATGTCGGGGGACCAATACTCGTTGACCGGCGAGAAGTCGGTGAAGTTGTTGTAAGGCCCGTAAACGAAACCGAGTTCGTCTTGCATAAAGCGGCAGTAATCGAACCATCCGGCGTCCCCGCCCTTCTTCGGCGCGGGCTTAGTGCGGAACGTGAACGACTCGCCCTCGTCTCGCCAGCAGACCTCGTGGTCCGTGATAATCATATGCCTCATGCCGTATCGCCAAACGTTGCGCCAGTACGCTTTGTCGGCGTCGCGAGTCGTCGCGCCGTGAGCGCGCCAGACCCCTTTTCCCGCCACTTCGCGATAGGGCGACTTCGGATTTGGAATCGAGGGCAGCGTCTCGTCGAAGTCGGGCGAGATCGTGAAGATAAATCGCTCGTAAACGTCGTTTCGCGTTCCGTCCGTCTTGGCGCGATAGTCGGCGCTTCCGTTAAGAATCACCGCCGTAAATTCTTGAGTTTCCGTTTTGAACGCGCCGGGCTCTCCGACCCGAACCTCTTTCTCGTAGCTCTCGACCCCGTGCTTGCCGCTAAGATACGACGCGGAACTGCGATACCAGTCGATATTCGCGCTGGCGAAGAGCGCTTTGGCGCCCTCTTTCGCGTCGATCGGGCGGAACGTCGCGACCCCGGGGCGGCGACCGTAATCGTAAAGATAATAAGGAATCGCGAAGACGCGCGGGTCGGAGACGTTTTCCAGTCGTCCCGCCGAGACGCTCGGGACTTTTCCGCCGAGCGCGATCGTATCGACGATCAGGCTCTTACCCTTGATTTTAAATCGGTATTCGACTTTCGCTTCGGCGCTCTTCGATTTGAGATTCCAAACCGCCTTAACTCCCTCGCTCGTCTGCCCGAACGAGGCTAATTCGCGGCTCTCGACCGGCTCCTCCGAACCGTCCTCGCCGATCAGCGCGTTAACTCCGCCCTCGGCGCATGGATAGAACCGCTCTCCACCCTCGTATCGCGCCGCGACGTCGCTCCACGTTCCGCTCTTCGGATTATAGAAATATTCGAGCGTCCCGTCGGTTCCTTCGTAGGCGAAATCGCAGCCGTCTCCGTAGAAGTGAAACGCGTCTTTGAACAGGTTTTGCGACGATTCCGGCAGAATCGTGTCCTCGCGAGTCGGGAAGGGCAGGCGACCCTCGCCGTTATTGACCCCAAGATCCTGGCCTTCGAACAGATCGATACCCGGCTTCGCGCGCTTGGAGAACTCGAGCGGCTTGTTGTCCTCTTTGAAGACGCAAAGGGAGTCGAAATAGATCGTTCGATCCTCTTCGTTCGTTCCTCCGGTCAGCCGGAACCCGTCGAACGTCGGTTTCTCGCCGAGCGCTTTGCGCGTTTCCGGACCGAAAACGCAATAGCAGAGGAACCACTCTTTCCAATTGATCGTGTGGACGCGAATCGAAACCTCTTTCCCCTCGGCGTTTTTAAAGAGCGCGAACAGATCGGTTTGCGGCGTCTTGGGATCGATCGTCCAACCCCAGTTGTTCCCGACGACCCAGCAGGAGAGCGCGTCGACCTCCGCCCCGTTCGGAATCGGGATCGGGTCCGGCGGACGAACCGCGACGACCGGGGCCTCGGTTCCGTCCCCTTTGCGGTACGTCAGCTTCCCGACGTACTTTCCGTACATCTGCTCCTCGCGGCTCCGCTCGAAACTCGCGACCGCGTTTTTCGTATCGACGCGCCAGCCGTCGAGGTTCTCGAAGTCGACCAGCGGCTCGCGAACCTCGGCGTCGCGACCCGCCCAAACCATTTCGTAAGGTCGCTCCCCGACTTTCTCCTCCCCCCGCGCGACCGGCGCGAGCGCGAAGAGAACCAGCGGAGCGACGAGCAACATTGCGCGCTTCATAACACTATCTCCTACGCCTTTGTCGTTGAATCGGACTAAACCGACCCTCGTATTATGGCCCCGAGAGGTTTGGAAGTCAAAAAAAACTTCGAAAATCTTCTTTTTTTGAAAAATCTCGCGCGGGGCATTGGAAAACTGTAAAAGCCCCGATAATCTCAACGATCGAAACGGTCCGTCGCTTGACGCCCTCCGTTCGCATATATATAATGAGGATAGCGTCGCGAGTTTTGCCGACCGAGCGAGACGTCGACGCGTTGGGGAGAACATTATGATCGGAAAAAACGGTAAATGGACGCTAGAGCTTTGGCATGATACGTCGTTTCGTCCCGTTTTCGGAGCGATCGGTTCCGAGCCGATATTGATTTGTTTGCTCAACGCGGTTTTTATCGAGGCGGAACTTCCGCTCGTCAAGGAAATCGTTTACGTTAATCCCCACCAATTTGGGGACTCCAATAACAGTAGGGAAACGATCCTCGATATTTTGGTCGTCGACGAGACGGGGCGGCAAATCAACGTCGAGATGCAATCGCAGTCCCAAGAGGGTTATCTCGAGCGAACCATTTGCTATTTGACTCGCTTGTACTCGTCGCAGTACAAGACCGGCGTCCTTTACAAAAACCTTAAACCGGCGCTGTCGATTAGCTTTGTTCGATTTCCGATTTGGGACGAAAAGCCCGACGTCTGGTTCGAGCGCGTAACGTTCGCGGGGATTGAAACGGCTCGTTCCGTCGACGCCTTGAAGATTATTAACGTTCGCGTCCCCGAGAGGGCGAGCGCGTCCAAGGGTTCAAAACCCCGTTTTTACGAGATTGGTCCGACACAATAGGGCGTTTTCCTTTTTTGAGCGAGGAGACTCTCGCCGAATACGAAAAGAGAACGCCCGGCATTTTGGAAGCGAGGCGAAAAGTGGAATCGTTTACCAACGCGCAACAAGCCGCCATCGATTGGGCTCGCGCCGATTTCGAGTCGCGAATGAACGAACACAACGAACGGATCTTTACCGCCGGCGTTGGTCAGGGTCGAGGCGAAGGCGGTCTCTTAATGCTCTCCGGGCTTGTTCAAAAGGGCAAGTTTACCCTGTCCGAAGCGGCGGAAGAGGCGCGCATGACGCCCGAGGAATTTACGCGAAAAGTGGCGGAACTTCGGCGGAGTTGAGCGTCCGCGAGGAACGAGGGACGGATTGGACGACTTCGCCAGTTCCCAAACCGCGACGTTCCCAACGAGCGGCGCCAAAACGATTTCCGGCTTGGACCCCTCGACGACCTACTACTTCCGCGCCAAAGCGCTCGCCGACGGAACGAGCCGCGTCGACTCCGCTTGGACCGCCGCGGTCTCCAAAAAGACGTCCGCGTTCCTAGGCGTCCTGGCGACCCCCGGTCTCGCCCTCTCGACGACCAAAACCGCGATCGTCGCCAAGATTACGGCGACCCCCAACGCGGCGAAGTACGTCGTCGAGTACGGAACCGACCCGACCTTCGCGAACTGTCTAACGAAGGCGTATCCAACCGCCGGAACCAAAACGATTTCCGGTCTAACCTCTGGAACGGCCTACTTCGTCCGAATCAGAGCGACCGCCCCCGGCTACGCCGACTCCGACCCGCTCGAGCTGACCGCGACGACGACCGGCGCCCCGGCGTCCTCCGCCGTCCTCGACCTCGACGCCGCGTTCGAGAACTACCTCGACGAGGATTTTGACGAATTCTGGGACCTTTTGGCGGAGACGGTCGCGAAGTAATATCGAACGACAAACTCTTGGAAGTCGTCTAGATAGGCGCTTCCAAGAGTTTGTTTAAAGCGATCATAACGAATTGACGGAAGCGGTCGCGTTACGCTTTCGACTCGACCGATTCGATAATCGTCGTTCCGACCGTTTCGTTCCCGAGGAAATAAAAAACGTTAATGGGCGTCGATTCGGGCGAGAACTTGAATTTTCCGCGACGTTCGTCGACGTCCGTTTCCAGCGACTCGCCAAATCGATCGACGACCTCGAGTTTGTTCCACTTGCCGTTTCTACGAAGGCGCGCCGCGATGGGACGACGCGATCCGCGAGAGACGCGAGACGATACGCGCAATCTCTTTAGCGAAGAATCGAGCCAAACGTTGACTAAACGATCGCTAAACGACGCGTCGAGCTCGGTTAAAAGATTGCCGCCGCAATCGAGCCCGCGGAGACGTTCAAGGTTGGACAAGTCGAGTTCTCTTAGCGAGTTGTCGCGACAATTAAGATACCTTACGTTATCGCAATTCAAAAGCTCGAGCTTGATTAAACCATTGTTATTGCATTGAACGTCGATCAATTGGTCGCAATTGGACAACGCGAGCGTCGCCAGAGCGTTGTTCGAGACCCGAAGCGATTTCAGACGCGGCGATTCCGAACATTCGAAATCGGTTAGACGCGCGTTGTTCGCGCAATGCGCGCGCTCTAAATTGGGACATTTAGAGAGGTCGAGTTTTCTTAGTCGTTCGTTATGGCAACAATCGAGTATTCGTAAATTGGGGGAGTTAGAGAGGTCGAGCGCTCTAAGTTGTTCGTTGCGTTGGCAAGACAACGTTTGTAAATTAACGCAATCCGAATCGGATAATTGCCTACTCCCGTCGCAATAAAACTTTTTCAAAACGGGGTAATTTGAAACGTCGGATTCCGTTAATTGTTGATTATTACCGCAATATAACGTTTCCAAATAACCGCAACCCGACGCTTTGATTCTCGTTAATTGTTCGTTATTGTCGTAGCGCAGCGTTTGTAAACGCGCGCAACCGGAAATATTTAACTCTATTAGGGGGTTATGGTCGCAGTAGAGCGTTTGTAAACGCGCGAAACCGGAGACGTCCAGCGACGACATTTGGTCGCGGCTACAATCTAGCTTTTGTAACCTCTCGCAACCGGTAATTTTCAACGACGATAATTGGTTGCGACCGCAATCAATCGTTTGCAAGCGCGCGCAACCGGACGCGTCCAACGACGATAAATCGCTGTCGTTACAAATAATACGACGCAAACGCGCGCAATTGGACGCGTTTAACGAAGATAATTGCCCGCGCGGTCCGCAATCGAGAATTTCCAAACTCGCGCTATTGGAAACGTCGAGCGAAGAAAAATTGTTTCCCCCGCAATAGAGTTTTTGCAGACGCGCGCAACAGGAAAGATCCAGCGACGTCAATTCGTTAAAACCGCAATGGAGAGCTTGTAATTCTTGGCAACCTGAAAGATCCAACGACGATAATTTGTTCGCGGAACAATAGAGTTCTTGTAAACGGCAACAACCGGAAACGTTTAACGATAATAGTTCGCCGAACGGAGAACCGTTGCAATGAAGCTTTTGTAAATTTGCGCGACCTGAAAGATCCAACGACGATAATTTGCTACTGGAGCAATAGAGTTCTCGTAAATCTCGGCAATCGGCGAGATTCAACGAAGTTAGATTATTGCCGTTCCATATGGAACCGTCGCAATAGAGTTTTTGTAAACTCGAGCATCCGGAGAGGATCAGCGACGATAGATAGTTATGTCCTTCGCAAAAGCAATAGAGTTCTTGTAAACTCGCGCAACCGGACGCGTCCAAATGGGTTATTACTCCGTTTTCGCGACAGTCGAGAACGCGCAAACTAGAGCAACCGGAGACGTCCAACCAAACTAACCGTTTGTTTCTACCAATTTTGCTCTCGATCCAATGTTTGGGAATCGTCAGTTCGACAAGTCTTCCCTCGTCGTTCCAGACGACGCAACGGCTCTCCGGCGATAGTCCCAAAGCTTCGATTTTTGCTAAATCGTTCGCGTTTTTCATTTAAAATTACTTAGATCGCGTTAGT
Source organism: Thermoguttaceae bacterium (assembly GCA_017441605.1). GTDB lineage: Bacteria > Planctomycetota > Planctomycetia > Pirellulales > Thermoguttaceae > RUG369. The sequence goes on along the minus strand of JAFRXD010000043.1, from coordinate 38,161 downwards.
TCTCTTTTTGGTCGGCGTTTCTTTTGCGCGGCGCGTTTGCGTCGAGGGGGCGGAAAACTTTCAGCCGTTCGTCCCCCGACATTTTGACTTCCCCCGGCGAAAGCTCGTTGCCGGGGTAACAAAGAAGCCATTCTAGATTAACCGCGGAGGAAACGTCGAGGTTGCGCAGACCATTGCCGATACAACTCATACGTTGCAACGCCTCGCAATCCGACGCGTTGAGATTCGTTATTGCGTTATCGCGGCAAAACAGCATTCTCAAATTCTTTAATCCCGAAAGGTCGAGTTCTTTCAATGCGTTATTGCGACAGTAAACGCGCTCCAATTTTGAACAACCGGTCGCGTTCAATTTTTGAAGACCGTATTTGTCGCAATCGTTTCTGACGCAATATACTGAGCGGAGATTTGGAAGATTCGAAACGTCGAGTTCTAAAAGTTCATTGTCACTGCAGCGAAGCTCTCGCAACGATTGACAACTTGAAACGTCCAATTTTGTCAAGTAATTGTTGGCGCAATTGAGCGAGCGTAGTTGCGCGCAATTTGAAACGTTCAAATCGTCCAAGTCATTATTGGCGCAATCGATCGAGAGTAGTCGTTCGCAATTTGAAACGTCCAAACGCCAGAGATCCCCCCTTCCCGGACGTTCTTTGCGCCAGATCCCTGTCCCAGGAACGTTCAAAGGATCGGAGCAATCCCCGTGGGATTCAATCTTTCTCAAATTTGCGCAATTCGCCGCGTCGAGCTCAGTAAGAAATTCGACTCCGCGAATCTCGGTAAGCGCGTTGTAGCCGGGTATGTACAAATACGTTATATTACAACGACTACAGTCGATTACTTCCGGGGAATCGCAATTGGGAAACCGGATTTCGAGCAAAGGGTTGTTTTCGCCGTGAAGCTTATACAATCTGTCGCAATCGGAAAAGTCCAATTCGCGCAAGTTATTGTTCTTGCAATCGAGGATTGTCAGCGCGGTGCAACCCGAGAGGTTCAATTTTTGTAACGCGTTATTGTCGCAATAAAGTTCCTGTAACTGCGAGCAACCTGAAACGTCCAACTCACTTAGGTTACTACTTCCCCGGCAATAAATTTTCCGTAACCGCGAGCAACCTGAAACGTCCAATTCACTTAGGTTATCTGATGAACAAGAGAGCTCGTCCAACTCGTGGCAACCCGAGAGATCCAGTTTTTGTATCGCGTTACCGGAACAATGGAGTTCTCGCAAGCCCGCGCAATCCGAGAGGTCCAGTTTTTGTATCGCGTTGCCGTAACAATGGAGTACTCGCAAGTCCGCGCAACCCGAGAGGTCCAGTTTTTGTATCGCGTTGGATGTACATATGAGGCGTATCAATGCGCTGCAACCCGAGAGGTCCAATTCGCTCAAATTATTCTTTGGACATTCGAGGCGTTCCAATGCGCTATAACCCGAGAGGTCCAGTTTTTGTAGCGCGTTATTGTCGCAATGAATTTCCTGTAACCACGAGCAACCTGAAACGTTCAATTCACTTAGGTTACTATTTTCCCGGCAATAAATTTTCCGTAACCGCGAGCAACCTGAAACGTCCAATTCACTTAGGTTATTCCCTGAACAATTGAGGATTTCCAGCGCGGTACAACCCGAGAGGTCCAATTTTTGTATCGCGTTGGATGTACATATGAGGCGTATCAATGCGCTGCAACCCGAGAGGTCCAATTCGCTCAAATTATTCTTTGGACATTCGAGGCATTCCAATGCGCTACAACCCGAGAGGTCCAATTCGCTCAAATTATTCTTTGGACATTCGAGGCATTCCAATGCGCTACAACCCGAGAGGTCCAATTTTCGTAGCGCGTTAGTGAACTTGAACTTGATCTTCAGTTGGACAAGCCTCCCCTCGTCGTTCCAAACGACGCCCTCGCTCTCCGGCGATAGTCCCAAAGCTTCGATTTTTGCCAAGTCGTTCGCGTTTCTCATTTATCTCCTCCTCTGTTTCGTTCGCCGTTCGCTCCGCCCGGCGCAATCACCTCGATACGAACGAGTTATCTATCCCGACCTCTCCCCCCGTTCGCCAAGTCGCCCGCGATTTCCTCGATAAGCCCGCGCAGTTCGAGCTTTTCGAGCCACTTCGCGTCGATCCGGCTCGCGCCGAGCGCCGCGCCGAGAATATTCCCCGCGACGGCGCCGTTCGAATCGCTGTCCCCGTCGCAGTTTACGGCCGCGACGACGCAGCGCGAGAAATCGTTTTCCCAGCGCGCGGCGCAGTAGATCGCGATCGCGAGCGCTTCTTCGCCGACCCATCCCTCGCCGATCGCCGCGACGTTCTCCGCGTCGTCGCCCCCTCGCGCGGCGAGATCCAGCGCTTTGTCGAGCAAGGATTTGAGGGCGTCGACGTTCGGGTCGTCGGCGAAGAGCGCGAGCGCGTCGGCGCAACTCGAGCGCAGGGTCTCGACGACCGAGCCGGTCGGCGCGTAGATCAGCCGACGGACGGCGAGCGCGGCGACCCCGGCGGGCATATAGCCTAGCGAATGCCCGTGCGTGATCGCGGCGGCCGCGGCGCCGAGCCGAACGACTTCGGCGTCGGAGAGATTCGCGTTCAGCGCCCCGATCGGGGCGACGCGCATAACGCCGCCGCAGCCCTTGCTATTGTTGATCGGCGCCTCGGGCGAGCCGCAATTGCCCGAGCGCAACGCGCTTAGACACGTCGTTCCCGGGGCGCGATCCCTGAACAACTTGGGCTCGCGCATAAGCCGCGAAGCGCCCTCGTCGGTTCGCGCGGTTCGCGATCGCTGGGTCTCGAGCCAGTCGAGGTAGGCGAGGTGAATCGAGCGAATCGCGGCGTCGAAGTCGAGCGGCTCTCCCGGTTTGACCGCGCTTAGGAGCCCCTCGGCGGTAAAGAGCGACATTTGCGTGTCGTCGGAAAAAATCGCCTCTCCGGAAGTTGGATCGAGCTCGTAATCGGCAATTCCGTCGGCGCCGTATTTGACGCGAATCCGCTCCAACGACGAGAACTCGACGGCGTATCCCAACGCGTCGCCGATCGCGCCTCCCAAGAGACAGCCCTTGACGCGATCGAGAACTTCCGAATCGACCATAACAAACTCCTATTCTTGAAATTACTCGCGCGCGGCGAGTTCGGCGCGGATCTTCATAAGGGTTCTCCCCAACTGGTTTCGCCCCTCGGCTTTGAGGTAGTCGAATCCCCAATAGGAGTCGTCCCACGAGTTGCCCTCGTAGAGCTCGCGATCCCCGGTCTCCAAGAGGAGCCGACCGAACTCCGCATGGCGCGTAAACTTGTCGCGAACGACCGCTTCCATAACGGAGTCTTTGACCTCTTCCCAATCGGGTCGCAACTCGACTTGCCCGCCCAGTTTCTTCGCGGCGGAGGGCGTTAGATCGCAAAAGCTCGCGCGGAGTTGCGGATCGAGCGTCTTCGCCCCTTGGAACGCCGCCTCCGAGTTCGCGAATTCGAGCCCCTCGAATCGGACCGGCGCCGGGTGATAGAAGTTGCCCAAAAATCCGTATTTCCCTCGGAACAGCGCGATCGCGCCTTGATGGTCGCGGAACCATTCGAACAACTTCGCGACCCCCGATCCGACGAACTTCTCGATCGACTCGCCGTTCTCGGCGCGCCGACGGACCTCGCTCGGATCGATTCGTTCGAACCCCTCGGGCTCCCTCAAAACGACGAGCGCCTCCGCGACGCGCTTGAGCGCCGGGGTTTTCTCGACGAGCGCGCGCGGGTCGAACGACTCGCTCTCGAACGCGACTATTTTAGCGAATCCCGCAATTTCTTCAAGGGTCCGCCATTGCGAGGCGTCGCGCAGTTTCTCCTCTTCGGCGACGAAGTGGAGCTCCGCGTCCGTTTTCGTTTCCCGAAGCCGTCGCAAACCGGCGACCGTTCCGCCGAGCCATTCCTCGTCGAAATCGGGCGCCGAAATTTTTACTCGCTTTTCGCCCTCCATTAAGAGCTTCAACATGGCGTATCGCGCGAGTCGCGGCGTCTTGATCGTCTCCTCGACCTCGACGCCCGACTCGCCGAGCCCCCACTCGACGTTCGAGTCGCTCGATAAAACGAACGTCCCCCTTCGCGCTTGCAGTTGGTCGAGCGCCGCGATCATTAGTCGGCGCGTCGAAATCGTCGGAGGGTTGTGCGTTCCGCTAAAAACTACCAATTTCCGCATATTGACTCCTTTCCGAGGAATCGCGCTAGCCTCGCGCTCGCAATTCCTCTCGTATTTTCATAAGTATTTCCCCGAGCCGATTTTGCCCCGCGACGCGGCGGAAATCGAATCCCCAATAAAGGTCGCGATCGATTCCCCCGTCGATCAGTTCCTTGTTCTCGGTCGACAGGAGAATCTTCTTCAAATTGGGATATTTTCCAAACTTAACGCGGAGCAAATCTTCCGTCTCGGCGTCTTTTACCTCGTCCCAGTCGGGGCGAACCGCGATCGTTTCGCCGAGCGCTCGCGCCTCGCTCGCGTCGAGCCCTTTAAATCGCGCGCGAACCTCCGGATCGAGCGATTTCGCCGCTTGGAGCGCCGCCTCGACGCTCGAAAACGTCGTTCCCGCGCGTTTGATCGGAGTCGGAAAGTCGTTCGCGAGCGCTTTGACCGCCCCGTCGAAACGAATAATCGCCCCTTTTTTCGCGACCTCCCAACGGTAGAGCCGAGTCGCGCCGGGCGCGAGCAAGTCGTCGATCGACTCCCCGCGAGCCGCGCGCTGACGAACCAGCGTCGAGCTGATCTCGGAGATCCCCTCCGGCTCGCGCAAAACGACGAGCGCGTCGGCGCGCTCCCGGAGCGCCTCGTTCTCGCGAATAATCGCCGCCGGGTCGTAATCCTCGCGCGCGAAAACGATTAGCTTCGCGGCTTCGGTTACCTCGACGAACGTCTTCCACCCCGCGAGAACGTCGAGCTTGTCGCCCCCGAAGATGTAGTACAATTCCGCGTCGGGATTTTCTCGACCGATCTCTTGAAGCGTGAGGAGCGTTCGCCCCGTCGAACCGGCGAGCTCGCGCTCGTCGACTTCTAGACGCGGGTCGTCGCGAATCGTCGCCTCGAGCATAAGGACGCGCAAAATCGCGGGGAGCGCGTCTTCTACCGGCCGCCCCGATTTCTTGATTTTATGCGCGACGTACTTGTCGCAAGACGGAATGAAAATCCCTCGCTCGGCGCCCAGTTGGTCGAGCGCGCTTTGAACGATTCGCAGATGCGCGAGCGTCGGCGGATTAAACGATCCGCCCAATATCGCGATTTTTTCGCGTTTCATAACGTTTTCCCTTTTTGCCTAAACGTCCTAGAGATTCGCGCTCTCGACAAGCTCTCTCCGACGCGTCAAAGTATCCCCAATTCCCGAATAGGGCGCTATGATACGTTCCCTTTTCGTTTTGTCAAGCGCGTTTTCTCGCGATTTCTCGGAAATTCTCGGATATGGTCAAACGCGCGAAATCGATTATAATAACCGACGGGGCGCGAAGTTCGACCGAGCGCTCCGAGCGACGATAGCGGTCGAAACGATAACAACGAGGCGCTCGCGAGAGTTTGGGAGTCGGCGCGATGATCAAAATCCTATTCGTCTGTTACGGCAATATCTGCCGCAGCACGATGGCGGAGTTCGTGATGAAAGACAAGGTCGCGGCGGCGGGGCTCGAGCGCGAAATCCTCGTCGAATCGGCGGGCACGAGCGACGAGGAGATCGGAAACCCCGTCTATCCCGGAACCCGAAAAGTTCTCGCGAAGCGCGGAATCGATTGCTCCGGCAAATACGCTCGTCAAATGACGCGCGCCGATTACGCGAACCACGACCTGTTGATCGGCATGGAGCGAATGAATCTCGCGGCGATGAGGCGGATTTGCGGGGGGGACCCCGAGGGCAAAATCCGCCGGCTCCTCGACTATACCGACTCCCCCGGCGAAATCGACGACCCGTGGTACCACAACGATTTCGAGCGAACCTATCGCGAGGTGAGCGCCGGTTGCGACGCGCTCCTCGACGCGCTGAAGCGGGAACTGGGCGCGGCTCCGACCGATTGACGCGACCCGCGAACCGGGTAAAATAGGAGCGACGCGGCGTCGAGGCGGTTCTCGACCCCGCTCGATTACGGCATAAGGAACGACTAATGAGCATTTTTAACGGCAAAACGTTGCTAATCACCGGGGGAACCGGGTCCTTTGGAAACGCGGTTCTCGACCGATTCCTCGATTCCGATATTGGCGAAATCCGAATTTTCTCGCGCGACGAGAAAAAGCAGGACGACATGCGCCACCATTACCAGAGCGTCGCGCCCGACAAGAGCGACAAGCTCCGGTTCTACATCGGGGACGTCCGCGATTTGGCGAGCGTTCGCCCGGCGATGGTCGGAGTCGACTACGTTTTCCACGCCGCCGCGCTCAAGCAGGTTCCCAGTTGCGAATTCTTCCCGCTCGAGGCGGTTAAAACGAACGTTTTCGGCACGGAAAACGTCCTGACCGCCGCGATCGACGCCGGAGTGAGACGCGCGATTTGCCTCTCGACCGACAAGGCCGCGTACCCCGTCAACGCGATGGGCACCAGCAAGGCGATGATGGAGAAGGTCATTATCGCCAAGAGCCGGACCGTTTCCCCCGAGAAAACCTCGATCTGCTGCACGCGCTACGGAAACGTGATGTGCTCGCGCGGCTCGGTGATTCCGCTCTTTATCGACCAGATCCGCGTCGGTAAGCCGCTCACGGTGACCGACCCGACGATGACGCGCTTTATTATGTCGCTCGAAGAGGCGGTCGACTTGGTGCTCTACGCTTTCGAAAACGCCGAAACTGGCGACATTATGGTGCAAAAAGCCCCCGCGTGCACGATCGGGGTTCTCGCCCAAGCGGTCAAGGAGCTTTTCCGCGCGACCGACGCCGAGACTCGCGTCATTGGCATCCGGCACGGCGAAAAAATGTACGAGACGCTTCTCACCAACGAGGAGTGCGCCTTCGCGATCGATTTGGGGAATTTCTATCGCGTTCCTTGCGACAAGCGCGGGTTGAACTACGACAAGTACTTCAACCAAGGGGACGCCGAGCGCAACACCCTGACCGAGTTCAACTCGAGCAACACCGCGCTGCTCGACGTCGAGCAAGTGAAGGCGAAGCTGCTCGCGCTGAAATATATCCAAGACGAGCTCGCCTCCTTCGGCTTTTGAGAGAAAGGACGAACGATGAACGTTTTAGTAACCGGGGCCAAAGGGTTTGTCGGCAAAAATCTCGTCGCCGAGCTCGGCAATATTCGCGACGGCAAGGCGAAAACCTACGGGACGATCGAGGATTTGAACGTGTTCGAGTACGATATCGACGCGGATCCCGCGCTCCTCGACGACTACTGCCGCGACGCCGATTTCGTCTTTAATCTCGCGGGCGTGAACCGTCCGAAAAACCAAGAGGAGTTTATGACCGGCAACTTCGGGTTCGCCTCGACGTTGCTCGATACGCTAAAAAAATACGGGAATCGTTGCCCGGTCATGATTTCCTCCTCGACCCAAGCCGCGCTCGACAATCCCTACGGGGTTTCGAAGAAGGCGGGGGAGGACTTGGTCTTCCAGTACGGCGAAGAAACCGGCGCGAAAGTTCTCGTCTATCGTTTCCCAAACCTTTTCGGGAAATGGTGCCGCCCGAACTACAATAGCGTCGTCGCGACGTTTTGCAACAATATCGCCAACGATCTGCCGATCCAAGTGAACGACCCGAAAGTCGTTTTGACCCTCGCGTATATCGACGACGTCGTCAAGGAATTAATCGCGGCGCTTCTCGGGAAAGAACGTCGCGACGAGGCCGGGAAGTATTGCGTCGTTCCGACGACCCATCAAGTCGAGCTTGGGCGGATCGCCGATTTGCTGCGCTCCTTCAAGGCCGCGCGCGACGACAAGAGCGTCGCCGATCTCTCCGATCCGTTCGTTAAGAAGTTGCGAGCGACCTATTTAAGCTATCTCCCGACCGACGGGTTCTCCTATCCCTTGGAAATGCATTGCGACCATCGTGGCTCCTTTACCGAGATCCTGCGAACCGCCGATCGCGGGCAATTTTCCGTGAACGTTTCCAAGCCGGGGATCGTCAAAGGGGAGCATTGGCACCACACGAAGAACGAAAAATTCCTCGTCGTCGCCGGGAAGGGCGTTATTCGATTCCGCAAACCGTTCGAGGACAAGGTCTACGAGTACTTCGTGAGCGCCGAGAAACTCGAGGTCGTCGATATTCCCCCGGGCTATACCCACAATATCGAGAACCTCGGCGACGCCGATATGGTAACGTTCATGTGGTGCGACGAGTGTTTCGACCCCAATAATCCCGACACCTACTTCCTCCCGGTTGGAAAATGAAGCGAGTCGCGCGTCCCGAGCCGAAAGAAGCGCCTTCCAAGGACGCGCCGAGGAAGCGCGGGATACCCAAAAGCCCGCTCCCTTCGATCGACCGTCCCCTGTCGCAAAACGCCCTGTTGCGAATCAACAAGGCGTTTTCGGATCCCGACGCGATCGATCCGGTTTGGGGTTCCGGCCACGACAAGTATTTCCGAGGCTTCGCGAGCCATCGGGAGAATATCCTCGCGTTTTGCCGCGTCTTCCTACCGACCAACGGCGCGCGCTACGATTTCACCCGCGCGAAGCTCAAGCCCGACGAGTACCTCGACGACCGCATGAACAAATTCGTCGCCGACGCGGTTCTCGCGATTCCCGCGTTCGACGAAAAGACGAGCGAATGGCTCGACGTCCCGGTCATTGTGGAGCACAAGTCGCGGCTCGGGGGAGCCGAGGACGTCCGTTGCGTCGTCAACGCGGTTTTGTACTCGGCGCTCGAGACCAGTTCGCGCGCTCGGGAAGTTCCGCGCGAGAAGCTCGTTCAGCCGCGTTTCCTTCTGGCGTACGCGGGGGGCGACCCGACGCAAGGGGCGCTGACCTGGAAAAAGATCGTCCGTCCCGCGCCCGGAGCCGGATCGAAGGAGCCGTTTGGAATCGAGTTTACTTGCGTCAACTTCGCCAAACTCGTCGAGGAGGGCGCGATAACTTGGGAGGACGGCGTCGACGAGCCCAAGGCGAGAGCCTTGTCGTTCGCGCTAATCCTAGGCTCGGCGCTTTCCGGCAAATTGCGCGAGCGCCGCAAATTGATTTTCGCCCCGTTTCGCGCGGTCAAAGGAAAACTGAACGTTCAGTCGCTCGGTTTTATTAGGACCTCGTTAATTTACGCCTTTAACGTTTCCGCCTCCCGAGGCGAGAAGTTTACCCTAAAGGACCTCGACGAAGCGCTAGTCGCCGCGTTCAACAAAGACAATAAAAACGTCAAAAAGGAGTTTACTATGGGACTAATCGACGAAATGATTGAAAAGGGTAAAAAGGCCGGTATCGAGATAGGAGAGAAGCGAGGAGAGAAGCGAGGGGAGAAGCGAGGGGAGAAGCGAGGGGAGAAGCGAGGTAAAAAGACCGGCATAGAGATAGGCGAGAAGCGCGGAATAAAAAAGGGCTCGATCAGAACGCTCTCGAATTTGGTCAAAAAGGGTTTATTGACCTTGACCGCCGCGGCGGAAGAGGCGAATTTGTCCGAAGCGGAGTTCAAGCGCAAGGCGGCTTTGCTCGCGTCTTGACCTTTTCGCGACGATTGGGAGACGACTCCAATGTGACTAATCGACGAAATGATCGAAAAGGGTAAAAAGGCCGGTATAGAGATTGGAGAGAAGCGAGGAGAGAAGCGAGGAGAGAAGCGAGGTAAAAAGACCGGCATAGAGATAGGCGAGAAGCGCGGAATAAAAAAAGGTTCGATTAGAACCCTTTCGAATTTGGTCAAAAAGGGGCTTTTGACCTTAACCGCCGCGGCGGAAGAGGCGAATTTGTCCGAAGCGGAGTTCAAGCGCAAGGCGGCGTTGCTCGCGTCTTGACCTTTTCGCGACGATTGGGAGACGACTCCAATGGGACTGATCGACGAAATGATCGAAAAAGGCTTTCGCAAAGGTTACCGCGAAGGGTTTCGCGAGGGCTATCGCAAAGGTCTCCGCAAAGGTTCCTTGAGAATCCTATATAAGTTGTTCAACGACGGGGAGCTAACGTTAGCTCGCGCGGCGGAGGTCGCGGGGAAGTCGGAGGACGAATTCCAACGCGAGGCGGTTTGGTTCGCGGAGCGCGCGGAGGCGGTTCCGGCTTGAATTGGCGGCGCGCTCGCGAATAGGGGACGGGAAAACAAAAGACAAGTTCAAAACGCTCGTTCGTTTTAAGGAAAGATAGAGATGAAAGTAATCACCGTTGTTGGCACTCGACCCGAGATCATTCGCCTTTCGCGCGTTATGGCGGCGCTCGACAAGTATTTCGACCACAAGATCGTTCACACCGGGCAAAACTACGACTACGAGCTGAACCAAGTCTTCTTCGACGACTTGGGCGTCTCGAAACCGGCGTATTTTCTCGAGTCGGCGGTCGGAACGGCGGCGGAGACGGTCGGCGCGATCATCGCGCGCGTCGATCGGGTTTTGGTCGAGGAAAAACCGGACGCCGTCCTGATTCTCGGCGACACGAACAGTTGCCTCGCCGCCTATCCCGCGAAGCGCCACAAGATCCCCGTCTTCCACATGGAGGCGGGCAATCGCTGCTTCGACGAGCGCGTTCCCGAGGAAATCAACCGGCGCATCGTCGACCATATTAGCGACGTCAATATGCCGTACAGCGACATTTCTCGCGAGTACCTCCTGCGCGAGGGGCTCGACCCGGCGCGCGTGATCAAGACCGGTAGCCCCATGTTCGAGGTCTTGAACTATTACCGCCCCCAAATCGAAGCCTCCGACGTCCTCGAGCGGCTCGGGCTGCAAAAATACGACTACTTCGTCGTCAGCTCCCATCGCGAGGAGAACGTCGACGACCCCGCCCAGTTCGCGAAAATGGTCGACATGCTCGACAAACTCGCGACAAGGTTCGGCAAGCGCATTATTTTCTCGACCCACCCGCGCACCCGCAAGCGAATCGACGCCAGCGGCGCCAAACTAAACTCGCTCGTCGAGCTCATGAAGCCGCTCGGATTCCACGACTACAACGCCCTGCAAATCAACGCGAAGTGCGTTCTCTCCGACAGCGGCACGATCAACGAGGAGTCCTCGATTCTCAATTTCCCGGCGATCAATATCCGCCGCGCCCATGAGCGCCCAGAGGCGATGGAGGAGGGGACGACCGTAATGACCGGGTACGAGTGGGAGCGCGTCGAGACCGCGCTGGAGATCCTCGAGTCTCAGAAGCGCGGGGAGGAGCGAACCCTGCGTCGCGTCGCCGATTACTCTATGCCGAACGTCTCCGAGAAAGTCGCGCGAATTATCCTCGGCTATGCCGACTACGTTCGCCGCGTCGTTTGGCGAAAGGAATGAATCGGCAATAATTACGCTAGCCGTCCCGCATAAGGGGCAAAAAGGCGCGTTCGAAAGACCGAAACGCGCCTTTTTGCGTTAAAGAGACGGAAAAAGTTCGTTAACCGCGAAAGTTTCTCGAGAACGTGAAAAAAGTTTGAAAAAAATCAAATAAAACGGACGTTTTTTCTTGACGGTCTTCGATTAGAGAGTATAATGGAGAGCGTTCGAGGCGAAAGCCAAGAGCGAATCTTTAAAAACGCGGGACGCGTTGCGGTCGTCGAATCTTGATTTTCTAGCGCGGAATGAAAGAAACGCGGTCGCTTTGGCAACGGGCAACTAGGGCGTAGGAAGCGCCTCGCTATCGAGAGAGACGGATTTTTATCGAGAGCAACTATTGCCCGCGCGAGAAGCCGATCGACGGAACGAGTCGGCGGTATTGCGATCGTCGAGGGCGCCCTCGGCGGTCGCGGTCGTTTTTTGGACGGATTCGCTTTTTTTTCACCGTGTTTCAACGGGAGTTTGCTATATGCGACTGGATTATACGAGAATTTGCGTTGTCGTCGACGCTTCGAGTTCGATGAGTTCGATTAGGCTAGACGTTGTGAAGGCTTTGACGTCTTTTTGCGAGGAGCAACGCAAAGCCGCCGCCAAGGGGGAAACTATACGGGTCGATCTCTATCAATTTTCCAATTCAACGACGCGTTTGGCGACCGACGCGAGTCTCGACGAATTGGAGCGTTTCGTCAAGCATTACAGCACGGGCGGTTGCACCGCGCTTTACGACGCGGTTTGCCAAGGAATCGACGAGCTTGGAGCGGCCTTGGCCGCCATGCGCGAATCGGATCGTCCCGAGGACGTGCTCTTCGTCATCGTTACCGACGGCGAGGAAAACAGCAGTCGTCGATTTAGGATCTCCGACGTCAACGAGCGCATTAAGCGCCAGACCGAGGTCTACAACTGGCATTTCGTCTTCCTCGCCAACGGAATCGACGTTCAAGAATACGCGGAGGATATGGGAATTGCCCAAGACGACGCCGTCGAGTTTGATAGAGAGAGCTTAGCGGAGGATTTTGAAGGCGAAATGTGTAGCAAAATGTGTTGCATTCGCGAAGAGAGACTCTTGCGTCGCCAACAAACCGACAATCGGTAAACCCGCTTTACTCTAATAAACGCAACGAACTCCGCGAGAAAGTCGCGAATTTCTCGCGGAGCCTTGCCGTTTGTTGGTCGAGCCGCTTACAGCCGCATGTCGTCCTCGGTCAGGAACCGCGTCGGGTCGACCTCCGCCGGCGCGGGGGGCTCCGCCCGCTTGGCGCTCGGTTTGACGTACCCGCGCGACGCGCCCTTCGTTTCCAGAACGAATTTGATCAATCGCGCGTCCCCGCGCGCGATTCGCTCCAGCGCGCGACTTTCCGCGAAATCGAGCAGGGCTTCCCCCTCGCGGTGGGCTCGCGACGAAAACTCCGGATCCGTCTCGAGCCAGCGCTCGTATTCCTCGCGCGACGTTCCCGTTTTCCGAAGCGCCGGAGACGGGATCCCGAGACTGCGCGCCAATTCTTTTAAGACGGCTTCTTTTCGCTCCGCTTCCGAGAGCGCGGTCGCGTTATCGCTCCCCATAGTCGACTCCTTTCTATTTTTGCTCCTCGTTGTCCTCGTAGGAGGAGAGCGCGCCTGGCGCGGCTTTTTCCAAAAGTCCGTAAATATTGCGATCCGACAGCGTTCCGGTTTCTCCGTTGGTCTTGAGCAAATCGACCACCTCGCTCATCTCGAACTCCGCGCCGACGTACGAAACGTCGGGACGATACGAGATCCGCGCGCAAGTCTCCTCGACCGTCGCCCCCGCCCAGCGCGACGCGAAGCACAGCTGCTCCTCGATCGCGCGCGCCCCGGTTTTGTCGATCGACGCGATCGAGACCGCGCAAAACGTCGTACGGATTTTTAGCGCGTCGCTCGACGAGTTCGCGCCCGCCCGCTCGATTAACTCTCTCGCCGAGGTTCGTTTTAGCGTCTCTTTGAGCTCGGTTTTCGCCTGTCGCAGTTCCGCGAGCCCCGCGCCGTTCGTTTCCAAAATCTGAACCGAAACCGGATTCGGCCCGGAGCTTCTCGGCCAAATCACGCCCCCGAGCCTCACGTCGTTCGATTCGCGCGCCGCGTTGCAGACGGCGAGCGTGGGGGTGGCGTGCAAATAGAGCCCCATTTTGTACCAGCTGTCGACGACGTAGTTCTCGACGGCGAGCCGCGCCACGTCCAAATAGGGCGGGGTCGACCAGTTCTCGATTCCGAGCGTCTCGACGTTGCAGACCGTGAACGGAACGAAATCGAGGGTTCTGCCCTTGAACGAGGGATAGACGACGCGCTCTCCGCTCGGCTCGGCGATATTGAACCGGCGCCATTTCTCCCGCGCGTCCTCCCCCTCGAAGAGGGTCGAGTAGTACCGCCCGCGCGAGTCGAGCGCCAAAAGTCGCAGTCGCGGAGCGCGCTTTCGCTCTTTCGTTCCCGAATCGAAGCGCCAAGTCGACTCGTCGAGGAGCGCCCAGCGAATCGCTCCGAATCGCGAGGTCGGGTTTTCGAAGACCTCGCCGTCGAGAATCTTTTGCGCGGGGTACTCGACGACGCAAAAATTCGGCGCGAATCCGTTTCCGTCGGAGGCGACGTCGAGCAGCATGCCGTACCGACCGTAGAGAATTTGCGCGAAGTTCAGTCGCGCCTTGAGCCCCGCGAGTCCGTCGTTAAAGCGATTGCCCCAGTCGCGGAGATCGCGCACCTCCCTCGGGGACTCCTCGTCGGAGACCGCGCCGAACCGCGCGATCCCGGGGTTGCGCTGCATGAGTCCGACCGCGTCGTCGACGAGGGGGCGAAAGAAATTCTCGTACGACGCGATATCTCGTCGAAACGCGTAGCGCGATCTGGAAAACTCGACGCCTCGCGTCGCGAGCTCGTCGCGCTCCAGCGAGCTCATCGGCAGGTACGAAAGCGCGTTCGGGCCGTATTTGACGCGCTCCGCGCCCTCGTAGCAATCGGAGACGTACTCCCAGAGCGGGAGACGCCGCAAATAGTCCTCGTTCATCGGCGTTCCTCCTAAACGGACGTTTTTCGTAATAATAGCGCGAAAAGCGTCTTTTATTCGTCCTCGGGGACTTCGGAGGAATGAAAAATGAAGGAAACCGACGAGTCCTCGAACGTGTCGACCTCGAACGGATTCCCCGGCTCGAACGGTTTGTCGGGCTCAGAGCCGGTTTCTTCTCGAGGGGGTAATTGGGGAGCGCGCGCCGTCCGGGAGTCGTCCGACGATTTGCGGTTTTGCGGCTCCTTTTTTGCGCTCGTCGGGGGTTCGATATCGACCGAAGAGGACAAACTATCGGAAAAACGCGGGGTCGACGCGGTTCGCGACTTATTTTGGACTTTTTTCGAGGGTTCCGTATCGACCGAGGAGGACAAGAAATCGGAGTATTTCGTCTCCGAAGGGGCTCGCGGCTCGCTCGGAGAAGAGCTAAACGGGACGCTCGACGAGGACGTCTCGAACGGATTCGACGCCGATTCAGGAGAACTCTCCGCGTTAGCGAACGGGTTCGAGGCCGTTTCCGACGGAAAATCGTCGTCCTCCTCCTCGTCGTCTGGAGAATCCGACGTTTCGACCGGCGCCCAAAAGGTCTCGACGCTCGCCCCCGCGACTTCTTTCCGGGAACCTACGGAAGGAGGCGGAGGCGGAGGAACCTCGACGTTGGTGGGCGCTCGCCCATTATTTCCTAGGTCGACGACGAATCTTTGGGGCAGAGGCGGAGCGACCGCGACGTCGGAGAGCGCTCCGAGGGACGAAAAGCCTCCCAAGGAGGAAGCGCCGGGGTCGGAAATCTCCGAAATGTCGTCGAATCCGACGGAGTCGGAAATCGCCGCGGAATCGATCCCAAAGAAGCCGCTCTCGCTCGCCGCGGCGACGTTGGATCCGGATTCCTCTCGGATTTTGGGGCGGTTGTCGTTCGAACTGTCGCGGTTTGGGGAGCGGAAAAAGATTTTGGCGGGAAGAAACGGAATCTCTTGACGATTGATTTCTTGCGGCACAAAATGCCCGGCTTCGTCGATGACGTAGCGCTCGAGCGTCTCCGTTCCCTCGACGAGTCGATACTCCCCGTTGGGACCGAGCAAGTATTTCGGTTCGTCGACATAGTTTGATTCCGAATCGTCGCCTACGGCGGTTGAAGAATTTAGGGACGAGTCTTTGAAAGCGCTCTCCGCGATCCCGAGCCTAGATAATAATCCGACGCTAGTAGAGTTAAACTCCTCGACGTCCATGTAAATGAGTTCCGTTGGCGGATCGCTATTTGCTTCCGGGGAAAGCGTGAGAACGGCGGCTTCTTCTTCGTCGTCGATCGCAAATATCGAGTCGTCTTCGTCGAACAACTCCGTCGGGTCTTCGAGAATCGAATAGCGCGCGCCTTCGTTCGGAAAAAAGAGAACGCGATCGTCTATGACGACGCAACCGTCGCGAAGTTCGAATTTTTTCGCCCCGTCGAGAATTTCATAAGGGAGGGGGGATTCGTCGGGGTTCGCAAGCCATTCGTATATGTTGGCGAGCCCCGATTCGTCGTCCAGTTCGCCTCCTTCCTCCACCTCTTTCTCGTCGTCCTCGTTCTCCGGCTCTTCGGAACCAAACGCCGCGCTCGTCGCGACCAAAGCGGTCGCGGCGCCCCAGATTAGCGTCCAGAATTCGAGCGAGTCGAACGACAAAAGAAGATCCCCCAATGCGATCGAGCGAATCCGCGCGTCCCTATTCCCGCGAGTCGCCCCGAAAAAACGAGAGCGCGACGTCCGAAACCTCGCGCTCCCTAACAATTCCCCGCTCGGCGCTTAGTCGCGATACCGGCGCTCGCGTCGGAACTTAACGGCGCCGGAAGTCGGGTTGTCGGCGATCACGGTCAGGGCCTTGTCGGTTCCGATCGCGACGACGTTCGTTCGCTCGGTCAACTCGGGAACGAACGTTTGCGAGGCGACGGTCGCGGGCGCGTCGACGACCGGGACGAAGCGCGGTTTCGCCTCTTCGGAGACGACGACGCGCTCCAGACGGCGCTCGAACGCGTTGAACAGGGTAACGCGGAAGAAGTTGTCGGAGATCTCGAATTTCGGCTCGACTCCGCTTCCTTGGTAAATTTTGCGAATTCCCGCGAGCCCTTGCCCGAGCGAGTCGATATAGCGAAGCCGACGAAAGACCCCCGCCAGCTTCGGATTGCGACTCGCGGAAACCCCGAGGGGCAAGTCCTTCGCGTCGATTCCGTCGACGAGCGCGCCGTAAGAGAGGATTTCGACGCGATCGGCGTAGAGTCGAATCAGGGTCGAAATCGGCTTGGAGTAGTCGCGGCAAACGATCGCGTTGACGATCGCCTCGTTGAGCGCCTCGGCGGGAAACTCGCGGTACTCGCGCGCGGAAATCTCGCGTCCGTCGAGCGTTTTGACGAATTTCCGATTGAACCGATCGAGGGCGGCGATCGCGCCGTCCAATTGCGCGAAGAGGGATCCGCGCGGCTCGACGATCTCGCGCGAGCGAACAGAGTCGTCCGTTTCGATCGCGACCTTAATCGTCGGATCGCATTGATCCGAAAGGAGATAGGCAAGATTCGTATAAGTTCCCCAGGCGTCGACGAGCCCCAACTCGAGCAAGTCTTGGCGATCGAGCCGCATATTGCGCCGTTTAAAGACTTCCGTCGCCTCTTGGAACGTAAGGTTCTGATCGATCGAGCGCGAGGTCTCGTAGTCGCCCCCCGAGGTCTCGTCGATTAGGCGCGCGATTTCCCGCGGCGTCGACGGAACCGACGCCGCGTCGGAACGAACGAGAACCCCGTTCGGATTCAACCCCGCGTCGTTCAACCAGTAAGGCCGCCCGGCGCCTCGCGAGACCTCGACGGCGACGACCCTCTTGCCCTCGGCGCGCTCGATCGCGCACTCGACGTAGGGGGTAACGTCGGGCGAAATCCCGTCTTGAATTAGTTTGACGACGCGCCGCCGAACGTCCTCGACGTCGCTCAGCCCGACGACCTGTCCGAAATCGTCGACGCCGACGTAAATTTTGCCTCCGTCGGAGTTGGCGAACGCGACGACCGCGCGCCTGATTTTGTCGGTGTACTCGCTTTTATAGACGACGTTTTTTTCTTCGAATTTATCGGACACGGTCGGCGCCTCGCTTTTCTAACTAACTCGTGAAATTGCCGTTGGTTCGCTCGATCAGATGGAGAGCAGGTACTCGACCAGGTCGTCCACCTCCTCCTCGGTCATGTCGCCGACGTCGCCCAGAACGTCGCCGTGCCCGCCGTCGAGGAAGACGTCTTTCAGGTCGACGTACCGCCCGTCGTGCATGTACGGCGGGGTTCGCCAAATGCCGCGCAGGGTCGGGGTGTCGAAGTCGTCTTGGTGGTCGTAGTCCGCGCGCGAGCCGACGTCGTGCATCTTTTGGTCGGTAAAGTACTCGCCGACATGGCATTGGGCGCAGGCGTACTTTTCGTTCTCAAAGACCGCCTTGCCGCGCAGCGCCTTCTCGGACAGCTCGCCATTGACGAGTTTCGGGCTGGGCAACTGGCGCAGCGATTTCAGGTAATGCTCGACGTCGACGCAGGTTTCTTCCGGCACGTTCGAGAACATAATGTACTGGAACCCGGTTCGAATCGCCTTTTCCGCGTTGACGCGCACGCCGTGCCACATCGCGGGGGGCAGCTCCAGGGAGTGGAGCATTCCCTTGGCGTTCTTCGGATTTCCCATGCCGTCGTTGAGCAGGTCCCAGTTGAGGGCGTCGGAGCGCGCCTCGGGATGGCAGCTGGCGCACGATTGCCAGTTCTGGAAGCAGAGGGTCGCGTCGTGCCAAGCGAGCTCGCCGCGTCGCGCCGCGTCCATCTCCGGCTCCGGTCCGAGGCGGCAGAACTCCTTCGCCTTCGGGGTTCGCGCCTTGAGGTCGACGACCATAATGACGTCGGAGAAGTACATGCCGACGTACGCCTTGTTGTCGATGATCGCTAGGGAGCGCGGACCCTTGACTTTCAGGGTGCGGTTCGACAGCTTGACGCGCTTTTTGAGCCCGACGAGAAACGCGAGCAGTTGCGGCACTTGGTCGGCGGTCGTCGCGTTCGAGAGCCCTTTCTCTTTCGCCTCCTCGGCGTTCTTCGGAAGCGAGGCGAGTTTCTCGTGGGTCTTGTCGGAGTCGACCAGGCAAAGCTCGTGCGTGCCCGCGATTCCGACGCAGATCGTTTTATTGTCGGGCGTCACCGCGATCGGCCACGGGTTCGCCGCCCCGGAGTCGACGTCGTCGAGCAGCACCGTGTTCACGAACTCGCGCTTTTCCGCGTCGATAATCGAGAACCCGTTCGTGTTCATCCAGCCGCGCTCGACTTGGGTCGTGGGGAGCTGGTACCGCGCGAGAATCGCGGTGGTGTAGACCCACTTCCCGTCGGGGGACAGGCAGATGTGGTGCATACTGGAGCTGCCGTTCGGGAGCCGAATATTTTTCGACTCGCCGGTCGCCGTGTCGAGACAGGTGATCTCCGCCGCGACGTTCGCCCCGTCGGAGCGGTCGAGAGGCAGGAAGTTCGCGACGTAGTAGGTCTTGCCGTCCGGAGTGATCACGGCGTCGCAAGGCTCGTGGAGCGCGGGGTAGGTCGCCAGCACCTTAAAATCGGGAAGCGAGACTTTCGCGATTTTCCCGTCGAATTGCAGGCAGGCGAACATAACGCTCTCGTCGGCGGGATTGACGCACAGGCCGCGAGGCGTGTGCCCAATAACCCCTTCGCCGAGGATTTCGCCCGATCCCAAATCGATCGCGCAGATCTTGCCCTGATAGTCGCCGTACCCGACGTACATCGTCTTTTCGTCGGAGGAGAGGGTCATGTCGTTCGGCTCGCCCGGGATCGGAATCGAGCGCTCGACCTTCCCCTCCGCGACCGAAACGACCGCGATTTCATGGGAGTCTTTATTGAGCGAATAGAGCGTCGATCCGTCTTTGGTCGGAAGCAACTTGATCGGACCTTTGTACTCCGCCGCGCTAGATACGGCGCATATGAGAACGAGCGCCGCCGCCGCGACGGTCGCTAAGTGGGCGCGAATCGACATAAAACCCCCGCTTTCGTTTGGGCTGTTTGCTAAACCGGCGCGTCTTCGCCGACGCCGACGTCGCGCCGTACCCTTATTATGCCGACCCCAATTTGCCTTTGCAAGTTTTTTTTGATTCTTTTTACCCTTTTTCTGTAGTTTTTTATCCGCTCTTGACGGGCTTGACGGCGCCGCGCGGGCTTCGGATTCCGCCGAGACTTTTTCCTTATGACCGGGGCTTCTCGACGCGGGGACGTCGCGCTCGTCGCGGAAGTCCCGAAAAACGCGCTCGGTTTTGCCGATCCTTTCGGAGGTCGACTTCCGAATACAAAACCGACCCTCGCGCCGATTGGGCGACGCGAGGGTCGGTTCGTTGTCTAGCGGTCTAGGGGGCGAAACTCGCGGCGTCGCTCACTCCGTTCGAGACTCGACGAGAACGTTCCAAAAATCCTCTTGGTCGTCGAAGTAGTCCTCGAACGCGGCGTCCAAATCGAGCGCCGCGCTCGTCGAACCGTTGTTGGTTTTGGCGGTAACGCGCGTCCAGTCGGACTCTCCCGAATTGGTCGAAACGGCCTTAATTCGGAAGTAATAGGTCGTTCCGGGGTTCAGGCCGGAGATCGTCTTAACGCCGGAAGTGGAATAAGTTTTTTCGATATACGTCGGCATTTGGTAGGTGAGCCCGCAGTGGACGACGTAGCCGGTCGCGCCCTCGACCGCCCCGATATTTAGCACGACGGCGGTTTTGGTTACGGACGCGCTAACGTTCGGAGGGACGAGCCCCGTCGTCTTTTGAGAGAAGACGTTCCACTCCGAGTCGGCGATTCCGATCCCGACCGCCTTGACCCTGAAGTAGTAGACAGTCCCTGATTTGAACCCGGAGATCGTAATTCTTCCGGGATACGAGTAAGTCCGTTGGGTATGGGTTCCGAAGTGGGAAAAAGACGAGTATTCGAGAACGTAGTTTACCGCGCCAGGAACCTCGGAAATATTGACGACGACCTCCGTTAGGGACGCCGAACTCGTAACCGTTGGCGTCGCGAGTTGACGAGGCGCCGGGGTCGAGGGCGACTCTTTCGGCGTCGCGCTAAAGCTCGGCGACCAATTGGAGTCGACGCGCGAAACGTTGTCCCCGAGGGCTCGCGCTCGGAAGTAGTACTTTGTTCCCAACTGGAGCCCGGTAACTTCGACGAGCCCGGAAGCGGGGCCGGTCGCGCGTTGAGAATTGGAGAAATTGGGGTCGGTCGAGTATTCGACCTCGAATCCCGAGGCGCTCGCGGAATTATAGCACTTCACTTTAACGAAGTCGCTTCCAACGCTCGACGCGAAGCGCGAGGGCGTCGAGAGCTGGCCCGCGGCGTAGTTAAACTCGTTCCAGCGGGAATCGTTGCGAACGTCGGAGATCGCCTTGACGCGGAAGTAGTAGCGCGTCGCGAAGGTCAGCCCGGAGATCGTTTTGACTCCGGCCGACGCGTAGTTCTTTGTCTTTGGCGCGCTAAAGTTCGGGTCGACGTCGTATTCGAGAACGTATCCGGTCGCCAATTCCGCTTCGTTAATTTTAACGACGATCGACGTCTTAACGGCGGAAATTTGAACGGCGGGAACTTGGAGCGCCGCCGCGTTCGTATAGATCTTTCGGGACGTCGAGTAGGCGGAGTCGGCGCTCCCGGTCGCGGTCGCTTTGACGCGAACGTAATACCAAGCGTCGGAGGAGACCCCGGAGATCGTTTTGGAACCGGCGCTCGAATAAGACTTTGAGACGACTCCGGTCGCGAACGAGGAATCGGTCGAGTACTCGACGACGTATTTCTCGGCGCCCTCGACGAACTCGTTAAATTTAATTACGATCGCCGATTTCGTTCCGGAAAGCGCGTCGATCGTCGGGGTCGGAAGGGCGCCGAGATTTTCCGGCGTCGCGCCGACGGAAAAGAGCGCGGAGACGCTCTCGATCTCGCTCGTCGAGGACGACTCGAGATTGGCGTAGTCGCCGACGAGCGCGGTCTGGAAATCGAACGGCGCGCTTTCCCCAACCCCCGCGCTCCCCGAAGGGTCGTTGGGCGTCGCGCTCAGGAGTCTGCGATCTTCGAGCGACTCGGCGAAAAGCCGGCGCGTTCGAGGCGCCTTGTTCTCGCGTCGCGAAGCGAATAAGTTGTCAAAAAGTCCCTTTGTTCGTTGAGAGCGATTCGTTCTCATAGTTTCCTCGTCGATAACCCGCGCGCCGCCGAGGCACCCGGAGCGCCTTGAGCGCGCTCTTTTCCGACGTTCCGAGCCTCGATAGGCGCAAACCAAAAACGCGCCGAGAGATTAGACGAGTCGCGAGCTCGAAAAGTTGCGAACAAACCCGAGTTTTCGCAACTTTGTTCCAATTTTCGTCGCGTTGTTGGCGTTGTCCGAGCGCGACCCGCTCAAGCCAACGCGAGCGCCGCCGTCGCCTTTTTGAATTGGGGAACGGTCATTTGGGCTCGTTTTGCCGCTTTAGTAATGGTGAGTTCGCCATCTTGAACGAGCTCAAAGAGCGCTTCGAGTTTTCCCTTACCAACCCCTTTGTCGAACCCTTTGTCGAACCCTTCGTCGAACGATTCGGCTTTCTCGCGTTTCAATTCCAAAACGCGTTGTCGCTCGTTGTCGAACAGCGAATGAGCGCTCCTCACGAGCTCCGCCCTTCTAGCTTTCATGTAATCGGACATATAACCCCTTTCAATGCAAAGATTGATCGCAATATCGAGCGCTTTGGTCGTCGGTCCGTAAAGCGCCACTTGTTCTTTGACCATCCTCGTAACTCCGAGGTACTGGTCGACCATGTCTCCCGGACGCCCCTTGGAATGAACTTGCGCGCCCAACCAAAGGCTTCGTCTTCTACCGCCCCAATACGCGTCGTTCATCGTAATGAAATCGGGAACGTTCTTGCGACTTCCACTATAGAGGACGTGTAAATCGGGCTCCGGGGGAATATAACTTTGATCTTTCGTCCAAACAATATCTCGTTTGGCGCCAACGATCGTCATCTCCTCGTGTAAATAGTCGAATAGTCGCATCGGCATTTGCCGATCCCAACGGGACTGAGCCTCCACGAGGCAAATCACTTCGTCTCCCACGAGATACCCGAGGTCATTATAGCCCTGGACCGTCAGGATATTCTTCACCGTAACGAGGGAAATGTCCTTTTTGGTCGTTTTCGTGTCGTAGGGACGAAGCGCCCTGTTTAACTCGGCAACGGCGTCGAGTTCCTGGAATCGATCGCCGAATAGGGCGTCTTGAAAAGAGCGATTCAAAATCGTTCTTTCGTCGTTCGGATCGTCCAAAAAGACGAACTTAGAGTCGTCTTGGTTTTCGTTCGATTCGTCGTTATTTCCGCTTCGTTTCGCCATTGGTTCCTCCAACATTCGCCGGGCGCCGAGCGCTCGACCCCTCCATTATATCCAATCGGCGCCCTCGCGTCAAGAATCCGCGCCGCTAGCCGTCCGCCGACCGCGCGGCGCAAAAAGACCGCCGAAGCCCCTCCTCGCGACTCCGGCGGTCCTATATCGATTCCCAATCCCTCGCGACCCTCGCGCGAAGGCTTTCGAGCTGTTCAGATTAACGCGAGCTCGTCGTCGAAGTAGTCCTCGAACGCGGCGTCCAAGTCGAGAATCGCGCTCGACGCCGGGGCGCCTTTGGTCGTCGCGGTCGCTTGGACCCAGTCGGAGTCGGCGTAGCCGGTCGCGATCGCTTTGAGGCGGAGGTAATAGGTCGTTCCGGCGGCTAGACCGGTAATCGTTTTTGAGCCCGAGCTCGGGTAGGTCTTTGTCGCGCAACCGGCGAAGGTCGGGTCGGTTCCGTATTCGACGACGTACTTCGCGCCGTTCGGAACGCCGGTAAATTTCAGGACGAGCGCGTTTTTCGTCGCCGAGAGCGCGACGACGCTCGGGGCGGACAACGCGCCCAGATACTCGGCGGTCTTTCGGGTAATCGTCGACGTCCAAGCGGAGTCGACGCGATTCGTTCCGTCCCCCAGCGCCTTGGCGCGGAAGTAGTAGGTCGCGTTTTCGTCCAAGCCGGAGATCGTCTTGGTTCCGAACGTCGAGAAGGAGACGAGCGTCGAATCGGAGAAATCGGCGCTCTTCGAGTACTCGATCGCGCAACCGACCGCCTTGTCGACTTTTGCGACCGTCAGCTCGACTCGGTCGTAGTTGACGCTAGCGACTTTGAGCGTCGTCCCGGACAGTTGCCCCGTCGCGAACGCGAGTTGCGACCATTTTGAGTCGTTGCAAGACTCGCTCGTCGCTTTGACTCGGAAGTAGTAAGTCTTGCCGAACGGGAGGTTCGTAAAGGTTCTCGCGCCCGAGGTTCGGTAGGTTTTCGTTACCGAGTCGGAGAAATCGGGGTTCTCGCTGTATTCGAGGACGTAGCTCTCCGCGTTCTCGACCGCGCCGATATTGACGATCAGCGTGGTTTTGGTCGCCGAGGCGACGAATTTGGGAGACGCGAGAGTGGGCGCGCCGGGCACGAGGCGAAGAGTCGACCAGGCGGAATCGTCGGCGTTCGTCGCGATCGCCTTGACTCGGACGTAGTAAGGGGTTCCGGGGGTCAAGCCGGTTATCGTTTTGGCGCCGGTCGTGGTGTAGGTCTTGGTTCTGGGTTCGGAGAAGTTTGGATCGGTATCGTATTCTAGGACATACCGCTCGGCGTCTTCGACGGGGTTGATCTTGACGACGATAGCGGTGTTTGTTACCGACCCGGCGAGAATAGGCGGGGTTAGGACGATTTCATTGATCTTGGTCGTTCCGACTACCTCGCCGTTTTTGAAGTAGGCGATTGTGATGGGGTTGGTTGCGTTCGCTTGAATATTAAACGAAATTACCTCTTGTAAACCTTCGGTTGTTTCCAATATTTGTCCAGAACCATCGATAACCACCAGTTCCTCGACTCCATTAACTCTTCTAATCGTAACTTTGGTGGTAACAACGTTCCCCATAGTTATTCGTTCGAGACTCGAGTCGAAAGATAATGAATTTAGGTTTGGACAAGATGATATATCGAGTTCTGTAAGACTATTGAATCGACAATCAAACATTGTAAGTTGCGAACACATAGATAAATCTAATTGCGAAATATTGTTTTCTGCGCAGTTTAGAGAAACTATATTTGGTATTGACGAGAGGTTGATTTCTGTTAAGTTATTAACATAACAGTAAATACCACGAATATTGGGAGAGTTCCTGATATTTAGTGCTGTTAGTTTGTTGTAAGCGCAAATAATCGATTCCAAATGTTGACAATTGTCAATTTCAAGAGTAATTAGATGATTGTTATAGCACTCCATATACGTCAAATTTGGACAATTGACGATTTCAAGTTCGACAAGTTCGTTCTTGCAACAATTAAGTCTTTGAAGATTAACGCAATCCGAAACCTCGAGATTGATCAACTTGTTGTTACTACACGAAACGAACTGTAAAGAGGGATGTGGTGAAATATTAACAGTATCCAGAGCATTGTTATCACAATATAACGCGTATAAATCTAAACATTCAACGACGTCAAGCGATTTGAGTTTGTTACCAACACAGTCAAGATATTGAAGTTTACCGCAGTCCTTAAGATCGAGTTCCTCTAATTGGTTCATCGAACAAATTAGCCATTCGAGATTTGTACAACCCGAGAGACATAGATTTTCTATTTTGTTATTATAACAAGTTAAGTCGGTAAGGTTCTCACAGCCCGATGCATTAAGCGTAACGAGAGACTTTCCAGAAAAGTAGAGGATTTTAAGCTTTCTACAGCCTGAAACATCAAGGGAAATCATTGTCTCACAATTACAACTCAAATTCGTTAGATACTGATTGTTTGAAAGATCTAAAGAACTCAAAAGATTGTTTTCACAATACAATAACTCTAAATTGACAAACGAAGAAACGTCTAGATCAGAGAGTTTGTTGTTGTGGCATTTGAGCGATAGGAGGTTTAGACAATTGGGGAGAATTAGTTCCTGAAGATTATTATCGTGACAATCAAGCGATTGTAGATTATTACAATCGGATATATCAAGATACGATAATTGGTTGGAGAAACACTCAAGGGTTTGCAACGATGCGCATCCCTCGACGTTGAGTTCCAAAAGATTATTGTAATAACATATAATATTTTGGATATAAACGTTTTGAGAAAAGTCAAGTATTGTGAGTTTATTACCGTTACAACCTAGATAACTTAATTCCGTACAACCGGAAAGATCAAGTTCCGTTAGTCTGTTATTTCCGCAATTCAAAGTCCACAAAGAACCGCAATTTGGCGCTAACAATTCAGATAATTGGTTATTGAAACAGGAAACGATATTTAAATCTGGACAATTCGAGAGATCAAGTCTTTCGATTTGGTTATAGCTACAAGATAGTCGATGTAAGTTTGTGAGGTTGGAAACGTCGAGCTCCGATATTTGATTCTTCTCGCAATTAAGAAAATACAGTCGAGGACTATTCGAAACATCAAGCGAGGTCAAATTGTTCAAATAACATTCAAAGTGAGATAAGTCGACTAACGCCGAGATATCTAGTTGCGATAAGTTGTTCATATAACAATCGAATCTTAACAACTTTGCGCAATTTGAAACGTTCAACTCGGACAACGAGTTAATTTGACAATAAAGAACGGTTAAATTAGAACAATGAGAAAGATCTAAGTTAGAAAGAGCGTTTTCTCTACAATCAAGTCTGTCAAGATTAACGCACCCCGAAATATCAAGGGTTGTTAATTGGTTTTGGGAACAATCGAGAGAAGTTAGATTTGCGCAACGCGAGACGTCCAACGAAGATAGGACCGAGCAACCTTTAATTTCAATCGACGTTACCTCCGGATTAGCGTAAGTCAATTCAACAAGCCGACCCTCGCTATTCCAAACAACCCCTTCGCTTTCCTCCGTCAACCCCAACGCATAGATTATGGAAAGATCGTGTTGGTTATAAGTTCCAGCGGTCGCGAGAGTTTCGATTTCGACCGTCTCGCGTTGCAAACTGATTTCGGCGCTAGCGATTTCGTCGCTCGCTAGAGCTACGATCGCCGCGTTTTCAAAAACTCCCTCGCCCCCCCAATCGCTAGCGCTAAGCAACCTCCGCTCTTCCAACCCCTCGACCCGCAGTTTGCGCGCGCCGGGCGCTTTCCCAACCTTTTGCGAGTCCCGACGTTGAAACAAGCCGCGGAAGATCGTTCGATTCGATTTGCGTTCCATTGGGAAAGTCCTTTCGACAAAAGTCGGTTAGCGAAGTAAAGTATTGAAACAACGAAAAATAGCGAGCCGTCGCGCGGAGGGGGCACCGGGGCTAGGCTCGTTCGGTTAGTTCTTTGTAGCGCCGCATAAGCTCCGCGACGATCCCCGGCTCGTCGTCGAGCCCGAGGCCCTCCGGGAACCGGTACGCCGCGAAGACCGCCGCGTCGTTCGCTTTGTGGGCGGCGCGAAGCTCCTTCGGCATGGTCGCTTCGTCGTACAAGTCCGCCAGCGACGAGTCCGGGTAGAGCGCCCGAGCGTCGAGGATCGCCTGAGCCGTTCGCTCGATTTTGCCACGCTCCAACTCCTCCGCCTTCGGCCACGGGAAGTTGTTGTAAACCACTTTGTTCGAATAGCGGTATCTCATCTCCAAACGACCGCACACCGCCCGCGTCCACGCCATATGGACGCTCGACGTCAGAACGCCGAAGTGGTAGAGGGTGGCGTTCGGGACGATATGCGTCGCGTCCGTTGGGATTGTGTTGGAATCTAGGAAACCAAACGGGATATATTGTCGTCTTTCAGAAGAATGCCTTGGTATAACAATATACGTATTAGGATTGTTCGTTTCCCTAAATAACGAAGGGGTTTCGGCTAGTTTCCTTGCTCCCTCGTCAGGACTCGCGAGTCTCGTTTCTCTAACTAGTTTGACGCGTTCCATAACCAATGGCATTTTGCGAAGTTCCGTTGGGCTAACTCCGACTAACCAAAGACAATACCGATCTAGA
The DNA here is from genome assembly GCA_017441605.1 of Thermoguttaceae bacterium. Taxonomy (GTDB): domain Bacteria; phylum Planctomycetota; class Planctomycetia; order Pirellulales; family Thermoguttaceae; genus RUG369. The sequence goes on along the minus strand of JAFRXD010000043.1, from coordinate 10,824 downwards.
TTGTTGATATATTCCTTTGCGCCAACGAGTTTTTTAATATACTGTCGCGACGAGGGTTCTCGTTTCAAGAAGTCGTCAATTTCGTCCGCTTCTATGATCAAATGACCGCCGTCGGTCGGGCGATTTCCGGATTGAACGCTAGGGACGTCGTATATCGGTTTGGAACGCGGTTCAACGAAGACGATCGGCGCGTCGATTAAATAGAAGTTGATTGATTTAGCTAAATAGGTCTTGTCGCCGTCTAAGATCTTTCTAGGCTTATTGAACGGCGCGACGCTAAAACCAATAATGACACAATGAACATGCGCCATTTCATTCGCCTCGCTATCCCAACGAAACGTTCGATACGCAAAGTCGATATGGACGTTAAAACGTTCGTAAAGAGGTTTCCAAACGAGAGCCGTTTGTTCTCCCTGAGTTATCGAATTGGTCGATACGAACGCGACTCGAACGTTTGTATTTTGAATATATTGCGCGGCTTTGAAATACCAACAGGCGACGTAATCGATCTTACCGCTTGATTTGTACGTTTTTCCTTTTTCGTCCACATAGACCGAGGCGACGTCGGCGCTTTGCTCCTTCGTTTGCAGTCCGTACCCCACAAACGGCGGATTCCCCATAATATACGTCAACTCGCTCTTGGGCGCGACGTCCTCCCAATCGATGCGCAACGCGTTCGCCTCGATGATTTTGGCATTCGTCTTGAGCGGCAGGAACTCGATCTCCTTGTGGATAATCCGCGCCGTCTCGACGAGGGTTTGGTTCTCGGCGATCCAAAGCGCGGTCTTGGCGACGGTAACGGCGAAGTCGTTGATCTCGATTCCGAAGAACTGGTCGATCGAGACTTTGACCGGGTCGACGACTTCTCCAAAGACCCCTTGCTCGCGAAAGATAATCGAGATCGCCTCGTTCTCCAAGCGCCGCAACGACAAAAACGTCTCGGTGAGGAAGTTTCCGGACCCGCACGCGGGATCGAGGAATTTGAGCTTCCCGAGCCGCTCTTGGAACGCGCGCGCCTTTTTGATTCGGGCATTGAGAACCTTTTCGCTTTTAATCGCGTCCAGCTCGGCTCTTAGCTCGTCCAGGAAGAGCGGGTCGATCGCTTTGTGAATGTTCTCGATCGAGGTGTAGTGCATCCCCCCGGATCGACGCGTCTCGGGGTTCAGCGTGCTCTCGAAGACGGCGCCGAAAATCGTGGGGCTAATTTCGCTCCAGTCGAAGTCCTCGCTCGCTTTCGACAAGAGAATCGTTCGGATTTCGTCGGTAAAGTTCGGAATTTCAATAGATTCGTCCGAAAACAGCCCCCCGTTGACGTAAGGGAACGCCGCCAAATCGGGGCGCAGATACGGGTCGCGCTCCTCCGGGGTTTGGTCGAGGACTTGGAAAAGCTCGATCAGCGCCTTGCGAAACGAGGGGACGTCGTACTGTTTCATATAGTCGTGAAACATATTCCGAACCCCGAACACTCCCGCGTCTTCCGCGTAGAGGCAGAAGACGAGCCGGACGCAAAGCATATTGAGGGACCGCAGCGACTCCGGGTTGTTCGGGTCTTTGTACCGCTCGATCAGCTTGTCGTAGAGAACCCCGACCAGATCCCCCGCCTTGATCGAGACCTCCGTTTCGCGCTTGAGCCGCGCGTTCTCGGAGTCGACGAGGAATTTGAGCCGATAGAGCTCCTTCTCCAGATCGTTGAGAAATATCGTCTCCGGCTCGCCGGTCGGGCGCTCCATATCGTAGACGACGAACTCCGCGAAGTTGCAAACGACGATCCAGCGCGGGCGCCGCGAGTAGGGCAGCTCCGTCGCGTACCGCTTCGCCTGCTGGAACGGGGTCAGCTTCGACCCGTCCGACTGCTTGATCGGCGCGTTGAGATCGGCGGTCGCCTTTTTTTGCTCGATCAGGACTTTCGTCTCGGGAATGTACGCGTCGATAAAGCTGGCGTGTCCGAGAAACACCCGGTCTTCGAACTCGACGAACCGCTCGGGGTTCTCGACCCCCAGCAACGAAAGCAAACTCAGCCAGAATTTTTGGCTCTCGCCTTTTTCGTCCCCCTTACCGGTCCAAAAGGAGACGAAATCTCTAATCGCGGTTTTCTCGTTTGCGTTCATTGTTATAGCGTATCTTGAATACGGAATCAAAAAAGGTAGTTAAGACCGAGGAGGACTAGCGACCAACGGGAGCGGGTCGTTTACCCAACCGCGCGGTAGCGCGAACAAAACCCGCCCTCGGCGGGCGTCCCCACCCCCACGCTCGCGATATTGTAACAAGAAAAGCGTTTTTTTCAAGACCTCTGGGCAATTAATTGGGCTATTTTCCGGCAAAAACGGCTCAATTTTTCACGCGCAAAAACCCATAGTATTTTGCGCTATTTATCCCAATTGAACAAGCGCTCTTTACCCCCGTTTTCCCCGAGCGCTCGCGCTTCGTCTCGACGAAGCTTCTCTTTAGACCGCTTCATAACTAGACAATTTTCAGGGTCGGCGTCAAGAACTTTTCGCCGGGAGAACTCCCCAACCCGCCAACCTCGCCAAAGGCGAGTATATAATCGCCGCCGCCGTCCCGTCGGGAACGTCGGCGGCGACCGATTTTCGCGTTTCGTCGCGCGGAAAAACGAACGGTACCGGCGGAATCGTTCGCGCTAGGGAGTTGGGTTCGAGGTCTCGGGCTCCGTTTCCTCGGGACTCGGGTCGGAGTTGTCCCCCTTCGGCGCCGTCTCGACCGGAATCAGAACGAGTCGCGCGCTCAAATTGGGGGAGTAATGGAGGCGCTCGTCGACGTCCCTCGGGACGTAAAGGCGCGAGAAGTCGAAGTCTTCGATCCATTCGGAGACCTCGTCGGGCGCGGCGCAAATCCCCCAAGCGCTCGGTTCTTTGGCTCGAGCGCGTCGCTTTTCCAACGAATTGCGATCGAGTCTTAATAGTGGATCCCGCTCCGGTTTTTCGTCCTCCTCGTTCCCGGCTCGAAGAGCGAACTCCAACCTCGCTTTGGTCGGAAGCGCAAATTTCCAGTCGCTCGGGGCGTTTGGCAAATCGGCGTTTAAATCGTCGATCAACCCTTGGATTTCGCGATAAGAAATCGAGTCGACCGGCACTCCCCTCCTTTATAAGCGCTCTCGTTCTCGCCGGTTAGGGCTCTCCACTGCGCTTGCGTCAGCAAGGTCTCCGCAATCCAGTACCCCGCGTCGACTTCCGGCGTTTCCGACGAAGAGGACGCGGACGCGTCGTCCTCGTCCCCCTCGGAAGCTTTGCCGCTATTCTTCGCGAGCGCCCCGGGAGGACAGTAGCGGAACGGAAATTCGACGCCGTTAATCGTCGCGACGCGGCGCTCGCCCGGCTCGGCGCCGCTCGGATCAAAGAAGGAGACCTCCGCGCTCTCTAGCCGCTTGTAAGGAACCCAGTCGCCCGCGCGATCGACCGGCGCCAAGCGAACCCCGAGGCGATCGCTCTTCGTCGTCCGAGATTCCCCTCGTCGATACGCGGCGCGACAGGCGTCGGCGTCGTCGCCCCAAGAGCCGCCGCGAACCGAGAGGAGCTCGCCAAAGTCCGGACCCATTGGAGTATAATTGGCTCCGTACTCGTAGTAATCGGCCGCCCAGTAGTCCAGGGTTCTCTCGGCGACGTTGCCGATCATATCGTAAAGTCCCCAAGCGTTCGGTTTCTTTTGCGCGACGGGTCGCGTTCCCTCCTCGGAGTTCTCCTTGTATTGGGCGATTTCGTCGAGCTCGCCGTATCGCTCGTCGGTCGATCCCGCGCGGCGGGCGTATTCCCACTCCGCCTCGGTCGGCAAATCAAATTGCAAGTCTCCCTCTATTGGGCAAAGCTCGTCGAGCGCTTTGATAAATTTCTCGCAGTCGGACCAGGAGATTTGCTCGACCGGACGATCGTCCCCCTTGAACCGACTCGGATCCGTTTTTGCGACGACTCGCCACTGCGCCTGGGTCAACTCGGTCTCCATTATCCAAAACCCGACGAGCAAGTCGACCTTGCGTCGCGGGCGCTCGCAATCGGCGCCGGAGCCCTCGGGGCTTCCCATCGCGAAACTGCCGACCGGGCAGTAGCGGAATGGAAAATCGACCCCGTCGATCGTCAGAACGCGTCGCTCCCCCGCGTCGGTCGCTTTGGGGTCGAACGCGGAAACTTCGCGATCGCTCGGCTTTTCCGGAAGTCGGGTCGAGACGAGCGCGAGTCGAACTCCTCGTTCGGAGTCGCGACCCTCGACGGCTCGCGCCGCCGCGTCGAGGCCCGAGTGTTTCGCGAGACCGCGAAGGACGCGCCGTTGGCCTTGTCCCTTTCCGCGCCATTTTTCGGTTCCGGCGCCCTCGATACCCCGAAGGCGCCGACCGAAACGTCGTCTCGTCCCGCGCGACACGCGCACCCCCATTGCGTTCCCGAAGGAATCGCGAAGCGCCAACCCTCGGGAATCGACTCGCTCGCTTCGTTGAGACGTTGAACGATTTTTTCGCAGTCTTCGTAGGACAAGTTGTCGGCGGGGGTTATGGACGCGTCGGAGTCCGTTTGGCCCGTCGCTTCGCCGAGCGCCGCCTTCGTTTGCGCTCGCGTCAATTCCGTTTCCATGAGCCAGAAGCCGTTTAACCGGTCTCTTTCCTTCCCCCACCGAACCGACTTTTGGTTTTTCAGCGGAGGACAGTAGCGGAACGCGAATTTTACCCCGTTTACCGTTAGCGTCGCGAGCGCTCCGGCCCGGGGAGATCCGTTAAACGACTCTTTTCCGCCGTCGGCATTTCGGAACGCGTCGGCGATAAAACCGAACGACAAAGCCAAGAACAGAATAATCGCCGCCGCGAGAATAATTTTGGGCGATTTGGACTTCTTCGTTTGTCCCATTCCCGGGACGTTTTTCTCCAATTCGAGAACCATCGTTTGCCCTGCCTTTGTAAAACGCGTTGGTTCAAAATATTCGCGATCGACGATTTCGAATCGACTTTTGGGATTGGCGCAATTCGGTATTCCCCGCGCGTTGGAATAGTTTCGACGTCGACAAAAAGTCGAGCGCTCGCGTCGATCGCGACCCATTGCGCCAACGCTCCCCATTGTGCCAGTTTTTTTGGGGGCGACAAGCGTTTTTCGATAGAAAACGCCCTTTTTCTTTTCGCGACGAAACGACCCTTTCGACGACGCGGCAAACGCGGTGGACTTTTCCCGCGGCTTTTTTTTACTCGACGTCCGAAAAATAACCCCGGGAATCGCGGGGCGCCCCCTTTTCAAGAAAAAAAACGGGGTTATAATGCGGGTCGCGGTTCGGGTCGAAAGGTCGAATAGGCTCTCGACTCGGATCTTGGCAACTTGAACTTGCCTTTGACCGCCGCGACGAATCGCGGCGCCCCTTTTCGGCGCTCGAGCGCTCGGAAAGGAAAGATATACCGAGCGGAGTTTCTTCGTTCGAGCGGAGCTTCGGCGTTAGGAGAGGGCTCCGGCGAGCGGGAAACGAGAACGCGTTGAATTTCGGAGGATTTTTAAATGGCCAAACCCGGTAGAGTCGTTAAGAAGGCGAATCACGGCAAACGTCCCGCCAACGCCAAAGCGCGTCGCGCCAAGCGCCGGATCGTCAAGACCTGACGCCGCGACTTCGCGAACTATTTCCGACGATTAACGCGCGATCCGGGCTTTTGCGCCTCGATCGCGTTTTTTTTGACGCGCCTCGACGTCCGAGGAACGGTCGAAAGGACTCGCCGACCATGGAGGAATCGTTATGCCCAAAAAGCCGTTGATAGTCGATCCGTCGCTCTACGATCTCGACAAACCGATCGCCACGATCGAAGACATTCGCAAATATAATCGCCAGCGCTACGAAATGGAGCAGCTGACCGCGGTCGTCTACGACGATTTCGAGGCGAAAAAGTGCGTCGGATACAAGGACATGACCCCCGAGGAGTTCTGGATTCGGGGGCATATGCCCGATTTTCCGCTCACGCCCGGGGTCGTGCTCTGCGAAATCGCCGCGCAGCTGGCGAGCTACTTTATGACGAAGCACGATATGTTCGACGGCGCCGTCATGGGGTTCGCCGGGCTCGACGAAGTGAAGTTTCGCGGCATGGTCCGACCCGGCGACCGCGCGGTCGTCCAGTCCGAAATGCTCAAGTGGCGCAAGATTCTCATTACCGCCAAATTTATGTGCGTCGTCAACGACGAAATCGTCTGCGAGGGCGTCCTCAAGGGCGTTCCGCTTCCCATCGAGAAATAACCCCTCGTTTATCGCTAAAACTCCCCAACTCTCCCCAGAGGTCCGCGTTATGCCGCGTCGCTCGCTGCCAAAAATTCAAGCGAATCGCGATTTGTCGCGATATTTCATTCCGATGGAATTTGAATTTGGTCCGAAAGTCGACCCGGAAACCGCCGCCCTCGCCCAGCCCGGAGACGGGGCCGACAAGGTCGCCCGAACGACCTACGCCTCCCTCGCCGGGCTCTCCCCCGACGACTTTTCCCTCAAAATTTTCGGGCGCGTCGCCCCGATGGAGCTGGAAATCGGGTCGGGGAAGGGGCTCTTTATTACCGGAGTCGCGAAGGCGAATCCGGACCGCAATTTCTTGGGCGTCGAGATCGCGTACCGATACGCGCTCATGTCCGCGTCGAAACTGGCGAAGCAGGGGACGCCGAACGGGGTCATGATGGCGGCGGACGCGGCGCGCGTTCTTCGCGAGCTGGTTCCGCCGGAGTCGCTCGTCGCCGCGCATATTTATTTTCCCGACCCCTGGTGGAAAAAAGCGCACCGCAAGCGCCGAATCGTTCGCCCCGACGTCGTTCAAATGATCGAGGCGCGGCTCGTTCCCGGGGGCAAATTGCATTTCTGGACCGACGTGAAAGAGTATTTCGACTCCGGGGTCGAGATTATCAAATTGTCGACGTATTTCGCGGGGCCCTATCTCGTTCCGGAGCGCCCCTCGAGCGGCGATTTGGACTATCGCACGCACTTCGAGCGCAGAACCCGTCTGAACGAGTTGCCCGTCTACCGGTCCTATTTCGTAAAAGCCGAGCGATAAGGCGCCGACTCGACTCAATTTTCGAAGCCCGGCGCCAAGGGGGACCCGATGGAAGACGCGATAGACCCGATCGAGGAAGTCCGCGAACCGGACGAAAAAACGATTCTGAAATCGACGGGCGCGCGCAAAGACTCGGTCTTCGTCGTTCCCGCCGAGATCGAGGAAATTTTGCCCGAGGCGTTCGACGACGCGCCGAAACTCGCCAGAATCGAGGTCGAGGAGGGCTCGACCCGCTTTCGCTCGATCAACGGGGTTCTTTACGACGCGTCGGGCGAGACGTTAATCCGCTGGCCGCGCCAACTTCGGATTCCCAACCCCGTCGTTCCCGAAGGGGTCGTCGCGCTCGCCGATCGCGCGTTCTTCTCCTGCGATCAAGTCAGGTCGATTTCGCTTCCCAAGAGTCTGCGAACGATCGGGAGCGCCGCGTTCGCCAAATGCGCCTCGCTACTGGCGTTCAACGTTCCCGAGGACAATCCGGTTTTCCGCTCGTTCGAAGGCGCGCTCTACGACAAGTCCCTCTCGACCCTTTTGCGCTATCCGTCGAACAAGCCCGGGGCGACCCTGGAATTCCCGGAGGAGATTAAAGAGGTTCGACGAGGCGCCCTGGTCGGGGCGACCAATCTTCGCGCGATTAAGATCCCCGACGCCCTGACCGAGTTCTCGACCCTGGGGCTCGAATCCCTCGAACTGGAGACGATCGAAGTCGCGTCGAGCCATCCGACCTTGCGCGTCGTCGCGGGGATTCTCTACGACAAGTCCCTCTCGACCCTTTTGCGCCACCCGCCGAGAAGGCCGGAGACGAGCCGCGTCGTTCCTCGCGAAACCGAGCGAATCGCGCCGGGGGCGTTTCGAAACGCCAAGAATCTGACCGACGTCCATATCTCGCCCGGAACAAAAGTTATCGACAAGCGCGCCTTCGAGGGCTGCTCCAATTTGCGATCGATCGTTCCGCCCCCGACCCTCGAGCGAATCGAGGACGACGCCTTCGCCGAGTGCGAGGCGCTCGAAGCGATCGCGTTTCCGGAGCGCTTGGAGGCGCTCGGCGCGGGGGCGTTTCGCGGATGCGCCGCGCTCGCGAGGGTCGATTTGAGCGGGACCAAACTCGCGAGTCTCGGGAATCGCGCGTTCGAAAAATGCGGCGCGCTCGTCGAGATTCTTTTGCCCCCGACTCTCGAGCGCGTCGGGGAGGAGGCGCTCGCCGAATGCGCGGCGCTCGAGGCGATCTCGTTGCCCGACGCGGTTTCCGAACTGGGTCTTCGCGCCTTTTGCGACTGCTCGTCCCTTAAAAGCGCGGCGCTTCCGGAGTCGCTCGAAACGATCGAGGCGGGGACGTTCAAAGGCTGCGCGTCCCTCGAGACGATTCGCGTCCCGAGCGCGTTGAAGCGCTTGGGAACCAAGGCGTTTCGCGACTGCGCCTCCCTGATCGCGCTCGAATTGCCCGAGGGGCTCGAGCGAATTCCCGAAGAGGTCTTCAAGGGCTGTTCCAAACTCGAGTCGATCGCGATTTCCGCGAGCGCGACGAGGATCGACGCGGAGGCGTTTTCCGGCTGCGCGATCGAATCGATCGTTATTCCAAAAGGGGTCGCGCAAATCGCTTACGGCGCGTTTTCCGAATGCGAGCGACTAAGAGAGGTCGTTTTCGAGCCGCCGGAGGACCCGGAGGCGGATCCGATCCGGATAGGGGACGCGGTTTTCTCGGGCTGTTCCGCGCTCGAACAAATCGAATTGCCGCAAGGAATCGCGAGAATCGGCGCGAAGACGTTCGAGAAGACGGGGCTCGTCGAGATCGCGATCCCCGAGTCGGTCGAGGCGATCGGGGACGGCGCCTTTGGCGACTGCGCGCGACTTCGGGAAGTTCGTTTTCGCGGGGCGCGAGTCGCGACGATCGGCTCGGACGCCTTTTGGTTCTGTCGCTCGTTGCGCGAACTCCCCGTTCCGGAAGGGGTTCGCTCGATCGGGAGCGGGGCGTTTTCGTTCTGTCGCGGACTGCGCGAAATCGCGCTTCCCGAGTCGGTCGAGGAGCTGGGCGACAAGGTCTTCGCCTACTGCGACGCGCTCGAAACGATCGCGTTTTCGAGCCGAACGACGACGATTCCCAAGGGCGCGCTCGAGGACTGCCGCGCGCTAAAGAGCCTCGTCTTGCCGAGTTCCGTCGCGACGATAGGGGACGAGGCGCTCATGGGCTGCGAGTCGCTAACGGCGCTCGAATTGCCGCCCGGGCTCGTTTCTCTCGGAAAAAACGCGTTTAAGAATTGCCCGGTCGCGTTTGTCGAATTGGAGTTGAGCGCGCTGGTCGAATTGGGGGACGCCGCCCTCAAAGGTCGCGAGAGTCTGAAAAAGTTCCGCGCCCCCGCGATCCAACGAATCGGCGCCGAGGCGCTCGCCAATTGTCCCAATTTGGCGGAAGTCGTCTTGTCGGACGAACTGCAACTTATTGGCGACTACGCGTTTCGGAACTGTTTCGCGCTCCGGGAAGTCTTCTTGCCCGACTCGCTCGTCGCGTTGGGAAAAGGCGCGTTTCGCGATTGCGGCTCGCTCGAGTCGGTTCGCGTTTCCTCCGCGCTAACCTCGCTCGAGCCGGAGACGTTCCAAGGCTGCGACGAACTGCGCTCGCTGCGCCTGCCCGCCGGGGTCAAGTCGATCGGCGCCGCCGCGTTCTACGGTTGCGCCTCCCTGGAAGAGCTGGTCGCCGACGGGGCGAAGTCGATTGGGAAAGACGCGTTTAAATACTGTCGGATTCTCGATTTCTGGGGACGCGGGTAGAGTTGGCGCCGCGCGGCGTCGTTTTGGAAGAACGCGCCGAAGTAACGGGGGACGAATCGCGCGAACGTCGACGACTTGACTTTTGTCGCGCTCGAAGACGCCAATCTGCGGACAACTCGGTTCGCGCTCCCGTTGGTCGCAGGAGACACTAGCGGCAGGGTTGAACGCGGCGCCGTTTTCCCGTATAATGCTCTAGAGCCGTCGCGCGAGGCGTCGGCGCGAGAAACGAGAGGAACGCATATGGCGAAACAATCCAAGCGAGCCCCCAAAACGCGAGCGCGCGACGCCGAGCGCGAGGAAGAGAAAACAAAGCGCAAGCGAGCGCGAATCAATCGGGAATTCAAAGACCGATTGTTTAAGATGTTATTCGGTCGCTCCGAGAACAAGCGGAACGCGCTGGAGTTGTACAACGGGCTCAACGGAACGAACTATTCCAATATGGACGACTTGGAGTTCGTTACGCTCGAAGACGCGGTTTATATGGGCGTCAAGAACGACGTCGCGTTCATTATTGACGGAACGATCAATCTGTACGAACAACAGTCGACATTTAACCCGAATATGCCGTATCGTTTTTTCCAGTACGGTTCCGAGATCTACGAGAATCTCACCGAAAACGACGACAATTTCTGCGAGTACAGCGACCTTCTGCAGAAACTCCCAATGGCGCGGTGCGTTTGTTTCTTCATCGGGTCGAAGAACCAACCGGATCGACAGATTTTGCGCCTTTCCGATATGTACCAGATCCCCGGGTACGACTTCGAAAAGGCGGAATCTGGGTTCGAGACTAAGGTGTTGGCGCTCAATATCACCTATGGGCGCAACGCGGAATTGTTCGCGGCTTGTCGACCGCTTAGGGATTATTCCTACTTTATCCACTTGATTAACGAGTATCTAAAACGGGGGCTTGAGATCGAAGAGGCGACGAGCCGCGCGATCGACGATATGCCGGACGATTCTCCACTGAAACCATTCCTTTTGAAGAATAGGGCGGAAGTCATGAAAGCTAGTCTTTACGAATACGACGCCCGCCGAGGGCGGGTTTTGTTCGCGCTACCGCGCGG
>JAFRXD010000042.1 GCA_017441605.1 Thermoguttaceae bacterium | reverse complement strand
TTCAAGTTCGGTATATAGGCGAGTTCCCATTTGAGTTTCTAACCTTCCGATTATCTTAGGCGCAAACGCTCTCGCAAAACCCGCTCAAGCCAACGCGAGCGCCGCCGTCGCCTTTTTGAATTGCGGAACGGTCATTTGGGCGCGTTTCGCGGCTTTGGTTAGGGTGAGGTCGCCGTCCCGAACGAGCCCAAACAGCGTTTCGAGCTTACCCTTGTCGTACCCGTACTCTTCCCGATCGGCCATTCGCGCCTCGAAGTCGTCGATGGCGTCTTGTAGTTCTTTTCGCTCTTTCACTGTGAGTTCTCCCAATAGTTTCCTCATTGCGTTCAAGCCCGGGGTCGTCGGTTCCAGGGCGTCGAGTTCCTCTTTCGTCATCTTTCGATAATCGCTAAGAACGCGGCGCCAATTCCGAAGTTCGGGCGTCAAATTGCCTTTGGGCGTCTCGCCCTCGCGCGGTATCCGAATCGCGATTGCGTCGACCGCCTCGATCTTTTTATTCGAGTCCGAGCCGGACGGGCGGTTCGCGCTACCGCGCGGTTGGGTAAACGCCCCGCTCCCGTTGGTCGCTGGACCAGTTAGAACGACTCTAGGGGTGGATTGGTCGTTTGGGAGCCAAATAAGGAAGTTAAGACCGAGGGAGACTAGCCCGCAACGCGGGCGGGTAGTTTACCTAGGTTGCAGTGGCAAAACAAAACCCGCCCTCGGCGGGCATCTTCGACAAGTATGTCGAGAATAGTGTCTTTACCATTAAAGGCTTGACCTTTTTGGATCGGATTGAGATACTTGATATCGACGACTAAAGGCGTCTTCGCTTGCTTGAGCCCCGCGTTCATGAGCCCCATTAGCGCCAGTTTCGCTTTACCGTCGCCAAAAACGCGTTTGAACGCGACGTCGTGGCAGAGATCAAATCCGAGATCCACCGACTTGGAGCGCTCGCCCCGGTTCTTCGACTCCGAGCCCTTTTTGACGGACTCGCTCGTCTCGCTTTCGACCTTTTCGCTTCGTTTCGCCATACCGTCCTCCCAAAAATCGCCGGGCGCCGACCGCTCGCCCCTCCATTATACCCATTCGGCGCCCTCGCGTCAAGAATCGCGCGTCAACTCGTCAATTCGCGATACCGCCGCATAAGCTCCGCGACGATCCCCGGCTCGTCGTCGAGCGCGACGCCCTCCGGGAACCGGTACGCCGCGAAGACCGCCGCGTCGTTCGCTTTGTGGGCGGCGCGAAGCTCCTTCGGCATGGTCGCCTCGTCGTACAAGTCCGCCAGCGACGAGTCCGGATAGAGCGCCCGAGCGTCGAGGATCGCTTGAGCCGTTCGCTCGATTTTGCCCCGCTCCAACTCCTCCGCCTTCGGCCACGGGAAGTTGTTGTAAACCACTTTGTTCGAATAGCGGTATCTCATCTCCAAGCGACCGCACACCGCCCGCGTCCACGCCATGTGGACGCTCGACGTCAGAACGCCGAAGTGGTAGAGGGTCGCGTTCGGGACGATGCTCACGAGGTTTGTTGGAATCGTATTGTCGTCCAAGAATCCCAACGGGATATAATGCCTGTTCTCCGAGGAGACGTTAGGAATAACGATAAACGTTTTGGGATTATTGGTTTCGCGGAATAAAGTTGGAGTTTCGGCGAGTTTGCGCGCTCCCGGATCGGGACTTGCGAGTCGAGTTTCCCGAACTTGTTTAACGCGCTCCATCACAAGGGGCATTTTACGAAGCTCCGTCGGATTAACTCCAACGAGCCAAAGACAGTAGCGATCTAGATTATTGATAAACTCTTTTGCGCCAATAAGTCTTTTAATATATGGCTTCGCGCTAGGCTCGCGTTTCAAAAAATCATCAATTTCATCGGCTTCGACGATTAGATGACCACCGTCAGTTGGGCGATTTCCCGTCTGAATACTAGGAACTTCGCAAATGGGATTAGCGCGCGACTCGACAAAAACAATCGGAGCGTCAATCAGATAGAAATTGATATTATTTACAACAATGGTTTTATCCTGTTCATAAAGCCGTTTTGATTTACAGTTAGGCACGACGCTAAACCCAATAATGACACAGTGCACTCGCGCCGTTTCGCTCGCTTCGCTATCCCATCGAAACGTTCTGCGAGCAAAGTCGATATGGACGTCAAAACGCTCGCAAAGGGGTTTCCAAACAAACGCGACTTGCTCCCCTTGCGTTATCGAATTGGTCGACACAAACGCGACGCGAATCTTTGTGCTTTGTACGTATTCGGCGGCTTTAAAATACCAACAGGCTACATAATCGATCTTACCGGCCGCCTTATACGTCTTACCTTTCTCGTCGGTATAAATATTGCAAACGTCCGATTTCTGTTCTTTCGTTTGAAACCCGTATCCCACAAACGGCGGGTTCCCCATAATATACGTCAACTCGCTCTTCGGCGCGACGTCCTCCCAATCGATCCTAAGCGCGTTTCCCTCGACGATTTTGGCGTTCGTCTTGAGCGGCAGGAACTCGATCTCCTTGTGGATAATCCGCGCCGTTTCCTCCAGCGTTTGGTTCTCGGCGATCCAAAGCGCAGTCTTGGCGACGGTTACGGCGAAGTCGTTGATCTCGATCCCGTAGAACTGGTCGATCGAGACTTTGACCGGGTCGACGACTTCCCCAAAGACCCCTTGCTCGCGAAAGATAATCGAGATCGCCTCGTTCTCCAAGCGCCGCAACGACAAGAACGTCTCGGTGAGGAAGTTGCCCGACCCGCACGCAGGGTCGAGGAATTTCAGCGCCCCGAGCCGCTCTTGGAACTCCTTCGCCTTTTTGATTCGCGTTTTGAGAACCTTTTCGCTCTTAATCGCGTCCAGCTCGGCTCTTAACTCGTCCAAGAAGAGCGGGTCGATCGCCTTGTGGATATTCTCGATCGAGGTGTAGTGCATGCCCCCGGAGCGCCGGGTCTCGGGGTTCAACGTGCTCTCGAAGACGGCGCCGAAGATCGTGGGGCTAATCTCGCTCCAATTGAAATCCTCGCTCGCTTTCGACAGGAGAATCGCGCGGATCTCGTCGGTAAAGTTCGGGATCTCGATACTTTCGTCGGAGAAGAGCCCGCCGTTGACGTACGGGAACGCCGCGAGGTCCTCGGGCAGGTACGGGTCGCGCTCGCCCGGAGTTTGGTCGAGGACTTGAAACAGCTCGATCAACGCCTTGCGAAACGACTTCGCGTCGAACTGCTTCATATAATCGTGGAACATATCCCGGACGCCAAACACCCCCGCGTCCTCCGCGTAGAGACAGAAGACGAGCCGAACGCAGAGCATATTGAGCGACCGCAGCGACTCCGGGTTGTTCGGGTCTTTGTACCGCTCGATCAGCTTGTCGTAGAGAACCCCGACCAGATCCCCCGCCTTGATCGAGATTTCCGTCTCGCGCTTGAGCCGCGCGTTCTCCGAGTCGACGAGGAATTTGAGCCGATAGAGCTCTTTTTCAAGGTCTTTGAGGAGAATCGTCTCCGGTTCCCCGGTCGGGCGCTCCATATCGTAAACGACGAACTCCGCGAAGTTGCAGACGACGATCCACCGAGGGCGTCGCGAGTACGGCAGTTCCGTCGCGTAACGCTTCGCCTGCTGGAACGGGGTCAGCTTCGACCCGTCCGACTGCTTGATCGGCGCGTCGAGATCGGCGGTCGCTTTCTTTTGCTCGATAAGGACTTTCGTCTCGGGAATATAGGCGTCGATAAAACTAGTGTGTCCGAGAAAGACCCGGTCCTCGAACTCGACGAACCGAGCCGGGTTCTCGACCCCCAGAAGCCCGAGCAATTCGAGCCAAAACTTTTGGCTCTCCCCCTTTTCGTCGCCCTTGCCGGTCCAGAAGTTGACGAAATCTCTAATCGCGGTTTTTTCGTTCGCGCTCATCGTTATTGGTTAATCGTTATTGGTTGTCTTAAATTTGGATCCCAAAAGGTAGTAAAGACCGAGCGAGACTAGCGGCCGACGAGCGGCTGTCGTTTACCTAGGTCGTGGCGGCGAAATATTGTCCGCCTTCGGCGCCAAAAATCGCAGCGCTCTCTCCTGGAAGTCGCGATAATGCGGCTTTTCCACGAAGACCGCGTGGGCGCCCCCTTCGATCTTCTCGAGGCGCGAGCCCTCGGGCAAGAGATCGAGACAACGGTCGACAAGCTCGTAATTCAGATAGGGATCGCGCGTTCCGCATATGACGAGGGTCGGTCTCGATAATTTCGAGAGGTCGATCAGCTTAACCGAAGGGTCGACGCAAAGGTCTCTCCTGCCCCCGTTTGGACTCGAATCCCCGTCGCGGCGCCAGCAACTTGAAGCCCAAAACTCGCGAACGACGGGGTCGGTGATTTCCTCGTCGAACGACCCGTCCTCGCGCCGCTGGAAATCTTCGACGGAGTGTTCCCAAGTATTGCGGTGGAATGGCTCCGAGACCTCGATCTCGCCAACTCCGCATAGAATCGGCGCGTAGAGAACGACCTTGTCGATATGTTCCGGACGGGAAATCGCGAATCTTCCAACGGTTACCGTCCCCCAACTCCAGCCGAGAACGTCGATTTTGTCGCGCCCCGTCGCGTCGACAATCCGTTCGACGGCGGCGTTTATGTCCTCCGCCGCGTAATCGGTATCGGGCGCAAACCCGTCCTCGACCGGTTGCGAACCGCCAAATCCCGCTATGTCCAAGAGCCATACGCTATAGCCCTCTCGCGCGAGTCTTCGGGCGAGGCTATAGTCTTTATAGTTGACGTCGAACTCATGAGACGAGTACGTAACCCCGTGAACTAGAAGAATATCCTTCTCCGGCTCGACGTCCTTCGCGTCGATCCGCGTCAAATGGAGCGCGACCCCGGCGCGCTCCAGAGGATATTCGACGAACCGATAGTTCGCGTCGGGTTGAGCGATCGCCGAGTCCTCGCAACGCGCCGACGGCGCGGCGAGGCACAGTAATAAACAAACCGCGAAAAGGAGGCGAGACCATTGCTTTGTCTTCATTTTTTCTCCCGTAAACTTCTATTTGCGACGGAACCGATTACGATTTGCGAATCAACGCGAGTCGAGCGGACGTCGGCGCGGGGCGCGAGTTCCCGCGACTCTCCGCGGGTAGGTCGCGCCGCGGTCGGGCGACCGACGCGACGACGTCGTTTCGGCGAAAGCTCTCGTCCCCCGCTTTCGCGGCGTTGGCTCGAACGTTTCTTTCGAGGAGACGATCGTTTTCGCGAATAATCCCTTCTCTAAATCCTTTTCTATCGTTCGCTTTCTAAGAACCGCGTCGACCTCGGCGGATTACCGCGAGGTCAACGCCCGAACCCCGCGATCGGAACCAGCGCGAGCCGAACGGACGCGACAACGGTGTGTCCGCTGCGGCGCTTCGATCCGACGACGTCGCGATCGGCGAGGCGACTCGCGCAACGACACTGATTGGGAGAGGCTTCGCGCCGTCCTCCGCGCAGAACGTAATCGGCGCTCGTCGTTACGGGTATCCCGAAAAGCTTTTCGCGAGACTTTACCGGGACGAACGGATCGACCGCCGTTTCGGGCGAGTAAAGCGAGTGTCCGTCCGCGACCAGCTCTTGCTCGTTGCCCAGCATATCGCGAAGTCCCCAAGGATTTGCGCGGAACAGATAGACGGACGTTTTCCCTTCCGTGCTTATGAACTCTTTTCGCACGGGGGAGTTGTCGACGCTACAGAACGCCTTTTTCGGGTCAAATTTGTTCCCCCACCAGTAGACGGTCGTCGTTCCCGCGCGACACGCGTATTCCCACTGCGCCTCCGTCGGCAAACGAAATCGCCAACCCGTCGGCGCCGCCCCCGACTTATTGAGATAATCCGCAATGCGAATCGCCTCGTTGGTAACGTTGAACGTTTTCGGACATTCGGGATTCGGCTTAACGACCGCCGAAGAAATATTGCCGACTAAAATCAAAATTCCAAACGCCATAGCGATCAAGGACAAACTAAGGGTTTGCGAGTCGAAAAACTCTCCGGAGAGCCAAATCGGAAGACAGACAAGAGCCGGGATCGATAAAACGAGCGCGACGGGAATACCAACGATTAGCGCGTCCCACAGGTCTCGCGACATAAATTTAATAAATCGCGGCTTCGGAATAGGCCCGCGGCCGCGCAGCGCGTTCCACTGCCCGAAAGTAATCCCCGTTTCCATCAGCCAGAACCCGCGGGATAAGATAACCATATGTCGCGGGCGCTCGTCTTTCGCATAGTCGGTATCGGGAAGACGCAAACTCGGCAGTAGCGGGAGTTGCTTCGTCTCGCGCTCGACGCCCTCGTCGTCCGCGGCGCCCATCAAGAAATCCCCCGGCGGGCAATACCGGAACGGAAACTCGACCCCGTTGAGGGTTAAAACCCTCCGCTCCCCCGCTTGGGTCGCGTTGGGGTCGAAGAAGTCTTTCGAGGAAACGATCGTTTTCGCGAATAATCCCATTTCTAATTTCCTTCGCTTACTTACTTTCGGCGCCGTCTTGAACCAAGGCGAGCCGCGCTCCCCAACTGTCGTCTTTTGCCTCGGGCGGCGCGGTTTCTCTTCCTATGCAAGCGCGCCCGTCCGAGTCGCGCCTGAAATGACCGCCCCGAATCGCGCGCTCCTTTCCGTCTCCGCTCGCTATCGGATCAACGACTCTGTCGGCGTCCCCATATGGTCCGTAGGCGTCCTCGCACCATTCCGCAACGTTTCCAAATGCGTCGTAAACTCCCCAATAATTTGACCTTAATTTTCCCACGTCCCGGGTCTCCCGATCGCTGTTACCGCTATGCCAAGCGAAGCGATCGCGATCATGGTAACTCGCGTCGAGACTGGTTCCCCCGTTGGCGGCGTATTCCCATTGCGCTTCGGTTGGAAGAGAAAAGCGCCAACCTTCCGGAGCGGCCTTTAACTCGTCGTTTAATTTGGCGATAAACTCTTGGCAATCGTTCCAAGAAACCGTTTCGACCGGTCGATTTTCGCCTTTGAAACGGCTTGGATCGTCGCCCGTTATCGCCTTCCACTGCTTCTGGGTCAGTTCGGTCTCCATAATCCAGAACCCTTTGGATAGAATTACTTTATGAACCGGTCGCTCGTTTTCCGTAAAGAGGGAGCCCATCTCGAACCAACCCCGCGGACAATATCGAAACGCGAACTCGACGCCGTTGATCGTCAAAACGCGCCGCTCCCCCGCTCTGCCGATTTCGGCGGCGAGGTCTTCTGGGGAAGATTCTCTCGACTCTTCCTCGAGCGCTTGTCGCGAACTATCGCCCGCGGCGCCGGTCGGCAAAAAGCCGCTCGTTCTTTCGAATTCCAGGGGTGGAACGTACGCCAGTCGCGCGCCCAGAAAGTTGAAGCGCGCTTCGGACGAGTTCCAAGTTCTCGTCGCGGCGATCAAAACGAATCCGTCCCCCCAACCCCCGCCGCGACTGACTTTGTCATCGGGGCCCACATTTTGCCGCGTTCTTGGATCTTTGGAGTAGTCCTCGTATTGATCCTCGCACCATTCCCAAACGTTGCCGAGCATATCGCGCAATCCCCAGGCGTTCGGCGCCAACGCCCCGACGGGGCAAATTCCGCCGCCGCTATTGTTGATGTATCGCGCTATCTCGTCAAGATTTCCGTATCGCGGCCCGGTCGTCCCCGCGCGACAAGCGTATTCCCACTGCGCCTCGGTCGGAAGCGCGAACCGCCAACGGCGCGAGGAACCGCCCAGTCCTCTGTTTAGCTTGTCGATAAACGCGCGGCAATCGTTCCAAGAAATAGTCTCGACCGGCAAATTTTCCCCGACGGAAGAGCTCGGATTCTCCCCGGTTACCGCCCTCCATTGCTCTTGCGTTAGTTCCGTCTCCATGAGCCAGAACCCTTGGGGCTGTCTAATGTAATGTTGCGGGCGCTCGTTATCGTTTCCCTCGCCGTCGGGACTGCCCATCAAACATCTGCCCGGCGGACAGTACCGAAACGCGAACTCGACCCCGTTGATCGTCGCGAGCCGACGCGCCCCCGCCTCGGCGCCGTGGGGGGAAAACCCGTCGATCTTAACCCGTTCCGAGGCGGCGCGCGACGCGCGCTCGGCCGGGTTCAAGACCTTTTCCTCAAACTCTCTCGCTAAGTCTTTAAGAACCGGCGCCCAAAAGCCGCTCGTCGCCCAAACGACCAGGGCGAAAACGAAGACGATCAAAGGCGCCTCGGACTTGCGCTTTCGCGGAGGCTTCTTCTTGGGAAGCGGCGCGGTTTCTTTTTGTAACGTTAGCATATTTCCAATGTTCCCTCGTTTGTTCGGCGCCTCTACCGTTCCGGAACCAACGCGAGTCGAACGCCCAAAGTTTCGCGCCGAATATCGGGCGACTTCGAGACTTCGTTCGCGGAAAGAACTCCATTGCTGGACAAATCCCAATGTCCCCCGCAAAAAACGAACGACGGCGGGGCGTCCAATTTCTTGTTTTCCGGTCGCGACGCCATCTCGGAAACGTTTCCGTACATATCGTAAAATCCCCAATCGTTAGGAGCCTTTTTACCAACGGGATGGGTTTCAACGCCGCTATTGGCAAAATACCAAGCGACGGAGTCGAGACGCTCGGGCGGCGAATCGGTCTTTCCGGCTCGACGCGCGAACTCCCATTGCGCTTCCGTCGGGATCGCGACTTCCCAACCTCCCAACGCTTGTCGAGCTTTCGAGTTGCACAATTTGACGTATTCCCGACAATCGTTCCAGGAGATTTGCTCGACGGGAAGATCGTCCCCTTTAAAATGGCTCGGATTATACGTTAAGATCGCCGTCCATTGTCGTTGCGTCAGTTCCGTTTCCATTAGCCAGAACCCTTTGGACGCGGCTATATTGCGACCGGTCGAATCGTCGCCCCTTCCAAGAGAATCCTTCGCCGACGTTTCGTCCGGCGGGCAGTACCGAAAAGCGAACTCGACGCCCTCGATCTCCAAAACGCGACGCGCTCCCGCCTCCGTCGCGCTAAGATCGAACGTTTCGATATCGCGAAAGCTCGTTTACCGCGTCTCGGGAATTGGAATCTCGGCGTCCCCAGTCGGTATTAACGCGAGGCGAACGCCCAAGAAGTCGCGGCGCTCGTCCGGTTTGAACCAGCCCCTAGTGGCGGAACGGCAGTGAACGGCGTTGAGAAACCAACCGCCGCCGCGCACAACGCGGCGCGAGCCCGCGTCGGCGCCAACCGGATCAATCGCCTCTCCCTCCGGATAATTGCCGTACCAATCTTGACACCACTCCCATACGTTGCCGTGCATATCGTAAAACCCCCAAGCGTTCGGCGCGTAACTACCCGTCGGACTCGTCTTCTTTAAGTATTTGCCCTTCGTCGTTGTTCCGTAAGGATTGTTTCCATTGCAGTTCGCTTTGTCCCCGTTCAACGAACTTCCCCAAAAGAAAGGAGTCTCAGCGCCCGCACGACAAGCGTATTCCCACTGCGCCTCCGTCGGAAGATTAAACTGCCAGCCCGAAGGCTTCGACGAATGATCGTTTAGCTTCTTGATCAGCTCTTGGCAGTCGTCCCAATTGATCCACTCTACGGGGAGATCGTCCCCCTTGAACCGGCTCGAATTCTCGCTCGTCAACGCTTTCCACTGCTTTTGCGTCAGCTCCGTCTCCATCAGCCAATAACCCTTCGTCAAGATGACTTTGTGCCGCGGGGTCTCCTTATCCGAGCGCCCCTCTTCTTTCTCGGGGCTCCCCATCATAAATTCCCCCGGCGGACAGTACCGAAACGCGAACTCGACGCCGTTGATCTTCAAGACGTGCCGATCCCCCGCTTTTTGCGAAGTGGACTTAGCGGGCGCCTTTTCGGATTGACTCGGTTTCTTGGGGGTCGAGTCAGCCTCGTTTTTCGCGTCGTTGGACTCTTCGGGTTCGCGAGTTGAAACGAGCGCGAGTCGGAAGCCGCGCGAGTAACTTCGGTGGGAACGATCGCAAAGTTCCTCTTTCCAACTTGTTAAAGAACAAAGATCTGGCTCGTCTTCAAACGATCCTCCACGCAAGGACTTGAGCGCGCGGTCGAGAGGACCGATCGGATCGATTCCTTCGGATCCTATCCAATCGCGAAGCCAATCGAGACACCACTCGTCGACGTTGCCGATCGTATCGTAAAAACCCCATGCGTTCGGTTTCTTTTGCCCGACGGGACGCGTCGTTCCGCCGCCATTGTCGCGATACCAGGCGATTTCGTCCAAATCGCCGTATCGCTCGCTATTCGTTCCCGCACGCGCGGCGAGCTCCCACTGCGCCTCGGTCGGGAGTTGAAATTTCCATCCTTCAGGCGCGGCGCCAAGTTCGTTATTGAGCTTTTCGGCGTATTCGGAGCAATCATCCCAAGAAACGCACTCGACGGGAAGATTGTCCCCAACGTATTCGCTTGGATTTTCGTTCTTTACGATCTTCCATTGCGCTTGCGTCAACTCCGTTTCCATGAGCCAGAACCCTCGCGAAAACCTCGCTTTCCGCGCGGGGCGCTTGTCGCGGTTCTTTTCTCCTTCGCGAACCCCCAACTCGAACTCGCCTTGGGGACAGTAGCGAAACGCGAACTCGACACCTCCGATCGTCATAACGCGCCGCTCTCCCGTTTTGCCCTTTTCCGGTTGAAACTTCGAAACTTCAAGGTCCTCGATCTTCGGGTCGTCGAAATTGACGGGCGCGCCTTCCCCGGGCTCGGTCGAAACGAGCGCGATTCTCGCCCCCGAGAAATTCTGGACGTAAATCGCGGAACCAAGTCGTCTACTCGCCGCTTGGGAGTATAGCGGTTCGGAATCGGCGGCGCCGCCGCGACGAACGCAAAAGGTTCCCTTTTCCAAGCCGATTGGATCAACGACGTTTTCGTATTGACCGTAATTGACATCGCACAGATCCGAGCACCACTCTGCGACATTCCCGATCATATCGACAAATCCCCAGGGGTTCGGGGTCTTTTGCCCAACCGGTTTCGTTTCGCCGTCGCTATTGCCTTTGTGCCAAGCGACGTCGTTAAGATTTCCGTAGCGTCTTTCGATCGTTCCGGCGCGAGCGGCGTATTCCCACTGCGCTTCGGTCGGGAGCGAGAATTTCCAGCCGTCGGGAGCCGCTTTAAATTCTTCGTTCAGAGACCATAAGAATTTGTCGCAATCGTTCCACGAAATATGATCGACCGGTCGATCCTCCCCTTTGAATTGGCTCGGATCGTTTCCAACGATCGCCTTCCATTGCGCCTGCGTCAGTTCGGTCTCCATTAACCAGAACCCCTTGGTCAATCCGACCTTGTGCCGTATGAAATCCCAGTTTCCGAAAAGTTTAAATTGTGGTATCGGATGTCCGAGGTCTTCAAAGCTACCCATTGTAAAGGTTCCGGGGGGACAATATCGGAACGCGAACTCGACCCCGTTGATCGTCATAACGCGCCGCTCGCCAGCTTTGGACGCGACCAGATCGAGTTTGACAACCTCGGCGTTGGCACCAGGACTCGACGCCGCAGTTTCGACCGTAGAAACGAGAACGAGCCTAACCCCTTGATCCTCCGAACGAGAATCCGGGTCGCGCGCTCCGCGATAGCCGGCGCGCAAGGAATTGGCGTAGTCGTCCCACGCCCCGCCGCGCTTAACGCGAGCGGTTCCCGTTCCCTTCTCGATCCATTCGAATCCGCGCTTGCCCATTCCGGTCTTGTCTCCGGCGTCGTCGCGGACCGGATCGACGATTCTTCCGCGAAAAGGATATTCGCCGAAGAAATCTTGGCACCATTCCTCGACGTTGCCAAGGGTATCGCAAAGCCCCCAAGCGTTCGGCTCGTTCTGACCGACCTTTCGCGTCGTTTGACCACTGTTGAATCGATTCCACGCGTCCCCCTTCGGCGATTCCCCCGTTCCGGCGCGACAGGCATATTCCCATTGCGCCTCGGTCGGGAGCGCGAATTTCCAGCCGTTTGGACTCGCGTTAAGTTCCTCGTTTAGCTTCTTTACGAACGCGACGCAATCGTTCCACGAAACGCGCTCGACGGGTAGTTGCTCGCCCTTAAAAGAACTTGGATTCTCGCCGACGACCGCCTCCCACAACTTCTGCGTCGTTTCGGTCTCCATCGTCCAGAACCCTTTGGAAATCGAGACTTCGTGCAAAGGACGCTCCGAATTGGAACCGAGGGCGCTTTCTTCGTTGGTCGCTCCCATAATAAAAGAGCCCGGCGGACAATACCGGAACGCGACTTCGATCCCGGCGATTTCGAGAACCGCGCGATCGCCCCCTTTTTCGCCTTGATCGAAACCGTCGACGTTTCGCTTCGCCGGGCTCTCGGGACCGGGAACGAAAGCCAAGCGAGTGCCACTAATGAACGAAGCCGTGTCGAAACGAGCGCTCGCGGAGGGCTCGTCGGCGACGGAAACCCAACATCCGCCTCGCCAATGATACTTTCTTTTCGACTTCGACTTCGCTGCGGATTCACTCTCGGTCGATTCGGAGTCGGTCTTATTCTCCTCGACGCTTTTAACGAGTTCGCAAACGTTTCCGAGCATATCGTAAAAACCCCAATCGTTCGGTTTCTTTTGACCGACGGGCGAGGTCGAGACGGGGGAATTGTCGGCGAACCAGGCGATACCGTCGAGCTCGCCGTATCGTTCGCCAGTCGTTCCGGCGCGACAAGCGTATTCCCACTGGTCTTCGGTCGGAAGGGCGAATCGCCAGCCGTCGCGAGCGCTCTCTTGGTTCTCGAGAAGTTTCTCGTTCAAACTCTTAACGAAATTCTCACAATCTTTCTCGTAGATTCTTTCAACGGGCAAATTCTCGCCGCTGAACCGACTGGGGTCGAAACCGGTTACCACCTTCCATTGTTCTTGCGTCAGTTCCGTCTCCATAAGCCAAAATCCTTGGGAAATCGAAACTTCGCGTTGGGACTGCTCCGTTTGCGGATCGTTGTCGTCGTAAGTTTTACCGGTGAACTCGCCGGGGGGGCAGTATCGAAACGCGACTTCGACCCCGTTAAATTTCATAACGCGGCGCTCGCCCGCTTTCGAAGCGTCCGGGTCGAACGCTTCGACCGTAAAACCGTCTCGCGTTTTCCAAACGTCGGGTCTAGGTTTCGCCGGAGCCAAGGGAACGAACGCGAGTCTCGCGCCGTAAAAACCGTCTTTGGAGTCGGCGACTATTCCGCGTCGATACGCCGAGCGACACTGGTCCGCCGAAGAGTTCCAAGCTCCCCCGCGCTGAGCGCGCTCTTGGACCCCTCCGTAGCCGCCGGGGTTATATCTTGCGGACAACCAGTTATCGTACTCGCCGTACCCGTCGGCGCACCATTCCCACGCGTTGCCGTTCATATCGCGGAAACCCCAAGGATTCGGATCGTAACTCCCGGCGGGAGTCGTCTTTTCAACGAACGCGCCCTTGTCTTGGGAACCAAACGGCTTTCCTCCGTCGCAGTTCGCCTTGTCCCCGTTGAGCGAATCGCCCCACCAGTACGAACCGGAAGTCCCGGCGCGGCAAGCGTATTCCCATTGCGCTTCGGACGGGAGGCGGAATCGCCAACCCTTCGGCGCCGCCTTCATTTCTTCGTTTAACGTCTTAACGAGTTTGTCGCATTCGTTCCAGGAAATATGCTCGACCGGAAGATCCGCCCCTTTAAACTCGCTCGGATCCTCGCCGGTCAGCGCTTTCCATTGCGCTTGCGTCAACTCGTTTTCCATTAGCCAGAATCCGTCGGTCAACGCGATTTTGCGCATGGGGCGCTCGACCTCGCTCCCCTCGCCCTCGGGGCTTCCCATCTCGAACCACCCCGGGGGGCAATAGCGGAACGTGAACTCCGCGCCGTTGATCGTCATAACGCCTCGCTCTCCGGCTTCGGTCGCGTTCGGATTAAACAACGCGACCTTAACGGACGCCGGAACGAGCGCGAGCCGAACTCCCATATACCGCGCTCGATCCTCGGGATAATCCCCGCCGCGCGCCGCGGATCGATATTGACTCGCCTTGGAATAGAGGCAACCGCCGCGAACGACGCGCGTCTTACCTTCCTTAGGTCCCATCGGATCGGTTCCTTCGCCCGTCCTGTAATAATCCGCGTTGTAGAGATCGGAACACCATTCTTCGACGTTGCCGATCATATCGTAAAACCCCCACGCGTTCGGTTTCTTTAAACCGACGGGGAAACTGTCTTGGAATAGGAACAATTTGTCCCTATCGTCTTCCGTCCAAGCGATTTCGCGCAATTCGCCGTATCGCGCCTCGGTCGAACCCGCTCGACAAGCGTATTCCCATTGCGCCTCGGTCGGGAGACTAAAGAGCCATCCTTCCGGGGCAGCGCCCAAATCGCGATTTAATTTCGTTATCAGTTTATCGCAGTCGTTCCAAGAGATTTCATTAACGGGTAATCGACTCCCTCTTATTCGACTAGAATTCCCGCCGCTCAGCGCGTCCCAATGCGCGCGCGTCATCTCGGTTTCCATTAGCCAAAAACCTTTCGACAAAGAGACCTTTCGTTGCGGTTCTTCGCCGCTTCTTCCCTCCTCGTCCAAGGGACTTCCCATCCTAAATTCGCCGGGGGGACAGTACCGGAACGAAAACGAGACCCCGTTGATCGCGATTGTCGCTCTTTCGCCGCCGTTTTTCCCTTGGTCGAAATCCACGACGTCCCCTTCGCCGCGAACCAGCGCGAAACGCGCCCCGCAACGACCGTCCTCCGGTTCGCCCGAGGATCTTCCGGTTTTCGTCGAGCGAACGACTCGTTCCAATCCCTTGGAAGCCCAAAGGTTCGCAGGATCGGTCGCCGCTCCTTCCGAAGGCTTGGCGTAAAAGTCGCGAACCCATTCGTCCGCGTTCCCGCTCATGTCGCAAAACCCCCAAGCGTTCGGTTTCGACTTCCCAACGCGGCGAATATCCTCGCGCTCGAACGATCTCTCGCGCGATTTGTCGGGCGTCGCCTCCGTTTGCCCGGCGCGACAGGCGTATTCCCATTGCGCCTCGGTCGGAAGTTCAAATCGCCAGCCGTCCGGCGCCCCCTTGAGAACATCGTTCAGTTTGATCGCCAATTCGTCCGCATCGTTCCAAGACAAATCGTTCGCGGGCAAGCGCCGGTCGCGATATCCTCGCTCCCCGGTCGCCGCTTCTTGTTGCGCTTCGGTAAGTTCCGTCTCCATCAACCAAAAGCCTTGCGTCAAGGAAACTTTTCTCGACGGGTTGTCCGAATCGCCGGGCGCTCCCATTTCGAATTCCCCCGGCGGGCAGTATCGAAACGCGAACTCTTTTCCGTTGATCGTCAGAGTCGCTCGATCGCCTCCCAATTCCCCCGCGTCAAAGTTCGCGACCTCGCGCCCGACCTCCCAGTTTTCAACGAGCGCCAATCGCGCGCCGCCGTAGGGGACTCGCTCGTCGTTCGACAGAGACTCTCCCGAGTCAAAAGCGAGATCGGTATAGCCTCCCCCTCGCAAAACGACGCCCTCGTTTCCGTCGTCGTCGACCTCCTCGCAGATCTCGGCGACGTTCCCGATCATATCGTAAAATCCCCATTCGTTCGGTCTTTTGAGCGCGACGCGACGCGGTTTTCCCTCGCTGTTGAGCTCGGTCCAAGCGATCGAATTAAGCGCGTCTTCTCCGTCGAGGATCGAGGCGTTAATTGGCGGTTCGGAAAAGGTGCTTGGCGTCCATCCGACGAGGCAGGCGCGCGCCCACTGGTATTTCGAAGGAATCGCGAAGCGCCAACCTTCGGGGCAAACCGCCAACTCCTCGTTTAGCTTCGCGACGAGCTTTTTACAGTCGTCGTAAGACAGGTTGTTCGCGGGCATACGATTACCGGAGGATCTCTTCGATTCGCCGCCGGTTATCGCGTCCAATTGCGCTCGCGTCAATTCCGTTTCCATCAGCCAATAGCCGTCGAGCGTTTCGTACTCGAGGGAACTCAAGAACCCGCCGCCGCTTTTTAGCGCCTTTCCTTTCGGACAGTAGCGAAACGCGAACTCCACCCCGCGAAGCGTAATGGTCGCGCGCTCGCCCTCTTTGTGTTCCCCGTCAAAATTCGAGAACTTAATCGCGTCGGAGTCTCCTCGACCGGTCGTTAAAAAGAGCCAGAGCCCCGCTAAGAAACACGCCAATAAGATCGCGAAGATCGCTCGCGTCTTCTTGCCCGATTTCGCGTTGTCGACCGGCTTTCGACCGTCGACGCCTTTGTCCAAAGAGAGCGCCATAATCAATACCTCCGCCAATGGCGAGTCGCCGCGTCGCGCGACGGGCGACCGCCAAGCCCAAACTTGCGCGAGCGAACCGGCAAAAACGCGCTTTTGCTCGCTCCGCTCAAAACTACTCGATTTAGCATAGCGAAAAAAGAGGGGGAATCAAGTCCGACGAGACCCTTTTTCTAGTTTCTTCCTTCAAAAAGATCGCCCCCGCCTCTTTTGTTAGTCGCTTCAATATTGAACAGGTCTACTATCGCAACTATTTTCATTCTAATAACTTCGCGACGAGACCTTACCGATTTGCGGAATCGCGATCCTCCGCGCGATCGTCGGGAACGAGCACGAGTCGAGCGCCGAGAAACGCGCTATTCGAGTCGTTTTCGCGCCGTCCGACCCGATAAGTCGCCGTATTTCCCGGCTCGTTGACGTCTCCTCCGCCGCCGCGAAGAACCCGATAACGACGCTTTCCTCTTTCGCTCCAGCCGCCGTTAACGTCTCGCCCGTCGCCGGAATCGGCTCTTATGGGATCGACGACCTCGCCGGACGGATACTCGCCGTAGTAGTCCTCGCAATACTCCCATACGTTCCCGACCATATCGTAAAGTTTCCAAGCGTTTGGTTTTTTTAGTCCGACGGGACAAGGTTCCCTGGGCGGCGGATCAAAATAGCTCCTTCCCTTGGCGAACTCTTCGTCGTCGCGCCGTTGCCAAACTTTTTTCATCGTTCCCATATGCCAAGCGATTTCGTCGAGTTCGCCGTACCGCTCGCCGGTCGTTCCGGCTCGCGCGGCGTATTCCCATTGCGCCTCGGTTGGCAAAGAAAAACGCAGACCTTCCGGCGCGGCTCGCAATTCGTCGTTAAGTTTGTCGACAAAGCTGTTACAATCGTTCCAAGAAATTCGACCGACCGGCAAGTCGATTCCCTTCGTTCGACAAGGATTTTTTCCGGTAATCGCCTCCCATTGGGCTTGGGTCACCTCCGTTTCCATTAACCAGAACCCTTTGGTCAAAACGACTTTGTGTTGAGGCCAGTCCTCGTCTCCCTCTTTACCCTCCTTGTTTCCCATCATAAACTCCCCCGGCGGGCAGTACCGAAACGCGAACTCGACGCCCTCGATTTCCAAAACGCGCCGATCCCCCACTTTGGGCTCGTCCGTCTCGGGTTCTTTCTCCGTTTCCGCGTCGAGCTCTTTTGGGGCGTCCTCCTCGCGCGCTTGTCCCGAACGATCGTCCCCGTCTTCGGTCGCGGCAACGTCGCTCGTCGTTTCGGGAACCGGAGGCGGAACGAGCGCGAGTCGCGCCCCCAGAAAGTCGAAGCGCGCGCCGGACGAGTTCCAACTTCTCGTCGCGGCGGTTAAATCGGAACCGCTTCCCCATCCCCCGCCGCGATTGACTTTGTTACCGGAACCTATATATTGCCGCGTTCTTAGATCTGTGGAATAGTTCTCGAACTTGTCCTCGCACCATTCCCAAACGTTGCCGAGCATATCGCGCAACCCCCAGGCGTTCGGCGCCAACGCTCCGACGGGACGAATTCTACCGCCGCTATTTTTGGCGTATCGCGCTATATCGCCGAGCTCTCCGTATCGCGGGCCGGTCGTCCCCGCGCGACAGGCGTACTCCCACTGCGCCTCGGTCGGAAGCGCGAACCGCCAATCGCCCGAAACGGCGTCCAAACCTTTGTTCAGCTTGTCGATCAATTGATGGCAATCGTCCCAAGAAATCGTCTCGACGGGTAAGTTCGCCCCAAAGAAAGAGCTCGGATTCTCCCTTGTTGCCGCTTTCCATTGCTCTTGCGTTAGTTCCGTCTCCATGAGCCAGAACCCTTGGGATATTCTAACGTTGTGTCGCGGCCGCTCGTTATCGTTTCCCTCCCCCTCGGGACTGCCCATCAAAAACTCGCCCGGCGGACAGTACCGAAACGCGAACTCGACCCCGTTGATCGTCGCGACGCGGCGCTCCCCCGTCTCGGCGTTCTCCGGAGAAAAACTCGCGATCTCGACCCCGTTCGCGGCGACGCGCGGAGCGGGCGAGACCGGGCTCGGCTCGTCGTTCGTCGAGTCTTTGAGATACGGCCACCAAAAATCGCTCGTCGCCCAGACGACGACGGCGATCGCGATTAGGTTCAACAACGTTGACGATTTGCGTTTTCCAGCGTTTTGTTTTCTTTCCACCATATAACCCTTTTCAAACGTTAAGCGCTTCTAGCGATTTCTTTTGGACCGACGTCTCCGATTTTACGGTTCCGGAACCAGCGCGAGCCGGACGCCGACGTCGGTTCCCCCGTAATCGGGATTGAGCTCGATCCTGCGCGCGGCGCGAAAGTTCTCCGCGTCTTTCTTCCAATCGCTCCCGCGATAAACTCGGCGCTCGCCCGACGCGGGACCGGTAGGGTCGACGACCCTCCCTTTGGGATAATCTCCGAACCAATCGGCGACCCATTCGCCGACGTTGCCGATCATATCGTAAAACCCCCAGGGATTGGGCTTTTTCAGCCCGACCGGGCGGCGCTCGTCGTCGGTCCAAGCGATTTCGTCGAGCTTGCCATAGCGCGCCTTGGTCGTTCCGGCGCGACACGCGTATTCCCATTGCGCCTCGGTCGGAAGCGCGAACCGCCAACCGCGAGGCGCGAGGCGAAGTTCCTCGTTCAGTTTCGTTAGGAACGCGTCGAGGTTGTTCCAAGAGACGAAATTCGCCGGCAAGTTTTCTTCCATTTCCGAGTCGAATCGGTCCGTCTTTTCGCCCGAGAGCGCGTCCAACTGCTCGCGCGTCGTTTCGGTCTCCATTAGCCAGAACCCCTTGGTCAGCGTTACGTTATGGCGCGTCTCGTCCGACGTTCTTCCTTTCTCGCTATCCGGACTGCCCATCGCGAACTCGCCGGGCGGACAGTAGCGGAACGCGATCTCGAGCCCGTCGACCCTCGCGACGAGCCTCGCCCCCGCGTCCGGCTCGCTCTCGGAACTCGCGGGTTCTTCGTCGGTTGAGCGCGATTCGTCCTCGCGATTCCGTTCGCCGTCTTGTAGTTCCGTCGTCGGAACCAACGCGAGCCGCGCGCCGACAGTGGGCGAAAAATAGTCCGTTTTAAATCGTTCCCTATAATCGTATTGCAGAACGTCCTCTTTATCGAAACAGTCCCCGCCGAGAGCGGCTCGATAAGGCTCTTTTTCAAATTTCGACGTCGAGCCGAAAACGGACCAATCGGCGACCCATTCCTTAACGTTCCCGATCATGTCGTAAAAACCCCAAGCGTTCGGCTTCTTTTCGGCGACAAGATTCGTTCTAAGGGAACTATTGTCGTAATGCCAAGCGATTTCCTCGAGCTCGCCGTAGAGAGGTTTCGTCGATCCCGCGCGGCAAGCGCGCTCCCATTGTATTTCGGTCGGCAAGCTAAAGCGCCAACCTTTCGGCGCCGCGTTAAGGTCTTCGTTTAAGCATGTTACAAATTTTTGACAATCGTTCCAAGAGACCGATTCGACCGGATATTGGGCGTGTTTGTAACAACTCGGATTCCCCCCCGCGATCGCGTCCCATTGCTTTTGCGTCAGCTCGGTTTCCATCAACCAGTAGCCCGGCGCCAGCGTCGTCTTCCGACTCGGAACGCCGTAATTCGCTCCGTCCGAGGAACCTATCTCGAACGTCGTCGGGGGACAATAGCGAAACGCGAATTCGACGTCGTTGATCGTCGCGACGCAACGCGTTCCCGGAACCGGGTTTTCGAGATCGAACGTCTCGCTCTCGGGCAAGTCCGGCGCGTCGAAACCGGACGACGGCTCGCCCCCCTTGGAAATCGGAACCAACGCGAACCTAGCGCCAATATCGAATTCTCGAGCGTCGGGCGCGTATCCGTTCCGATTGGCGGCGCGGTAACCCTCGTCTTTTTTGTCCCAGCCGCCCCCTCGAAATACTCGCGAGAAGGCGCGTTTCGCGCCCGTTGGATCGACGACGTCCTTTTTGGGATACGCCCCGCTATAATCGGCGACCCATTCGTCGACGTTCCCCAGCATATCGCAAAGCCCCCAGGCGTTGGGCTTTTTCTCGCCGACGGGGTGGCGCTCGCGATCGGTCCAGGCGATTTCGTCGAGCTTGCCGTAGCGCGCCCCGGTCGTCCCCGCGCGGCAGGCGTATTCCCATTGCGCCTCGGTGGGAAGCGCGTATCGCCAACCGTCGGGCGCCGCGTTAAGCTCCTCGTTCAGCTTCGTTAGGAGCTCGGCGCAATCGTTCCACGAGATATAAACCGCCGGGAAGTTCTCGCGGTTTTTTTCTTCCCAAATCCTTTCTTTCCCCGAGAGCGCCTCCAACTGCTCGTTGGTAAGCTCGGTCTCCATCGTCCAGAACCCTTGAGTCAGGGTTACTTTATGCCGTCTCTCATCGTCGCGTCTGCCGAACTCGACTTCGGGGCTCCCCATCGCGAACTCCCCGGGCGGGCAGTACCGAAACGCGAACTCCGCCCCGTTAATCGTCGCGACGCGCCGGGTTCCCGCCTCCGTCGCCGCCGGGTCGAACGATTCGATAACCGGCGTTTTCGGGCGATTTGCGCCCTCGTCCTCGACCAGGGCTTCGCTCGCTTCGACTTCGCTCGACGCCTCTTCCCCTCGCTCTTCGCTCGGGGTCTTGGAACTCGGCTCGTCGGGCAGCGATTTGGCGCAGCCCTCGAAGAACGAGTCGAGGCTCGATTTCTCCGACTCCGCGATCGGCGCTTCGGAGGGCTCGCTCGGTCGCGACTCTTCGTCTCCCCGCGAATCGGAATCGTCTCGCGCGACGTCGCGCGCGGTCTCGTCCTCCGTCGCGGTCGGTTCGGAAGTCTCGGTCGCGACCTCGGTTCGCGTCGGTTCCTCCGGCGCTTTCTCGAAGTGCGGAAGCCAAAAATCGCTCGTCGACCATACGACGAGGGCGAAAAACAAGACGATCAAAGGCGCCGAAAACTTGCGCTTTCGCGGGGGCTTCTCGGGAGGCGGAGCGGTTTCTTTTTGTAGCGTTAGCATATTTCTATTGTTCTTTCGCTTCGATCGGCGCCGTTACGGTTCCGGAACCAGCGCGAGCCGGACGCCAACCTCGTCGTCGCGATAATATTCGCCGCGCCAATCCCTTTTTTCGACGCGAATTTCGCGCTCGGCGCCGCGGTAACCGCCCCCTCGAAAGGCGCGCCGCCAGGACTTGCCGGGGTCGCTCGGGTCCGTCGCGCCCTCGAGGTCCGAGCAATCCTCGCACCATTCGGCGACGTTGCCCAACATATCGAAAAGTCCCCAAGCGTTGGGCGTCTTTTCGCCGACCGGACGCGGTCCCCCTCCGTTCTTAACGCCCCGATACCAAGCGATTTCGTCGAGCTCTCCGTAGGCGGGTCCGGTCGTTCCGGCGCGACAAGCGTATTCCCATCGCGCCTCGGTCGGCAAACTAAAGCGCCAACCTTTGAGCGAGTCGCCAAATTCGTCGTTCAACTTGTCGATAAATCGTTGACAATCGTTCCAAGAAATTTCGGTCGCCGGATAATTTCCCCTTCCGGCGAAGCGCGGGGAGTCTCCCGTAAACGCCGCCCATTGCGCTCGCGTCAACTCGGTTTCCATCAACCAAAACCCCGGCGAGAGCGTCGTTTCCAGCGGTAATCGTTTGATCTCGTCCTCGTCCGCGCCTATTTTGAGCGATTTTGGAGGGCAGTACCGAAAGGGGAATTCGACCCCGTTAAACCGCGCGACGCGGCGAGTTCCCGGCTCGGTCGCGACCGGGTCGAACGTCGAGTTCTCGACCGCGTCGCTCCTTGAAACTTCCGACGGGACGGCGGGTTCCGACTCGGTCGCGGGAACGAGAACGAATCGCGTCCCGACGGCGTAATCGCTCGAGTCGGGCGACAACGAGTATCGTCGCGCGCAACGACAACCCGCCCCCGAGTGAACTTTGCTTCCCCCGCGGACAACGCGCTCCGAGCCCGTCGCGGGACCGGTCGGGTCGATCGCGTCCCCGATCGGGTAATCGCCAAATCGGTCCTCGCACCATTCGGAAAGATTCCCCAACATATCGAACAACCCCCAAGCGTTGGGAAACCTTCGTCCGACGCGGCGCTCGTTGTCGTCGTCGTCGCTACCCGCGTATCGCGCGATTTGGTCGAGTTCCCCGTATCGCGCCCCGGTCGTTCCGGCGCGACAGGCGTATTCCCATTGCGCCTCGGTCGGAAGCGCGAATCGCCAGCCCTCCGGCGCCGCTTTTAAATTCTCGTTCAACTCGGCGATCAACTCTTGACATTCGTTCCAAGAGAGGGAGGAAACGGCGTCCCGTTCGCGAGCCTCCGGCGGAAGTATCATTAGCGCGATCGGGAGCCATTGCGCTCTCGTCAGTTCCGTCTCCATAATCCAGAACCCTTTGGTCAGCGCGACGTTATGGAGCGTCTCGTTGTCGAGTCTTCCGCGTTCGTCCTCGGGGCTTCCCATCGCGAATTCGCCCGGCGGACAGTACCGAAACGGATACGCGACCCCGTCGATCGTCATAACGCGACGCGTTCCCGGCTCGGCGGGCTCGGGATCTAACCTCTCGATTTGAGCCGGATTTAGGCGTTTCAGTTTTCGCGATTCTTTCGAACGAGACGAACCGCCCCAAAGGACGCTTTTGTCGGCGAGTTCGTAAAGCGAGACGCGAGCCTTCGCGGCGCTCTTTTTCGTTTCTTCGACGGAACTTGCGTCGTCGGTTATCGGAACGAGCGCGATTCGCGCGCCAAAAGAGATATAGTCGACGCGATCAGGCGCGTAGTCTCGCCTAGACGCGCGATAGCTCGATTCCTCTTTGTCCCCTCCTCCGCGAACGACCCTAAGCGCGCCGACGGCGGGACCCGTCGGATCCGTTTCGGCGACCGCGGAATAGAGCGCGTAGTAATCGGCGACCCACTCGGGCGCGTTGCCGATCGTATCGTAAAACCCCCAAGCGTTCGCCTCTTTAGTTCCAACGGGACGGGGCGAACTCCCTAATTTGTCGAGTCCCCAAGCGATTTTGTCGAACGGACCGTAGAGGGGACCGGTCGTTCCGGCGCGGCAGGCGTATTCCCACTGCGCCTCGGTCGGAAGCGCGAACCGCCAGCCCTCCGGGGCGATCTTTAACTCCTCGTTTAATTTGGAGATAAAACGTTGGCATTTGTTCCAAGAAACGTAGACCGGCAAATCGTCCTCGCGGAGACGACGGTCGGGGTCAACCCCCGCCGCTTTCCATTGCGCTTGGGTCAGTTCGGTCTCCTGAAGCCAGAACCCTCGCGACAAGACGACCTTGCGAGGCGTCTCGTCGGCGTATTTCCAAGGCTCCTTGTCCGGACAACCCATCAAAAACTCGCCGGGAGGACAATAGCGAAACGCGATCTCGACTCCGTTAATCGTCGCGACGCGGCGCGTTCCCGCCTCCGTCGCGACCGGATCGAAGGACGACGCCGCGCTCGTTTCGCTCGCGATCCCTTCTTGGGCGTCGAGGTTCGCGCGACTTAACGCGAAGAACGCGACGACCGACAATGCGACCGCCGCCAACGATTTCCATTCAGTTCTTGTCATTTTAAACCCTTTGCTTCTTGCTTCGTTTACGATCGTTCTTGCGAACGACGCCCCAATGCCGTCTTAACGTTCGCGTCGCGAATCGGCGCCAACGCGATCCAAACTCCGCGATTCGCTCACCGTTCGCCGCCGCGAACCAACGCGAGCCGCGCCCCGAGGAACGACGTCTTAAACTCGGGCGAGCTCTTCGCGCGCGACGCCGCCCTGCAGACGCTCGCGTTGAAGAAGCAAGCGCCCCCGCGATAGATCCGCTCCTCGCCGACGCTCGGCCCGGTCGGGTCGGAAACGTCTTCTCCGTAATACGTTCCAAATCGATCGAGCGTCCACTCGGCGACGTTCCCGATCATATCGCGAATCCCCCAAAAGTTCGGCGCCTTCTCGCCGACCGCTCGCGCTTTGCGATCGGAATTGCCGGAATACCAAGCGATTTCGTCGAGTTCGCCGTATCGCGCGTCGGTCGTTCCGGCGCGACAGGCGTACTCCCACTGCGCCTCGGTCGGTAGGCTAAATCGCCATCCGCCCGAACCGGAGGGGTAGTCGGCGTTTAGTTTTTGGACGAACTCTTGGCAGTCGTTCCAAGAAATCCGCGAAACCGGGAGATCGTCCCCTTTGACAAAACTCGGATTGGTTCCACTAATCGCTTCCCATTGCCGTTGCGTCAGTTCCGTCTCCATAATCCAGAATCCGCGCGTCAAGGAAACGACGCGTTGGGGATGTTCGATACTCTGTCCTTCGCCGTCGGGGCTCCCCATCGCGAACTCGCCCGGGGGACAATAGCGGAGCGCGAACTCGGCTCCGTTTAGGGAGATAACGCGACGGTCCCCGGCCTTCGAGTCGTTCGAATCGAGCTCCGCGAAGACCTCGGACGCGCGCGCGGCGGCGTTGGCGGCGTCGTTGCGGTCGCCGTCGGAGTCGTTGCCGTCGGCTTCGTTATCGTCCGCGGCGACCTCCGGCATGGCGAAGTCCAGCCCCGGGATAGGAACGAGCGCGATTCGGACGCCGAGAATATTGTCCTTCGCGTCGGGATTCCGGGGCGCTCTGACGGAGGGTCGATAACTCCCGCGCAAACCGTCTCTTCCGCCCCCGCGAATAACGCGATCGATCCCGACGTCCGGCGCGATCGGATCGGTCTTGGGACCGCCGGTATAGGAAACGTAACGATCCTCGCACCATTCCCAAACGTTCCCGAACATATCGTAAAATCCCCAGGAATTGGGCTTTTTGGATCCGACCAATTGGGTTCCGTTCCCTTTCCAATCGTCGTTGTCCCGAAGTTGAACGTATTCGTCGAGATTGTCGACGCGGTCCTCGGTCGTCCCGGCGCGACAGGCGTATTCCCACTGCGCCTCGGTCGGGAGCGCGTATTTCCAACCGTTGGGCGTCGCGTTAAATTGTTCGTTCATGAGCTTTACAAACTCTTGGCAGTCGCTCCAAGAGACGCTTTCGACCGGCAGCTTGTCCCGTTTGAAGAAGCTCGGGGACGCCCCGGTAATCGCCCGCCATTGCGCTTGCGTCGCTTCCGTCTCCAAAAGCCAAAACCCTTTGGTCAGCGTAACGTAATGCTTCGGTCGCTCCGAATCGCGCCCCTCGAAAATCGAGCTTCCCATCTCGAACGACCCCGGCGGGCAGTACCGAAACGCGAAATCGACCCCGCCGATCGTCGCGACGCGCCGAGTCCCCGCCTCGGTCGCGTTCGGATTGAACCTCGAGACGTCGGTTCGGCGATTTCCGACCCAAGCGGAGGTCGGTTTCAGCGCGAATCGAACCCCGACCAGCGACGAGCGCGAGTCCTGGTCCGCCCAGTCGCGCCGCGCCGCGCGGCAGAAATCCGCGGAGCTGAACCAGCTTCCCCCGCGCTTCGCGCGACCGTTTTTCGAGACCCCGCCGATCTCGAGCGTTTTCGCGTCGGAGCACCATTCCCAAACGTTGCCGCTCATATCGCACAAGCCCCAAGGATTCGGCTCGTAGCTCCGAACGGGGGCGGTTTTCTTCAAATACGCGCCTTTTTCCTCGACGCCGTAAGGCAGTTCGCCGTTGCAGTTCGCCTTGTCCCCGTTGAGCGCGTTTCCCCACCAGAACGGGGTCGAAGTCTCGGCGCGACAGGCGTACTCCCACTCGATCTGGGTCGGAAACGCGAACTTCCATCCCGTCGGCGCCGCGTCGTCGCGAACGTTCAGCCATTGAATCGTCGCGTCGCAATCGGTCCAAGAGACGTTCTCGACCGGCAAATCGTCTCCCTTAAAGACCGGTTCCTCTTTTTGAAACGAGTTCGGGTTCCTCGCGACGCGCCACTGCGCTTGCGTTACTTCCGTCTCCATAAGCCAGAACCCCTCGTCGATCGCGAAAGTCAGAAAATTCTCGTTCCCGAGTCTCAACGGCTCGTCGTCGGGGCTCCCCGCCGTAAGCGATCCCGGCGGACAGTACCGAAACGCGAACTCCACCCCGTCGATCGTCAGCGTCGCGCGATCCCCGGCGCTATGCTCGCCGTCGAACGCGTCGTCGGCGCGAGCGATCGCGAGTCCCAAGATCGCGAGCGAGAAAACCGCAAAGAGCGCCCTCGCGCTCGTCGCGACGGATCGAGGATTCCGTTTCATGCTTTTTGTCCCCATATACCTAACGCCGGTCGACAAATCGACGCGAGTTTCCAAAGCGCTCGTCGACCTTGAACCGAGATCATTTTACCTAAAGGCGCGAGCGCGGTCAACGCGACGAGCTCGATTCAAAAAAACGGCAATCGATCTTTGCGAAGAACCGATTTGAATCCGTCGTACATAGACGGATTCGCGCGTTGCGGCAAATCGAGTTCGCGCTCCGTTTGGATTAATTCGTCCATCGTTAACGAGTCAACTATTTTATCGAAATCTATTCTATCGAGAATCTTCTTTGTGTACGGCCTTTTGGCGTCGAGAAAGGCGATGCTTTCGAGGAAACGCTGAACTTTTGCGGAATTTAACAACAACATTGCGACATAGGCCAAATCTCGATCGTCAAAGCAAATGAAGTAACTTGTGTCGTCCGTCATCACCGGTTTGCCATCTTCCGAATAAAGCAACGAAAACAACGGGTGTTTATAGAAACCGCTGACGCCAACTTTGTATTTCGAGTAAGAGTAATCGCCCACCCCAAACATAGAAAACAACGGCGCGTCGCGATAAATCGAACTCTTTCGATTCTCAAAGAATTCAATATGGTCGTTCAGATATTTCCAAGTTTTTGGGGCTTCCGTTTCAAGGCGTTTGGTTCCCTCGCGTATTCTTTTTTGCGTAACAATCACGTATTTTGAAAAATTGCGAATGACCGGCGACTTGAACATACTGCTCTTTATTAGCGGAAAAACGAAGTCGTCCTCGATTGGCGCCGTCTTGTTTAATCCGTTTTGATATTCCCCGTTTAGCAAGGTAAGTTCCATTACCTTGGAACAATCGTGTTTCACCCCTTGTCGCCACTCAAAACAACACCGTCCGTCAAAGTCTTCGGCGTCGGCGTTCAACTTACTGAAAAACCTTCCATTGGAAAAGCCAA
The DNA here is from genome assembly GCA_017441605.1 of Thermoguttaceae bacterium. Lineage (GTDB taxonomy): Bacteria > Planctomycetota > Planctomycetia > Pirellulales > Thermoguttaceae > RUG369. The sequence goes on along the minus strand of JAFRXD010000042.1, from coordinate 65,529 downwards.
ATCTGCATTTGACCGTCTCCGGACACTCAAAATCGCGAACGTCGCAATAATCCGGAGACTTGGCGCGGTTCGCGAGCCGAACGAACAAAACGCAAGCGCTCGCGTTGACGTCGAACACTTTCAACGCGTCAAATTCTAGAATATCGCAAGACTCGAACGATATTTCGTTTCGTTTTAGTTCCTTGAAGACGTTTCTCGCGACCGACGTTTTGCAGAGCATCGCGACGATGGCGTTTGTGTCGCGATACTCGTTAATCAGACGCGTTATAATGAATTCGCAGACGTCGAAGTTGCTTTCGCCAGTGAGCGCGTCGAGCCCTTTCAACCCCTTGATGTTGGCTTTTTCCGGTAAATTTCCCGAACCGATCGCGGACAAGCCGCTGTTTGTTACCCATGGCGGATTGCCGATTACGAGAACGCGACTATCGTCCTTAATCAACGACTTAGTCGAAAAAGAAAAGGCGTCCGCGTTGACGACGCGAACGCGAGGATCCGCGACCCTCTGGCGACATATGTCGCAGTACTTGGGGTTGATTTCGATCCCGTAGTACTCCTTAGCGTCGAAAATTAAAGCGCTTTGAAGAAAAGCGCCGACTCCACACGTTGGCTCGACGACGGCGGTTGGCTTGACTCCTCGCGCGTCCTTCAGATACCGACAAACCCGCTCGGCAAAATCTAAAGGCGTCTGATAATCGCCGTACTCGTACTTAGCGGTCATAATTGACGACTCCCTCGACGCTATTGTTCAAACCGACTACCCTTGTGTATTGTAATCGCCATTGTAACGCGTTACTGATGGTTAAATATCCCTGTTTCGGGATCCGAGAAAGTATTTCGTCGGCGAGCGCGTTAAAGCCTAAGTCGTCGGCGGGAATGTTTCTGTCTCGAAGAAAACTGATTATGTCCTCTTTGTTCGCCCCGTCCTTCAACATTTCGCGAAGCCGGAGCGTCATCGTGTAATCGCCCGTTCTTTCCTTGTCGATAAAGGCGCAATGGATAAAATTCAGGGAACAAGAATCTTTCGTATCGCGTTTCTCGTAAACGAAAACTAAAAGATTATAACCCAATCCATAAATTTTTTGTCGAGAATCCTTGAAGGGACAACTCGACTGAGGCTGAACGATAGAGGTAACCTTTATGTCCGTTTGAATATCCGGGTCGGGCAAATCGATCCCCATCGCGCTATTCCCTATTTCGACGCGGTATCGCGACAAAAGGTATCTTTGAAGTTATGTTCGACGTAGGTCCCAACCGCCTTTCCATCGTTTTTTCCAATGAGTTGGGCGTGGTTCTTCCGACTTTCCTTCTCGCAAAATAAACGAGCGGATTTGACCAATTCATCGATCGTCAATTTTGGTTTCATCATTCTAAGTTCCAATGGGTTCAATAGCTCGTTTTAATCGCGTCGAGCGCGATTATTTCTTAATCCCGCAATACGAAGCGAGAACCCCAAAATTCATCGACCGCTTTTCGACCCTATCGAGCCCCGCCGCGCGCATGTGGTCGAGAATCCGCTCCGGAGCGTCGAATTCCTCGACGCTTTGCGGCAGGTAGCGATAGGCGTCCTTGTCGTTTTTCGCGAGCGCTTGCCCGATCGCGGGGAGGACGTTGCGGAAATAGAATCGAAAAAGGGAGCCGAAAATCGGGGCGCGCGTTCTCGTGAACTCCAAAATCGCGACGACGCCCCCCGGGCGGCAGACCCGCGCCATCTCCATGATTCCCCGCGCCGGGTCGAGCATATTGCGAAGTCCGAACGAGATCGAAATCGCGTCGAACCGCGCGTCGGGAAACGGGAGCGCCGTTCCGTCCGCCTCGAGAAGCTCCAGCCCGGAAATCTTCGCGCGCGCGAATTTCTTCTCCGCCAATTCGAGCATGCGCGGCGAAAAGTCGATTCCCGTCCCCGAGAACTCCCCCGCGACCAGCCCGCGCTTCGCCCGCTTCCGCCACTGGCGCCGCAATTCGACGAGCAGATCCCCCGTCCCGGTCGCCGCGTCGAGAAATTCGGCGCTCCCCGACTTCGCGCGCTCCTCGGGCAAAAGCGAGAGGATTTTCGCGGCGAATTTCCGGCGCCAGAGCCGCGCGAGGCGCAGGGAGAGCAGATCGTTGAGCAGGTCGTATTTCGGGGCGATCTGGTCGAACATCGTCCTCACGCGCTCGGGGGACTTGTCCGCGCCGAGGGAAGCCGCTTTTGTTTCCGTTTTATCGCTCATCGCGTCGACTCGGTAATTCCATTTTTCAAAAAGTGGGGTATAATGAAGAGAGACGCGTCCCCCCTCGGCGGCGGTCGGTCGCGATTCGTCGGCGAAACGAGCTTCGACTCCGGCCGAGAGGCCTGCGACGCGTTCCTTTATTATACCCGTTTTTCGCCCCGCGACAAGCGGCGGCGCGACCCCAACGACCGAGGACGTCCGTGAGATACCTTAACGCCTTCGCGCTTCCCGAACTGGCGAGCGACTTGCCCCCGACCGGCGTTTCCGTCGCGATCGACGTTTTGCGCGCGACCACGACGATTACGACCGCGCTTCGCTCCGGGGCCGAGCGCGTCCTGCCGTTCGAGACGGTGGAGGAGGCGCTGGTCGCCAAGCGAGGGCTCGTCGAGCGACGCCCCGACGACGCCGACAAAATCGTTCTCGGAGGAGAGCGAGGAGGGCTCCCGATCGAGGGGTTCGACTTCGGCAACTCCCCCGACCTCTATACCCCGGAAAACGTCGAGGGCAAGACCCTGCTCTTTACGACGACCAACGGCACGAAGGCAATTCTGAGCTGTCGAGGAATTGTTCTTTTGGCGGCGTTCGTCAACGCGGAGGCGGTCGTTCGCAGAATCCTGAGCGAGAGCGCCGAGACGATCTCGATCGTTTGCGCCGGGACGAACGGGGGGTTCACCGAGGAGGATCTCCTGCTCGCGGGGCTGCTCGTCGATCGCCTAACGCGCCGCTCGTCCGAGTTCGCGCTCAACGTTCAGGCGGAGGTCGCGCGAGAGTTCTGGCGCGAGCGAGCGGCGACCCCGCTCGTCGAGGCGCTGAAGGCGTCGACCGGGGGGCAAAACCTGCGCAAAATCGGGTTGACCAAAGATATTTACGACGCGGCGAACCTCGACGCGTTCGAGGAAGTCGCGGAATTTCGAGTCGGAGAGATCAAGTTGGACTCCCGATTCAAGCGACAAACCAACGTTCAAACACACTAACATTAGCAATAACAAAAGGATCGCACAATGCGGATGGAAGATCTGGTCGCGCTCTGCAAGCGCCGCGGCTTTCTGTTTCAATCGAGCGAGATCTACGGGGGACTCAACGGATTCTGGGACTACGGCCCGCTCGGAGTTCTACTGAAGCGGAACGTCAAGGACGCGTGGTGGAACGATATGGTCGTCGGCCACAACGATATGCTAACGCTTCCCGGCGCCCCAAGCCCCTTCGAAATGACCGGGCTCGACTGCGCGATCATTATGCACCCGCAAGTCTGGAAGTGCTCCGGGCACTACGACCTTTTCCACGACTTTATGATCGACTGCCGCGAGTCGAAGCGCCGGTACCGATTCGACCACATCAAAGGTCGCTGGGTCTCGGGGCTTAAACACGGCGAGAACGGCGCGCCCGCGCAAAACGTCCGCGTCTTCGTCACGACGATCGAGACGGAAAACGAACTCGACGCGCTCGAGCAAACGGCGCTCAAATACTTCGGGTTCCGTAAAAAGGACGCCGACAAACTGACTTGGGAGGGGGACGTCCTCGGAATCGACTCGTTCGAAAACGGCGACTTCTCCGAGGTTCTCGGGCCCGACGCCAAAACGGTCGGAACCCTCACCCAGCCGCGCGAGTTCAACTTGATGTTCAAAACGACGGTCGGGGCGCTCGGAGGCGAAGAGGACGCCGCGTTCCTGCGCCCGGAAACCGCCCAGGGGATTTTCGTCAACTTCAAGAACGTCGTCGACAGCGCGCGCATTCGGGTACCGTTCGGAATCGGACAAATCGGGAAGAGCTTCCGCAACGAGATCACGCCGCGCAACTTCACGTTCCGCAGTCGCGAGTTCGAGCAGATGGAAATCGAGTTTTTCTGCCGTCCCGACGAATCCGAGAAATGGTACCAGTTCTGGCGCGACCGTCGGTTCCAATGGTACGTCGACATGGGTCTGGCGAGCGAGCGGCTCCGAATGCGCGAGCACGAAAAGGCGGAGTTGGCGCACTACTCCGTCGGAACAGCCGATATCGAGTACGCCTTCCCGTTCCTCCCCGAGGGCGAGTACGGCGAGCTCGAGGGCGTCGCGCACCGAGGCGACTTCGACCTGCGCTCCCATATGGAGGGCAAGCTGGTTCGCGAAGGGGACGGGCTGACCCTCGAAAAGGGGCCGGACGGGAACCCAAAATGGCGCGGTTCCGGAAAGGATCTCTCGTACTACGACGACCTCCGCAAAGAGCGGTTCGTTCCGCACGTGATCGAGCCGAGCTCCGGCGCCGACCGAGCGACCCTCGCGTTCCTCTGCGAGGCTTACACCGTCGACAAAGCCCCGACCTCCGAGGCGGGCAAAGAGGAAGAGCGCGTCGTGATGAAGCTGCATCCTCGCCTCGCCCCGATCAAAGCCGCCGTCTTCCCGCTCGTTAAGAAAGACGGTATGCCCGAGGTCGCCGCCGAAATCTACGGCGAGCTCAAGAAGAAGATGACCGTTCAGTACGACGAAAAGGGCGCCGTCGGGCGACGCTATCGCCGTCAGGACGAAATCGGAACCCCGTTCTGCGTTACCGTCGACGGGCAAACGATGACCGACGGGACCGTGACCCTGCGCGATCGCGACTCGCTCGAGCAGGTTCGCGTTAAGAAGGACGACTTGCTCGCCGAGTTGCAAGATCGAATCGGCTAAGCCGTTCGCGAGCGTCGAGCGCGGATTCGATTTTTTCGACTCCGCGCTCTTGTCCGTTCCCATTTCTCATTTTACGCGAAGGATTTACGATGAAACGAGTTGGAACGTCCGGGTCGAAAGGCTCCTCGCGCTCGAAACCCCGCGCGCAAATGCTCGGGATCGGGCTCGACAATACCGACGGCGACAAGCGCTTAACGCGCGGAAAAAACTTTACTTTGGTCGGCGGCAGCGAGGAAACGCACGCCGAAATGCAGGAGACGGCGATCAAAGTCAACGAGACCCTCGAGCGAAAAGGAAAGACGTTGGAGGAAACGTCCCCCGAGGAGTTTCGCGATATTTTGTTCGACGTCGTCGATCGAATCAGGCGCTAGCGCGCGATTTTGACCGGTTCTTAACCCAATGCAAACCCGTTTGATAGGAAAAACGAAATGCCCTCTTGGTTCGTGGAAAAAGGCTCTCTGACAAAAGAACAGGTTCTCGACGCGGCTCGTCGCGCCGCTCAAGAGGCTCGCGAGCGAATTTGCCGCGATCCCAAGCGCGTTTTGCTCCTGCCTCCGGACGTTACGCGCGCGCACAGCGGCGCCGGGTTTATCGTCGAAGAGCTCTACAAGATCTTTTCGCCGAGCGCCGAGGTCTACGTTATCCCAACTCTCGGCCAGCACTTGCCCCATACGCCCGAGCAGAACAAATGGATGTTCGGCTCGATTCCCGAGGAGCGAATTCTCAAGCACGACTGGCGAAACGGCGCGACCCAAATTGGGGAAGTCCCCGCCGAGTTCGTTCGGGAAGTTTCCAAGGGCAAAGCGGATTGGTCGATTCCGATCGCGCTCAATACCGCGCTGGTTCGCGAGAAATGGGATCTCGTGATCAACGTCGGGCACGTCGTTCCGCACGAGGTGCTCGGATTCGCGAACCACAATAAGAACTACTTCATCGGGCTCGGCGGCAAGCCGACGATCTGCGCCTCCCACATGATGGCGGCGTGTTGCGGGATCGAGAACAATCTCGGCAATTTGCTCACCCCGCTGCGCAAGTGCTATAACAAGGCGGAAGAAGACTACCTCGGATTCCTGCCCGATATGTTCGTCGAGGTAACGATGGCGTACGACGCCGAGGGAAAGCTCGGGCACACCGGGGTTTACGTCGGCGACGATCTCGACGTCTATCTCGACGCGGCGCGCGCCTCGCGAGAGCAAAACGTTACGATCGTTCCTCCGCTGAAGAAAGTCGTCGCCGTTATGCAAGGGGACGAGTTCTTCAGCACCTGGGTCGCCAATAAGGCGATTTACCGCACTAGGATGGCGATGGCCGACGGAGGCGAGCTGCTCATTATCGCCCCCGGCCTCAAGCGCTTCGGAGAGCAAGAGGACGTCGATCGACTCATTCGGCAATTCGGGTACTCCGGAACCGAAAACGTAATGAAGCTCTGGAAGAAAGAGCCGGTTCTGCAAGATCTTACGCACGGAACCGCCCACTTGATTCACGGCTCCTCCGAAGGGCGGTTCAAAATTACCTACGCCCCGGGGCATATCTCCAAAGAGGATATGGAAAGCGTTTGCTTCGGATGGGCGGATCTCCAAGAGACCCTGAAACGCTACGATCCCAAGAAACTCAAGACCGGGTTCAATACAATGCCCGACGGGGAGGAGATTTACTTTATCGAAACCCCCAGCGCCGGGCTTTGGTCCACCAAAGAAAAACTCGAGAACCGCGAATTTTAGTTCGCTCGGCCGCGCGGTTAGGCAAACCGCCCTCTCCCGCGGATCGCTATTCCCGATCGACGCGCCCCTAGAGGGTTCTCGGTCGTTTTGAGGCGCGAGCGCTCGATCATTTTGCGCTTATTATGTTATTTTCAATTATCGTTCCCATATTCGAAGTCGAGGCGTACTTGCGCGACTGCCTCGATTCGGTTTTGTCGCAGACGCTCGGCGATTTCGAGGCGATTTTGGTCGTCGACGGATCGCCGGATCGGTGCGGAGAAATCGCGCGAGAATACGCGGCGAAGGATCCGAGATTCGTCGTGATCGAGAAGGAGCGCAACGAAGGACTGGTCGCCGCGCGCAAGTCGGGATTGGAAGCCGCAAAGGGAGATTGGATCGTCAATTTGGACGGGGACGATCGCCTCGACTCGCGCCTCCTAGAGACCTTGCGCGAGGGAATCGAGGCAAACGAGGGCCTCGATTTCGTCCTTTTTAAACATCGGCTGCTCGATCCCGACAAAATCGTCGACGCGAACTACCCCGAAATCAAACCGGGACTCTACGGCGACAAGGAGCTAAATCGGTTTCGCGCTCGCTCTTTGGACTCAAAGTTCTTTCCGCAATACGTGTGGTGCAAAGCGGTTCGCGCCGACTTCTTCCGAGAAATCTACGCCGAAGTCCCCGCCGGGTTGCGCGTCGGCGAGGGGGCGCTGGCCTCCGGCCTGTGTCTGAAGCGCGCGAAGAAAGCGCTGGGGCTCGATTATTTCGGATACTACTACAATCGCGGAAACTTCGGCTCTCTGTCGCGGACTCCGAAGACGCGCGACTTCGAGAGCGCGCTAGTTTTGCGCGAAAAACTGCTCGAATTCGAGGTTTGCGATCGGGACTCCATCGAGTTAAAATTCTATTGGACGTCCCTTCGTTCTCTGCGCGGGTTCGCGCTCGCCTCGAAATCGTATCGCGAGTTTCTCGATCGGGTCGGGAGCGCGCTCTTTATTCCTAAAGACTCGAAGACGCCGCGACGCGGGGTTCCGCTATCGCTGCGCCTTCGCGTCGCGCTGGTTCGAGCTCGAGCTTGGAGAATCCTCTTTTGGAGCTATAAGTCGCTCGCGCTACTCGTCGAGTCTCGCGGGAACGGGCGAACGAGCCGAGCGCTCGAGTCGCCGCAGGGCGCGCGCTAGCGTCGGGGCGAAATCGCGGCGAACGCGCTCGTCCGCGAGTTCTCGACGAGCGCGCTCCTCCGCGGCCCTCGCCGCGATCGCCTCGAGAGCCTCGCGATATTCGTCGGCCAAGGCTTCTCGGCGCGTCGGGGGCTCGACCGAGTCGCGACCGCGGCGAAGGCGATAGCGGCGCGCTAGTCCCTCGCAGTCGTCGAGCCCTCGCTCGGCGATTTTTTTTTAACGTCGCGCCAAATCTCGCGCTCCGCGTCGAGCCCTTGCTGGGTCGCGTCGAATATGTCCTCGAAGAGCGCCTCGCCCAGCGCGCCGGAGCGAGCCAGGAGCTTTCCGGCCGCTTCTTCGCCGATCGGGCGCCCCTCCGGAGTTAGAGCCCCGCGCGCGAGCGCGAAGAGTATCCGGTCGAACCGAGTCGTTAAATCGTTGAACTTCAGTCGCTCGGCGCCGTTAAGTCGGCGCAACCGAAACTCTTCCGTCCCGCGCGCGACGACGAAAGACTCGTCGACGCAAGGGGCGCTCAAATACTCGTTTATATCGAACATTGCGGTCTCCTAAATCGAAACGTTAAGATTGGCTCGAGCGCGGCGTCGCGGTTACGCTCGGCATATTGTCGGACGAGCCGCCCTCGGGCAAAATACGAATCGTCGTCTGCGAGCCCGACTCGTTCCCGCCTCCGGTCGGCTCCGCGCCGATAATTTGGCAGTTCGCTAGCGAGATCGCGTAGACGCTCGTCTCGTGGGGGTCGTCGTACAAGTACGTCAACGTAAAGACGTCGCCCCCTTTAAGATGCTCGATCAACTGGTCGTAGGTCGTTTGGAGCGGGGTGCGGGTTACCAGCTCGATCGTTTCGAGCCGCTCGGGCTTTCCGGCGTAGGCGTATCCGGTCGGCTCGTTGGGATTGTCGGTAACGTCGCTCCACACGGGGGCTTTCGCGCAAGCCGGCAACGTCTTCGACTTGCAGTTGAACTCGTAGTAGTCCCCGACCGCGGCGGTCGAGCCGCTCGCGGTTCCTTTCGCGGTCAGGGTCAATTTGGCGCGCAGCAGACCGTTTTTGCGAACGACGCCCTCTTCTCGCCATAGATTCGTCGGCATACATTACTCCTCGTAAACGTCTAACAATACGGAAATTCTCGTTTTATAGCGTCCGTCGGCGACCGTTCCGTTCGATCGCTCGACTCCGACGACGTAAACGCGCTCGGTTCTGCGCGCTCCGACGAACGGATAGACTCGCTCCCGAGTCGTCCAGCCGTAAAAGCGCGACGCGTTGTAACTTGAGAACAGATCTACCAGCGCTTGGGCGATCGCGTCGACCCGATCGATTCCCCGGCCGAGCGCCCCGCTGACGACGATCGAGCCGCGACGGCTCCCGGCGACGCTCCGCTCCGTCTCGGGACGCGCCTCGAAGTCGGACGCCGAAATCTCGAAATAGAGCGATTTCTCCCCGAGGTCCGCCAGAACGTTCGGCTCGACGATCGCGCTCTCGTCGATCCCTCCGATTTTGAGCGCCAAGATCGCGCGGCGAAGAAAGTCCAAAATATGTCTCACGCGAGCGCTCCTCTCTTATACTCTGGCGCACGTAAGTCGATAGAGAACCCTCGAACCTCCGGCGCGAACCGTCTCGACCTTTTCGACGGAATAATCGATCGCGTCGAGACTTATAAGATCGGCGCCGACTCTCGGGGGCGCGTCGAGCGACGCGGCGGGAACGAGGCAAATCGCGCGCGACTCCCGTCGCCGCGAGCCGTTCGCGACGAGGCTTCCGTCCCAAGTTCGCCCGCCGGGTATTTGAGACGCGCCCTCGCTCGCCTCCTCGCGTTCCCAGGCGCAAGGAACGGGACGGAGTTCGCGATCGCGAGGATCGCCCGCGCCGTCCCAAGCGATTTTGAGCGTCGCCTCCCCTCCGAGCGCCTTCGCGAGACGCGACGCCAAGCCGGTCGAACCGGCGAAAATTTTCGATAGCATTGTATTTGCCTCCTCGTCGCTCGAATAATAGCCGACTCATTTCAAACGATTCTCATTTTTTCAAAAAAAGAGGGATATTTTCCCGAGAGCTCGCGATAATCGGGCGTTTCATCGCCAATAGGAGAAAAAAGATGAAAAACAAATTCGTTTTGGCGCTCGCGCTTTCGCTCGTTTGCGCGCGAGGCGCGGCGATCGCGACCGAGCCCTTCGATCCCGACTCCTACGCGCGCGCCGATCGCGAGTCGAAGTTCGTCGTCGTTCAAGGGTTCGACGGCGCGGAGCGAGAGAAAGTCGAGCGCGAATGCGTCGCGATCGTTCGAGGACTGGCGGAGCGCTACGGGAAGCCGCGATACTGGCGAGTCTTTCCGGTTCGATTCGCGCCCGGAAAAGGAGGCGCGATCGCCGGCTATACGAGCTATCGACGACCGAGCGTAACGGAAGTCGCGATTTTTCAAACGTTCGAGGAATCGCGCGGCGGGACGCTCGACCACGAGCTGACCCACGCGTTCTTCTTCCACTACCTGGAATCGAACTTCGATCTCTTGCTCAACGAGGGGCTCGCGCAGAACTCGGAAACCGCGAATCGCGCGCGACTTCGAAATTGGGTTTGCGCTCGGTTCCAAGCGGGCGACTTCGCGCCGCTGGCGTCGCTCTACGGCTCGAATCGATACGATTCGGGGCTCCTTATGTACGTCGAGGGGTTCGGGGTCGTCGACTATTTGCTCGCGCGAGGCGGATCCAAGTGGTTCGCCGCCTTTATGATCGATTTGGTCGAGAAAGACGACGTCGAGGCCTCGCTTCGACGATTCTATGGAATCGCGTCGCTCGACGCGCTCGAGCGCGAATGGCTCGAGTACGTCGCCGAGGGTCAGAACCGCGCGACGGTTCGCGCCGTCGGACGTTAATCGCAACTATTTTTTTCGCAAGGAGATTGCAATGAACACAACCTATCGCGTCGCGCTCGCGATTATCGCGTCCGCGCTCCTCGCGCCCCTCGCCGGAGCCGAGGAGACAGCCCCGCCCCTTCGCGTCGTTTATCCGGCCTCGGCTACGTCGAGAATTCCAACGACGATCGCCCCTCCGCGCGAGGTCAAACCGCCCGTCCGAGAAGACGTTCCGATCGACGTCGACACGCCGGTCGGGCAAGTGAGCGCGATTCGCGAAAGCCTCGACGATATTCGCGCGTCCCAAGAGCGAATCGAAGAGGCGCTCGAAAAGCTCGCCGAAGCTCCGAGCGACTCGCGCGACGACGAAATCCTCGAGGCGCTCGCCGAAATGCGCGAGGCGCTCGTCGGCGAACCGACGTTCCCCGAGCGCGCCGAGGAGCCGATCCCGAGCGAGGTTTCCCCTTCGAATCGGGATCGCTCGGAGGCTATGCCGTCGCGGTTCGGAACTCTATGGACGATCGCCCTTTTCGTCGTCGCTTGGCTCGTTTCGATCGCGCTTTGGCGCGCCGCGCGCTCCGCGTTCCAAACGGCGCGCGAGATCGCGAATTTGGCGAAGCTCCAGTCCCAAGCGAACAAGGAGGAATAAGATGAGAACGATTAAAGAGTACCCCGCCGCGCTCGCGTCGATCGACGGAGCTCGGGACGTTCTGGTTTTGGTTCTAACCGCCTCGCGAACCCTCGAAGGGGAAACCGTTTCGGTCGTCGGAGCGCAAAAAGACGCCGCGCTCGAGGCGGCGAAGTCGGTTCTGCAATGCCTCGGCGTCGACGTCGGCGCGTTCTCCTACGCGCTCCCGATCCCGCGCGGAGAGACGGAAGGCCTCGACCCGGTCGGACTCTCGATCGACGTCGCGATCGTCGCGCCAGACGAGACCGCTTCGGAAAACGATTGCGAACGAGAAGATCGCTCGGGCGCCGAAACCGACGGGGAGACCGACGGAAGATGAGCGCGATCTATTTTACCAACAACGCCGATTCCGGGGACGGTTCTCTTCGCGCGGCGCTTTCCGGCGCGAACGAGGGGGACGTCGTCCTACCGAGCGATTTCTCGACCGGAGACGTCGAAATCCTTTTGGCGTCCCCGCTTCCGAATCGCTCCGCGACGATTCGCGGGTCGGCGAATCGGCGAATCGTTCTGAACGGCTCGGGAGCGCGGGACTTTCTTCGCGCGAGTTCGGCGTCGCTCGATCTCTCGTTCGAGTTCGTCGATTTCAAAAACGGCTATCGCGCCGACGCAGCCCCGGTTTACGCCTCGGCGTTCGCGCGTTTGCGGTTCGCGAACTGTCGATTTACCGGAGGCGTCGGCAACTACGCCGGATTTTTGCAAGCGACGGGGACGGCGAGCGGTTCGATCTCGCTCGAAAGCTGCGTCTCTTATGGCAACGCGCCTAGAACCGGCTCCTATCCGGCGCTTCTGTTCCTCGCGCGCGCGTTCGCGGGAACCGTCGCGATTTCCGGCTGCTCGCTCGCGGAGTCGCGCGAGGCGATCTCTTACGCCGGCTCCGAGCCCGACGTCCTGACGATCGTCGATTCCCTCGCGACCGGATTCGACGGATTCGAGCCCTCGACCGCCGGTTTCGTCGACCTCGAGGGGAACGACTTCCGGTTGACCGGCGCGTCCCCCTATCGAACCGGCGCCAATCTCTCGGGGGTCGACTTCCTTGGAATAGCGCGCGAAACGAACGGTTCCGTCGGCGCTTATGAGGGAACCTACTTCGTCGCGAAGCCCGGCGAAACGACGACCCTGAGCCAAGACCTCGTCGTCGATCGACTCGAGGCCCCAAGCGGCGCGATCGTCGTTATGCTCGGCGCCGAAAGACGACTTGCCGCGACCAAAAGCGCGGCGATCGGTAACGCGGTCTTTCGCGCCGCCGACGGGGGATACCTCGCGATTCCCGCGAGCGCCGACGGCGAGCTCGGAACCTACGTCGGCGTCGCCCTTTGCGCTTGCGGCGCCGGGTTGACCGACTTCCGCGCGACCGCGATTGGGCCGAAGCGCGTCGCCCTCGAATGGGTCGCCGCCAATCCGAGCGCCCCCGTTTACTTAGAGCGGCTCGACCCGGACGGCCCGGTTCCGCTCGAAGGAGAACCGGTCGACTCGAGATTGGTCGTCGCGGCGCCGTCGGGACGCGCGACCTACCGCGCTTACGACGGGCTATCCCTCTTAACCGACGACGCTTGGACCGTCTCGGGCGTTCAATTCAAAGTCAAAGCGATTTGGGCGACCGCCGAGCGCGCGTCGCGAAATTGGGAGGTTATTGCGCAAATGGCGACCGCCGCGGAAAAAGTTTTTACGGGCCAAAGCGTTACGATTCTCGCGAGAATCTTCGACGCCTTCGACGAAAGCGCCCCGCTGCTAAACGACGGAAACAACGTCGTTTCCGTCCGCTACGCCTGTTATTACGATTCGAACGGGTTGTTCGCCGAAACGAGCGAGCCGATCCCGGGGCGCGAAAACGTCGACGCCGGAACCGATTGCGTTTTGGAGGCGCTTCAAACCTCCGACGCCTGGACGGTCGATCAAGTCGGTTACAACTTCGTTCTGACTCCCGACGTCCGAACCTCGAATCTTTTCGAAAAGCCCGGCCGTTATCGAATTAAGGTCGTTATTACCCTCGCCGAGGGGAACCCGATCGTCTTTTACGTTCCGCTCGACATCGTCGAGCGCGAATAACCCGAGGAGAAAACGCAATGTCTTACGATAGAACAAAATTCGGCGAGTCGCTCTCGTTTGCGAGCGCTCGAGAATCGATCGCGCCAAGATTCGAGACCTCGCTCGAGGGAAACGATTTGGAGACGGTCGCTCGACTTTTGGAGTCGATCGATCGAAGCGCCAAAGAGTCGCTCGACGCGCTTAACAAAATCGCGCGCGCCGCCGACCGCGATCCGACGCTGGAATTCGAAGGATAACTCTTGACGCGACGAAGAGAAAGGAATCGCGATGGGCTGGAATTTACTGCGATGCGTCGAAAAAGGCGGGCGCGCCGACGAAACGCGGCGGAAGGAAGTCGACGAGATTTTCGAACTCGATTCGGCGGACGATTTTAACGCGCTCCTTCTCTCCCGCAAAAAGAAAGGGGGAACCGTCGTCGAGATCCGAAACGGGATCGCCTATTACTTTACGATCGATTCGATCGAATTGCGTCGGCGCCCTCCCATGCCGAGCGGAAAAATGCAGGTCGTCGCGACTCTCGCTATGTCGCTGCTCAAGCGCTCGGAGACGATCGTCGCCCCGTGGGAGCTCGCGCCCTACAATTTTAGAGCGTCCTCCGCCCAGCTCGAGACCTCCGCGACCAAGTTCTACCCCGGCGTCGGCGATTTGCTTTGGGAAAACGGAACTTACGTCGCGAAGCCGCTCGTCAATACCGCCGGGGTCGCGATTCCCGGCAAATCGACGATTCCCCTCGCGAAATTCTCGTTCTCGCACAACGTTCCTATCGACTCGTTCGATTCGAGGCTGATCTGGGCCCCCCTCGGCAAGATCAATCTTTACAAGACGACCGTCTGCGGCATGGTCTTTCCGCCGCGAACGTTGCGTCTCGAGTCGCTCGCCGCGACCCTTTGCTCCGAGTCGGTCGAAACGACCGATCCGAACGGGAATTCGATTTCGTATCGCTGGAGATTCTACCGCGTCGACGTCGCCCTGTTGACCAACTCGAGGACGTTCGACCAGCTTTACGACAACGCGGGGACGCAAGTTCGCGTCAACGGAGCCCTTTGCCGAATTTGGACTTGGACGAATCCGAGAACCGGCGATCGAACTTGCGGAACCTACGACCAATACCTAGCGTCCGGGGCGCGCGACGGAGAGCGCGCCAATTCGCCCCTGCCCCTTATGCCGAACGGGCAAAGCGTCGCCCCGGTCTGGACTCGCAGAGTCGGCTCCCCCTTCGAACCGGTCGATTTCGCGGAGCTGGGTCTCCCGTCCGAGCCACCGGTTCAATGGGTCGACGACGCAAGTTAAACCGATAAAAGAAAGGAGAAAGCGTGGAAAAGATTACGATTTCGAGAAGCGCCGCGAGAGCGATCGTCGAGGCGGGAACCGAGCCGAAACTCTCCTCGATTCAGGAGCCTATTCCCGCGCTGCCGGACGACTTCGAGCAAAGCCTCGACCTAAGGCTCGCGCGCGTCAATTCCCCTTGGATCCAAAACGAGGCGGGCGTATGGCGCGCCACCGCGAATTTTATCGTAAACGACCGAGTCGACGCGAGTTTCCAATTCGAGATCTTCGCGCCGCTCGCGAGCGGCGCCCCGACCGGTTCCTCGAAAATGTGGGCGATCTGGCGAGGCCGATGGGAGTCGCTGCAGACCCAGTTCGCCGTCCCAAAGTACAGGGGAGGCGACCATATGTCGATCTATCGAGAACCGTCGGGCGAGGACTACGTCGTCGACAATCGCGGGTTGACGCAAGTCGTCGTCGTCAACGGGCAAGGAACCGAAACGTCGTCGAGACTGATCGGTCCCCTCTATCTCGACGACGCGTTCTTTCAGCTCGTTAATCTCGGGGCGGGCGCCAAAGGCGTCTCTCTTAAATTGTCCCAAATCAACGTCGTTACGAGCGTCGCGCAAGACGAGACCACCGGAAAAATCTCCGCGACGTCCGCGAGAATCCCCGTCCTCGGCTTTTTCAATTAGCCTCGCCCTCGGCGCCGAAGACGAGGCCAACGCGCTTGTTCGGCGCCGTTACATTAACGATTTTCCGATATTCCAAGCCAACCCGACGACTTCTCCCAACGCGACGTACTCGCGCGTAATCGGATTCCACGCGATCGGCTTGAGCTTATTGGCGTCGATCTTGCCGTCGGTCAAAACCGATTCGTCCGCCGAGACGTTAACGATTTCCCCGACGACGCGGACGTCTTCTTGATAACGAACTCGTCGAACAATTTGCATTCGAGAACCATCTTGTACTCCTCGATAATCGGGGCGTCGACGTTCTCGCTTTTGCGCGCGGTCAAGCCGCTTTTCTCGAATTTCCGCGGCTCTTTATTGGCGGAGACGATTCCGAAATAGTCGGTCGGAACGACCGTGTCGACCGTCGGGATCGCGATCGTAAACGCTTTGGTTCGACGGATATTCGCGGTCGTTCGATGATCCGCCGCCAAATCGATCATGACGCCCGGGGGCGTCTCTTGGCAAACTCCCGCCCAAGCGGCGGTCATCGCGTCGACAGAGCCGTCCTCGTTGTAAGTCGCGATCACGAGCGCGGGCTCCGGAAAGAGCCACGTTTTCGGTCCAAAATTCACTCTGCTCATTGGGTTCCTCTATAACTAACCATAGGATAAAGACGCGCCGCCAACGCGCGCGACGCGTTTCGCCGTCGTCTCTACTCGTTTTGCAAGTCCGGGTCGCGCGGGAACGAAGCGTCGACGACGCGAATTTTGAACTCCTCGCCGATCCCTTTGCGCTCCGGTTCGCTCTCGGACCATAGTTTCGTCGGAAGCGCGGAGAACGCGCCCGGCGTTTCGGCGAGCAGGCGATAACTCGCTACGGAGCGTCCCTTTGGCGCGCGCTCGGCGAAGAAAAGAACGCGGTCGTCGCGACGCTCGACCCGGAAGCCTCGCTCGCCCCCGACTCGCTCGCTCGTCGATTCGACCGACTCGAATCCCGCCGGTTTGCGATCCTCGAGAACGATCGAGTCGCGGTCGCGATCGAGCTCGAAGAGCAGTTCGACCTCGACCGTTTCTCCGAGCGCGACCGAGTCTCCGCTCGCTAGCGGAACGCGGTCGTGGCGCGCGACTTCCAGATCGATCGGTCGACCTTGTCCGTCCTCGGCGCTCGTCGTCGCGCCGCTCTTTTCGACGAGCTTGAAATATCGTCGCTCGACTTGGAACCCCGAGTCGCTCCGACTCGGCTCTTCCTCGCGCTCGACTATCGGGATCGTCTTTCGAATCGCGTCCGATTCCTCGTCGGTCAAAGCCTTTGCGACGAGCGTCGCGACGCCCGAGGTTTCGGCGCGAACGATCCGATCGACGCGCGCCTCGCCCCCGGCGGGAACGACGATCTCCCGCGCGGACTCGTCTCCGTCGAGAAGCGAGAGCCTCGCGGCGGAACTCTCCGATTCGTGGATCGGAAATTCAAGAGCGACTTGGACTTTCTTCTCGCGCTCGGAATCGTTCCGAGCGATCGCGGAAAGAACGACCTCGTCCCCGCGCGTTAGGAATAGCGGCGCGCGCGCGCTAACGACTAGGTTTTTACTCGCGACAATCTCCGTTTCACCGGAGCCGACCCGCGATTTCTCGCCGAACGACCAAACGCGAACCTTCCATGTCGCAATATTTTCCGGCAAATCGACTTCGATCGCGATCTTGCCGTCGGCGTCGGACTCGAGATCCGATCCCCAGAACGCGAGCGACGACAAATTCTCGCGAATCGACGGTTTGACGAAGAACCCGAAAAGCTCGTTCGAGCTCGACTCGTCGAATCCTCCGCCCATACCCGCCCCGAAAAGCGTTAACCCGCGCCTTTCTTGGCGATTGTAAACGCGGAATCCGCGCCTTCGGGCGAGATTGATCAGCGCGGTCGGGGTCGACGGCGCGACCAACGGCGGGAGTTCTTTGAGTCGGCGGTCAACCGGCTCGGGAGGAGGCGCGTCGGGCGCCTCGCGAGGATAATATCGCGGAACCGATTTGCGCGGATAGAGATAGAACTCGTAAGCGCTCTCGAAGGTCGGCGCCTTATAGATCGTCGAATTCTCGCCGAAACCGGGAATCGCGGGTTTTAAGAAGAATTCGCGAGGATCCGGAACGTTCGAGCCGCCCGAAATCGCTTCGAGCGATTTGTCGTATATCGCGACGATCGCGCGACCCGCGACCGGTTTATCGTCGGAGTCCGTCAAACGGATCTCGACCCGCGTCTTCGCGCCGGGAACGACCCGCTTCGCGTCCGGAGCGACCGCGACCTTGAGAGCGCGGTTTTCCGGAGGAATTGGAAGGATTCGGCGCGCTTGATGGAATTTGCCGTTAAAAACGCTCGTCGCTTGAACTAAGATCGAGTCGCGATCCTCGGGCGAGACGTTGAGCTCCGCGGTCGCCGTTCCGTTTTTAAGTCGTATAAAACGGGGCGCTCCGACCGCCGCTCCGTATTTCGGACGTTCGACCAGAAGAACGGTCGCGTCCGGATAGCTCGACGCGATCAGGACGCGCGCGACGTCCCCGACCGCGTAACTCCATTTGTCGGGAATTATTTCCAAGTCGTTGAAGCGAAAGTCTCCGCGGTTCGCGTTTCCTCGTTCCGCGCCAAGAACCGCGACGATTTGTCCACTTTCGCGCGCCGAGCCGCCTCGATCCAAAACGACGACCGAAACTCGATACTGGCCCGGCTCTTTCGCCGAGAGCGCGAGCGCGCCTCGCCCGTTCTCGTCGAGAGTCGCGCCCGACGCGAAAACTTCCGTTTCCCTCGGCTTGACCGAGCCGCCGGGCGTCTTTTCGTAGGCGATCTTAAACAGTTTGACGGCGGCGGTTCCGGCGACCGGCTTTCCGTCGCGTCGCGACGCTTCGACTTCGAGATTCATTTTGTCCCCGGCGCGATAATATCCGCGATCGAGCCGGACGCGCGCCTCGAACGAAGACCGAGTCGCGAGAACTTTTCCCGACGCGACGACCGTATCTCGCGACCCGTCGACGACTTCGGCGACGATCGAGTACTCTTGGTCGTCGTTGGGAAAGAGCGCTTTGGCGCGCGACGAGTCGATTTCAATCTCGCAAGTTCCGTTTTCGTCGAGAATTCTCTCGTCCTCGAGAACGAATTCCGAAATTCCGAGGTTTTCCTCGAAAGAATCGAATCCGCCGTAAAGTACGCAACCCCATATTTTCCAACCGGGATACCATTCGTAAGAGGACGCGAAATCTTCGCAATCGGGTCCGTAAAGTCCGTTCCACCAATGAGCGGGACGATAGCTCGCGTATCGATTCGCTCGGAAGACTCGGCTCGAAACGCGCCCTCGCGACACAGGCGCCCCGTCGGGATATTTCGCGACGATCTTCGCCTTGAATTTCTCCCCGAGCGCGACCGGATCGGCGGGCGCTTCGATCGTTACCTGAAACGCCGACTCAAGAGCCTCTTCCAATCGGAATTCCCCCTCGCCCAACGGAGCGGGGCGTTTGCGATACGGATCGGGATTGCGCGGATCGTCGGCGGTTACGAGAATCGCGTCCTCGGCGAGAGGGGTTAGCGCGAATTTGTAGATTCCGAGCGGGGCGTCGCCTCCAAGCTCGAGCGAATCGGAGACGCTTCCGTAAGAGTCGAGACGAACGCGCTTTCGGAACGCCTCGGTTCCGTCCGGAGCCAGCGCGCTAAGCTCGACCTCGCGATCGCGCCATTTGTTCTCCGCGTTCTCGCCGTTCGGAGGAGCGAGGACGACGAATCGAAACTCCGCCTTTTGACCGGGCCGATAGACCGGACGATCCGAAACGAAAAGCGCGCGAGCGCCTTCGTAAGGTCGAACTATTTCGCGCTGGCGCCGAACGAGGTCCGGAGTCGAAAACATCGTTATAAAATCGAGAAACGCGAATCCGGAAGAGGCGTCGGAATCCTTCGATTTCGGCGCGATCGCGAAGATTTGCCAAGCGCCGCCGGGAACGAACTCTTGGGACGATAGGAAGATCGAACCGTCTTTGTCGGTCGTTCGCGAGAGCGATTTCGTAACGACGGGCCGAAATCCGCTCCGATTGGCGCTCGCGCTCGCGTCTCGCGCAAAGGCAAAAAAATCAATCCGGCGCTTCGGAAGCGGTTTCCCGGTCGTCGCGTCGAACGCGAAGTATCGACGACCGTCGTCGTACGATCCGCAGTAAAGGAGAACGTCGTTCAACCAAACGATCGCGGCGTCGCAAATTTTACCCCTCTCGTAAACTTCGACAAGGTAGGCGCCCGACTCGCGAACGGGGAACTCGACGGGAGCGATTCGATCGAACCGGTTCGGATCGGGGTCGAGCGCGATCGTTTCGCGCGCGACGATTTCCCCGACGATCTTCTTTCCGGTCGCGCGACTTTGCTCGACGAAAAACGCCGTTTCGCGCCTACTGTCCTCGGGATCGACCTCCGCGCGAATCGCGTCTCCGAGCGACTCCCGGAACCGATGGTCGGTCGTCTCAAGATATTCTTTCGTGTGAACTAGTTCGAGAAGACGCCCGACGTCGAGGCGCTTGACGACAAGATCCGCCTCCGTCGCGTTTCGGTATCGGAGCTTTAATCGCGCGTCGACCCCGTCGACCGCGGAGCTCGAATCGAAAAAAACGATTGGATCGACGACCGTCGAAAGCTCCTTTTTCCAACGGTCTCGATCGCCAATTCTCCCGACTAAAGACAAGCGCTTCCATATTTCCCCTTCTTTGTCGTATTGAAGTCGGTTTCGATACTCTCGCGCTATTTTCGGAAGCGTTTCGTCGAGGTAATATTCCGGTCCGTTATCGACAACTTCGCGCCATATTTGGAGATACGCGTAATTCGGCGGCAATTCGACGCGTAGGAGTCCGTTCGCGAACCGCGCGAGCGTCTCGGAGTCGGATAGAGAGCGAAGCAAGCGTTTCTCCGCCGACGCGCTCGCCGGGTCCGATTGACCGAAACTATTGAAGACGAATCGATAGCGCGAGGCGGTCTCGACGCCGTAGATCGCCTCCGCGCGCTCCGCTCGTTTGAGCAAGACTCGCGCGCGCCGTCCGGGGCTCGGATCGAGTCGCAGCAGTTCCTCTTCGAGCGAGAAGAGTCGCTCGCCGTCGCTTCGCGCCGTCTCGTAAGACTCGGGCGTCTCGTAAAAAATCGGGTTTCCCTCGGCGTCGACCGGAGCGCCCGGTCCCCGCGAGCGACGGAGCGCGTCCTCCAGACGCTCAAACTCCGGAACGACGTCGGTTTTCGTTAATTCCGATAGGGACAGAAACCGAGTCGCGCGGTCCGCGAACAGATCGACGAACGCGTCGTAGAACCGACCGACGTCCTCCGTCGCCGCCGGTTCTTGTCGAACCAGCGGAAGCGCCTCCTCGAACAACTTTAATCGTCGAACGTATTTGCGCTCGACCTGCGAGAGCGGCTCGGAGGTCGGACCGGGAAGCTCCCAAACGATCTCGTCCCCGACGCGAAAAACGACGTCGGGCTCGGCGGCGATCTTTTGCGCCTCGTCGAGCATAGAGCGCCACGAATCCGACGCGACGCTCGGTTCCTCGTCGGACGCCGCTCGCGGTCGCGCGTTTGTCGAAGAAGTAGCGAACGCCGCCAACAACAGCGTCGCGGTCGCCAAGGTTAGTTTCGCGATTTTTCGGAAGCTCGAACGTCGCATCGCGCGCTCCTTTTCCCTAAGAGTCCCGTCCAAGGAGATCGGATCGATCTCGAGCGAACGAAACGTTTGTTTCCGTTGTTCTCCGAACGCGCGGCGTCGGCGATAGATAAAAGGCGCCTCGACGCCGACTCGCTCGATAAAGAGTCGACGTCGAGGAGAAAGAAACTAGCGCCGAACCCGACCGCTACCTGTCCAAAACCTTCGTCTTGAACTCGTCGGCGTTCCCTTTGAGCTCCGGCGCGTACATCGCCCAGATCTTGGTCGGAAGCGCGGAGAACTTGCCGGGGGTCTCGGCGCGGAGCCGATAGGTAACGACGGACCGCCCTTGCGGGACGCGGTCGGCGAAGAAGCAAACGCGGTCGTCTCGGTACTCGACGTAAGCCCCGAGCGCGTTGCCGTTATAGCCGCTAAGCTCTTCGGTCGGCTCGTATCCGGCGGGCTTGGCGTCCTCGAGCAGAATCGACTCGTAGTCGTTCTTGCTGTCGACGAGCAGCTCGACCTCGATCAAATCGCCGCTCGTTACCTCGTCCCCGCTATTGAGCGGAACCCGCTCGTAGCGCTCGACTTTCATATCGACCGCTTGACCGCGCCCGCCCTCGACCGTCGTCGTCGCGTCTTTCTTCTCGACCAACTTGTAGTAGCGGCGCTCGGTCTTGAGCTCGAGTCCCGCCTTCTCGATCGGGTCTTCCAGCGTAAAGAATTGCAGGTACGCGTTGTAGTAGAGCGGTCCGTCTCCTTTGACGCGCAGGGTTATCTCGCGATCTCCCGACGCGAGCTCCTCGGGCGAAAGCTCGAGGGTTCCGTCCGCCTCGAAGAGATTGTCGGGCGTAAACTCGACCGTCTTCTCGACTTTCCCGTCGAGGAGAACCTCGACCGTTTCGTTCGGCGCCAGCTCCCGCGTCTTTTGCAGGTACTCCGAGAACGCCTCGACGCAGAGCGCCGTGTCGCGCGTGGAGCGCCAGTAAGTCGCGTTCTTGCGATTGTTTAGCAGGTATTTAACGAATCGCGGCGCGTCGTCGGCGAGCCCGAGCTTCTCGAGCGTCTCGCGATCCGCGCGAACGAGGAGTTGCAAATAGCGCGCTTGCGTTTCGAACTCGCCCCCGTACCACGACCAGAAGAGCCAGCCCGAGTATCGCTCGAGATCGAGCCAAACCGTTTGGTTCTCCTCGTCGACCTTGCGGTACTGCGAGAGAACCGCCAAAACGCCCTCGATTTTCGCTTTAGTGGCGTCGCCTCGAACCGGCTCGTCGGTCAGCGCGAGCCCGTAGAGCGAGAGCGAATAGAGCGACAACTCGGTTCGCGCCTCCCAAATCAGCTCCTTCATCGTCGAATGAACTTGCGCGGGATCGGAAGTTTTAAGCGCCGCTTTGTCGTAGTCGACGAAATCACCGAACTCGCTCGGCTGGATTCCGAGCGACGAAAGCGCGAAATAGATCGCCGCGTCTGTCGAGTCCGCTTTCTCTTTCCATTCGTTCCAACGATTCTCGCGCTTCTGTTCGTCGGTCCAAACCTTTCCGCGAATCAGCTTAACGACGCTGTCGCGCTCCCATTCGAGCATTAGGCTCGTCGCCCTTTGCAAGGTTCCCGGGTCGACTTGTTGGTCGCATTGCAGGGCGATTTGGAGCCCTTGCGCGACGAGCGGGGTAATCGTTTTCGAAGAGGTCGCGCCGGGGCCGTAGAACCAGCCCCAGCCGCCGTCGGGATTCTGCGTCGACTGCAGCTTCTCGATCCCCGCCGCCGCGAAGGCGCGCGCCCTTTCGACGTCGAAGACCGGGTTCTCCAACGCTCTACGATTCCACTGTTTCGCGCGCGTTTGAGCGTCCCCAAGCTCCTGCGCGTTCAAATTGACGCGCTTCTCTTGGAGCTTCGCCAAATCGACCCCCGACTCCATGAGCGCGCGCTGGGCGCGAACGAGCGGAAGGAATTTGTTCAGCGTCTGTTCCGCGCAACCGTAGGGATACTCCATCAGATACGGCAGGGCGTCGAGAATCGCCCCCGCCAAGGTCGGCGAGAACCGAACCGTAAGGCGCGTCGTCTCGGGGCGGCGCTCCTCGGGAATCGTCATCGTAAACGTCGACTCCCGAACCGTTTCCGACGCGTTCTCCGCGTCCTCGTCCGGCTTCGGAATCTGCCCGGAGACCGCGATCTGCTTGTCGATTCCGTGCTCTTTCACGGAAATCGTCTCTTGGATCGCGTCCGATTCCTCGTCGGTCAGCGCCTTCATGACAAACGTCGAAACGCCCGGGGTTTCGGCGCGAACCGTCCAATCGACGCGCGCCTCCCCGCTCGCGGGAACGACGACTTCGCGAACCGGCTCGCTTCCCGCGAGGAGCGCCAGCGTCGCGCTAGACTTCTCGGGGTCGTCCTTCGGAAATTCAATGGAGACTTGAACTTTCTTCTCGGACTCGAGATAATTGTGAACGTTCGCCGAGAGAACGACCTCGTCCTTTTGCGTCAGGAAGCGCGGCTTGACCGTTCTCACGATAACGTCTTTGCTCGTAACGAGCTCCGCCTCGCCGGAACCGACGCGCAATCCGTCCCCGACCGACCAGGCGCGGATTCGCCACGTCGTAAGATTCTCCGGCATATCGACTTCGATTTCGATTACCCCGTCGTCGTCCGGCTGGAGATCCGCCGCCCAGTAGGCGACGTCCGCTAAGTTCTTGCGAACGACCGCCTCGACCAACGGGGCGCTCTCGCTCTCCTCGGCCTCGTCCCCCGCGAACTTGGCGTCGTCGAACGCGTTCGAAGGCTTCGCGGCGAGAGTCATTACGTTCATGGCGCCTCCCATCGCGCCCGCCGCGAACTCGGATTTCGCCTCCGGCGCCGGGGCGGCGGGCGCGGCCAGAACCATATCGGCGTCGTCGAGCGCCACCGCCTCCTCCTCCGCTATTTCCATCGCCTCGGCGCGGCCCGACCTGCGCAACGCCATCGACTTGCGCGCGCCGCCGCGCGCGCCGGGGAGCCCGTCGGCAAAGAATTCTATGCCGCCGTAAGCCGCTCCGATCGCGTCCCCCAGCGCGTCGATCGATTGCATTCGGGTTTGGTAGTCGTCCGGCTTGATCAAATGGAACGCGTCGTAGAACGTCGCGCTCGAGAGATTGTCCCCGGAGAGGATATTGGCGTATCGACGCCACTTCCAGAAGAATTCCCGAACGTCCCCGACGTTCGACCACCCCGCGACTTGATCGAGCGATTTGTCGTAAACCGTTACGACCGTTCGCCCGACGACCGGTTTCCCGTCGACGTCGGTCAGTCGCGCCTTGATCGTCGCTTTGGCGCCCGGCTTAACGCGCTCGGCGCTCGGCTCAAGCGCGACGTCCAAAACGCGCTTCTCGGGCGGAACCGCGAGCTCGCGCTGCTCTTGGAACAATCTGCCCCCGAAAACCGTCGCCGCCTGAACGAAAATGTTCGGCTGGTCCGCGACCTCGATTTTGACGTCGACGCAAGCCGTTCCGTTCTCCAGCTTAACGAAGTTCGGCTTCCCGGGGAGGACCGCCCCTTTCGGGCGCGCCGCGAACAAGACGAACGCGTCCGGATTGTTCGACGCGATCTGAATATGCGCGACGTCCCCGACCGAGTACTCCGGCTTGTCCGGGATAATTTCGAGCGAGTTGAAACGGAACTCCGCTTTGTCGCTCGGTTTGGGATTCGTTCCGCGAACGACGATCAGTTGTCCGCCCTCTTCCTCGATTCCGTTCTCCGAGGCGACGACGCACGAAACGCGATACTGCCCCGGTTCTTTCGCCGAGAGCGCGACCTCCCCGCAACCCGACTCGTCGAGCTTCGCGCTCGTCGAATAGACCTCGGTCTCGATCGGCTTGACCGACTCGTCGTCGGTCGCTTCGTACGCGATTTTAAACAGCTTAATTTCGGCGTTTCCGGCGACCGACTTCCCGTCGACCCGACGCGCCTGGAACCCGAGGTTCATTTTGTCCCCGATCCGATAGAATCCGCGATCGAACCAGACGTAGGTCTTGAACGGCTCGCGCGCGGCGTAAACCTTCCCGTTCCCGACGATCGTTCGACGCGACGCGTCGGTAACCTCGGCGGTAATCGAGTACTCTTGGTCGTCGTTCGGGAAGATCAATTTCGCGAGGGACGAGTCGATCTCGATCTCGCAAGTCCCGTCCTCGCCGATTTCCGTTTCCCCTTCGAGAACGACCTCGGGAACCCCGGAACCCCCGAAAGGACCGGGGTAAAATCCCCCGCCCATGCCCCCGAACCCAAAGGGCGGCGCGAGCCGCTTGCACCCCCAGCGGGTCCACCCGGGGTACCACTCGCAATCGTAGGCGAACTGCCAGTAGCCGCAACCGTAGAACCAGTCCCAATATCGAGCGGGCCAGTAGGTCGAGTAGTGGTTCGTTCGCTGGACTTTGTACGAGACGGTCGCCTTGGTCACGGGGGCGTCGAAGTAGTACTTCGCGTTGATTTTCGCCTTAAACTTGTCGCCGAGGGCGATCGGGTCTTTCGGCGCGTCGACCGTTACGATAAACTCCGGCTTGCGATACTCTTCCAGTCGGAACGAGCCGTTCCCCAAGAACTGGTCGGTTCGACCGTCGGCGTGGAATTGGCGCGCGAGCTCGACGTTGTAAACCCCCAGTTTCGCGTCGGTCGGGAGCTCGAACGCGTCGTTAAAAACGCCGTAATCGTCGAGTTTAACCCGTTTCTTCGCGACTTCCTCCCCGTTCGGCGAACTAATCCGATACTCGGCTTCTTTCCCCGCCCAGACGGACTTTTCCGGCGCGTCGTATTGCGGATTTCCGACGACGAAACTAAACTCCGCCTTCTGCCCCGGTCGATAGATCGGGCGATCCGACATAAAGAACGCGCGCGGATTATCCGGGTAGCGACCGCGATCCGGGTCGATCCGCGTAAAATTCTCGAAGTCCAAAAACGAGAACTGCGAGGCCTCCGTTTTGGACCCGCCCGACTTGGGAACGACCGCGAGAATTTGCGCCGAGCCGTTGTTGGAAACGTCGATTGGCTCTACGAGAACCGAGCCGTCCGAGTCGGTCGTTTTCTCGAACGACCTGGTTTCGACGACGTTCTCGTTCGTTTTGCCGTTCCACCTCGTGGAAACCGCGAAGAACTCGATCTTTTGATTCGGGATCGGCTCCCCGGAGCTCGCGTTGAGCGCGAAGTAACGCGTCCCGTCCTCGAACGGCTTGCGAACGATCGCGACGTCGCGCAGCCAAATAATCGCGTAGTCGGTATTTCCGTTGTCGGCGGAAACTTCCAAAAGGTACGCCCCCGGCTCGCGCGTCGAGAGCTCGACCCGATCGACCCGATCGAAGTGAAGCGGATCGGAGTCGAATTCCAGCGTCTTGGTCTCGACCGTCTCCCCGATTATTTTGGTCTCGACGCCAAAGAGCGCCGCGAATCGCCGCCCCGCCTTTTCCGCGAGCGTCGGATTCGCCTCGGAGAAAATCGCGTCGTTCAGCGCCTCGGCGAGCCTATCGCCACCGTATTTTTGCCAAAACTTCTTCGAGCGAATCTGCTCGAGAACCGGCGCGACGTTCAGCCGCTTAACGACGAACTTGCCCCCCGTCGCGTTCCGGAACCGAACGTTGAGCGTCGCGTCGACCCCAACGACCGAGCAACTGGAATCGAACTTAACGCGCGGGTCGACGATTTGCGAATAGGCGCGTTTCGCCGAGTCCCCGTTCGTCGGCGCGGCGGCGGTTTCCGCGAGCTGTTTCCAGACCTCCGCCGCCTTGTCCATTTGGCGACGATTCTGATACTCCGTCGCGATCGCGCGAAGCGCCTCGTCGCGAAACGCGCCCTTCTTGTCCAACTCCGCAACGTTTCGCCAAAGTTCAATGTAGTCGTAGTTCGGGGGCAATTCGAATCGCTTGACCCCGCTCGCCAGCTTCGCGATCGTTTCGGAGTCTTTTAGCGTATGGAGCGACCAAATCCCGTCCGCCGCGCTTTCGGCGGGGGAATTCGCGTCGTTGTTAAAGAAGAACCGGTAGCTCGAGAGCGTTTGAACGCCGAACAATTCTTGGGCGAATCGAGCGAGCTCCACAAAAAGATAAACCCGTCTATCCTCCGGAGGATCGCGGCGCAACATTTCCTCCTGCAACGCCCATACGCGCTCTCCGTCGTTTCGCGCCGTTTCGTACGACTCGGGCGTCTCGAAAAAGACCGGGTTCCCCTCCGCGTCGACCGGCGCGCCCCCGAAACGGTTCTGGCGGAGCGCTTGATTATTCGGCTCGAGATCGGGCAAAACGTCCGTTTTTGTCAACTTCTGGAGGCGCCAATAATTGTTCGCGCTCCGAGGAAGAAAGAGGTTGAAAAACGATTCGTAAAAATACCATACGCCGTCGTTGGAGCTCTCTTGTCGAACGAGCGGAAGCGCCTCTTCGAACAGTCGGAGGCGGCGAACGAAAAGCCGCTCGGAGCAAGAAAGCGCGCTCGCGTCGTAGCGATTCCCCCCGTAGACGACCCCGCCGTCGACCAACCGACAGACGCTCGGGAATTTGCCGAGCAAATTGGCGACCGTCATTTTAACGCGCCACGAGTCGGGGCGCGCTTCGAGCGCCGCGTCGAGTTTCTCGCTCATCTTGGCGAAACGCTCTTCTTCGTTTCCGATCATATCGAGCGCGGAGTCGAGATTGCCGAGCCCCGCGACGAACATTTGATCCGAAGCCTCGGGGGTCAACATACCCTCGAAAAAGACCGCCGCGTCGGCGCATAAATTCTCTCTCAGTAGTTTGCTCCCGATCTCGAGCAGTTCCTCGGGCTTTCGCCCCTCGAGCGCCTTGGCGCGCTCCTCCGTCGGCTTCGCCGCGATTCCGGCGAACTCGACGCGTTGCGAATTGGGATCGATTTTCTTCACCGGCTCGGCTCCTCTCGGTCGTCTGGGAATATCGCGAATCGGGGCGGGAACGTCCGGAGCCCCGAGAACGAGTCGCGGCGTCGCGATCGCCAGAAAAAGGAGCCCCGCCAGAAGGACGAGCCCCGCGCCAATTCTTCGTTTCGTCGTTGTCATAAATCGTCCTCCGTTCGTTTCCGCCTCGAAAGCGCCGTTTTCGCGCGAGCGAACTCCCGCCCGCGACCTTGCGCGTCCATAATACTACAAAAGAGCCCGCGCCGCAACCCGCGAAGCGAGACTCCCCCCAAGAAAGTTGCCGCAAGCCGCGTTCTCTTGCGCCCCCTTCGAAACGCGCTCCCGAGAGCGCCAACTACGCGACAACGCGCGATAGAACGCCCCACGAGCGCCGTCGCCGCGCTATCGCGAGCGAGAGCGACTCAAGGCGGGGCGGGTTGTTCGCGAGTCAAAAAAGAAAGAATAAGACCAAAAGAAACTAGCGACCGACGGGAGAGGGTCTTTCGCCAAAGTTGCGACGGCAAAAACAAAACCCGCCCTCGGCGAGCGCCTATTTAATGACTTGGGCCAACAAAATATTGTCGAGCGCCGACTCGACTTCGATCAGCGAACTGGAATTGTAGATTTCGTCCTCGAATTCTCTGAGCCCGTCGAGCGTCTCGACGTTAGCCAACTTTTCGACGATTGTCTCGGGCGCTTCGCCAAACCGCCTCGCAAGTTGCCGAATCGCGGACTTGCGGGCTTCTTTGAGCTCGCCTTTGAGCTCGCCTTTGAGCTCGCCTTCTTCCAAATACTGCTCGGCGGATTTTCCGGTCATTACTTCCAATATCGTTCGCATTTTTTCCTCCAAATTTCCAGAGCGCGCGCCTTTTATCAAGTCGATCATTTGCGCCTTGGTCATATCCCCAAACGCGACGCCGTTCCTAGCGCAATAGAACGTCGTCGACCAAAATATTTCCCATTTCCGCTTTCGTTCGAGCCTCGGATCCTTCAAGAACGCGAAGAGCTTCTTCTGAAGTTCAAAACGATCCTCGACAATCCGGCGCGCGCCCGCGCAGCCCAGCGCCGAGCAGCCCATCTCCAAAAGCGATTCGCCCTTAATCAGCCCCTTAACGTATAGGTCGGTTAAGTTAATAAACTCTACGCGAAAGTCAACTCCGTATTCTCCGCAACCCGGAGCCAACGGAAACAATTCGCGCCAAGCTCCAAGGCGACGGTTGGGGTTGGTTCCCGTATAAACGACGACGGCGAGCGCTTGCGGAACAATCCCGGTCTCGCTTTCGCTCAATTCCCTTTCCATCGCCGAAATCCAATACCCGAGGACTTGGAGATACGCGAACCGATCCTCCTTGGGGCTGCCCGTCGTCTTAAATTCGAAGACGATCGGAAGGTACAATGGAGATTCGCCCGGCGCGAGACTCTCCAAGCGCCAAATGGCGTCGGCGATTATTTTATTCTGGGATTTGTCGAAAAAGACGGTCGGACGCGTATCGACGTTTTTCGCGTCGTAACGCTTTGCTATTTCGGGTAGGAACGCGTTTATGAACTGCTCCGCAAAAACTTTGTCCGCCCAGAGCGTTTGACTATACGCGTCGTGGACTTGCGAAAGTTCCTTGAGCTCGTCTCCCATTTCGCGGAGTTTCTTCAAAAGCTCGTCGAAAAGCGCGTCGTCTAGGTCGAACTCCTCGTCGTTTGGTATCTTCATTCGCTCCCTCCTCGCTTGGGGAATAAATACCCCAAACCGGCCCCATTATACCAAAAAAATCTCGCGACCGCAAGGCGCTCAAGCGACCGTCCCGTCCATAATGTCCTTCCAACGCGATGGGCGCCGAGGGCGCTTTTGTTCGCCCGTCCGACCGCGGACCAAAACTAAAGTTGACGCCGGGAACCGATTTGATTATGCTCTCGGAGAGAAAGGTCTCGAACCGAATCGAGACGCGAACAGGCGCGCGGCGAAGGAACCGCCGCGCGAACCGCGGACAAGGACGGACGAAATGAAGTCGACAAACAAATCCGAGCGAATCGGAATCGCGTCGTTCGCGACGGGCGCGATCGTCGTTTTGGCGTCGCTCGCGGCGACCGGGTGCACGAGTCGCCAGCAGTACGCGATCAACGAGGCGATCCTCATCAGCGAGCGCCGCCAGCTCGAAGACGAGATTTACCGCGCGAAATTCGAATTGCGCGACGCGCTCCGCGAAAACGAGCGCCTCCGCGCCCAACTCGAAAAAGAGGGGCTCGCCGGATCCGGATCCGAGAAGCCGCGAGAAGCGAGCGCTCGCGAAGCGGAGGCGACGCGCTTCCCGGGCGGCGACGCGCTGCGCGTCGATCCCTCGCGCTTGGCGCCTTCGTACCAAAACGGGCTGGATCCCGACCAATACGACGCCTCCCCGACCAATAGCTCCCTCCCCGACTTCATGCCGGCCCCCGCTCCCCCGCGCCGCTCGCGCTACTCGCAAAACCCCGCCAGCGGCGCCCTGAAGCAGGTCTCCGCGAGCGAGCCCGCCGGCCCCGCCAACAAGACCTTCGGCGCCAAGCGACCGATCGTCCAAACCGAGAACGAGCCGAGCGACGAGCCGGAACCGGAGTTGGAGAGCGAGCCGGAAGACGAGCCGGAACTCGACGCGCGAGGGTCGGACGAGTCCGGCTGGGAGCGCCCCGAGCCCCTCGAAACGGTCGAGGAATCGAACGACGATTCCGACGACTGGGCTCCATTGGAATAAATCGCGTCTTTCTCGTTTCGAGACGACTCGTCGTCCCCCTTCGGACGAGCGCGCTCGGCGCGTCGCTCGTCTTTTTTGCCGCCTATTTAGGAGCGCCGAATGAAAAAGGACTTCTTCAAAGAATACGGATTTCGCATTTTTTTCGTCGTGTTCTTCCTGCTCGCCTTCGTGTGGATGGGAACGAAACAGACGATCAAGAGCAACTCCAATTCGGCGGAGGACTGGCTGCCCGCGCAGTATCAACAGACCCGAGACTATCGCTGGTATCTCGACAACTTCCCGTTCGAAAGCTACGTCGTCGTAAGTTGGGAAGGCTGCGAAATTGGGGACGACCGCATCGAGCTGTTCGCGCAAAAGCTCGTTCCGGAGCAAACGATCGACAACTTCTCGCTAAGTCAATCGTCGGGAACAATTAAAGCGGATCTTCAACTCCCGCGCGCGCCCGAGGAGGCGAAAGAGGAGCTCCGCGAGGTCGCCGGGGAGTCGACCAACGTCTCGACCCAGGCGCTCGTCGACGCGTCCGAAAACGACCTGCCGAAAAAAGCGTCCGAGCCGAAAGAAGAAGAGCGCTACTTCAAGTCGGTCATGACCGGTCCGCGGCTCTGTCGGCTTCTGGCGCAAACCTACGAAAAAATGGATCGAAGATCCGCGCGCGAAAAGGAAAACGAGCCGCGCGACGCCGACGGTCTCACCGAAACCGAGCGCAAAATTCGCGAGCGCCTCAAGGGCACCCTCGTGGGTCCCGACGGCAAAAGCACCGCGATGATCGTTACCCTCAACAAGGGCAAGCGCAACGGCAAAGCCCTGAAAAGAGTCCTCGATCGAATTCGCGAGCTGTCCGTCGAGTCCGGGCTGCCCGACACGACCAAAATCCGAACCGGCTCGGTCGCCGAGCGCATGGTCAAAAGTTTCGCCGAAATGGTCGACGAAATGGTTCACGGGCGGAAAGTTCGCATGGACGGCGCGATTCTCGGCGGTCCCCCCGTCGACAACGTCGCCCTCGACCAAGAGGGAGAGCGAACTCTCTACCGACTCGCGGGAATTTGCGCGGTGATCGGCGCGGTCGTCGCGTTCCTCTGCCTGCGCAGCGTTCGCCTGACCATGTTCGTCTTCTGGATCGCCGCGCTGTCCGCCGGCGTCGCCCTCGCCATCGTCTCCCTCACCGGGGGAACCTGCGACTCCATTCTCCTGAGCATGCCCGCGCTGGTCTACGTCCTCGGCATGTCGGGCGCGGTCCACCTCATCAACTACTACCACGACGCCATTCGCGAGCAAGGGCTCCCGGGCGCCGCCGAGCGCGCCGTGCGACACGCCTTCGCGCCCTGCTTCTTCGCCCAGTTCACCACCGCGATCGGGCTCGGCTCCCTGTTCGTCGGGCGGCTCGTCCCGATTACCAAATTCGGATTCTACTCCGCGATCGGCGTTCTCGTAACGCTATTGCTCCTATTCCTTTACCTCCCGGCGCTCCTCTATTTCTACCCATCGAAGAAGTTCGCGAAAGAGCACGGCGGCAAAGGGCTCGAATACGGCAAAGGGCGGCTCCACTCCCTCTGGGACGTCGTCGGAGGATTCGTCGTTCGACGCCACAACTGGGTTCTCGTCTTCTGCTTCGCCGCGATGGCGTTTTTCGGATTCTATCTGACGAAAATCAAGACGTCGGTCAAGATGATGAGCTTCTTCTCCCCCGACGCCGACATCGTGCAAAACTATACCTGGCTCGAGGAGAAACTCGGTCCCCTCGTCCCGATGGAAGTCGTCGTTTGTTTCGACAACTCAAAGCTCTACGACAATTCCTTCCGAACCTCGGAGCGGCTCGAGCTGATCAATCGAATTAGCGAAAAACTCAAGAGCGAGTTGAGCGAGGACGTCGGAGGAACCCTTTCGGTCGCCCTGTTCGCCCCCGACGCCTCCGAGCTGACCTCCAAAGGGGGCGCCGCCTATCGCACCGTCTCCACCATCGTCGGCAAGACGATCGACGACAACCGCGACGCCCTCCGCGACTACGTCGCGATCGAGGGAAATCCCGATCTCCAAGAACTCGCCGCGTTTCTGTCCGAAAAAGCCGCCAAAAAGCGCGAGGAGCGCGACGCGCGGCGCGACAAGTTCAACGCCGAGCTCGCGAGCGACGAAAACGTCGCCGACCAAAACCTGACCGACGAATCGTTCCGCGCCGACAAGACGAACCGATTCTCCCAAGACGACGCCCTCGCCCCGTACGTCGCGAAGTTCCAAGCGCTAGAGGCCCTCGACGACGAGGCCCGCGACGCCGAGCTCGCCGCCGACGTCTTGAATCGCGAAAGCGGCTATCTCAACGATATGCAAATCGTCGATTTGCGATCCCTGCTCGAGGCGACGAAGCCGGAGCGCGCCATGCGCCGACTCGAGACGAGCGAGATCGAGGCGCTCCGCGAGGGCGCCGAGTCGTGGCTGCGCGAGCGAGGGATCGAAATCTGGCGAATCAGCGTTCGCGTCTGGTCCCTCAAAAAGGACATCGACTACTCCGCGTTCATCGAGAACGTCAAGAGCGTCGTCGAGCCGACCTTGGCGGAGGCGTCCCTCGAGCTGACCGCGTCGATCGCGGCGCAAGCCGGCTCCGACGCGCCCGCCAAAACGATCGAGAAGGCAAGGGCTTACGTCGCGGAAAATCTGCCCCCCAACGACGCCCCGAAGAGCGTTAAAAAGAGCGCCAAAGACGCGAAAACCCTTATGCGCGAATTCGTTCTGAGCGATCTGTCCGACGGCGCGCGCGACGAGCTGCAAAACTCGATGGGCGAGACTCACGCCGAGGACTGGATCTATCCCGCCGGCTTCTCCGCGAAGTACACCGGCATGGTGCCCCTCGTCTACAAGACCCAGCACGAGCTCATCAACGGGCTTACGTCCAGTCTCATTATGGCGTTCGTCCTCATTATGCTCGTCTTCGTTTTCCTATTGCGAAGCGTTCCCGCCGGTTTCATCGCGATGATTCCGAACGTCTTCCCGGTGATCGTCGTCTTTGGGTTTATGTCCTGGGCGGGGATCCTAGTCGACGTCGGCACCATGATGACCGCCTCGGTCGCGCTCGGCGTCGCCGTCGACGACACGATGCACTACCTCACCTGGTTCTCCGACGGGCTCGACCAAGGCATGACCCCGAAAGAAGCCGCGCTAAACGCCTATCGGCGCTGCGCCACCGCGATGACGCAATCGTCCCTCATCGCCGGGCTCGGCTTGTTCAGCTTCGCGTTCAGCACTTTCGTCCCGACCCAACGGTTCGGTATCCTGATGCTCTCGATTCTGTTCACGGCGGAGTTTGGCGATTTGATTTTCCTGCCGGCGCTTCTCTCGTGCAAACCGTTCGGGCGGTTCTTTACGAATCGTCGCATCGGAATCCGCGCGAAGAAAAAGGTCGCCGCTCCGAGCCCCGCGAAGTAGTCCCCGGAGCTCCCAACGGCAATTCGATTTCCAAGTCGGCAGCGCGGTTCGACGAGTCGCGCCGTCGATTCTTTTACTCTCTCGCGAGGACTCGCAATGGTCGACAAGATCGTCGTTCGCGGCGCTAAAGTTCACAATCTCAAGAACGTTTCGGTCGATATTCCGCTCCATAAAATCGTCGCGATCGCCGGCGTGTCCGGCTCCGGGAAATCGTCCCTAGCGCTCGGGGTTCTCTACGCCGAGGGCTCGCGCCGCTATCTCGAGTCGCTCTCGACTTACACTCGGCGCCGAATGAACTACGCCGGACGCGCCAACGTCGACGAGGTTCTCTACGTCCCGCCCGCGCTCGCCCTCCGCCAACGACCCGGCGTTCCCGGGATTCGCAGCACCTTTGGAACCGGAACGGAACTCCTCAACTCGCTTCGTCTTATGTTCTCGCGCCTATCGAGCCATCGCTGCCCGAACGGGCATTATTCCCCCCCGTCTCTCGCGGTCGCGGCGGAGAAAGAGATCGTTTGCCCGGAGTGCGGCGCGCGTTTTTACGGTCCCGGCGCCGAAGAGCTGGCGTTCAATAGTCAAGGCGCCTGCCGTACTTGCGACGGAACGGGCGAGGCGCTGACCGTCGACAAAGCGACCCTCGTTCCCGACGAGTCCCTGACGATCGACCAAGGCGCGGTCGCCCCCTGGAACTCCTTAATGTGGTCCCTCATGACCGACGTCTGCCGCGCGATGGGCGTCCGCACCGACGTCCCCTTCGCCAAGCTCACGAAGCGCGAAAAAGACATAGTTTACAACGGCCCCGCCGAAAAGAAGCGCATCTTCTACAAGTCGAAGTCGACCAACTCCGCCGGCGAAATCGACTTCACTTACTTTAACGCGACCTACACCGTCCAAAACGCGCTCGCCAAAGTCAAGGACGAAAAGGGAATGAAGCGCGTCGAGCGATTCCTAAAGCGCGACGTCTGCCCCGATTGCGCGGGAACGCGACTCAACGACCGCGCGAGAGCCCCGAGGATTCGCGGCGTCTCTCTCGACCAAGTCTGCCAAAAGACCCTGACCGACGCCCTCGAATGGGTTCGCGGCGTTCCCGAGTCCCTCCCGCGCGATATGCGCCCCATGGCGGAGAATATTTGCGAGGCGTTCGAGGTCTCCGCCGCCCGGCTCCTCGAGCTGGGCTTGGGCTACCTAACTCTCGACCGAGCCGCCTCCACCCTCTCGACCGGAGAGCGACAGCGCACCCAATTGGCGCGCGCCGTCCGCAATCGAACCTCGGGCGCGCTCTACGTCCTCGACGAGCCGTCGATCGGGCTCCACCCGGCGAATATCGTCGGGCTTAACGGAGTTATGCGCGACCTAGTCGCCGACGGGAACTCCGTCCTTCTCGTGGACCACGACTCCCAAATCCTCTCGGAGGCGGACTGGTTAATCGAGCTCGGCCCCGGCTCCGGACGCGAGGGAGGAGAAGTCGTCGCCGAGGGAACGATCCCCGAAATCGCGAAGAATCCGATCTCCAAAATCGGGCCCTTTCTCGCCCCGAGAAACGCGACCGCCGCGAAAAAAACTCGCTCGAAAAAAAGCTCGTTCGTTCCGCGCGAATGGATCGAGCTCTCGACCGACGCGATCCACACAGTCAAGCCGCTGCGCGTCGCGTTTCCCAAAGGCGCGATTACCGCCGTGACCGGCGTTTCCGGCTCCGGAAAGACGACCCTCGTCTTGGAAAGCCTCGTTCCCGGGCTCGAGGCGCTTATCGCGCAAAAGCCTCTTCCAAAACATGTTAAAAGCGTTAAGGCGGACGGAATCGAGCGCGTCAAGCTAATCGACGCCACCCCGATCGGAATCAACGTCCGCTCGACCGTCGCCACCTACGCGAACGTCCACGACGAGCTGCGCAAAATCTTCGCGAAAACCCCCGACGCGAAGCGGCTAGAGCGCAAGGCGAGCGACTTCTCCTACAATACCGGCGCCCTGCGCTGCTCGACCTGCGACGGAACCGGCGAGGTGAATTTGGACGTCCAGTTCCTCCCCGACGTCGATATTCCCTGCCCCGATTGCCGAGGCTCTCGGTATTCCAAAGAGTCTTATCAAATACTTTACAAAACGAAGTCGGGAGACGAGTTCTCCCTTCCCGAGCTCATGGCGACCGATATCAATACCGCGCTGAGAATTTGCGGGGAAATGAAGCTCGTCTCGCGACGACTCGAAGTCCTGCAAGATTTAGGGCTCGGTTACCTTACCCTCGGCGAGGCGACTCCGAACCTCTCCGGCGGCGAGGCGCAGCGACTCAAATTGGCGAGCGAAATGGGTCGCGCCCAAGCCGACTCCGTCTTTGTCTTCGACGAGCCGACCGTCGGACTGCACCCATTGGACGTCCGCTCCTTAATCGGCGTTTTCCAATCGCTCGTCGCCTCCGGCGCGACCGTGATCGTTATCGAGCACGACCTCGATTTGATTCGCGCCGCCGATTGGGTCGTCGATATGGGGCCCGGAGGCGGAGTCGAAGGGGGACGGGTCGTCGCGACCGGAACCCCCGAGGAGATCGCCAATTCCCGCGAGAGCGCCACCGGAAAGTTCTTGCGATAAACCCCGACGATTTGGACAATCCCCCTTGCGCAAAATCGATTTTTCTGGTACCATCGCGCAAGGTCGCGCCTCGCGCGGCAACTATTGAACGACGAGGCGCTCGGCGCTCCGCCGCCCCCTTAAAGAACCAAACGACGCCAACGACGAAGGAAGTCGAATGTTTTTCCATACGAACGGACGCGAGCGCGCGTTGATCGCGCTCTTACTTTTCTCGCTCCTACTCGCCCCGACCGCCGCCTGCAACGCGGCGAGTCCCGCCGTCCAGAGCGACGCGAACTCGGGCGCCCTGACCGCCTCCCCGCGCGACCGCAATATCGCCCGATGCTTTACCCAAGGTCTGGAGCTGACCCACATCTCCCGCCAGCGGATCGACGAGGCTATTTCCGCGCGAGGTTTCGAGCTCTATCTGAAAGCGATCGACCCCTCCAAATTCTATCTGACTAAGCAAGACGTCGACGAGTTCGCCGCCGCGTACGCGCGAACGATGGCGACCTCCGCCAAGAGCGGCGACGTCGCCCCCGCTTTCGTGATCTATAATCGCTATCTCCAACGCGTCGACGAGCGCTGCGCCGCCGCGCAAAAGCTGCTCGACGAAAACAACTTCGATTTTACCGTCGACGAGACCTTCCTGCGCGACAAGGATCGCGTCGAGTACCCCGGCTCCGACCAAGAGGTCGCCGATCGCGTTCGCAAACGCGTTAAGTTC
This sequence comes from Thermoguttaceae bacterium, assembly GCA_017441605.1. Classification (GTDB taxonomy): domain Bacteria; phylum Planctomycetota; class Planctomycetia; order Pirellulales; family Thermoguttaceae; genus RUG369. The sequence continues at coordinate 28,371 of JAFRXD010000042.1, read as the reverse complement.
GAGCTCCTCTCCTTCGAGGCCGAAGAGCGCGACAAGAAGCGCGAAAACGAGGAAAAGGGCGTCGAGAACAAAGAGAGCGTCGAGGCCGTTCCCGGGCGCGCCGAAGACCCCGTCTCCAAACTCAAGCGGCGCTACTCCACCCTCCAAAAGCGCCTTCATCAATCGAACAACGACGACGTTCTCGAGCTCTACCTGACCGCGATCGCCAACGCCTACGACCCGCACACGACCTATATGTCCCCGAAGTCGTACGAAAACTTCATGATCACGATCGGGCTGAATCTCGAGGGCATCGGCGCGACCCTGCAATGGGACGACGGGTACACGATCGTCAAGCGCATCGTCAAGGGCAGCCCCGCCGAAAAGCAGGGCGAGCTGCAAGTCGAGGACAAAATCGTCGCGGTCGGGCAAGGAACCGACGGACCGATGGAGGACGTCGTCGATATGAAATTGACCGACGTCGTCGATAAAATTCGCGGCAAGGGCGGCACCACCGTCCGGCTCGACGTCGTGTCCCAAGACGGCAAGCGCAAGCAAATCGCGATCGTGCGCGAGAAAGTCGATCTCGAGGACAGCGCCGCCCAATCGGCGATTTTCGAGGTCTATCGCAAGAAGGACGGCGAGCTGGTCGTCGTCGATCCGCGCTCGGAAACCGATGAAAAGCCGAACCCCGACGAAGTCGCCGAAACGCTCAAAGTCGGCGTGATCGATCTGCCCTCCTTCTATCTCGATATGAAAGCGAAGAATTCGAGCGAGGGGCGCAGCGTCAGTTCCGACGTCCGCGCCATCTTGGACGACTTCAACGCGAAAAACGTCGACGCCTGCGTCGTCGACCTGCGCTACAACGGCGGCGGCTCCTTGCCGGAAGCCGTGAAACTGACCGGGTTCTTTATCGAGACCGGAACCGTCGTTCAGACCAAACCGTCCAACTTCGGCGACCGTCCCTACCCGCTGACCGACCCCGATCCGGCGATCGTCTGGACGAAGCCGCTCGTCGTTATGACTTCGCGACTTTCCGCCTCCGCCTCCGAGATTTTCGCGGGCGCGATTCGCGACTACGGTCGAGGGCTGATCGTCGGCGACGAAACGACGCACGGCAAAGGCTCGGTGCAGTCGATGTCGGAACTCGCGAACAATCTGTTCGGACGGCTCCTCGCGCAAAACGCCGCGAACTTGGGCGCGATGAAAGTTACGATTCAGGGCTATTACCTCCCCAGCGGCGTCTCCCCGCAACTGCAAGGCGTGAAATCCGATGTCGTTCTGCCCCAGTTCACGAGCGCCTTGGAGGATATCGCCGAGTCCGATCTCGATTACCCGCTCACCTTTAAAGCGATCGATCCCGCTTCCTATCCGAAGTTCGGTTACGCCGCCGCGAAGATCGTCGATCCGGTCCGCTCGAAATCCAAAGAGCGCGTCGCCGAGTCCAAGGAGTTCCAAGACGAGCTGGAGAAAATCAAGCTCTACAAAGAGTCTTCCCTCCGCAAAGAGCCGACCCTCAATCGAGAAAAGTACTTCGCCGAGCTCGATAAACTCAACGCCAATAAAGAGGAAACCGACAAACTCGAAGAAATGGTCAACGGCGACTCCGGCGTCAAGCGAGACTACTATCTCGACGAAACCCTGCGCATTACGACCGATTACTTCGATCAGATCAATTTGCAAAACGCTTTGTAAAACCTCGCGCGTTCCCGACTAGAGCGACGGCTCCGAGTTATCGCGACTCGGAGCCGTTTTTTATTGGAAGAGCCGTAGTAATGGCGGGCGTCTTTTCCCGGCGCGACGCGACGATCCGTCGAGGTTCCGCGACCGCGCGGCTCCGAAGCCGCGACAAGTTCCTCGCGAAAGGGGGACAAAATAATTGACTTTCAATATCGCGTCGCGTAGAATATGGGCGAGGGCGTCGCGCGCCGGACGGTCGGCGCCCCGCGAGAGCGCGAAATCCCCCTTGAAATTGAGAGTCCAAAGGAGAGATCATGACCGATTCGCCCAACGGTTCCGAACGAATCGACGCGTTCCACGACGTCGCGTTTCGCCCGGTTTGGAGCCAAGACGAGGCTCGCGGGGCCCTGAAGGCGCTGATAAACGCGGCGTTCGTCGAAAAGAAACTCGCGCCCCTTCGGAGGATCGAATACGTCGAACCGTTTCTCGCGAAGGAGGCGTTTTCCGATCGCGAACAAGACGCGTTTATCAATCTAATGGTCGAGGACGCGGACGGAAAGGAGTTTGCCGTTCTCGTCCAAACCTTTTCGCAAATCGCGGTTCGGGAGGAATACGCGCTTCTTCAAGCGAACTTGGCGCGGCGATTTTTCAGAGCGATCGACGTTCTGCGTTCCAAGCGTCGAATCGTCGCGCTCGGTTTTGTCGGGTTTCCGCTTTTCGCCGACTCTCCCGAGCTCTGGGCGGGCGTTGGACGATTCGAGTGGCGGTCGAGTCGAGCCGCTTCGGACGCGTTCATAACCGTAGAAATCCGCGTCCCGCGACCGGGCGAAATACCGACCGGTCTCAATACCCCGGAGTTGATCGATTGGGTCGACTTCCTCGGAAAATTCTCGACCGCGACCGACGCGGAGCTCGACGAGTTCGCGAAGCGCCTTCCGGAAACCGCCGCGATCCGGAAGATCGTCGAGTCGTTTTCCCCGAAGCGTCGCGCGGAACTAAACCGCGCGATCGCGCGGTTCAACGCGAGAGTCGCGAAACTTGGCGACGACGAGTAAAACGGTTCGAGCGCCGAGCGCGAAAGGAGAGAAACGAGATGGGGTTCTGGAAAAGCGCCAAACGCGAGCGCCAATTCGAAACGCTCGCGTCCGAGGCGCAAGTCGCGGAATTCGGATCGCCCGATACCCCGCGAAGAATCGGCGCGGAATGGGACAATGATCCAAATCGGCGCGGCGGGACGGCAAACTCGCTCCTTATCGCGGGGGTCGAGCGCGAGTTCCGCTGGATTCCACCAGGGAATTTTGTTATGGGGCTTCCCGGTCCCGCAAACTATTGTCGGTATATGGACGGTTTCGAGCTTTGCGCTCCGATGCGAAAGGTTCGTTTATCGCGAGGTTTTTGGCTCTTGTCGACGCCCGTAACGCAGGAGCTGTGGCGCGCGGCGACGGAGACAAATCCTAGCTTTTTCAAGGGGGACGACCGTCCGGTGGAAAACGTCTCGTGGAACGATTGCCGGAAATTTCTCGCGAGCTTAACGAATCTAGCGCCTCCCCCGCGCGGTTGGCGCTGGGATTTGCCAACGGAAGCGCAGTGGGAATATGCGGCTCGCTCGGGAACGGCGCGTCTGTTCAGTTGGGGAGACAAGGTGGATTGGTTAAAGGCGAATTGCCGTCCCAATCCCAAATATCCGACCAAAATCGAGCCGATCGGAGAAACGACTCCCGTTGGTCGCTATCAACCGAACGAATGGGGACTTAGCGATATGTGCGGGAATGTTTACGAATGGGTCAAAGACTTTATGGGCCAATACCCCGACGACGCTAGTAAGTTTCCGACCAACGAGGACGTCGACCCGTTTCGAGGCGATTCGGGCGATTTGCCCCAATTTATCGACGGTAAGTGGACTTGGGCGAGCGAAGGAACCGGAACGGCGCGCGTTGCTCGCGGCGGGTCTTGGAATTGTCAAATCGATATGTGTTGTTGTATGTGGCGCGACTGCGCGCCCCCAGAAGAGCGCAACAACGAGTGCGGCGTTCGCGTCGCGCTCGTCGCCGACTTGTCCTAAAACGATCGCGTTACCCCCGAGAAACGAACAATGAACAGCCGAATTCTTCTCGCGTCGCTACTGGTCTTTTCGCTCGCGGCGCCCGTTTGCGAGTCGCTCAACGGGGCGGAAAAACGGGAGAAGCCCGCGATCGACGCGCGGCGCGACCCGTCGGACGACGACGTCGTTTTCCAACTTGGAGTTCCCGACGCGCGGAGTTGCGAGTTCCGGCTCGGGCTCGAGGACTGGCGCAAAGCGCGCGAGGAAAAGGGCGAGGTCGTCTGGCGACAGATTATCGGGGAGACGCCCGACAAACTCTGGCCCGCGCGGCACTTCAGCACGGCGGAGTACGGGAATCTCGGGTATCGGTACGCGCTCGAAATACAGTTCGAAAGCGCGAAAGACTACGACTCCCCGCTTTATCTGGTCGTCGGAATCGACTTCTCGCACTGGGACTCCCCTTCTCTGATTTGCGTTAAGACGAACGGGGTCGAGTCGGCGAAGGTTCGCCAGCCGATCGTTCGAATCGACCAGCCCGGGCAACTCAATATGGAGGACGGGGTCGGAAAGTTCGAGTCGGTTTTGATCGAAGTCCCCGCCGGGACGGTCAAAAAAGGAACGAACGTCGTTCAAATCGCTTTGGAGGACGGAAGTTGGCTCTACTACGACTACGTCGCGCTGCGCGAGCGCAAGGCGCCCCTCAAACAACTCGATCCGCCCCCTCCGCCCGAGCTGTGGAAGGACTTTAAAGAAGATGGAATGAAGGGCGTCGACGAGATCGTCTTCGCCGTTCGCAAGCCGAGTATCGACGGGCACTGGTACGCGAACTTCGGTTACTATATGGCGGCGACCGACCCGAACGACCGCCCGTTCCGTCCCCATGGCGGAGGGTCGCTGCGAGCGCTCGATTTGCGAACGAAGAAAGTCCGAACGATCCTCAACGACCCGAACGGCTCGGTTCGCGATCCGGTCGTCTCTTACGACGCCAAAAAGATCCTCTTCTCCTATCTGCGCTCCGGAACCGAACATTACAATCTCTACGAAATCAACGTCGACGGAACCGGGCTAAGGCAAATCACCTCGGGGGATTACGACGATATCGAGGCGTGCTATCTTCCCGACGGGGACGTCGTCTTCTGCTCCTCGCGCGCCGATCGGTGCGTCCAGTGCTGGCTCGTGAGCGTCGCGACGGTCTGGCGCTGCGGTCCGAACGGCGAGAATCCCCATATGCTCTCCCCGAACGTCGAACAGGACAACGAGCCCTGGGTCTTGAACAACGGGCAAATCGTTTACACGCGCTGGGAGTACGTCGATCGCGAGCAGCTCGCGTACCATCACCTGTGGACGATGGCGCAGGACGGGGCGCGGCAGAACGTTCTGTTCGGGAACCAGTTCGAGCACATGCTCTTTATCGGGGCGAAGCCGATCCCCGGGAGCGACAAAATCGTCGCGACGATCGCGCCGGGACACGGTATGCGCGAGCATTACGGGCGCGTCGCGATTATCGATCCAACCATCGGTCCCGACGACTTTTCCGCCGCGACCTACGTCTCGAAAAGCGAGTCCCACTCCGACCCTTGGGCGTTCTCCGAAACCGAGTTTATGGCGGCGAAGAAAAGCGCGCTCGTCTTGCTCGACGAAACCGGAACCGAAGAGGTCGTTTACGAGCTGCCGCAAGAGGAAAAGAACCAGGACTACTGGATCCAAGAGCCGCGACCGCTGATCGAGCGCGAGCGCGAGCCGATTCTCGCCAGCTCGGTCGATTTGTCCAAGACGACCGGAACGCTCGTGCTGTCCGATATTTACGCCGGTCGGCGCATGAAAGACGTTCCGCGCGGAACGGTCAAGGAGCTGCTCGTCCTCGAAACGCTCCCCGAGCCGATTCACTACTCCGGCGGCATGGACATGGCGTCGTACAAGGGCACCTTTACCCTCGAGCGGATTCTCGGAACGGTTCCGGTAACCCCCGAGGGCGCGGCGGCGATCGAGCTGCCCGCGAATCGGAGCGTCTTGTTCGTCGCGCTCGACGCGGAGGGGAAAGCGGTTAAGCGCATGCACAGCTTTACTTCGGTCGCGCCCGGCGAGCAAACCTCGTGCATCGGCTGCCACGAGACCCGCACCGAGGCCCCCGGAATCGAGTTCGACAAGAACGTCTTCGCGATCGCCGGCAAACCGGTCGCGCCGACGCCGGTCGAGGGCGTCCCGGAAGTCTTTGATTTTACGCGCGATATTCAGCCGCTCTTCGACAAATATTGCGTCGAGTGTCACAATCCCGACCGAACCGACGGGGGAGTCGATCTAACCGGCGACTTTACGCCCCTTTACTGCCGCAGTTACTGGGAAATCTCCCGCCGCGCCATGCTGGGGGACAATCGCAATCGCCACAAGAGCGACTTCGAGCCGTATCAAATCGGATCCGGCGCCAGCTCGCTGTACCAAATGATTTGCGACGGGCATCAAGGCGTCTCGTTCTCCGACGACGAGAAACGGCTCGTCCGCTTCTGGCTCGAGACCGGGGCGCCCTACGCGGGGACCTACGCCGCCAACGGAACCGGCCTGATCGGATGGTTCTATCGCAACGTCAACGTCCACGACGACAAGGATTGGCCCGAAACGGTCGCGATGAAAAAGGCGATCGAGCGGCGCTGCGACTCCTGCCACGACCCAAAGAACGTCGAGAAGAACCTGCCCCACGCTTTGTCGGAAGACCGCGAGGACGTTCATCAGTACGAGCGCTATATTAAGCGCGTCGACTACTACAACTTATCGCGCCCGGAGAAATCGAAAATCCTGCGCGCGCCCCTCGCCGCGGACAAAGGCGGACTTGGGAAATGCGTCGAGACGACCGAAAGCGGCGACGCGCGGCCCGTTTTCGCCAACGTCGACGACCCCGACTACCAAACGATCCTCGCCGGTATCGAGCGAGGCAAGAAATACGTAACCGAAGAGCGACCGGCGTGGTCCGTTCGCCCGTTCGTCGCGAACCCGGCTTACGTCCAAATGATGAAGAAATACGGCGTTCTGCCCGAGGAGTTCGACGAGAAAACCCCGATCGACCCCTACGAGATCGACCGGAAATACTGGGACAAATTCGATTTGTCGAAACAAAAGCGATAACGAGCGCAACTTCCTATAAAACGACGACCTAAACGAAAGGACGAGAGGAGCGATGAGCGTTTATTTGGGAATCGACGTCGGAACGTCGGGAACGAAAGTCTTGGCGATTCGAGCGGACGGAACGATTTTGGCGAGCGGAGTCGGAGAGTACCCGTGCTACGCTCCGCGACCCCTTTGGAGCGAGCAGGATCCGGACGACTGGTGGCGCGCCGTCGTCGAGACGGTTCCCAAAGTCCTCGCGAAAGCGGGCGTCTCCGGAAGCAAGGTCAAGGGAATCGGGCTTTCCGGGCAAATGCACGGATCCGTCTTTCTCGACAAGGACAATAACGTAATACGCCCCGCCATTTTGTGGAACGACCAGCGAACCGCGAAAGAGTGCGAGGAGATCGAGGCGGCGGTCGGAGGGCGCGACAAGCTCGTTCAAATGGTCGCCAACCCCGCGATGACCGGGTTCACCGCGCCTAAAATCTTGTGGCTGCGCAATAACGAGCCGGAAAACTTCGAGCGCGTCGCGAAAGTCCTCTTGCCGAAAGACGAGATCCGGCGCAGACTTACCGGCGAGTTCGCGACCGAGGTCAGCGACGCGAGCGGAACCTTACTCCTTGACGTCGAGAACCGCCGTTGGTCCAAGCCGCTCCTCGACGCCCTAAAGCTCGACGAATCGCTCCTCCCGACCGTGTTCGAGTCCGAGGACGAAACCGGCAAGCTGACCAAGGAAGTCGCCGACGCGCTCGGACTTACGACCGACTGTTTCGTGGTCGGAGGCGCGGGCGACTGCGCGGCGGGCGCCGTCGGAAACGGAATCGTTCGCCAAGGCGCGCTCTCGACCTCGCTCGGAACCAGCGGCGTCGCCTTCGTTTACTCCGACGCTCCGAAAGTCGATAAACTCGGGCGCGTCCACACCTTCTGCCACGCCGTTCGCGGAAAATGGCACATGATGGGCGTCACCCTCTCCGCCGCCGGCTCGCTCCAGTGGTTCCGCAACGCCCTCTGTCAAGAGCTGCGCGCCAAAGTCGAGGCCGAGGGAAAAGACGTCTACGACGCCCTCTGCGCCGAGGCGGCGAAAGCCCCGGTCGGAAGCGACGGGCTCTTCTTCCTCCCCTACCTCAGCGGCGAGCGCTCTCCCCACGCCGATCCCTACGCCAGAGGCTGCTTTATCGGCTTGACCCTCGCCACCGATCGCGGGCGAATGACCCGCGCGGTCATGGAGGGCGTCTGCTATTCGATTCGCGAGTCGATCGACATTTTCCGCGAGCTCGGCGTCCCGGTCGAGGAAATCCGAGCCTCCGGCGGCGGCGCGAAAAGCCCGTTCTGGCGCCAGATCCAAGCGGACGTCTTCGGCGCCAAAACGACGACCCTCAATTCCGAAGAGGGTCCCGCCTTCGGCGTCGCGCTCCTCGCCGCCTCTTGCGGAGGGGAGTACGCCAACGTCCAAGAAGCCTGCGACGCCACGATTCGCCGCGTCTCCGAGCTCGACCCGAACCCCGAGGCGCAAAAGGAATACGACGCGAAGTTCCCCGTCTATCGCGAGCTGTACAAGGCGCTTAAGGCGTCGTTCCCCAAGATGTAAATCGAATTGACCGCTCTCGGCGACTTTGCCCCTCCCTCGCCGAGGGCGGCGTCTTCTCACCGAGTGAACGGACGCGAAAATGGGCGAGTTTCCAAACCAACGCAATAATCTCGAACCATCTAAACTCGAAAAACTTCGCGCCGCCAGCGCGAAGGTCAAAATGGTTCGCGCCTCCAACGACAAGGCGTTTCTTCGCGTCGCGATTCTTTTGGGAATCGCCGCGCTTGGGCTAGCCGTCTTGAAGTTGACCACGTTGGAGCGAACGTCGCCGCGATTCCGCGAGCCGCGCGTTCTTGTCAAAACGGTCGACGATCTCGTCGCGAGCAAACCCGGGGAGCGACGCGTTTTGGTAATCGAGGGGGTCGACTTCGCGTTTCGCTACTGCCCGCCGGGGGAATTCGAGATGGGAACCGACGAAGAATTCCGCTCGAACAATCGCCACAAAGTAACGCTGACTCAGGGGTTCTGGCTTATGGAGACCGAACTAACGCGGGGTCAATGGTCGGCGATTATGAAAACCCGCGTTCCCGGAGACAAAGAGCGCCCGATGGAATCGCTCTCTTGGAACGAGTGTCAAGAGTTCGTCGATAAAATAAACGCCGTTCGCAATCTCGTATCGGAGCGCTGGACCTTTAGTCTCCCGACCGAAGCGCAATGGGAGTACGCCTGTCGCGCCGGAACGACCGGAGACCACTACGGCGAACTTGACAAAATCGCGTGGTATTGTAAAAACGAAGGAAGGAGAACTCGCAGGGTCGGCTTAAAAAAGCCTAATCCTTGGGGACTTTACGATATGATTGGGAACGTCGACGAGTGGTGTCGCGACTGGAGCCGCGAAGGTTCTTTTCGAGAAGAGGACGCGACCGACCCGACAGGACCAACCGAAGGCAAGACGCGAATTTATCGCGGGGGCGACGCGGGAGCTCTTCGAGAGTTTTGCGCCGCCCATTTCCGAGCCGTCGCCGAACCTGATTTTAAATTGGGGCATAAAGGCTTTCGACTCGCACTCCGCAACCCCACCGTTAAAAGTCCTTCCATTGCAGAAAAGTATTATTTGGAGGCCCGCGCGTCTCAAGACAATATCGAGTCTCGCGCTAAAATTGATCGAGCGATCGAGTTTGAACCGAATAATCGCGAGTATCTCGCGTTGAGAGACGAAATCTACAAACGTTCGGGGCTTCCGATCCCCAAGGTCGTCCAAGTCTCCGACGAGCCGGAAGCGGGAGAAGTTATGACTCTTAACCTTCCCGATCCGACGAAGAAACGAACTCTCGAACTCCGTTTTCGCCACTGCCCTTCCGGTTCGTTTACTATGGACGAAGAAAGCGAAATCTTGCGACGTCTCGTCGATGAGGGCGAGCGCAAACGGGGAATAAAGCTCGAAGTCGGGAACGGCAAAGTCGAAGTTCCGTTTTTACCCGGTTTTTGGATCTTGGAGACCGAAGTTTCTCAGGACGTATGGATCGCTGTAATGGGGAACAATCCCAGCTTTCATCAAGGCGAGGATTATCCGGTGGAAAACATCTCTTGGGACGATTGTCGTAAGTTCGTCGGCCAATTGAACTCGACGGACTGCGCTCCCTCTGGCTATTGTTTCAGTTTGCCGACCGAGGCGCAGTGGGAATACGCGTGCCGCGCCGGGTCTTCGAGCGCGTTCTGGTGGGGCGACGACCCCGACCCCGCGAAAATTCGCTGCGTGGAAGCTAAACCGACGAGGACAGATTTTATTCAAACGTCCGCGGGAAAGTTCGGCCCCGAGATGCTCTCAGATCCGGTTCGATCCTTTGGAAGCAATCCTTGGGGCTTGTACCATATGAACGGAAACGTCGCGGAGTTTTGTTCCGACAACGCGTTTCCAAGTCAAGAGCGCGAGTCCAATTCCAACGACGAGAGAATCGCGAGGGGAGGTTTCTATCTGTTACCCCCCGAGCTTTGCCATTACGCTTACCGACTTCGCGTCCCCAACGATCCCGCGAAAAACAAAGCCCCCTTCGTCGGCTTCCGCATCGTCCTCGTTCCCGAGACTTTTTGATAAACTTGCGCGAGTCGATCGTCGATCTCCGCAACGTTTAGTAAAAGTGGGCTCGCAAGGAATGAACTCTCCTCGAACGACGGCGAAGTTCGTTCCCAAACGACCAAAAGACTTCTAAATCCTTCTAGTAAAAAAAGAGCCCCCAACGGGGGCTCGAGTCGTTTCCCCAATCGCGCGGTAGCGCGAACAAAAGCGCCCTCGGCGCCCGCGCGGTAGCGCGAACTAAAGCGCCCTCGGCGCCCGCGCGGTAGCGCGAACTAAAGCTCGTCGAATTCCGATTTGGGTCTGGGGAAGAGTTTGCACAGCCCAACGCCCCCGAAGTAGAGGATCGTGAGGCAGGCGAGCATAATGAGCATGCTCCACGGGTCGGGAGGCGTAACGAGCATCGCGAGGCAAGCGACGCTGAAGATCGAGATTCGCCATTTCTCCATATAGATTTTAATGGAGAAGATGCGGAGTCGCTCCATAACGAACATCGCGAGCGGGAGCTGGAAGGCGAGTCCGAAGACGACGGGCACGAGGAGCGCGAAGTTGAGCCACTCGCTAATGCGCGCGTCGGGCTCGACGTCCATTCCGGCGTTGAATCGGAAGAGGAACGAGAGCATGAACTCGAAGACGAAGAAGAACGCGACCGCAAATCCGCCGAGGAACAAACCGACGCTCAGCGGCAGAAACCGATAGACGTAGCGCTTTTCGCTCGGGTAAAGCCCGGCCCCGACGAACCGCCAGAAGTAGTAGAACACCCCCGGACTGCCAATAATGCACCCGAGAAAGAGCGCGGTCTTTAAAAAGATGAGAAAAGCCTCTTGCGCCGAAAGGGAGCGGGCTTTGGAGCGCGAGTCCTCGCCAACCTTCTCCCAGAGAATAATCAGCGCGGGCTCCTCGGAGTTTTTGGCGGATAGACTCGTTCGCGAGATCGCGTCGCGCTTGAACTCCCCAAAATTGTCGACGAGCTTAATTCGCTCGAGTCGGCGGCTCTCGTCCTCCGGGAGCGAGGGCGAAACGAGCGCTTGGGCGCCCTCGGTTCGCAGCGTCTCCAAGTCGCGAGGAAAGACGTAGAAGGGATGCGCGGTCATATGGTCGCGCGAGGGTATCGAGGCGAGCTCGGCGACGTCGTAGCCCTTTTCGCGAAGCTCGGCGCGCTTCTGCTGCAGGCGGCGCTGCGATTCGAGAATGCGATAATTTTCCAGCGCTTTCTGCAACGGGCGCTGAACGTAGGCGACCGCCAGCGTCGCGAGGGACGGCGAGAATCCGAGCGGGATCACCGAAACGATCAGCCCGAGAACCACGCACATAATCGCGCCTATCATGCAGGCGCGAAGCTCGTCGAGGTGCTCTAAAAAGGACATCGACGACTGGTCGAACAAATCTTCGTCTCGTTTGGTTCGAGGCATTGCAATACTATCCTATGTTCAACGAGTCGATCCCCGCGAAGGAACCGCTCGAGTTGTCGGCTTGGGTTTGGCAAACGCGCGAGCGCAATTTGCCCATCTTGCCCATTGTAACGCGCTCTCCAAAAAAAACAAGACTCCAACGCGTCTTTAGTATTGATCCGCGACCGCCCGACGAAAACGTCTTTTACGCCAAATCGAGACTTCGAGCCAACGTCTCGACCCGCGGGAGCGGCGCGCCCGCGCGCCTCGATATTTGGTCGTAGGAAAACTTTTCGGCGAGCATATTCGGCGCGACTCGCTTTAGCGCCTTGTCGACGCCCTTTTTCACGCCCTTTTCCAAAAGCTCTTTTTCTTCTTCCTCGCTCAACCAACCGGTGTGGAATAGCAATTCGTTTTTCATTTCGGGATTCTCCAATTCGCCGACCGCTTCGAGATAACTCTCTTCGGTTATTTCTTGCCCTTCGTTGTTCGCGGAGCCAAACGCAAGGAGATTCTCGACAAACGACTGAGAACGCCTTTTACGCCAAATCGAGACTTCGAGCCAACGTCTCGATCTGCGGGAGCGGCACGCCCGTGCATTCCGAAACCTCGTCGTAGGAATACCGTTTGGCGAGCATATTCGTCGCGACTCGCTTTAGCGCCTTGTCGACGCCCTTTTTCACGCCCTCTTTCTCGCCCTTTTCCAAAAGCTCTTTTTCCTCTTCTTCGCTCAACCAGCCGGTATGGAACAGCAACTCGTTTTTCATCTCGGGATTCTCCAATTCGCCGACCGCTTCGAGATAACTCTCTCGGTTATTTCTTGTCCTTCGTTGTTCGCGGAACCGAAAGCGTAGGTGAAACACGCGTCGATCAAGAACCTCGCGCGCCAGTCGATCTTCTTAATCTTGCTCAATATCTTCACGACCGCGCCAAAATTCTTGCCCAAGACGCCTTTGCCCGCGTAGCCCAACGCGGAAAAAGCGCCGCGAACAAGAGGCGAGCCTTTTATTTTGCCGTTCGTAAGGAGCCGGGTAATATTGACGCAAGGGATTTCAAGCGAGATCAAATAGCGCTCGAGCTCTTTTGGCAGGAAGAAAAGATCCGACCATTTCGGAGCTTCGTATTTCTCGTTTTTGCCCGTGTAGAAGATGATAGCGATCGCCTGCGGACAACGATCCGACTTCTTGCTCTTATCGGACTCGAGGTCGTTCAGAATCGCTTTAGTCGTTAGGTTGACGTACTCGTGAATGTTCAGCAGGGTTCGTCGATTGTCGCGGCGACCGTGCTGAGCTTTATGCTCCGCGATAATGTGGATTCTGACGTCGGCGTTTTGAGGATCTTTACACGGAACGACGAAGACTAGGTCCGCGACTTTGCGCTCGAACAGCGCGTTGACGCGAGTCGTCGGTTCGAACGTCAATTTGTCAAAGTCCAGCGCCTCCGCCAAGTCGGGAAAATACTTCTTCATAACCTCGATCAAAAATTTACGATCGGACATTACGACAAAGAAGAAAATATCGTGGATCGAGCCGAGAACCGAGCGCTTCTTGTGGAATAGCCGGTGAAAAAACCGCTTCCGCTCGTTTCGCTCCTCGGGCGATATGGGGCGATCCGAGTTCATAAGAAATTTCAAGAACGCGACGCGCTCCTCGCGCGCCGCGGTTTCTCTGGCTTGGGCGCTATTCTTCGCCGGTTCTTTGGACTCCCGTCTCGGCGTTTTCGCCATCTTTTACCCCTTTTTTCGATCGAGCGCGCCGCTCAGTGGCAACAGCCGCAACCGCAGCCGCAAGAATGCCCGCCGGAGCTCTTGCCGCCGCCGTATTCGCAACCGCCGCAGGGATCCGATTCGCCGGAGCTCCCCGAGGCGGGAGCGCTCATTCTTTTGGCGACCTCGTTGGAGCCGCAGGACGGGCAATTCGGCGTTTCCGAAGCGTTTCTCACCAGTTCCTCGAACGCTTTTCCGCACTTCTCGCACTTGTACTCGTAAATCGGCATTGTCTTTAATCTCTTTCGCGCGCGCGGCGCTTTTGAACGCGAACTAACTTAGGAAAACGAATCGTCGGAATCGGAGCGCCAATCGAAGAGACGCTCGACGTCGAGTTCATTATAACGAGAAAAAACGCCGACGCAACCCGCGAGGGTCGGTCGGCGCTTCTGATTTCAAGCCGGAGCGTCGAGCGGTTCTAGATCCGCTCTAGCCGGTGATTACCGATAGCGTTGGTGTTGACGGAAGAGCGGCGAGAAAGGTCCGTTCTTGGAGCCGTCGTTGAAGTCGAGCCACCAGTAGCCGTCGTGCCATTGCATCGTGACTTTGCGCCATCCAAGCGGAACTTCCGGATAGGGATAGAACGGTCCGACATAGGGGAACGCGGCGTTTTCGTAAGCTTTCGGGTAGGTAACTTGCGAGTAGTTCGGATAGGACGCGTAGCTCGGCCAAGCGTAATTCGGAACGTTGGGACGACCGTCTTGCGAGGTCGGGGTGTTGGCGCCTTGGGGCGCGAAGTAATCGCTGGGCGAACGAACGCCGGCGCCGTAGCCTTCGATCGGCGCGCCGAGAGGAGCGCCCGGGGCTCCGACGGCGACGTTGGCTTCAACGGAACCGGCGGAAGCGTAGGTCGGAACGTTGACGGACGCGGAAGCTTCGATCGCGGGAACGGCGGGTTCCGCGGGATCGGAGAATCGACCGTCGACGGTCGCGGGGGTCAGCGCTTGAACGGGGCGAATGGCGGGCTCGTCAACGACGATCGGCTTCGCGGCGTTCGGGGTAACGTTCATCGTCTCGGAGACGGCGCGAACTTTCGGAATGCGGCGAACGAAATTCGCGATTTCGTCGCGATCCGCTTCCGAAGCGACGTCGCCGCGAAGGCGAACCGTGCCCTCTTGGTAAGCGACTTCGATGTTATATTGCGGATATTGTTGCGTCAAACGTTGAGCAATCTTATTGGCCTCTTCCTGATTACCGGCCCAAACGCTCGGCGCGCCGAGGGCGATAAGTAAGCCGAAACAAATCGGTACGAACAAACGTCGCATGCCTTTTCCTCCTGCCAAGATCTAATATTGATCGATTAAATTCGTCCGTTTCGACGATCGCCCGGGGTTAAACGAACCCCGATCGCATCCCGCGTCCAAGGCGATCCGCCAAGCGTCGCGACGACCGACCGACGCGGTTGCGCGAACTCGGGTTTGCGCGAATAATAACGGCGTCAAAACTACGTCGCGTCGCTCGACCGACGAACCGCGTTCGTCGAGCCAACGGCGCTCGCGGCGGCGAACAAATTTCGAGCGCTCGCTCCGCGCGGACGCCAAATGTGCCTAGTTATACCTCGACGCCCTATGCCGCAAGGCGTCGGGGGCTCTTTCGCCGATATGTTTATCGTAGATTTTAATTCGCCAATTCAATCGATTTTCCTTTTTTTCGTCTTTTGAGCTATTTTTTGAAAAACTCATTAGCGACTGAACGCGTCTTGCGGTTTTTAACGAGATTCGTTCGACTCGATAAAAAAAGAGCGGAGGGCCGATCCGAACTCGCGAATCGCCTCTCCGCTCCGAGTAAGCGAACAAAATCGCTCTTAACGCGCTCGACCCCGACGGCCGAGATTGTATTTCACCACGTAAGAGATCGCGTCGTTCCAGCTCGGAAGAACTCGCTCCGAAGCGCGGCGCTCCTCGGCGACCGGCTCGGCCTCACGAACTTCCTCGCGCTCTCGTTTCGCGCCTCGTTTCGCCTTCGGCTCGGGGCGCTCCTCGCGAACGACCTCGCGCGGTTCCTCCTCGATTTCTCGGCGTCGCTCGCGAGCGCGACGAGGCTCTCGCTCTCGGCGCTCCTCGACGACCTCCTCGCGCGCGCTTTCAAAGTCGACGTCCTCGTCGCGTCTTCGGGACGCGCGGCGCGGGCGCGGCTCTTCGCGCTCGGGAGCTCGCGGCGTTTCGACCGCCTCGACCGGCTCCGGTTCCCTCGCGGGCTTGGACTCTTTCTTCGCCTTGCTCTCTTTTCGCGGGGCGAACCCTAGGTTCTCCTCTTTTTCGGGGGTCGCGAAGAACGCCCAAACGTTCTCGTCGACGTCCAAGTCGACCGCGCCGGGATCGGCGAACGCGTCGACGTCCTCCTTCGGCTCTTCTTTTTCGGTCTCGGGCTCCGCCTTGCGCTCGCCGCGACGACGGTCGCGCCGCCCTCGCTTGCGCTCGGGGCGCTCCGACGCCTCTTCGACTTCTTCCGACTCGACCCCGCTCTCGCTCGCCTCGACTTCGACTTCGGGAGCCTCGTCCTCGGCGGCGACGATCGGTTCGGCGACTTCCTCCTCGACCGGCTCCGGCTCGGACTTGGCCCCGGCTCCCCAATCGACTTCCAGCGAGTCGCCGTCGGAGAAGTCCCAGAACCCCGCGTCGAACTCGTCGGCGCTCGCTTCGGGTTCCGACGCCTCCTCGACGACTTCTTCCGCCGGTTCCGCGGTCGCCGTCTCGACGACCTCCTCGGCCGGCGCCTCGATTTCGGGCGCCTCGACGGTCTCCGCCTCGACGACGGGCGCTTCGGCTTCTTCGGGAGCCGGCTCTTCGATCGGCTCGAGAGGAGCGCTCGCGATCGGCTCGGCGACAAGCGGTTCAAATTCTTGAACGGCGGGCTTTAATTCAATCGTTTCGAGCTCCGCCTCGCGCTCTTTGCCCTCGACGACTCGCGCGAGGATGCCTCCGATTTCGGCGTCTTTCTGTTCTTCTTCTCGCTCTTCTTCCAGCGTGGCGGGCTTTCTTCGCCGACGCTTCGGCTTGGGGGCTTCCTCTTCTTCTTGCGCGACTTTCTTCGTCTTCTTCGCGGTCATCGAGGCGGCGGCGACGGCGGCGTCGACCAAATCGGCGCTCAGCGACTCGAAGGAGACGTCGGAATCGAGCAAAACCTCGGCGACTTTGGCGGCGGGCTTCTTTTTCGCGACCGGCTTCGCCCGGCGATCCGCTTGTTTCTTCGCCTTGGAGCCCGGTTTTTTCTTATCGCGATCCGCTTTTGCCGACGATTCGGCGTCGGACTTTTCGCTCGGGATCGGATCCTCGCTCAACTGCCGCTGGAGTTCGTCCCAATCGCTAAGTTTCTTTTCTCGTGTCATTTCAAACGCGCTCAACTATTATTCCGTATTACGCCCGATCGTTCGCGACCCTTCAAACGCGTCGCGGCGGGGATTTGCGCATTATATAACGAAAATAGCGCTCCGTCAAGCGCCGCGAAGCGACAACCGAGCGTCGAAGCGCGCTAATCGAACGGTTCCTCGATCGACTCGTCGTCGGTCGAGCCGCGAGAATCGTCGAACGGCTCGAGGTCGGACGGAGGCTCGTCGGAGCGAGAGGGGAAACCGCTTCCCGGCGAGGGCGCCGAGGGCTCGTCCCCGGCGACGTCCAAATCGGCGGTCGAACTGAGATCGTCGCCGCGCCGCCAGAACCGCAAGTCGGGCTCCAGAGACGAATCGTCGTCGTCGAGAATCGACTCGGGGGAGCGCGCGGGCTCGGTCTCCCCGTAAGCGCGGCGCGAGGTCGAGGAGCCGATCAGCGCGAAAATCGCGAGCGCGAAGACCCCGATCAGCCCGGGAACGCGCCAATCGAGAACGAAAAACAGACTCGCGCAAACGGCGACCGCCCCGAAACTGAAGAGAATCCCGAGCCGCGAGCGCGAGGGGCGACGCCTTACCGCGCGAGCGAGAACGGGCGTGGCGAAAACGAAGAAGAGAACCGCCGCGAGCCGCGAGCCGAAGAAATTAAACGGCTTTGGTTCGGCGACGACGGCGAGTCCTCGCGCTTTTCCGCTCGCGACGCCAAAGAGGACGCGGGTCGACGCTCCGACCTCGCGAATCCAAAGGCTTTGCGGCGAGAAGAACCGCTCCGAGCTCGCGTCGGTTTTCGCGTCGACGCGGTACTGCTCGTCGAGATTGCGCTTTTGCCTCATCGTCTCGCGATACCGCTCCAGGGTCCATCTCGCGAAGGGGTCGGCGAGCGCGGAGTTGGACTCTTTGGATCCGTCGGACTCTTCCGCGGTCTCGTCGGGGGCGAAGACCGCGCGCGAGAGTCGCTCGCTCCATCCGGCGGACGAGGGCTCTCGCTCTAAATAGAGGGCGACGACCGTTTCCAATTCGCGCCAAGCGGCGTCCCAGCGCGCGCGGAGTCGCGGCAAATCGGACGCGTCGGCGTCGGTTTCGGCGGAAAATCGAGACAGATCGCTTTCGTAGGCGTCGAGCATCGAGGCGGCGGTTTCGACGGCGGTTCTAAATAGGGCCTCGTCCGCTTCGGCGAACGGAATCGGCTCGCGCTCCATTTCCAACACGGGAGTCAAATCGGAGTCGAGCCGCTCCGAAACGAGCCACTTGGAACCGAGATCCTCGGAAGTTTCGAACGCGCAAGTCCATAGGACGCGCTCGGGAGGAGCGCCCTCGATTTCGACGAAATCGGCGTCGAAGAGGGGGGTTCCTCGCGAACTGGAGCGAATCGAACAGGCGCCGCGATACGTCGCGTCCACGCGCTTGACGTACGGCGAGGCGCCCAAATCGACGCTCCAGCGCCCCGGAGCGCCGTCCAAGCGCTCGGTCAGGCGAGGCGCCCCGTTCACGCGAACCTCGACGAGCTCGCAATTTGTCGGTATCTTCAAAACGCAAGAATCGCGCGAGCTCTGACGAATCGTAAAAGAGGACGCGCCGAAGAATTCGCCTCGGCGGTTCGCGTAGAAGGAGTGCCTCGCGCGCGTCGTCGAGAGTCGATCCAATTCGGTCGACAGGGACGCGCCGGCGAGGGGGCCGCGAATATAAGAGTCGAAGTTATCGGCTATTAGATACGATCGATCGGCGACCGTTTGCGGAAGATCCGGCGAGGCGGCCTTCGTCGCGGTTCCCTGGTCGACCAGCGCTTTGGTCGAACGGTTGAGAGACTCGGAGTCGGAAATGTCGGAGTCGCCGGAGCGTTTGTTCGGGACGGCGCGCATATCGTAGACGTACCACTTCAACTTCTCGTCGGATCCGAATCGCTTCGTCGGAAGGAGGGCGAAGCGCTCGAGCTTCGAGAGATCCTCTCGCGGAGAGGACGGAAGAAGCTGAAATCTCGGCAAACGGACGCTTTCGGACTCGTTCTTAAAGGTCGCGTCCAAATTCAGCTCGCGCTCCTCGACGTCCGGCTTGTTCGGGATCGCGAGCAGCGCGCGCGCCCCGTTGGGAGCGGTCGTTTCCGAGATCTCGAACTCCGAGTTCGGATCGTCGATCTCGGTCGAAAACGCCTCGTCGAGCGCGATGAGGAAACGATCGGCTCGCCCCCCTTTCACCGAGAATTTGAACGTCGCGCGCGCGCGCCAGACCTTCGGCGTTTGGGTCGCGTCCTCGTACAGAACGACGCGCTCTTCCCCGACGAACGTCGGAGCGTTTTCGCGAACGACGCACGTCGACTCCGCGATCGAGGTCTCTCGAGAAGCCGTCTCGCCGTCAGGGGCGCGCTCCGTTCGCTCCGCCGTTCCCAACTTGTTTTCCGAGTCGGTCGCCTCGCCTTGGGCGAAAACGCCGACGAGTCCGGCGTCCGGATCGGGAGCGTCGCCAAAGTCGGCGACGCGCGAGCGCGGCAGGGATTTCCAGTCGCTCGGGGGAGTCCATTCGAGATAGACGTCGGACGCGCAGTGGACGCGAACGAGTCGCGATCTTGTCGCGGCGTCTTTAACGTAAAAGACGGGAAGCGGTTGCGGCCGATCGACGCGCGCTTTGGTTCGTCCGGTTAGGGAGAGGAGCGCCTTTCCTTTGATCGGGGTTCTAAAGACCGCGACCAGCCCGTCTTCGGTCGCGAAATAGTCGGGCGCGTCCAAGGGCGACCCGAATTCGTCGGTCAGGGAAATCGCGTCGACTACGAAGGGGCGCGGCGTTCCGATCGAGAGCCGAAAGAGATCGGCGCGCGCGTCGATCACAAAGTCGCACCGCTTCTCGATTTCGGTCGAACCGAATACGAACGTCTCGCGGAGCGCCACGTCGGGGGTTTCGGAATTGATGCGCGCGGAAAAGGTCGCGTTGGGGGGAAGGATCGCGAGATCGTAGGCTTTGACGACGGAACCGTCGACCGTCCCCCACTCGTTCAGGAAGGTCGACTCCGAAATCGAGGAGGCGGGGAAATCGGCGCACATCGCGTCGGAGGTCGAGCAAAGCGCCGCCAACGCTCTCGTCGTTCTCGCGCCTCGCGTCGAAACGCGCGGGAAGCGCAATCGTCCCGCTCCGGAGAATCCGCGCGCGATGAAATTGACGCGAAGGGAGAACGCGCCCTCGATCGGCTCTCGAAACGAGACCCGAAGCGTGTCGTTTTGCGAGGTCGGAGGATCGACCGATTCGATTTCCGCCTCGTCGCACTGGCAGTATCCGGAGAAGGCGTAGTTCGGGTCTTGCTCGATCTCGATCGTCTTGATTTTTTCGGTCGAGTTGTACTTAAAGACGGCGCGAACGTCGAGTTGCACGGCTCGCGGGCGCAAGAGGAAGAGCTCGGTTTCCTCGAGAGTCGATTTCGCGCCGCGGTCGGGGGACGCCGCTTTCTTTAAGACGATCTTGTCGACCGCTCCAAGTTCGGCGACGAGCCAACCGAGACTCCGGACGACCTTGCCTCGAGCGTTGGGAACTTCGAGCGAGGGCGCGTCGGACGGGCAGCTCAGCGCGAGCCTAGCCGAAGGCGCGCGCGGAACGTCGATCGAGATCTCGGAAACGTCCTCGGAGAACTGAGGCGCGGCGAGAAACAGTTCCAGACGATGAATTCCAGGGCTCGCGTCGTCGATCTCAAATCGGGTCTCGCCGGTTCGCTCGTCGTATTCGGAGGAAATCGCCTGTCGATCGAACTGGGCGGGGGAGTCCGGAGCGGCGGACGAACCCGGAACCGAGATCGTCGCGCTCGTTCCGTCCATCGCGATAAGGTACGTCGCTTTGAGATTAAAGAGGACGAGCGAGTCCTCGGCGGAGTTGTAGTTGACTCCCCCTTCGTACGAGGCGTCGACGATTCGCCAGTTGCGCTCCCGAGGGCGCTCTCGAATCGCCTCGCGCGCCTCTTCGTAGAACTCGGAGTCGATCCAATAGTAATCCCCGGTCGGTTCGTAGTTTTTGTCGACGGGGACGAAAACCCGTCGAACCGAGTCGGAACTCGGCGCTTCGGAATCGGAGGCCGCGCTCGACTCGAGGGGCGAGGAAGACGCCGCGGCGTCGGGAGGATCCGCCGCGCGAGAACTCGCGAGCGCCAGGACGAGCGAGACGGCTATCGCGAGCGCGAACAGCAAATTAAGGGACGCGAAACCGTCGGGGCGCGCCTCGCTCTCGCCGTCGTCGCCCCGCAGGCGGCGACGCTCTTCGAGCGGCATCTTGGAGAAATCGACGAACCCCTCTACGGACGACTCGTCGCTCGGAGCCTCCGGAATCTCGGCGGGTTCCGGTTTAACCGAAAGACTCTTTTTGCGCGGTTTGCGACGACGCCCCGAAGACGCGTAGGAAAACGCGATTCGCAGCGCCAGCGCGAAGATCGTCCCGAGCGCCGCGCCGCGAATCGGAAACAACCATCGCGACTCGACGACGCACGCGAGCGCCGCGCATATCCCCAAAACGATGACGTAAAACTGCGGCGAAACCGACCCTCCGCGCCAAAGCGGCGCGACGAACGCCAGAAAACAGAACAGTTCGAGCGACCAAAGGAAATAACGATCGACGACCCTGATCTCGACTTCTCCGTCGTCGAGGGAAATAGGGGTCAAATTCCAGCCGACGGCGTTTTCGTCGGGAGGAATCGTCGCCCAAGGGTCGCGCAACGGGGTCGCCGAAGACCAGTACTCCGGCGAAACGAACCTAGATCGCCCGTCGACCGCGACTTGCGAGCGGAACGCGCGCGCCGCGGCCGGGGAGCGAAAGCGGCGAACCGAGGAGCCGCGGAGGGGGACCGCGTCGATTTCCGCGCGAATTAACGCGTCGGCGCTCGTCGCGAGCGCCGAGCGCTCGTCGAAGAAAACGAGAACTAAGCCCGACTCTTCCAGCGCTCGACGCGCCCGGTCTTTGTTCGACGTCGCGGTTGGATTCGGCGGAAGCGCGCTCGGAGTTATCCCAAGACGAGCGAAGGCGACGCGATCGACGTAAAGCGAGAAGGTCGCGTCGGACGGCTCCGAAACGGCGGGATCGAGCGCGAAGAGGGCGCGAACCGATTTCGCGGACCCGAACGCGTCCCCCCAGGTCGGTCGCTCGGAGCGCGCGGCTCTCGCGGGTCGGGAACCGTCGGCCTCGGGTTCGGTCGTCTCGGAATTCGGACGGTTGGCGACGATAAGCTCTCCAAATCGGTCCATAAATCGATCGCCGACTGCGCCCAACGCCTCGTCGGAAGGGGCGCGGGAGACGAACGGCGCGAGCGAAAAGAACTTGATAAAATCGAAGGGGGCGCGTCGGGACTCGACGGCGCGATTGGTCGTCAGGTAGCGAGGAGGAGTTCTCGCGCGCCACAAGCTGGACAGAACCGGCAAATCGCAGGTCGGCGCGCTGGGGACAATTTTGGCGCCCCCGACCAACTTGGGAGAATTCGACTCGTACTCGATTCCCGCGCAAACGAACCGACGCTCGCGAGGCAGGACGATCTTCACGGTTCGCGAGGTCGCGTCGTAGGAGAAGAGCGCCTTGCGCCCGTCGATCCAAATCGAGAAGACGGACTGAAACGGCGCGTCCGGAGGAAGAACGACCGAAACGTAGTCTCTTCCGCGATTTTCAACGTAAAACAGCGCGCGGTTTCTCGCGCCTCCGTCCTCTTGGAAGAACGCGTCCAGCTCTTGGAACCAACATAGGGCGACGGGGGGAGTCGTCTCGACGACCGGCTCGTCGGCGGGAGGCTCGAACATGGCGTCGATTCTGGGAAAATCGCTCTCGAGATCGCCGGCGACGACCGGATCGTATCGAAACGCCTTCTTTAAGACCTCGCGGCGGTCGGGAGGCGCGACGGGGGGAGTCGTTTCCCTGGCCCCCGAGGTTTTGGTCCAAAACGGGAATCGCTGGGGAGAGTCCGCGACGATTTCGATCGAGGAGTCGTTGGTCTCCGGGAAGAAGAGAAGCGGGATCTGAGTCGAGGCGGAGCCTCGGGACTCGAACTCGATCGTCAGATCGAACGGGGAGTTTTTCGGGGAATCGAGCCCTATCTCGAACGCCCCGAACTCCTTGGGAATGCCGCGCGCCTCGAATTCCTCCTTGGAGATTCTGGGAGCGACGCGAACGCCCTCGGAGTCGCCGGGCAAAGACCATTTCCAGGGCGCGTCGGAATCGACCGTGCCCTCGGGGGTCGCCGACGCGTAAAACACGACCCGCTCGAGCGAAGCCCCGCTCGTCGGCTCAACGCGCAAATTCCATCGCTGAACGAATTTATAAACGCGATAGTTTTTCAAATAGTACTCGTCGAGGTCGAATATAATCCCGCACTCGCACGTTCCCGAAACGACTCGATTCGCCCCGCCGCTTTCCAGGGAAACGACCGCGCCGAGGGTCTGCGCTCCGAAGAATAGGGGCTCCGAATCGAACGCCGAGGGGACGGCCGCGCGCAGTTCCGACTCGTCGAAGGCGTAGTCCGGCTTCGCGGGGGTCGGCGAAAAAGCGCCGCCGGATCGGGTCGACAATTTGATTTGGTACGGGGGCTCTGCGCGCAACGAGAGGGCTCTAGCGCCTCGCAAATGTTCCGAAAGGTCGAAGGGACACAGTTTATCGACCTCGATCGCTCCTTGCGACGCGGCGGGTCTTCTCGCGGTCAAAGCGACTCGAGCCGGACGTCCTCCCGACGGAAGCCGTTGGAACGAAATCGACAATACGCGCCTCTTGGTTGTCGGATCTTCGTCGCAGAACCAAGAAATCGGTTCGTCGGAAGAACTTAAAACCGAATCGATCGTCCAGTCGGGAGCGAGGGGAATCGTCGCGCGCGGCGAGCTCGCCCCCGAAAAGTCGAAAAGGAGGGTCGTTCGAGCCGTCGCGTCGGCGTCCGGAGAGGCGAAGGAGCACTCGGTGGCGCTATCGAAAATTGGTTCCCGACGAAGCGCTCGCAATTTAATCGTCGTCCCCCCGCGCGAGGAAAAGAGCTTGTACAAAAAGACTTCCGCGTCCTCCGCCGACGCGCGACGCGAATCGCGCGCGCGGGCCGCGTCGAACGGAACGCTCGAGGAAGCGACGAGCGGACGGACGACGATCAGGCGCCAAGTCGTTTCTTGCCAGAAGAACGCGCCCTCGTCGAACCAGACGCGCGGCAATTTCGTTTCCGCGTCGAGCGCGACGGGGCATATGGCGGTCAATTTTAACTCGTCGAGATTTTCCGTCCGCTTGGGGACGTCGATTTCGAGGGTCGTCGCGTCCTCGCCCTCGCGCTTCGGAAGGAAGCGAAAGCGAGGCTCTTTGCCGGTTCCCCACTCCAAGGAAACAAGCCTTAGCGGCAATTCGAGCGAGAGGGTTAATTTGTCGGGGCGCGCCTCGGTTCGCTCAAACTCCATGCGAGTCGTCAGTTCGATTCCCTCGGGAGCGATTCGATAGGACGACTCTTGTCGAACCCCGACCGCGAACTCGTCGCTCGTCGAAGCGGTCCCCGCGCCCTCGATCGTCAGGGTCGCCGTCGGCTTGCCTCCGAAATAGACGCGCCACGTCTTAACGGCGCCTCGCGCGTCCTCTTCCGACTCGATCGCGCCGTCGGGGGAAAGAACCTTCGCGGTCGCCGGAGTCTCCAAGCGCAACTCGACTCGCGAGGCGTTGGGAAAGACAAAATCGAACGAAACGGAGCCCTTGTCGCTCTTTCCACGTTGCGACCAAGAGAAGGAGCGATCCTTTTCCTCGGAGTTGGGAAGTCTCAGCGCCCCGTCCGGGTAGACTCCCACCGAGTCGAGCAAATTGGCGGACGAAACGTCGGAGCGCGTCGGCGCGAACGAAAAATCGCGCAATTCCAAAGGCGAGGTCGAATCGAAGCCCAAGTCGTCCCCGGGGATCGAGGCGCGAACGCGATAGACACCCCTTCCCTCCAAGCGATCCCCGATCAGGCGCGCGTCGAGCGAGAGGGTCGCGGTCGCGAATTCTCGAGCGCGCTCGTCCTCCGCGCGCAATCGGTCGATTTCCTGGGAAATCGCGAGCCATTCGTTGAATTGTTCGATCCGAATCGGCAAGTGCTTCTTATCGCCCCAAGGCCAGCGATCGATCGAATCGGCGGGGATTTTCCAGAAACGAAAACTGGGAAACGCGGTTTCTTTTTTCGCGACGTCGGATTCGCGCTCGGAAACGCTCGCCTCGTCGGTCGCGCTCGGTTCTTCGCCGCTCGCCGGAATCGCCCGAACGAAGAGCGCCAGCGCGACGATCGGAATCGCCGCGCGCAAGACGCGAAGGATCGCTCGCGCGGTCCCGTTCTTTAACAAGTCGCTCTTCATAGGGTTCCTCGAACGCGATCGGTCGGCTCCGAGGCGGAGCGCGACCGAGAAATAACGTTAAGCGGTTTCAATACCGATCTTTGAATCCCGTCGTCTAAAGGCGGCGGCGAACACGGCCGCGAACAGCACGAGCGCGACCCCGACGACCGCGGTCTGCAAAAAGAGCAGCGCCAAGGCGGGATGGAACGACGCGATGGCCAGCCCGATCAAACAGGGGAAAAAGAGGGCGAGGGGCGAGCGGGTCGCGGGCAGGTACACGAGCCCCAGTCCGAAGGCGAGCGCGATCCCGCTTCCCAAGAGGACGAGCAGGGCGCGATCGAACACGTAAAAAGAGGTCGCGGGGGGCGGATTGAACGCGCCGCAAAGGTAGACGCTAGCCTCCTTTGGCAACGGTTCCCGCGGATCGATTCCGACCCATTCGGCGAGTCGCTCGGAAGTCGTCGAAGGAACGCGCCTGAAGAAGAGCGCCCCCGCGTCGCGTCGAACGACGCACTCGGACGACCAATTTTTCGGCGCCCCCGCCAAGTGCCGTCCGTACGGCAGCACGATTTCCCAGTACGCGCGACGGATCCAAATGGACTCGTCGACAAACTTTGGAAATTGCGCACCGCTCCGACCGTTTCTCTTAAATAAGTTGGGGCGAGAGTTGGGAACGACGTACGAGACTTCCAAAACGAAGGCGCGGCGACGAAGCTCGCGCGGTATCGACGCTTTGAGAACGACCCCGTTCTCGCCGGAAACGACCGCTCCGCGATCGGGCGAGGTCTCGTTCTTCGCGGGCGTCCCGTCGAGCGTCGCGGAAACCTGGTCGGGCGAAACGCCGTCGGGTAATTTCAGCTCGACGAACTCCGCGTCGCGAACGATTCGATACGCGCAACGATCGACGCGCGCGGTTCCGGAAAACCACGACTGAATCCAAGCGCGCTCCACGATCGAGGATCCGTCGACTCTGGCGCGGTCGGCGTTCGAATCGCACTGGAATCGCGCGAAGCGCTCGAACGTCTGAGCGGAGTACCTAACCCGCCTGGAATCTCCCTCGTCGGAGGGCTCTTCGCTCTCCTTAATCCAGGGGGAGTTGGGGGCGCTCTCGAAGAGCTCGAACCCCGCGCTGGCGGAAACGATCAGCGCGTTGGAGAGGAATCGACAGTCGCGCTCGTCCGGGACGACGATCGGCAAATCGATTTTGCTCGTGGCCCCGGGGGTCAGCTCGACCTTCGGACGATCGTATTGGACGACGACGGTCAGGGCGTCTTTCCGAGCCGAGGCGTCGAGGGGAATTTCGAGCAACAGCGACTCTTCGTCGGAGGGGGCGGCCTCCGACCGCGGGTTCGAGACTTGAACCCCGTCGACCGTAACGCGGAAATTGGCGGGGCGCTTGTCGGAGCGCTCGAGGACGCGTTTGGGAACGACGAATCGCGCCGCGTCGAGCGGCTCGTTTTCGATTTTGTACTCGAACGTTTGCCGAGCGCTCAAGTCGCCCTTGTCGGTCAGAGTCGCCTCGGTCTCGCAGGAAACGGCGACCTCGCGCTCCACTTGCTCGACGGTCGCCGCGAAGGTCCACGAGGGCTCCGCTTTGTCGGCGTTTTTCCGATCCATTTGGAAATACAACGGCGCGCGACGATATTTCTGCCGGTCGATTTCCAGCGAGGAGAATCGCCCGGATTTCGGGGTCAACTCGACGCAGCGATCCTCCAGCGCGGTCAATTCCACGTTGTTTTCCGAGGCGACGACGAGCGAGGAGGCTTCGATCCACCCGGCGATCGGCGCGGGAAGCTCGATCGAAAACGCGCCGTTCTCGTCGACGTCCAAATTGCGCCCGAGGTTTAAATCGAAGACGACTTCGCCGTCGGACGGGGACTCGAGCGGAAAAACCGTCTCTCCGGAAGAGGGGTCGTACGTCGCGCGAACGACGTCGACCGGTCCGGACCGCTCGTCCAAGGCGAGATTCCAATCGCGAAGTTTCGCGCGGAACTCGGTCGCCTTGGAGCCGTACACCGAGTACTTGAACCGAGCGCGCAAACGCGCGGTCGCGGTTCCGACGATCATCAGGTACTCCGGCTTAACGTTCACGATCGATTCGCGCTTAAAGGGGCGCGCGGTCAGCAAAAATGGCTGCGCGACAAAGGAATAGGTCTCTCCGAGACTCGGTTCGACGGCGTCGGTCGCGAGCGCCGCGCCGTAGACGGGGGCGACGTCGAAATCGAGATCCTCGGAGCGCGAAATCGCGATCCGACCGGTCTGTTTTTTCGCGTCGTAAATTCCGAACCCGGAAAGATTTCTAGGCTCCTTCGAACCCGACTCGCTCGTCTCGCTCTCGGGGGCGGGAACTCGCGCGCTCAGCTTCAACACGGCGGCGGAAGTCGGCTTCTCCAAACGGACTTCGACGTAATTTCCCTCGGTCGGCGCGTCGGGACCGTCCGCCTCGGTCGCTTGTCGCTCGACCGCGCTCTTAACCGGAATCGAGACGCCTCCGGCCCCCGTCGCGTCGACCGCCCCGACCAAGCGCGCCCCGTCGGGAAGCCGAACGTAAAACGCGTCCGACTCGCCCCCGAGAACCCGTATCGGAAGGGTCGCCTCGTAGAGCGTCTCCCGAACCGAAAGCGAGACGTCGACCAGCGCGTCCTCGACTTGCAAAACGCGCCGCTCGCGCGCCGAGGAGTCGTCCCCTTTGCGCCAAGTCAACTCGACTCGCTCTCCCCCTCGGCCAAGACCGCGAAGCCTCAGCTCCGAACTCGTCTCGTCGAGGAAGTTCGTCGGCGCCGCGACCGCGCCCTTAACCGAAATCGCGCGCGCCTCCGACTCCGGCGTCCTGAGCGACAGCTGCGAGCGCGTCGACGCCGGGAACGTCGCGACAAAGCGCCGCTCCTCGGAACCGAGCGTCTCGACGACAAAGCTAAGCTCCAACTTCAGTTTATAAGCGCGGGGACGAACGCGCGCGGAGCGCGAGTCCTCGACCGGTTCGTCCTCTCCTTCGGGAGACGCCTCGAGTTCGGAAACCTCGTCGGCGTAGCGCGCCGAAAAGGGGACGCGAGCGGGAATCGCGCTCGCCGATTCGGGAGCGGAAGGTTCCGGCTCGGGTTCGGAAGGAGCCTCAACGGGCGGTTCGGCCGGTTCCGGCGCGGGATCGGCGGGCGTCTCAACGGGCGCTTCGGCCGGTTCCGGCGCGGGATCGGCGGGCGTCTCAACGGGCGCTTCGGC
>JAFRXD010000041.1 GCA_017441605.1 Thermoguttaceae bacterium | reverse complement strand
TGGTAAAAATCTTACCTTTAGCGGCGTCGTTCTTCTCTTTTTTATGTTTGATATTGGCAAATTTTGAATGTCATGACATAAATTACTCCTTAAATCTCCTTAATAAAATTTCGGAGAATCGTTTTGCCGCAAGAGGTCAAGATCGACTCGGGGTGGAACTGTAAACCGAAAACGTGAAATCTTCGATGTTGAACGGCCATAACTTCGCCGTCGGGAACAAACGAGACGGTTTCCAAACACTCGGGCAACGTATCGGGATCGACGGCGAGAGAATGATACCTGGCGACCGAAGCGCGCTGCGGACATCCTTTGAAAATGGGGCACGTCTCTTTGAGAGTCGCGGTCGAGGCTTTGCCGTGCATCAACGATTTGGCGTGGGTAACGACCGCGCCGAAAGCCGCGCAGATCGCTTGGTGCCCGAGACAAACCCCAAGAATCGGAATCCGCTCGCCAAGCTCGCGAACGACGTCGATCGAAACGCCGGCGTCTTCCGGACGCCCGGGTCCGGGAGAAATAACAATGCGATCGGGGTTTAAATTGGCGATTTCTTGAACGGTCAATTCGTCGTTGCGAACAACGACAATCTCGGGCTCGATTTCTCCGACATATTGGTAAAGGTTGTGGGAGAAACTGTCATAGTTGTCGATCAATAGAATCACAGTTCCACCTCCCGCGCGAGCTCTAGGGCTTCCAAAGACGCTTTCGCTTTGTTAAGACATTCTTGATATTCGTTTTCGGGAACCGAGTCGGCGACGATTCCGGCGCCGCTGCGGACGAACACTTTGCCGTTTTTCTTATAGACGATTCGAATAGCGATACAGACGTCCATATTTCCAGTGAAGTCGAGATACCCGATCGCGCCGCCGTAAACGCCGCGTTTATTATTCTCCAATTCGGCGATAATTTGACAGGCTCTGATTTTCGGGGCTCCGGAAAGGGTTCCGGCGGGCAGAACCGCCTCGACGGCGTCGAGGGCGTCGAACTTGTCGGAACGGATGGAGCCGCGAACGACCGATCCAATGTGCATCACGCGCGAGAAACGCTCGATCGAGCGCAGTTTTTCCACTTCCACCGATCCGAACTCGCAGATCTTGCCGAGATCGTTGCGCCCCAAATCGACGAGCATATTGTGCTCGGCGAGTTCCTTTTCGTCGGCCAATAATTCGGCTTCGAGTCGCTTGTCCTCTTCTTCGTCCGCGCCGCGCCGTCGGGTACCCGCTAGGGGAAACGTTCTTAGGACGCCGTTTTCAAGCTTCACAAGCGTTTCCGGGGAAGCGCCGGCGATTTCGACGTCGGTTCCGGACAAGTAGAACATATAGGGGGAAGGGTTAATCGTTCTCAGTATTCGATAGGTATTGAGAAGACTTCCTTCAAAGGGGGCGGAAAGGCAGTTGGAAAGGACGATCTGGAACGCGTCGCCCTCGTAGATGTAATTCTTCGCCTTTTCGACCATTTGGCAAAAACGCTTTTCGTCGAAGAGCGGAGTAATCTCCCCGCGAAGGGTTCCGGCGGGCTCTCGTTTCTTCGCGCCGTTTTGAAGGAGGGCGCTAAGCTGTTTCAGTTCTAGAACGGCGCGATTGTACTCGGTCTCGGGATCGTTCAGGGAAATATTGGCGATGAGAACGATCTTTTGGCGGAAATTGTCGAACGCGACAACCTTGTCGAAGAGCATCAAATCGACGTCGCGAAAATTCTCCGAGTCTTCGACTTCGATCCGGACGCTCGGCTCGCTGTAACCGAAATAGTTATAGGAGAAGTATCCGACCAAACCGCCGGTGAAGGGGGGGAGATAGTCGAAACGAGGAGCGCGGTAATCCGCGAGGATCTGGCGTATGTATTCGGAGGGATTGTCGGTCTGGAAGGTGATGTTTCCAACCTTCATTTGCCCGTCCAAGCAGGAGATCTCTAATTTTGGATTGAACCCAAGGAAAGTGTATCGTCCCCATTTTTCGTTTTGCTGGGCGGATTCCAGCATGTAACAATGGGTCGAGACGTTTTTCAGAATTTTAAGAGCTTCGATCGGGGAACAGATATCGGCCAGTATTTCGCAACTCACGGGAGCGACTTTATACTCGTTCGTCGCCGCGAGTCTCTTGACCTCTTCGAGATCCGGAGAAAATTTCATCGCGTCCTCCTAGGAACATTAGGGCAGTAGCCACTTCGTTCTTCGAAGGCGTAAAAAAACGCCCTTGAACGAACCGAAAGGTCGTCGAGGACGAAAATAAAAAAGTCCTCGACAGAATTTGGAGTCTGCCAAGGACGAATATGCATAGCCCAAGACAGACGTCGAATCTATCAAGGACGAATATTAGCTATCCGCGGTGCCACCTTGAATTCCCGAGGAAACCTCGAGCGCTTTTAACAGGGTACCAACATACCCCTCGCGACTAACGCGCGCTAACGTCGCCGAATACTCTGCGAAGACCTCGCATTTGACGGCGCCCTCCGCGGCCCATTATTCCGGTTCGTTTCTCGCCCGATTCTCATCATCGCGGGCTCTCTGTACAGGCGTCTCCGGTTTTACTTCCGCGTCAACGGTTTTTCTAAACGCGGTATCTTAGCGCCCATTAACGCATCGTCAATAGGTCGAATAAAAAATTTTTAAATTTTTTCTAAAAAAGGGCGCTTTCTAATCGACGCGCTCGCGCCCTTTAGAGCAACTTGTTCAAGTCGTCGCCAAAGGTGGACTTGCGCCGCAACATATGATGATAGTGCTGGGCGAAACGATGCGATTCGTCGCGCACGGACTGAAGAAGTCTCAAGGCGAACGAGCGCCGACTCAATTTTAACGGCTCTTCGCGGTCGGGAACGTAGACTTCTTCGTCGCGTTTCGCCAACGAAATGATCAAACCGGGACGACAAGCGGCTTTTTCCAGGGCTTCCAACGCGGAATTCAACTGTCCCTTGCCTCCGTCGATCAATAAAATATCGGGGGGAGGATTATTGGGATCGACGCGAGCAAAGCGCCTGTACACGACTTCGCCAATGGAAGCGAAGTCGTCGATCCCCTCGACCGTTTTGATTTTGTATCGGCGGTATCCGTTTTTAAAGGGGCGTCCATCGACAAAGTGAACAAGCGAGGCGACCGTGTCCTCGCCGCCAAGATGGGCGATATCGACGCCCTCGATAACTCTGGGCGGTTTCGATAATTTAAAAATCTTTTGCAACCCGAGGACGCCGCGACGGGGATCGATTTGAAAAACTTCCGGTTGAACGTTTTCCTCGATATTTCCGCGTTCTTTTAACGACTCGAGCGCGACGAGTTGATCGCGATACTCCGCCGCCAATTCGTATTTTCTGGCTTTCGACGCCTCGAGCATATCGTCCTTGATTTCTTGCAAAAGCCGTTTCCGATCCCCGCCCAGGAACTCTTGTAATCGCCGTATGTTGCGACGATAGTCCTCTTGGGAAATACGGTCGCAACAGGGCGCGGAGCACTGACCGATCGAGGCCAAAACGCAAGGTCGAGTCCAGCGACGCTCTTTGTCGTCGGGGTCGATCTTCATCGAACAGGTTCGGAATTTGAAGATTTTCTGCAGGACGATGATCGCGCTCCGCAAATGTCCTCCGTTAAGAAACGGACCGTAAAGTCGGACGCTCGAACTTTTGGGAGCGCGGGTGGCCTCGACTCTCGGAAAACTTTCTCGCGAAGTTATTTGTAAATAAGGGAAACTCTTGTCGTCTTTTAGATCGCGATTGTACTTTGGCTGAACGTCTTTAATAAGACGAGCTTCCATAAGAAGGGCGTCGATTTCGCTCTCCGCCAAGATGAAATCGATATCGCGAATCTCGCGAACAAGGGGTCCGACGCGCGAGTCTTCGGCGGCGTCGCGACGAAAGTAGGAACTGGCTCTAGCGCGCAGACGTTTCGCTTTGCCGATATAGAGGACTCTCCCTTGGGCGTCCTTCATCAAATAGACGCCGGGTTCCATCGGAAAATCGCGAACTTTTTCGGCGGCTTTCCGGTATCCGAAACGAATCTTCTCATAGTCCTCGTCGGAAAGGAGCTCAAAATTCGACGGAGAGGACGAGTCGACTTTCGGGGGCGCCAAGTTGAGGTCGTCAAAAATGGAGGAACTAAAATCGCGGTCGGCGTCGTCCCCCAAGGGAGGTTCGGCGGAACGATAAAACACGCGCTCGCCGTCGGGGCGCTCGTAATACAACGGAAGCGGATCGCTCGACTTCGCGAGTTTTTCTTGATCTTGCGGGAGGGAAGGGGATTCGGGATCCATTATTGCCGCCAGTTCAACCGATTCAAAGCCGAAACAATCGTTTCGTTAGTCATCTTCGACACAACAGGTAAAAACCAACGATATTTTACTCCGGGAAAGAGGCTTTGCAAACAAACGAACGAAAACATACGCTAAAAGTCGGCGTCGGGCTCGGCGAGCAAGTTGACCTTGGAAAGCCGCCCCGGGATTTCTCGAACGTATTTGGGAACGGCGTAACCGGGAAGAAGCTCGGCCAACTCTTTCATCATCTTCAGACCGCGCTCGACCGGGACTTCGAAACGGGCGGTTCCCTTCGCGCGATCGAGTTGGTGCAAGTAATACGGAACGACGCGCGCGTCCGCCAATTTCTCGAATAGCTCCGCGAGAATCTCGGTCGAATCGTTGACTCCCCTAAGCAATGTCGTTTGAGAAATCAACGCGTATCCGCGCCGACGCAACTCGGCAAAGGCTTTGACAACGCTAGAATCGATTTCGTTCGGGGAATCGACGTGAACGACCAGATAGAGCGCCAAAGGATTCGGATCGTCGCGACGATTGAAATCGTCGGAAGCGGGGAAATCTTCGTCAACGCGCTTGGGAGACAACACGGGAACGCGCGAATGAAATCTCGCCCTCTTAACAGTTCCCAATGATTTGATATAATGGAGTAGCGTTTTTAACAGGTCGTTCGAAAGCGCGAGCGGGTCTCCACCGCTGAAAACGACCTCGCGAACCGAGGGATTCGCTCGCAGGGTTCGCAACGCGTCGTCGAGGTATTCCCGGATCGGGAGGCCCACGGACGCGGGGAAGAGGGCTCGCGCTTTTCGGCACCGTCGAAAACAAAACCGACATCGCGCCGCGCAAGCGCTCGTCGCGAACACGAGAACGCGCCCTTGGTATTTTTGTAAAACGCGATCGTCGCCCCCGGTTCGCTCGTCGAGCGGGTCTTCCACAAATCCCGGCTTTATTTCGAGTTCGGAGGCGCTCGGCAGGAACTGTTTTAGAATCGGATCGTCGGGGTTTCCTTTGGAAACGCGGTTTAGCAGCGATTCGGGAAATAGAAAGGGAAACGCGTTCGCGGCTTCTTCGGATCCCGCGCTCGCGGGCAATTCGAGGCGCCGAAGAAGATCCCCGACGCTCGGAACGAAGCGCGTTTTCAGTATTTTTTCCAAAGGCGACAGTTCTTGCGGACGATTCATTGCGACTCGTTTTGTTTGCGGAACGGGAAATCGCGCTCGCCGAGCGCTCGCAAGGGTCGCGGTCGTCGAGCAAAATAGAGTTTTAATATATTGATTTAACGTTTTGTTTGCAACGCTAAAACTATTAAGGTTTTTCAATGTCAACCTATAATACCAGCGAATTTCGCAAGGGACTCAAAGTTCAGATCGACGGCAACCCGTACATCATGATCGAGTGCCTTTTCGTCAAACCGGGCAAGGGCCAAGCTCTTTACAAGTGCAAGTTGCGCGACCTCAATCGCGGAACGATCTTGGAGCGCACGTACAAAAACGGGGACGAACTCGAGGCGGCGGATATTCACGAAACCGACGTTACCTTTATGTACGAGATGGGCGACACCTTCTTCTTTATGGAGAAGGAGACCTATGAACAATACGAGTTGTCGAGGGAGCGAATCGACGACGCTTGGAAGTATCTTCTGCCCGAGGTTCCTTGCAAGATGCTCCTTTACAACGACGCCCCGATCGGAATCACGCCTCCGCCGCACGTCGTTCTGAAGGTCGAGTACACCGAGCCCGCAGTTCGCGGCAACACCGCCACGAACGTGACGAAGCCCGCGAAATTGGAAACGGGCGCGGAAATCATCGTTCCGAACTTCGTGGAAACGGGCGAGCTGATCAAGGTCGACACGCGAACGAACGAATACGTCGAGCGCGTTAAGGAATAGACACGGATCGGGAATTAAGGATCTTTTCGACTCGTCGAGGCGCTCGCGTCGACGAGTCGAAAATTTATCCGGTTTTATCGAGAGGCGCTATGGACGCGACAAACGACGATTCGGTCGGCTATTTTGTTTTCGATATTGAAAGCGTCGCCGAGCCAGCTCTGGTCTCGCTTGTTCGGACGTCGGGGGAAAAATCGCCCGAGGAAGCGGTCGAGGAGTATCGCGCGGAGCTTTTGGAAAAGAAGGGAACCGATTTTATCCCTTACGCGTACCACGTTCCCATTTCGCTGGCGCTCGCGAAGGTTCGCCCCGATTTCTCGTTGCTCGACCTGGTCTCGCTTAAGTTTGAAGACGGGGGTCCCAAGCGAATATGCGAGCGCTTCTGGAGCGGTTGGCGGTATTATAAGCGCCCCCAGCTCGTAACGTTCAACGGCCGCGGCTTCGATATTCCGCTTCTGGAACTAACGGCGTTTCGCTACGGAATCCCGCTCCCGGAG
The DNA here is from genome assembly GCA_017441605.1 of Thermoguttaceae bacterium. Lineage (GTDB taxonomy): Bacteria > Planctomycetota > Planctomycetia > Pirellulales > Thermoguttaceae > RUG369. Next base: position 4,619 of record JAFRXD010000041.1, on the reverse strand, counting down.
TGGTACGACGATCAGAAACCGTCGTATCAACAGTATCGCAATCGCTACTCCGGGGCGCATTTCGATCTCTACGACTTCCTAACCAATTACGGGGCTTCGGTCATCATCGGGGGTCAAAACCTCGTCGCGAAACTTATTCGCAAGCCGGGCAAGATGGACGTCAAAGGGGACATGGTTCAGGATCTTCTGGCGACGGGACGATTCGAGGAAATCCATCGCTACTGTCGCTGCGACGTTTTGGACGCGTACCTGATCTTTCTCCGCGCGTCGCTACTTCGCGGAAAAATTTCCCCCGACCGCGAAAAGGAGCTCGTCGAGGAGACGCGCGAGTTTTTACGCGAGCGGCGCGACGAGGAACCGGTTTACGGGGAGTACTTGGAAGCGTGGGATCAAACGATCGAGTTTTTCGAGTCGAACGACTCGATCGGTCGATGGTTAGAACAATCGCGCTCTCGCTAACAACTCGCTTAACAAGGAGCTAAACAATGGCCGAAAAAGCGTTGGCGATCGATATTGGGGGATCCAAATTACTAACGGCGATCGCGGAGCTCGAACGCTCGAACGAGCCGACTCGGAAAGCGACCGCGCGCCTTCTCGGAATCTCCAAACGAGCGCTCGGAAAAGACTCGGGAAAGGAAGGGGTCTGGAGCGCGTTGACAAGCGCGGTCGACGAGACGCTCGCCAAAGTCGGAGACGTTTGGTCGGAAATTAGCTCGATCGGGGCGACGATACCGGGCGTCGCGGATCCTTCGAAAGGACTCTGGGTTTACGCGCCCTTTTCCGGAATCTCCGATTATCCGATTGGGGATCTATTGCGCGAGCGCTACGGCCGCCCGGTTCGCGCCGACAACGACGTCAACGCGTGCGCTTGGGCGGAAAAGGTATTCGGGGTCTGCGCGGAAGTCGACAACTTTCTCTGGATTACGATCAGCAACGGGATCGGGGGCGGACTCGTATTGAACGGTCGAGTCTTTCCGGGCAAATTCGCGGGAGCGGCGGAAATCGGGCACTTTAACGTCGAAGAAAACGGAGCGCTCTGCGGTTGCGGCAATCGCGGTTGTTTGGAAGCGACGGCCGCCGGTCCGGCGATCGCGCGGACGTATCGGGAAACGCTCGCCGCGCTCGCGGAGGGTCGTTGCGACGACTCGGAGTTAGTCGCGCAATGGAGCGCGTATCGCACGGGACTCGGCAAGGCTTCCCAAGGGTCTGGCAAGGATCGCGAAACGGAGCCGACGGCGGCGACGATCGCAGAGGAGGCGCGGCTTGGAAATCCGGTCGCGATATCGGTTTATCGCAAAGTTGGGAAATGCGTCGGTCGCGCGGCGTCGTGGGCGGCGAACCTCGTGAATCCCGAGAAAATCGTTATTGGGGGAGGCGTCGCGGGGGCTTTCGATCTTTTCTATCCCAGTCTTTGGAACGCGCTTCAAAAGGGTCTGTTCAAGAGCGCGAATAAAACGCTAACGGTCGAAAAGACGGGGCTCGGCTACGAGGCGGGTCTTATGGGCGCGACGGCGGTCGCCGCGGTTCCCTACTAGCGCCAAAGCGCGCGAGGCGGGGTTAACGTCCTCGCGCGACGTAGATTAGCAGCGGGGACGAACCGTCAAAATCAAGGGAAAATGAGTCGGCGGTCGCCTCGTTTAGGGTCGCGGTCCACCATCTCGGGAGTCGCAATTTCTTCAGCGGATATTTTAGACCGTCAGAGTCGATCTCTTGTCTTGGATCGAACGAGAAGATCGAGATTTGCGCGCCAGGCGTCGTTCGGATCTTTCCGGGGCGCCGGAGAACGTAGAAGTCCCCGTCGTCGGTCGTCATTTTGACGTCGGCTTCCTCCGCGAAATCGACTAAACGCGCCATATTGCCTAAGGCGTGGTCTTCGCGCTTTCCAGTCGCGCCCAAAATAACGATTCGGCGCCATCCCTTGGACAGGCAAAAGCGAAACGCCTTCGTCAGGTCGTTGGTCTCCTGCTCCGCGACGCGAACGACTCGGTCGCGCAAACGGTCAAGGGTTTCGGACGACGCGGAGTCGCAATCGCCGACGATATAATCGGGCTCGCGACCGTTCTCGATCGCGACGTCGGAGGCCCCGTCGCAACAAACTAGCCGGGGCGCGCGAAAAAAGTATTCGAGCGCGACCGACGATTTCGGAAAGGCGCCGTTCGCGAGAAGAGCGGTTCTTTCGGTCGCGTCGTCTCCTCCGACGCGAGAGCAGTCTAATGCGAATTCTTCCAAATCGTCAAACTCCCCAATCGTAAAAACAAGAGAGCGCGTCCCTCGGGCTCGCGCTCTCTTTTCGCTTCGCGATTATCTCTCGACGCCCAACGGGATCACCACTTCACGGACTCGAGGAATTTCAAGCTTTGCGGGATCTGCTCGATCGCGCGGGGGGACTCGTCCTCGATGAAGTAGTACTTGACGCCGACTTCTTGCGCGGCTTTCAAGACCTCGGCGTAGGGGACTTGCCCGCTACCTAGAACGACGTCGTTTTCGACGCTGGTTCCGCCGGAATTATTGCCCTCGACGCCCTTCTTGAGGTCTTTGAGGTGGAAGAGGGACCAACGATCGGGATACTTGCGGAGCAGGGCGGCGGCGTCCTGGCCGGGGAAAATCGTCCACAACACGTCCATTTGGAAAGAGACGTATTTGGGATCGGTGCGCTCAACGAGCAGATCGAACATCGTCTTGCCGTCGCCGGCGGGGAGGAACTCGTATCCGTGATTGTGATAGTAGAAACCAAGCCCGTACTTCGCGAGAACTTTTCCGGCGTTATTGAAGACCTCGGCGGCGGCGTTGACGTCGTCCTCGTCAAAATCGCCGTCGTGAGGAATCCACGCGACGCCCGCGTATTTCAAACCGAGCGCTTTAGCCTCTTTAGCGACCGATTCGGGATCGGTTTTGAAGAGATTGAAGTCCCAGTGGCCGCCAATCGGGGTAAGATGGTGTTCCTTCAGTTTGGCGACCATCTCTTCGATCGACAGATTGTAACGCCCCGCCAATTCGACATATCCAAAGCCGAGACCTTCGGCGACGTCGAAACCCTTTTCGACGTCTTGCCCGAACGTGTCGCGCAAGCTGTACATTTGGAGCCCAACGGGACCTTTAAAGACGTCGTTGGAACCGACCTTAAGGCGCGCGTCGTCCTGCGCGAACGACGGCGAAGCCGCGACGACCAAAGCCGCGAACAATAACAAAACTTTCTTCATTCGTGAACCCTTTACAGTGAGAACGCGTTCGCGGACGCCGACGTCGCCAAGGCGAGGCTAGTCCGCGCGACTCATTATAGGGAGACCAAAAGAGGAAGTCAAGTTTTCGCTCGCTTCAAAAAGACCGTCGGGGCGCGCTCCGCTCCGAACGATTTCTTTTGAGGTCGCTATCGATATGCCTTATCGTCCCATTCGTCGTCGTAAGAACGGGGGGCGCTCGGCTCGTTTGGGGCGCGAGGTTGATCGGGCTCACCTCTCGACTTTCGGAGCTCTCTGACGCCGCGCTCCCAATATTCGTTGATTCTTTTGCAAACTTCGGGGGACGGCTCGATTCTTGATCCGTACGAGCGCGAACGATCCGAAGCGGAGGTAGTCGAGGGTACCGTCCGATCTCGTTGCTCGACGGTTACTTCGCCGACGGTTTGACGAGCGCTCCCCTCGAGCGTCGACGGAGAAGGATTCGGCTCGGTCGCGGGACGCTCCCTTCGAGCCTCCATCTCGGCAATTTGAGCGGACGTTTTCGCGAAACCGCTCTCGAGGCTCGGACGAAAGGTCTTTCCGTCTTCGGAAAAGACAAAGAGCCCAAATTCGGTCAGAACGCTTTCAAGAAGTTTTTCCGAAACGCGCAGTTCCCACGCGAGCGCCTCGAGATTGTAAAGGAATTCGCCGTCGTTGAGCTCGCTCGCCAATTCGAGAAGGGCGACGTACACGCCGAATCCCCTCCATCCGAGTTTTTTACGGAGAGGGACGGAATCTAGACGTCGAAAAGGACGCAGTTCGGCGAGAAAGTTGACGGTCGACATTGTTGTTTCTTTGGTCGTTTCGGACGGACGAAATATCGGGAACTAGCGCTTCGGGAAGGAATCCCCGAAGCTCGCTTTTGGATAATCGCGGGCAGCGAAAGAATTATTCTCATTTTTTGATCGTTTTCTTTTCGACTTCAGCGGACGTTGCGAAGCTCGCGACCGACGAAACGGCGCGAGAATTTAATTTAGAGCTCAGATCGGCGGCGAAAGAGGAGCGAGAAAAACGATTTTGCAAGACGCTCGCGCCCGCGCAACAAAAGGCGATTATCGACGGGCAAGGAATCTCGGGCGCGACGATCGGGGATTGGTTCCACCGTTGGAAACGGTCGGATTTGGAGAATATTTCGAGCGCGGCGCAGGAAGCGAGCGTCGAGGAAATGACGGTCGCGGATATTTCTCGTTATATAAGGAAGGCGGTGGTAAAAGGTTACACCGACGGGATCCTCGCGACGTCGCAGGTCGCCGCCGCGCGAGTGGCTCAACGAGTTCAATCCCCTCACTAAGCGGGGCACAGTGGAGGTTACAATATCGCGCAAAAGGAAAGAGCCTCCGATGTTTCAATCCCCTCACTAAGCGGGGCCCAGTGGAGGAGCGTGGACACGACGAGATTTTC
>JAFRXD010000040.1 GCA_017441605.1 Thermoguttaceae bacterium | reverse complement strand
ACCCTCTGGAAGTACTCGATCGCCCTGTCGACGTCTTTTTCCACTTCGGTTCCTTCTAGGTAGAGTTCGCCGAGTCGCATAAGGGCTCTTTCGTCTCCGGACCGTCTAAAAAATCCGTCGGGATCTTGATCCGCGGCGGCTTTTTGATACCATTCGACCGCCTTGCCGACGTCCTTTTCGACGGTGTTCCCCCGTAGGTAGAGATCGCCGAGAATTAGCGCCGCGTCGCGATCGTTTTTGTCGGCCGCTTTTTGGTACCATTCAAGGGCTTTGTCAACCTCGTTTTCTTCTAGATAAAGTTTGCCAAGAGAGCGCATTGCGGTCCAATTGCCTTGGTCGGCGGCTTGTCGATACCATTTGATCGCCTTGTCGAGGTCTTTCTCGACTTTCGTTCCATTTTGATAAAGTTCGCCGAGCGTTATCGCGCTGTTGGAATCTCCTGCGGCGGCGGCTTTTTGGTACCATTCGATCGCTTTGTCGACGTTCTGTTCGACCTTATCTCCCAAAGCGGTTTTTCCAAACAAATACCAATGCCCAAGGTTCGAAGTCGCTTCTAGATTTCCGGCGTCGGCGGCTTTTTCCAACCATTCGAGCGTCTTGTCGTAATCGCGCTCCGCAAATTCGTAATGTCTCGCGAGCCGGAGCATCGCGCGGACCGAGCCTCTATCGACGGCTTTTTGAAGGAGTTCGACCGCCTTCGGATAATCGCTTTTATTTGCTTGATAACAAAGGACAAGCGTGTCTAACGCGGACGCGCTTCCTTTATCGGCGGCCTTTTGGTACCACTCGATCGCCTTTTGCGCGTCGGGTTCCGCTCCCTGACCGTATCGATAGCGCTCGCCAAGACAATTCATCGCCTCGGCGTCCCCAAGATCCGCGGCTTTTTTCCAATATTCAAACGCTTTTTGTTCGTCTTTCTCGATTCCCGTTCCGTTTCGATAGCGAGCCCCCATATAGTAAGTCGCGAAAACCGATCCCGCTTCCGACGCCTTTAAAAACCATTCGGTCGCATCTCGTTGGCTCTCTTCAACCCCTCGTCCAAACTCGAAACAAAAAGCGAGATTGACCATTGCCGAAGAGTTGCCGCGGTCGACCGCCTTCCGGTACAAATCAAACGCCTTTTGGCAATCTTTTTCCACCCCTTGCCCGTACTCAAAACAAACGCCCAGCATTCGCGTCGCTTCGGAGTTTCCCAACGCGTCCGCTTTTTCGAAGCGTTCGACCGCGCGCGCGTAGTCTCGCTCGACCCCGTCTCCTTGGTAGTATCGAAACCCCGATTTTAACAATGCTTCCGGCGATTCCGGCTCCTCGCAAAGCGAGCTAGTCGGCGCGACGACCGACGCCGCGAGCGCGAGCGACGCGACGCAAATGGTCAAACAAACCAAAGTTGTCTTCAATTTCCGATTTAGCGAACTAGTCATTGTCGTCCTCGCTCCTCTGGCGGTTTCTGCTCGGCGACGCCGCGGCGATTAGTAATGCGACGCAACCTATGAAGCGGTGGGAAATAATCTTCGTTTTTGAGTCGGATCGTTCAACGTCGTAATCTTCTTCGTTTTGCTCGTCCCGGGCCTCGTCCGCGTTCGTCGTCGTACTTGTTCCCTTTGCTAAAAGGCAATAATTCGGTTCCAATCAATCCAGTCGACGCGCTATCCGACGCCATCGCGCTAGCGTAAAAACAAACCGCCCGCAACGAAGCGAATCCGCGCGATAACGACGTCCGCGGTCGCAGGGTCGTTCGCCTAGCGTCCCGACCTCGCGACCGCCTCTCTTCGGAAACGCTACTCGAACAACCCCAGCGCCTCCTTCGCGCGCTCGTCCCCGTTGCTCGCCGCGTCTTTCAGCCAAGCTAGCGCCTCCGCGCGATACCCCTCGACTCCCTCGACGTTCAGCGGCGCGACGAAGGGAAACGTCGAAATCGGCTCGTTCGACCCGGCGGCGTCCAGCGCGGTTTCCAGCGCCTTCTCGGCGTCCTTCTCGACCCCCCAACCGGCGGCGCGACAAAACGCCAAGTTGTTCGTCGCGACGCTATTCCCGTAGAGCGACGCGACTTGGAACCACTTGCGCGCCTCGGCGAGATTCTTCTCGACCCCAAGCCCCGCGAAGTATCGAACGCCCAGCCCGTTGGCCGACGACGCGCTCGCCTTGGCGTCGCTCGTCGGAAACCCGGGGAGCGCGCCGTCTTCGTCCCGTTTCGGCTCGTCGGGGGAGTCGTAGGAAACGGCAAAGCGCCTTTCGTCGGCTAAAGCCTCTTGGATCAGCTCCTTGGCTCTCGCCTTGTCCTCCGCGACGCACTCGCCTCGAAAATAAAGGCGCGCCAAATCGAGCCGCGCCAGCGCGGGGGCGTCCTTAAGGGGAGAGTCGAGCGCCTTTTGGAAATACTCGGCGGCTTTCTCGGGGTCGCGCTCGACCCCGCGACCGTCCAAAAGTCGCTCCCCGTATCTAAGCCAACATTCGGAATTAAAGAGCGCTTCGGCGGCTCTCCGATAGACCTCGACGGCGCGTTTGGAATCGCGCTCGATTCCGGTCCCGGTCTCGAGATGGAATCCCAATCGCGCGGAGGCGGCGCCGTTTACTTCCGCCGTTTGAAACAGCTCGATCGCCTTTTTTAGGTCGCGTTTGGAGCAGTCGGGGCTTTCGTAACAAACCCCGAGATAATACGTTTTATAAGGGTCGACGATTCCCGGAGTTAGAGGCGTCGCTTTTTGAACGAGCTCGAGCGCTTTGTCGACGTTCCTCTCGACTCCCTCCCCTTTTAGGTAAAGAAGCCCAAGTTTAAAGGAAGCCGTTTCGTGTCCTTCGTCGGACGCCTTTTGCCACCATTTGACCGCCCGCGCGCGGTCTTTTTCGACGTCGGAGGATTCTAAGTAAAGCGTCCCGAGATAGAACATTGCGTCGACGTTCCCCGCCTCGGACGCCTTTTGATACCACTCCAACCCCTTGGCGACGTCTTTTTCGACGTCCAAACCTTTGAAGTAGAGGTCGCCAAGTCTCCGCATCGCGAAATCTTGCCCCAATTCGGCGGCCTTTTCGAGACATTCGATCCCCTTGGCGACGTCTTTTTCAACGTCGCCCCCGCCGAGATAATAATCCGAAATTAACAGGAGCGCCTGGGGCGCGCCTTTGTCGGCCGCTTTTTGAAAATACTCGATCGCCTTTTGCGCGTCTTTTTCAACCCCCGCGCCTCGCGCGTAGCGCGTACCGAGCAATAGCGCCGCGTCGACGTCCCCCGCGTCGATCCCCTTTTTAACCCATTCCTCCGCCTTTTGCGCGTCTTTCTCGACGCCAATTCCTTGCTCGTAAAACCCGCCGAGCAGCGTCATCGCTTGAGGACTACCGGCCTCGATCCCCTTTTTAACCCATTCGACCGCCTTTCGAGGATCGCGCGCTTTGGGACTGGTCTCGTAATGCGAGGCGAGAACGAGAGCCCCGGCGGGTTCCCCCGCTTCGAGCGCTTTTTGGCACAACTCGACCCCCTTTTGCTCGTCTCCTTTAAGTAGATAAAGCGAGCCGAGGTTGACCGTCGCCATCGCGTCCCCCGCGTCGATCCCTTTTTGGTATAGCTCGATCGCCTTTTGCTCGTCTTTCTCGACCCCGCGTCCGGAAGCGTAACACGCGCCGAGCCAGCGGGTCGCGTCTAGATCCCCTTGATCCGCCGCTTTTTGAAAAAGCTCGAAAGCGAGCGGGATTTTTTGACTCCCCTCGAGCCCTTTATAGTATCTAATCCCTCGCTCGACCAGCGCTTTGGTCGACTCCGGCTCCTCCGCGCTCGTCGCCGCGAGCGCGAAAAACGCCAACGCGACGCTCGAGAAAACGCCGAGCGCCGTCGAGAGCGCCAAATAACGACGATTATTCGACATTGTTCCGTCTCCTTCCAATAAACGACGCAATAAAAACCCCGCGACTCTACTTCAAGATCTCAAGCGCCTCTTTCGCGCGCTCGTCCCCCTTGGCGGCCTCGTCCTCGAGCCAACCGGTCGCTTCGATACCGTTCCGCTCGACCCCCTGGACGTTCGGAAGCGCGACGTAGGGGAAAGTGGAAATCGGCTCGTTCGACTTGACCGCGTCGAGCGCCGACTCGACCCCCTTCTTGAAGTTTTTCGCGCTCTTTTCGCAACCCCAACCGGCGGCGTAACAAAACGCCAAATTGTTCATCGCGACGCCGTTCCCAAAAAGCGCCCCGACCTGGAACCACTTCCGCGCCCTTTCGAGATCCTTTTCGACCCCGATCCCCGCGAAGTATCGAACTCCCAACGAGTTCGCGATCGACCCGAAACCCTTGGCGTCGGGCGCCGAGAACTCCGGAACCGCGCCCGCTTCGTCGCGCTTAGGCTCGTCGGGGGAGTCGTAGCGAATGGAAAACGATTTTTCGTCCCCCAACGCGCCTTGGACAAGTCCTTGGATTTTCCAATGTTCCTCGGTCCATTGATCCGAGGGAAGGTCCTTGCCGCCGACTTGACAACGTATCAGGTGGAGACGCGCCAACGCCGGAACGGTTCTAGAGCGAGGATCGGTTCCCTTTTTGAAGAGCTCGGCGGCTTTCTCGAGGTCCCGCTCGACCCCGCGTCCGTCGAAAAGTCGCTCCCCAAGCGCCAGCGCGCATTCGGAGTTGGGAATATCCGTCTCGACCCCGCGCTCGTACGCTTCGATCGCCGACTCGGGGTTGCGCTCGATTCCGATTCCCGTCTCGAGATAGAACCCAAGTCTCGCGGAGGCGACGCCTTGCCCGTTCCCTTTTCCCGACGCGCTCGAGGCGCTTTGAAACAGCTCGATCGCTTTTTTCAAGTCGCGCTTGGAACACTCCGGGCTTTCGTAGCAGAGCCCGAGCCGCGATTCCACGAGCGGATCGCTAACTCCGGGGTGGCGATGCGTCGCTCTTTGGAACGTGCAAAGCGCCTTGTCGACGTCTCTTTCGACTTCGATTCCCTCTAAATAAAGGCGCCCGAGATCGAGCGCGGCGTTCGGTTCGCCTCCGTCCGCCGCCTTTTCCCACCATTCGACCGTCTTCGCGACGTCCTTTTCTTTCTCGTATCCGGGTATCCCTTGATACAGTTGCCCGAGCGAGTACATCGCGTCGTAACACCCCGCGTCCGCCGCTCTTTCCCACCATTTGATCGCTTTGTCGACGTCCCTTTCTCCGTTCGTCCCGGACAGATAATATTCCGCCATATCTTTCATCGCGCCGACGTCCCCGGCGTCGACCGCTCTTTGAAGGTATTCGAGTCCCTTTTGAACGTCCTTTTCGACGTCGTGTCCGTAAAAATAACTGCGCGCGACGTGGCGAAATCCTTGCGGGAACCCTCCGGCGGCGGCTATTTCAAAATACTCGACCGCTTTGTCAAAATCTTTCTCGACGCCCAGACCGGAAGCGTACCGATTCCCAAGTTGCAGCGCCGCGTTGGCGCCCCCCGCGTCGATCGCCTTTTGGTACAATTCGAGCCCTTTTTGAACGTCTTTCTCAACCCCGCGTCCGTCGAGATAGTCGGCGCCGAGTACCATCGTCGAGCCGAGGTCCCCCGCGTCTATCCCTTTTTGGAGATATTCGAGTCCCTTTGTCGGATCTTGTTTTACGTTGATATAGTATTGACCGAGCCTCGCATAGGCCGCCGTCTCCCCCGCCTCGATCGCCTTTTGATACCATTCGACGCCCTTGGCTTCGTCCTTTTCGAGCAGATACAAATTCGCCAAATCGAGCATAGCGCGAACGTCCCCCCCGTCGATCCCTTTTTGGAACATTTCGATCGCCTTTTGCTTATCTTGCGCGACCCCGCGCCCCCACTGATAGGCGTCCCCAAGCCAGCGCGCCGCCTTGGGATCCCCTTGGTCGAGCGCTTGCTGGAATAGCTCGACGCCCCGACGGGGATTGGCGGTTCCCTCGAGACCGTTGTAGTATCTAATCCCTTGCTCGACCAACGATTCGACGGGCTCCGGCTCCTCCGCGCGCGTCGGCGCGAGCGCGAAAAACGCCAGCGCCGCGCTCGCGAGAATTCCGAGCGCCGTCGATAACGACGAAATACGACGATTGTTCGACATTGTTCCGTCTCCTTCCAATGAGCGACGTGATAAAAAACCCGCGACCCTTCGGTCGCGATCCCATTGCCGCGTATCTACTTCAAGATTTCCAAAGCTTCTTTCGCGCGCTCGTCTCCCTTGGCCGCCTCGTCCTCCAACCAACCGGTCGCCTCGATACTTTGCCGTTCGACGCCCAGAACCATCGGAAGCGCGACGTAGGGAAAAGTCGAAATCGGATCTTGGAACGCGACGGCTTTTAACGCCGTCTTTATCGCTTTCTCGGAGTTCTTTTTGCATCCCCAACCGGCGGCGAGGCAAAACGCCAAGTTGTTCGTCGCGACGCCGTTCCCGTAAAGCGACGAAACTTGAAACCACTTGCGCGCCGTTTCAAGATTCTTTACAACCCCGATCCCCGCGAAGTATCTAACTCCCAACGAGTTCGCGATCGATCCAAAAGCCTTGGCGTCGGGCGCCGAGAACTCCGGAACCGCGCCCTCCTCGTCGCGTTTTGGCTCTTCGGGGGAATCGTACCGAATGGAAAACGATTTTTCGTCGCCCAAAGCGCCTTGGACAAGTCCTCGGATTTTCCAAATTTCCGGAGTCCATTTTTCCTCGGAGACGTCCTCGCCGTCGAGTTGAAGTCGAATCAGATGGAGACGCGCCAACGCGGGTATTGTTCTTAAGCGCGAATCGGTCGCCTTTTGGAAATACTCGATCGCCTTCGTCGGATCCCGTTCGACCCCGCGTCCGTCGAAGAGTCGCTCCCCGACGGCGAGCGCGCATTCGGGATTGGGGGGAACGCCTTCGACTCCGCGCAAATACGTTTCGAAAGCCAACGCGGAATTTCGCTCGATTTCAATTCCCGTTTCGAGGTAGAACCCAAGTCGCGCGGCCGCCTTGCTTTGACCGAACCCTTGTCCCGAGGCGCTCGCCGCGCTTTGAAACAGTTCGATCGCTTTCCTCGCGTCCCGCAAGGGACATTCCGGGCTTTCGTAACAAAGACCTAAGAACGTTGTCGCGAGGGGATCGGGGCGCTCGGGACTTAGATTAACGGCTTTTTGAAACATAGAGAGAGCGTTGACCAAGTCTTTCTTGACTCCGTCTCCCTCGAAGTATATGCGTCCAAGTCCGATCGCCGCGTCGACGTCGCTCTCGTCCGCGCGCGTCGTCCCGAGCGCGAGAAACGCCAACGTCGCGCTCGCGAGAATTCCGAGCGCCTTCCCCAAAACCAATATGCGACCTTTCGCGGACATAGTTCGCCTCCAATTGCCGTTTCGCGCGTTAAGAGCGCGTCTACGATTCGAGAACGATTCGAACTAGAGAATCGCTTGCCGGACGGGCGCTTTCGCGTCCGTCTGGCGAACAATTATCCGATTGTCGAGGCGCGAGTCAATATTTCTCAGATTTTTTTTAAAAAATAGCTCGCCTTGGCGGCGAGGAGCTCGTAAACTTCGTTCGCGCGAGCCTCCAACAAACTGGGCGAAGCGCTCGCCGACGCGAGATCCTCGAACGGTTTAAGCGCTTTCTTCGCGCGCTCGTTTTCCTCTTTCGCGCCGGTCTTTAGAAATCGCAAAGCGTCTTTTCGAACGCGCTCGACTCCGGTCGGACTCGCGTCCAAATTCGGAGCGAAAAGAGTCGCCGAACCCCAAGTCGCGCCCGAAGTTTCGAGCCGTTCCAAAGCCCCTTCGAGATCGATTTCCGAGCCGAAGCCGGAGGCTTCGCAAATCGCCAAATTGAGCGACGCGACCGGATCCCCGTAAAGCGACGCGGCTCGGAACCAATTCGCCGCTTCCTCCCGATTTTGCTCGACTCCGAGCCCGTAAAACGCGCGAACCCCCAACCCGTTGAGCGCGCTCCCGATCGCGCGGTCGTCCTCGACGGGGAACGGCGAGAATTTGTCGTCAACGTCTTGCAACAAATCGTCTTCCGAACCGTAATAGACCCGAGGCTCGCTAGCGAGAACCCGTCGGTAAAGCGCTCGCGCTTTTTTCTCGTTTTTCGCGACGCCCTCGCCGTTCGCGTATCGGCGCCCGAGAAAGAGATTGCCGAGCGTATTGACCTCCGGATCCCCGGTCGAGCGCGCCGCTTTCTTGGCGAGTTTCATCGCCTCGGACCAATTTTGCTCGACCCCGGTCCCGCTCGCGAAAAGCTCCGCGAGTTCCAGCGCGGCTCGAGCGCTCCCCTCGCGCTCCGCTTTTTTCAGGAGTCGCAACGCTTTAGCTTGATCTTGCTCGACTCCGAGCCCGCGTCGATAACAGTCGCTCAAGAGTCGCGTCGCCTCGGGAACCCCCGCGTCGGCGCCGAGACGCAGAAGTCGAATTCCCTCCGGAACGTTTTTCTCCGTCCCGAAGCCCGCGAGCGCGCTTTTGGCGAGCGGACAACTTGCGCGCGCGATCCCCGCCGCGAGCGCGATTTGAAACAACTCGACCGCCTCTTCCGCGCTCTTCTCGACCCCGCGCCCCGCGAGACGGCGCTCGCCGAGTTCAAAACTCGCCTCGGCGCAGCCCGCGTCCGACGCCTTTTGCAGAAGCTCGACCGCCGCCCCGTCGTCGGCGCTCCGTCCAAATCCTTGTTCGACGCAAAGCGCCAGATAATGCGTCGCGAGCGCGTCCCCGGCGTCCGACGCCTTTTCAAAACATTTCGCCGCCTTGCGGTAATCGCGCTCTACCCCCGCGCCGTTTAAAAATGCGAGCCCGCGTTCCCGAGCCCCGACCGCGCTTCCCATAAGCGCCGCTTTCTTATAGAGTTTCGCGGCTTTGACCGCGTTGGCCTCGACCCCGATTCCCTCCCGATAAAGGCGCGCGAGATTCAGAACCGCCTCGACGTCCCCCGCTTTGGTCCCCCGGCGATACAACCTCGCGCCCTTGCGCGGATCGGCGCTCGTTCCGATCCCTCGCTCGAAACAGCGCCCGAGATCGTTCGCGGCTTCCTCGAGTCCCGCGTCCAGCGCGAGTTGCAGGAGCCGAACCCCCTCCCGCGCCTCGTCGAACGTCGGCTCGTCGCTTAAAAGCCGTCTCCCGCGCTCGAGCGCTTTGGTCGGATCGTCTTTCTTTGGTCGCGCCTTTTTGGGCTTCTCGAACCTCTCGGGCTCCGCGCTCTTGGCGATCGCGCGCGACGCCCCTTCCGCGGGCGCCAGCGCGTCGGAGCGCTCCATCGAAATGATGCCAAAAACCAATAACCCGACTAAGCACGCGGGTATAGTTGTCGCGCCGCTTTTCATTGTTGCGATTCCTCGGAAGTCGATCGTTTGGGAGGGTAAAATACGAGCGAACGAAACGCTCGTCCATATCTTTCTTTTCGGAAAGAACGAGGCGTCGTCGGAAAACTTTAATGTTAAAATAGAGAAAAAAGAGAAATTCTAGAATAAAAACCGGTTTTATCGCGTCAAAGCGCAAACTTCGCGCGACGCTCAGGTTTCCTCCCCCTCTCGGGATCGCGAACCGTCTACCCCGACTTTCGCGAGATATTCGCGCTCTTTTTGATGCATAAGAACCGCGCCCTCGGGGTCGTGGTCGTCGTAACCGACTAAGTGGAGCGCCCCGTGAATCGCGTAGAGGAGAAGTTCGCTTTCTCGGGGCCAATCGTAGATTTTTGCGTATTTCTCGGCGACGTCGGGGCAGACCGCGATATTCGCCTCGAGTTTGCTCGGATCGTCCCCGTCGTCGAGTTGAAACGCCAAGACGTCGGTCGGGTAGTCGTGCCCGAGAAACTCGACGTTAATCCTATGCATCGGCTCCGGCGCCAGGGCGACCAGCTCGATTCGTCCGACCGTAATTCCCGCGTCCGAAAGAACGGCGCGAAGCGCGCGCTCGATCCGGTCGAAATCGATCGGAAAAAGCCCGCTTTCGTCGGTAAATTCAAATAATATCGAGTCTTCGCGCATATCTTGGTGTCAAGATTATTTCTGCTGAGCGTCCTCGAAGGAACTGAAGGAGCGACGGACGACCGAGTCCGAGTCCGAACTGGAACTGGAGCCGCTCTTCGCTTTGGGACTCTTGACGATCGTCGAATCCTCGCTCGAGGACTTCCGATCTTTGTCCTCTTTCGCGACGGCCTCGTCCTTGAGCGAGATTTTGGATTTGTCGGAGTCTTTCTCGGAGCCCTTGTCCGGGTACTTAATGCGCGAGTGCTTGCTCGCGAGGAGAGTCGAGACGAGCGACTGCTCGACCGTTCGGATTTCGCCGAGCGTCAGTCCGCACTCGTTGAACTGACCGTCCTCGATGCGCTTCTCGGCGAGAGAGCGAACGAGGTTCTCGACCCGGCGCGGAGACCAGTCGGTCAGGGAGCGCGAGGCGCTCTCCGCCGCGTCGGCGAGCATAAGAACCGCCGCTTCCTTCGTTTGCGGAATCGGACCGGGGTACCGGAACGGAGCCTCGTCGAGCGGAGGAGCGTCGGGATTCTTCGCCTTCGCCGCCTCTTTCGCCTTCGAGTAGAAGAACCCCGCCAGCATCGAGCCGTGATGCTGCTCGATAAGGTCGACTATTTGACGCGGGAGCTTGTACCGGCGACCCAAGTCGACCCCGTCTTTGACGTGCGCCACGATCACCAGCGCGCTGACCCGAGGTTCCAAGTCGTCGTGCACGTTGCGATCCGTTTGGTTCTCGGTAAAACGCTCCGGCTGAAGCATTTTGCCGACGTCGTGGAAGTACGCCCCCACGCGAGCCAGCGCCGAGTTCGCCCCGATCGCTTCCGCCGCCGGCTCCGCGAGCGCCGCCGTTTGGATCGAATGGCTGTAAGTCGCCGGAGCGCGAGAATTTAATTCGAGAAGCAATGGATGCGAAGGATTGCTGTACTCCAAGAGCCTCATTGGGGTCAGAATACCGTAAAGTCGCTCGAATATCGGGAGAGCCCCGGCCGCGATAAAGCCCGCTAGGAAACTCCACGCGGCTCTTAGCGCCGAATCGTCGACCGCCGTCGTCCAACGCTCGAAAGCGAGCTCCACCGCGAAAGAGAGCGAGAACGTCGAGAGCGCGGTAACCGCCGCGACGATAAAGAACCTCGCGCGCGAGCGGGGCGCGCGCGACAACACCGCGACGATCGCCCCGGATCCGGTGAAGACGATAAAGTCGTCGAGCCCCCCGCATCCGCAAAGATTGAGAACGACGGCGGCGACGACTCCGAACGCGATCGCGATCTCCCAAGTGGACGCGATCGTCGTTAGTTGAACGAAAATCAGGAAAGGAACTATTTCCGGAGAGGCGGCCCCGTTTTGAAGACCGACTTGCAGCGCCCGTCCGACCGCGATGAAAAAGACCAGATGCGCGAGGAAAATTACAAAATTAAGGGGGGATCGACTTCGATTGCGAAGTCGGTCATTCGGCGCGACGATATTGTAATGGAACATAAAGAAAGAGCCGAGCGTAAGCAGCGAAATAATCGCGTAAAACGCGACGAATCGCGTCGCGCGCTCCCGCCAAGTGCGCTGCGAGAGCAACTTGTCGCGCTCGGCGTTGAGAAGACGAATCGCGTACTCGTCCAGCGGCTTGTTCGATTTCGCGATCAACTCGTTGCGCGATTTGCGGATCGGCTCGTCTTGAACTGCCATTTCGGCGCGATCTTGCGCGCTCGTCGTCGCCGCCAGATTCGGCTCCAGCGTGTCGGGAACGTCGTTTTTGATCTTGTTGGCGACGAAATTGACGACGTCGAGGCGGTCGATCCTATTCTTTAAGCTCTCTTTAATTTTTTCGCCGTTGCCGATGAGAACGACCGTTTTTAAAATTTCCCTCGCGTTTTCGGGGTTGGAACCTTTGTCGTAGACCTTAATATTTCTAGATTTGTCGAGCGTCTCTCGCGCGATCGGACGGTCGGGATTGTCGAGAATCCCGACTATTTTTGATCCGTCCTCTTCCCCTTCTTCCTCTTGGTCGTCCGAGTTCAGCTTGCGAACGATTCCGTTGGCGCGATACGGTTCCAAGGCGATTTCCAATGTTTCGCGAAACGTTCCGAGATCGTCGTCGTTCGAGAAGTATTCGCGCAGGGCGTCGAAGGCGCGAGGCGCCGCGTCCTCGCCGACCCTTTTGGGAAGGAAGCCTTGGAGAAAGCGAATATCGTTCGTGGAACACTGCGTAAAGTCCGATTCGGCGACGATTTGCGCAAGACCCGCGAGAAACTCGGTCTCGAAATCGTCCAATTTCGAAGGGTCGTTTTCGTAGTAGCGAGGCGTTTTTTGACGCGCCTCGTTTCGCTTGTCGTTGGTAAAGTCCGGGCTCGCCGCCTCGAAATCGACCACGCTAACGATCGGTCGCTCCGGCACGGCGCCGAGCTTGTACTTCTTAGGGGGATCCCAAACCCCGCATATAACGCAGATTAGGAGCGACGCGACAAGGATCCCGACAACTTTGGAAAGCCCCCCGTCCGCGACCAGCGCGCGGATCGATTTTGAGACGAAACCGTCGTAGGAAACTCGAGCCGCGACGCGTTGCGCGCGCGTTCTAATTCGATCGGACGAGGTTCGTGGCGACATGGAAGAAACCTTTTGGCTCGATTGGCGACCTTACTCCCGCGCGACCGGAGGACTCTCGACGTCCTCCTCGCGATTCGTTTCGTAAGCGTCGACGATTTTTTGCACGAGCGGGTGCCGAACGACGTCGGAGCGCTCCAGCGTTAAGAACTTGATTCCGTCGACGTCCCGAAGGCGACGAAAAGCGTCGACGAAGCCGTTTTTGACGCGACCCGGGAGATCCGTTTGGGTCGCGTCCCCGCAGACTACGACTTTCGAACCGAAACCGGTTCGCGTCAAGAACATTTTCATTTGGGCGATCGTCGTGTTCTGAGCCTCGTCCAAAATGATGTGCGCGTCGTTCAGCGTG
Organism: Thermoguttaceae bacterium; assembly: GCA_017441605.1. GTDB lineage: Bacteria > Planctomycetota > Planctomycetia > Pirellulales > Thermoguttaceae > RUG369. The sequence continues at coordinate 60,031 of JAFRXD010000040.1, read as the reverse complement.
CGACCGCGCATATAGGCCAGAGGGGCGATTTCTACCCGAGAATCTTCGATGTACCGACGCAACATATCGGTTTGCGTCATATCGGCGAGCGAGTCGAAGAGGGGGCGAAGATACGGATTGATCTTTTCCGCGAGATCCCCCGGCAAAAATCCTAGATTCTCCCCCGCCTCCACCGCCGGCCGAACGAGAACGATTTTCTTGACCTCTCCGAGACGCAGGCGCTCGACCGCGCTCGCCGCCGCCAGATACGTTTTACCCGTACCCGCCGGACCCGCGCAAAACACTATTTCCGCCGACCGAAGCGCCTCGCAGTACCGCGCCTGACCCGCCGTTTTCGCGCGAATCGTCTTACCTCCGAAAACCTCGAAAGGACGCGCTTGCGTGATTTCCAGACCGCGAACCGTCTCGTCGAGCGCCCGCTTCACGTCGTCCGCCGCCAAAGGCTCGCTTTCCGCTTCCGCCCAGCGCAGCAGTCGCTCCAGCAGCGTCGCGCACTTGCGCGCCGCCTCGAGATCCTCGGAGCGCGCGATCAATTTTCCTTTTTCTTCGTCGACGACCACCCGAACCCCGAGCGTCTTGCGAATCAGTCGGAGATATTCGTCGCTCGGTCCGAACGCTTGTCTCATCGCGCGAGCCCCGCGAACGACGATCGATATTTCTTCCATGCGATTCCCGTTTTAAAAAGGCCAATCGTCGGCGAGGGCTTCCCGTTGCAAGCTCGCGATTTCGGCGCAGCCTTTCTTCGCGAGCGCGAGAAACCTAGCGAGCCGCTCGTCGTCGAAGGGGCTCCTTTCGGCGGTTCCCTGAATTTCGACGAACTTCCCCTCCCCCGTCGCCACGACGTTCATGTCGACGTCGGCGCTAGAGTCCTCGACGTAGCAAAGATCGAGAATCGGCGTTTCTTGAACGAGCCCGACGCTAATCGCCGAAACCGAGTCGCGCAAAGGATACGCGCTCGGGTCGGGGAGTTGGTCGCGGATCGCGTTCAGCGTCTCGACCAGCGCCACGAACGCCCCGGAGATCGCGAGCGTTCGCGTGCCCCCGTCCGCTTGTAGAACGTCGCAGTCGAGGTAAATCGTTCTCGGACCCAGCTTTTCCGGATCGAAAACGGCGCGAAGCGATCGCCCGATCAGGCGCTGGATTTCGGTCGCTCGGCCGTCCGGGCGATCCTGGCGCGGTTTGCGACGCGCGACGCTGCTCGGGAGCATCCGGTACTCCGCGGTGAGCCAGCCCTTGGCGGGCGCGTCGGCGGTCCCTTTGCGCCACTCGGGAACCTCGTCCGCGACGCTCGCGGCGCACAATACCACCGTGTCGCCCGCCGACGCGATCACTCGCCCCGGAGCGTTCGCGAAGCCGCGTTTAAAGGAGATGGGGCGCGTCTGATCTAGCGCCCGACCGTCCGGTCTTGAATACATGGGATTTCCTTAATTTAGTCGACGGCTCCGCCCTGAAGAGCCAAGGTCGTCCACGATTCGAAGCGCTCGGGGGAGCGCTCGATTTCGCGAGCGATTTCGTCGAGGGGTCTGAAGCGCGCCTCGAGCAAGTCCGGCTCGTTCGACCGCAAAATCGGGGATTCCAAGCGAACGACGCAAACGACGCCCAAATGAACCCGACCGACTTCCGTGGAGTCGTCGTTGACGAGCCCCGCCACCTCGAAACGCGTCGCTCTCGATCCGAGAACCACCTCTTCGGCGATTTCGCGCCTCGCTCCTCGCTCGAAAGGCGTTTCCTCGTCGCTCGAGAGCCCTCCGCTTAACGCGAGGCGCGGCAAATCGAGGGAATCGCCGGAGTCCTCCAGGTCGGAGTCGTTGATGTGCCCGCCGACCCCGACGCTCCATTTGGAGCGCAATCTCGCCTCGCCCTGCCCTTCGCCGCGACGATACGCGAAAATTTCCTTTTCGCCGCCCGTTTCGCATACGAAAAGGACGTAAGGGATCAGCTGCTTAAAACTCGGATCGAACTCGGCGTCCCCCCGGCGCGCGAAACGCGCGGTTTCCGGCGCGAAAAGCCTCGCCCGACTCGAGAGCGATTCCTTTAAAAAACCTTGAAATTCTCCGAGCTCCTTGAACGTCGCGGTCGGAACGACGAGAACCCGCTCGTCGTCTTTGGAGCGCCCGGGGCGCTCGGGGGAACTCTCGGTTGTCATTGTCGGACTCTCCATTGTATCGATTTTTTGTTTTAAAACAAGGAGCGCCCCCGAGAGGGCGCGTAGGCGTGAAAAAAGCGAGACGAGCGCGCCCCAAGACAAGGGTGAGAAAAGCGCGCTCGCCTCGCTCGAGATATCTCTCGAAAATGGTCGGCAAATCGTTCGAAGCCGCGAGTTACCTCGCGACCGGGGAACCGGGAATCTCGGCGGTAAGAGGCGCGGTTTGCCCTTCGGCCTCCGGCGTCGAGGGCTCTGGCGCCGGCGCGCCCGGGCGAACCGGAATCGCCACGAGCTCCACCCGATTCTTGGTCGCGGCGGGATTGACCGGGATCTTGCGCCTCGGAAGTCGAATGACCTCCGAATCGCGAGGCGCGTTTTCCTTCGCGTCCCCCGACCAATTGACGATGCAGACGATTTCCGCCCCGTCCAGCGCCCGACGTCTCAGCGTTTCCAGCGCCGCGTTAAACGCTTCTTCCTCCCGCTCGTAAGCCGCCAGCTCTTCCGGATCGACGCTCGACTCGTGCGACGCCGACCGAACCCCCCCCGGAGCCGCGTAAACTTGGAAATAGACCGCGCGAGGATCCGCCGCCCCGGGCGCGCTTGGCGCTAATTGAACCCGTTCCCCGTCCGGCGTTCGAGCCGCGACGATATAGGGAACTTGTCCCGGCGCCGGTTGCGGCGAGGCGAGCGACTCCGGCGCGTTATTCGCGGCGACTTCCCTCGGCGCCCCTTCGGGCGCGCTCGCCTCGGGCGCGGCTTCGGGAACCGTCGGAGTCGGAACTGCCGGTTTCGCGGCGAGCGCCGTTTCCTCGGGCGCCGACGCGAGAACTTTGTTCGCGAACTCGATTTCCTCGCTCGTGGCCGGCGCGTCGAATTTTCCGGCGATTTGGTCGCGATAGACCGCCGCTAATGAACTGTTCGATAGGAGCGCTTGACTCAACGCGTCGACCGGGATCATCTCCTGCTCGTCCTCGCCCTTGCTTTCGCCGAGAATCCCCGCGAAGTAAAAGCGACCGTTGCGCGAGACAAAGCATCCGGAGCCCTCGACGCCCCGAGCCCCCGAAAGTTGATCGTAGAGAACCGACCCGCTTTCGACCGCTCCCTCCTTGCGATAAAAACGGCGCTTATTGACCGCGAGAACCTCGCGAACCGAAGCGCGCAACTCCTCGCCCTCGCGCGAGAATTCCCGAATTTCCTCACCGACTTTCGGACCCGCCTGTTTCGGAAGAAAAGCGACCGGCGTCGCGGGTCGAGACGCCCTCGCCGCAACGAGCGCGAGACCCAACTGAGGATCGCAATAGACGCACTGCCCGACAGCGTCCTCGCGAGACCCGTCGATCGGCGAAAAGATCCGCGCGACAACCTTGGGCGCGACGGAATCGCTCCCGACTTTTTCAAAGAGTTTGGAGGACGCGACGAAGAGCGCCTCGCGAAACTCCTCGTTGTAGTGAATCGCCGCCGCCGGACCCGAAGATTCCGAACCCCCGTCGGCGTCGGACACGACGATCCGCGCGCTCGCCGCGCCCACTCGCGCCAGACCGATCGCGTCGGAAAGGCGCGTCAAGCGCTCGTCGTCGCGAGCGACGGGAGCCTGTTCGCGAGGCTCGAAGCGATAGTCGGGGTCGGCGATTTGACCCCGCGCGGTCGAACCGCTCGACGGGCGCGATTTAAAGAGGAGACCAAAGAGAGGCTTGCGCGGCGCCCGCTCGACTTTGCGCGGACGTTTCGCCGTTTCGGCGCGACCGGAAGCGACCAGCTTCGTTAGTTCGGATCGGATTTCGGCGGAGCTTTTGTCTCGAGCCGAGACCCGTCCAAACTCGCGACCGTCGACGAGCAGAACGCAAGTCGGATATTCCCGAACGTCTCGCTCGCTCGCGAGCTTGAGCCCCTCCGCGTCGCGAGGAACCCGCTGAAGAGGAACGTGTTCGCGGCGAGCGATCTCCGAGAATTCCGGCGTCGGATCGTCGGAAAATTCGAGCGCCAAAACCCGCTCCGCGAATTCCGACGAAACGCCCGATTCTTCGCTCGCGAAACCGGAGCCGAGCCAAAACAACGCGAGGGCGAGCGCCGCGATCGGCGCGACAAAAAAACTATGATTTCGCAACATATTGCGCTCCTTACTGACGTCGCGTCGAACGCGTCGTCGCGGTCGAGAATCCGTTCGACCGCGCTATAAACCGCCGGTACGATAGCGATTTCGAGTCCGGGGCGCAAGGGAGATTTCGCGAGCGGCTTTTTAACGCGGTTCGTAAGTCGCGGCGTAGAAAAAGGCGCTCTCCGGGGCGACGTCCCCCTGGTCGTAGAGATCGGCGGGCGAGTTCAGCGGAACGTTGTCGAGCGCTTTAAAGATCGTCGCCTCGCTCGCGCCCTTTTGGAAAAAGCGCGCGGGAACGGAGACTTGCAACTTGTTCCCCTCGAGGTTCCAGCGCGCTCCGGCGAGCGACTCTTTGGTCGACCAAGCGAGCGAATCTTTTTGAGAGGCGTCGAACGTCTCGAGAGAAACGGAACCGTCCGGTTCGTAGCGAGTTCCGAGAAGCAGATCCCCGCCGCGCCAACCGGTCGTTAGATCGGCGTCGGAGTCGAAGAGGACGCGAAGTCCGTCGGGCGGAGTCGGCGCGATCGGATCCCGCGTTTCAATATAAACGAAGACGAAGTCGGCGTCCCGCGTCGTTTTGCAAAGAACGATATCGTTCCGTCCGGAGTCGTTTCTGTACCGAGTTCCCCCGACCCCGGGAAAATCGCGAGGGGTCGTTTCCCCAAAATAATCGCGAAACGACGGTTCGACGTCGCGCCACTGGTCGAAACCCGCCTCGAAATCGATCGTTTTGCGCGCCGAGGCCCTCGGGGCGCGCGGAGCGCCTTTATAGCGCCGAACCCCGTCGACCGTGCGCAAATAATAGGAGTCGACGAATTTCGATGCGCGCGTCGGCTCGGCGTCGCGACTAAATTCGTAATTGTATTGGTCGATAAACGCGTAAAGCGCCTCCCCTTGCTTGGTCTCCGGATTGAGGCGCGAGACGAGCCAACGACCCGCGATCCATTCGTTCCACCCGGTGATTAGTGCGAAAGGAGGATCGAGCTCGAGGGCGCGAAGCCATTGTTGGTCGTAGTTTAGCCCGAGGTCGGGGGCGGCGCGCTCCTCCTCGTCGCCCCAGACGAACGAGCGACCGCGAGCGTTCCCGACGCTTTCCCACGCCGGATCCGCCGCCGCGTCGCGCGTTAAATTCTGTGAAACCGAGACCGAAACCTCCTCGGGAACCTTTTCGTCCGTCGTCCAAGCGTAGGTTTGGGGATACCCCGCGATCCACTGCCACGCGTTTTGGACGTTCTGCGTTCCGTTCGTCGGCCAATAGGCGGAGCGAAGCGTGAATTTGTCCCGAAATTCCTCGGGGACCTGTTCGGGATCCGCGAGCAAAAGCGGCTTGCCCTCCCAAAGAAAGAAGGTCGGCGCGTATTCCGGTTTGGAGTAGAAGTCCCGCCACAATTCGCGAACCCGCGCCTCGATTTGCGTATTGAGCATAAAGGCGACCCGAGGGGCCGGAAAACCCTCCCGACGCGCGTCCAGAAGCGCCTCGCAAAGAGGAAGATAAACCTCGGGATACGTTCGCAAATTCGTCGCGTCGAAGATCAACGCGTCGATACCCGCGTCCGTTAACAGGCGGACGTGGCGCGAGACGACCCAAGGATCCCGGGAGTCGTAGTAACCGAAGAGCGGCTCGCCCCAAAAGCACATCTCGCCGTTATTTGGCATAACGGCGTCGTTTTGGACGGGGTCGGGATCTTTCTCGAGAATTCGAGTTAGATCGTAGGGGCCCGACTCCCCGACGGGGCGATTTTTAACGTCGACCGGGATATTGGAATCGGGCAAGAGCCACAGAAAGTAAAACATGCCGACCGTTTTATTCGCTCTTAGCTCCGGCGCCTCCCTCTCCGCGACGACTTGCCGACCGAAATCGTCGACCGCGCGCCAAGGTACCCCCGGAACCGACGGTTGAGACGCGGAGGATTGGCAAAACCCGAGCGGCGCGAGCGACAATCCGAGGAGGACGAGAAACGAAAACATCATTTTCTCACTCCGGACGATCCGGACGCGAAGTCGGCGGAACGCGCCCGGAACCTTTCTTTTCGCGAGGGCGTTTTTCTCGCGCGACGGGCCGCGGCTCGCGCTCGTCGAGATCCTCGATCGCGAACGTCTGGCGTCCTCCGTCGTCCAAATCGACCACGACGCGGCGCGCGAAAAGCTCTCTCGCGAAAACGCGACCTCGTCCCAGCGGCGTTCGGACGACTTTGCCGATCGGAGGGGAATTCTCTTGAAGTTCGTTGTACGTCTCGTACTCGTAGCGAAGACAGCATTTAAGCCTGCCGCAACGTCCGGACACTTTCGTCGGATCGAGCGTCGCCTTTTGCAGCTTCGCCATCTTCATCGAGACGGGGGGCATCGTCGCCAAATAGGCGTTGCAGCACACCTCTCGACCGCAATCCCCGACGTCGGCGAGGAGTTTCGTTTCGTCCCGCGCCCCGATTTGCTTCATTTCGATACGCGTTTGGAACTCCGCCGCCAGCGCCCGCACGAGCTCCCGGAAGTCCACTCGCCCGTCGGCCGTGTAATAGACCACTATTCGCTCCCGCCCGAATATCTGCTCCACCCGAACGAGCGTTAGATCGATTCGCATTCGCTCCACGATTTTCAGACAGCGCTGGAAATCGCCCGACTCGCTCTCTTGCATTTCCCGGATTCGCGACTCGTCGGCCCGCTCTAGCGGACGAACGAACGTCGGACGCTCCGCGACCAACTCCCCGAGTTGGTCCAATTTGGGATCGTTCGTTTCGCAAAGAATCGTCGCGATTTCCAATCCGCGCTGGGTTTTTACGACGACTTTCGCTCCGCGAAAGAACTTGCTCGCGTCCTTCTCCGGCCGCTCGATCGCGCCTAGGCGCCGCATCGCCCCGTAGCGAACGATATATTTTTTCATAAATCCTTTCCGAAACGCGTCAAAAAAGCGGAGAACGCGAGCCAACGAGTCTCCGTTCTCCGCTAGCGATTCGACGCGCGACTTCTCGACGCTCGCGAGATTAGAAGAGTTCGTCGATCGGGTCGTAACCGTTTTGATAGACCGGTTTGACCAGTTCGGCGACGCCGGGGGTCTTGAGATCCGCGAGGTTCGTCACTTTGAGATTCTTCGCGTCCCATTCGACCTTTTCGCCCGGTCCTTCCGAGGCGGTCCAAATCGACAGGTTGCCCAGCAGAATCGTCTCCGTGAGCGGACCCGCGTGATTCGGGAAGATCGACCAGCAAAGATCCGGTTTACCTTCCCACATCGCGTTGAACCACTCGAACTTATGGCGCGCGTCGTCCGCTCGGCCTTGCTCGTCGATCGGCGCGATGACGAATTCCGTTTGATCCTCCGGAATCGGGGCGATCTTCTTGCCCCCCTCGGCGCGGAAATCGCTGCCGAGCCCGGCGCCCTCGGTACCGACGACGAAGCAACCGCCGCCGCCGTCGACCTTCTCAAATCCGTACTTGCCGGTCAGTTCGGCGGGCGGAGTTTGCGACGCGTCGTACCAGACGAACTTGATCGGCCCGCGCCAATCGTTGGCGGGGAACTCGAACTCCGTAACGCTGCTCGCCGGGAACGAGTCGAAATCGTGTCCCGAGCTCTTAGCCTGAACGCTCGTCGGATTCCGCAAATCGACCGCCTTGAAGATCATATTGACGTTGTGGCACGCCATGTCCCCGAGCGCCCCGGTCCCGAAGTCCCACCAGCCGCGCCACTTGAACGAGTGGTAATCGCCCGGCCAGAATTCGCGCATGGGAGCGACGCCGATCCAAGCGTCCCAATCCACCGTCTTGCGCGCCGCCTCGATTTGCTTTTTCTTTTCCTCGATCAGTTCCTTTCGCTCGTCCTCGTCGTCCGTTTCCGCGTTGACTTGAGCGATGAACTTTTCGAGCGTCATCGTTCGGTTTTTCTCTTGCGGCCAAATCGGGCGGTTCGTCCAAACGTGGACTTCCTTAACCTCGCCGATCACCCCCGCGCGATATTGCGCCGCCGTCTTGCGAAGACCGTCGTCGACGCTGCCTTGGTTCCCCATTTGCGTGCAGACGCCGTATTTTTTCGCCAGCTCGCCGAGCCAACGCGCCTCGTAAATCGTTCGCGTCAACGGCTTTTGCGTGTAGACGTGCTTCCCCGCTTTGATCGCCGCCGCCGTGATGATCGCGTGCATGTGGTCCGGCGTCCCCACCGTGACCGCGTCGATCTTGTCCATCATTTCGGCGTACAAATCACGATAGTCGACGAACGTTTTCGCGTCCGGGAATTCCTTTTGCTTCCCTTGCAGCGTGTTCTTGTCGACGTCGCAGAGCGCGACCACTTTCCCGTAGTAACCGGCGTGCGTAATATCCCCGCCTCCCTTGCCGCCGACGCCAACTCCGGCGACGGCGATCGATTCGAGCGCGGAAGCCCGCGCTTGTTTGCGGAAGTTGCCCGAGGCGACCAAGAAACCGGCCCCGGCGACCGCCGAGGTCTTAATGAAATCGCGGCGAGATGTTCTCATCGTTGCAATGTCCTTATCTATGCGAAGTTGGTTTTAAACGCTCGAGCGCGCCGCGAGGCGAGACTCGAACTTCGACCCTTATTGTGAGGGATCGAGAACGAAAAATCAATACCTCGCGACGTTTTTTCGCAATTTTTCGACGAACGTCGAGACGCGATCCGCGCGCTCAAGAAAGCGCCGCGACGCTTTGCTCGAATTGAGGAATCGTCATTCCCGCCTGGTCGGCGGCTTGTTGCGGGGTGATTAGCCCCTGTTTCACAAGACTCGTTAACGTTTCTAATTTCGATTTGTCCCAAGCCTCGTCCCAAGCCTCGCCCCAAGCCTTGTCCCAAGCCTCGCCCCAAGTGGCGTCGCGAACGTTCTGCCAGTGCGTTTCCTCGTCAAATTCTTTGAGACATTTCATCGTAACCTCGGCTCTATTCTTTTGAATATAAAGTTTTAGAATATTGTCGTCCGGAAGGCGATCGACCGCCGCGTCGACCCCTTTGGCGAAACTCCCGTAATAATCGGACAGTTCCCGCGCTAGCGCGATGTATCGCGCGTAGTCTTTCAAGGGTCGGCAACCCTCTAAAATGGGCGGGAAATGTCCCTCGTTAATATTGTAAACGTTGACCGTCAAGTCGAGCTCGGGCGGGAGATCGAACGTATTAATAAACGAGTCCCGCAAATGCAATTGCCATTGCCGAGGCGCCGCGCGACGTCCGTTGAAAAAGCAAACGAATCGCGGAAATGGAAGCTTTTGCAAAACCCCGCAACGCAAGTCCCGCTTCTCCTCTTCGACCAGTTTGTGGTAAACTTGCGCCGAGTAGAGGAACATCAACATTGGCATATTCGGCTCGATCGTCGAATGCTGCTCGCAAAAACACATGGTGTTCATTACGAGAAACGACGCGTCGTTCTTCGTTCCCATAAAAACCGCGTCGTCGATCGTCGTTCTCGTAAGGAGGGTTTTGTCGTCGTAATTAGTCTTGTGAAGCGCGTTGAAGACTTCCAGCGCCCACTCGGGACGCTCCGGGTTGTCGACGACTATCTTATAGAGCCGATCCGCGACTTCCCGATTGAAGCCCGTTTTGATTCTTTCTGGAAACGGCTCTCTCTTCCGCGCGAGGCGGGCCTCCAGTGTCCTCTTAATTTGAGCGACCGACGTCCCGAATCGTTCCGCCGCTTGTTCCTCCGTCAAAAATTTGTCGCGAACGAGACCTAAGAGAAAATCGAGCTCGATTTCGCGTAGTTCCTCTTGGGAAACCGCGCTTCGCGTATTGGCGACGCTCGCCGTTCGATCGTCGAACATTCGAGTCTCTCCTCGCTTTGAAATAAACTTGAGGTCGGAAAAATCGTCCTTGGGATTTTATACCCCTTTTAAAAACGGACGTCAAGTTGAGGGACGCGTTTGGGAACGGGAAAAAGGAAAGCGCGCTCTCCCTGTCGAGAAAGCGCGCTTTTTGTTCAGCTTAGACCGAATCGGTCGAGCTAAAATCAGTTGGTGGTGTCGGCGTTTCCGTCGTCGACGGTCGCGAGCTTGCCAAGGATCGCTTGAGGCGTGGTCGAGCTCATGAAGGAAACGGAACCGTCGGCGCGCAGGAAGTTGGCGCCGGAGGCGTGCCAAGAACCGAGACCGCAGTTAATCGAAGCGTGCGAGTTCGCGGCGAGGTGGTCGTACGGACCGTCGATACCGTTGGCGAGGTCGGTGTAAGGAGTCTTGTAGTCGTCGGACCACCAAGACGCGACCGAGCGCCAAACGTAACCGCAACCGGTGGCGGCGGCGGCGCAGAGGTACGAGCAGTCGTGGCACTGCGACCAGTTGTTGGCGGAAGGATCTTGCGTGTTGCAGACGTTCAGACCGTCGATCGGGATGTGCTTTTCGCCGATGACGATTTGGTTGGACGTGCCGTCGACGACGCGAGAGAGCGTGTCGCGAGGATTCGACTTCGTGGTGCTTTCGGAATTGCCGGTGATCTTAGCGCCGCGGAAGAAACCTTTTTGGTAGGTTTGGCAGTTGTCGGTGAAGATCTGGGTAACGCGGACGTAGTAGTGCGTGTCGTGGTTGCCGGCGGTGGCGCGACCGCTTTGAGAACCGTTGGAGTCGGTCGACGCGATCGGGCAGTAGTCGCTTTGCGGACCTGCGGAGTTTTGACCGTGACCAGTCGAGATCGTGTCGTAAGACGCGGGGGAAGAACGACGGGACGGGCAGACCATATACGGAACGCTCGAGAAACCCTTGCGCTCGTCTTCGGTCAGGTTAACGCCGGCCCAGTTGTTGGCGTTCAGCTGCCAGAAAAAGACGTCGAGCGTAACGGGGTCGGTGCGGTTGAGCAGCTGCCAAAGCGTCGGTTGCTCGGAGTAGGGATACAGGTACGCCCACATCGTCATGCGGTGCCAAGAGTGGCATGCCGGCGGGATGCCTTGACGAACGTCGTGGAAGTTGTGGATCGCGAGCCCGATTTGCTTCAGGTTGTTCGTGCATTGCATGCGACGAGCCGCTTCGCGCGCCGCTTGGACGGCGGGAAGGAGCAACCCGATCAAAATGCCGATGATCGCGATGACGACGAGGAGTTCGACGAGGGTGAAGCCCTTCTTCTCTCGTTGTGTTCTCATAAAAAGTCCTCGGAAAAAAATACTTTAAAATATTGCGCCGCGCGCCGCTACGTAGCGCGAGCGTCCAAAACTGACGGTTCCTAAACGCTCGCGCGAAAAGTCTCGAAAAGCGAGCGCGACTTTGCGAACAAAGTCAACTTATTTAATAATACGGACGTTTCGAAGAAAAATCAATAGTTTTCTTCAAATTCCGCGTCGTTTACAACAAATTCGGGTTGACGGTCCTCTTTTTCTTAACGGGGAAAGGCGGAGCCCCGTTTTCTTTCGCTCTTTCCGCTTGCACCTTTTTGCGGTACTCCGGATCGAACATATACTTCGCGGCTTCCGTCTTCTTGTCTTCCGGAACCTCGCCGGGTGGATAAACCACGAAATCAAACCTCGACTTCTTCTTGACCTTGCAGACCCAGCCGGACGTGTCCGGCGTCATGAATTGCATATCGATTAGTCTGACGGGCTTGATTTCCGCCACTTTCCCCGAAAAGATCTCCTCCGCGCTTATGTTCGTGCTGTCGTCGCTCTCCAAGCGAATCGCGCCCGTTATGTAAACGCGGTAGGTTCCCTTCCGGATTCCGTCGTTTCTCCTTAGCGTGTGAATCGAATACTCGCCGTTTTTATCAAGGTCGCTGCGACCCATATAGTAGTCGTCGGTGAAAATGATCTGTCCCAACGTCAACGGGGTTCCGTTCTCGTAGGTTACCCTTCCGGTTACCGGAACCTTATCGCCGCAACCCGCGCAAAACGCGAGAACTACGAACAGGCACGTTATAGCGACCGAGCGAAACATTTCTCCAACCCGATGAAAGAAGCGCCGTTATTTCGTTTCGTCGCCGGGTTTCGTCTCGGGGGCGGATCCCTCGATCACAAAGTCTTGATTCATCGACTTCGAAACCGTGATCGTGCCGAGAGGGCTCTTGTCGGGATCGGCGTATTCGTAGGGAACGGTGTTCGACGATTTGCCAATGAGCTCCATTTCAACGTCGCCCGTCTTAACCTTGGCTCCCGACTCGCCGAATTGCAACGTGTCGGTGATGTACACTTTATAAGTCCCCGGAGGAACCCCGTCGCCCGGCTTGAACGTGCGCATCGTGAACGAGCCGTCTTTTTCGATCTGACCCTTGCACATCGTCGTGTCGTTGGTGAAATTCACCGTGCCGTACGACAGAGGCGTCCCGTCGGAAAATTTGACGGTTCCTTTTACTTGAACTCTTCCACCGCAACCGGCGCAAGCGACGAGCATAAAGACGCCGACGAGCGAGACGAGTTTGGAAACGTTGTTCTTCATCAAATGATACCTTTGCGAAAATAACGCTAGCTTCGAACGAAATTATATTCGACGCCGAGGCGTCGCTCGCGCGACGGGAACCGCGAGAATCAAGCCCTCGCGATTCAAGTTTCGACGACGGGGCGAACCGAAAATCCAAAACACAGTTCCGACCCGATTCGCCAAGCCGTGATTTTACCCTTTTCGACGTCCGCGACAAGGGGGACCCGGGGTTTTTTAACCAATATCTTTTCACAACGACAAACCTTCGTTCTTTGGATTGCGCGCGAGCCGCCCGCGTTTCGAGAAAAAACAAATTTTCCAAACTTATTCGCCCTTTTTCTACCGTTTTGTTGCGGCGGACCGCGAGCGTCGAGCGCCCGGCGGCGAAAGGGGGTATTTTTCGATCGCAAGGCGCCGAAATTTTTCAACGCGATAATTGCCCATATTGACAAATTTTCCAAGTTGCGCGATAATTGCCGGAACGGGTCGAGCGCGTCGCGGAGCGTCCCCCGCGAGCCTACGAACGACCCTTTGACGAATCCTCCGAGAATCGCTATTGTTGCGACAAGTCTCGGAAATATTACCCAATAAGGAGATTCTTCTTATGAAGATCCGCGAACGAATATTGAACCTCGCTCTGTGCGGAGTCGTCGCCCTGACGCTCGCGTTCGCGAGCCCCGCGCCCTCCATCGCCTTTGCGAGCCCGCAAGAGGCCGAGCCCGCCGCCGTCGCGAACGGCGACGCTCAACCCGCCGCCCCCGCTCTCGACGAATCGACCGAACCCGTCGATACCGTCGCCGTCGAAAGCGCCGCGAAAATTTCCAACGACCGACTCCCCTTCTTCTCGTCGCGATTTGGATTCCTTTGGGTCTTGGCCCTCGTCGGCGCCGTCGCGTCCCTCGTCTTCGCCGTCCGATTCTTTAAGGCGATGATGAAGGAGGACGAGGGAAACGACGAGATGATCAAGATCGCCGCCGCCGTCCGAAAGGGCGCCAACGCGTATCTCAAGCAGCAGTACAAAGTCGTCGCGATCTTCTTCGTCGTCATTTGGGCGTTTCTTATGTACCTCGCCTGGGGCGCCCACGTTCAAAACAAAATCGTCCCTTGGGCGTTCCTCACGGGCGGCTTCTTCTCCGGTCTCGCCGGTTGGTTCGGCATGAAGACCGCGACTTGGGCCTCCTCTCGAACCGCCGCCGGAGCCCAAAAATCGCTTAACCAAGGTCTCCAAGTCGCGTTCCGTTCCGGCGCGGTCATGGGCCTGACCGTCGTCGGGCTCGGATTGCTCGACGTCGTCCTCTGGTTCGGAGCCCTATACTGGCTCTTCCCGAAATTCGGATGGACGATGGATCTTACCGAAATCACGGTCGTTATGCTCTGCTTCGGCATGGGCGCCTCCTCCCAAGCCCTCTTCGCCCGCGTCGGCGGCGGCATCGACACGAAAGCCGCCGACGTCGGAGCCGACTTGGTCGGTAAAGTCGAAGCCGGAATTCCCGAAGACGACCGTCGAAACCCCGCCACCATCGCCGACAACGTTGGCGACAACGTCGGCGACGTCGCCGGCATGGGCGCCGACCTCTACGAGTCCTACTGCGGCTCGATTCTCTCCTCCGCCGCCCTCGGCGTCGCCGCCTTCGCCGCAATGGGAGAGTCCTCGATGATGCAGATGAAGGCCCTCTTCCTCCCCATCGTCTTGGCGGCGATCGGAATCGCGCTCTCGATTTACGGCGTCTTTCTCGTTAAAACCGACGAGGACGCCGATCAAGGCGCTTTGCTCAAAGCCCTCGGTAAAGGCGTCAATTTGCCATCCTTGGCGATCGCGGTTCTCTCGATTATCGTCTCCTACTTCATGCTAAAAGGAACGACCGCCCAATACGCCGGTTTCTCGGTCGTCGTCGGTCTCCTCGCCGGATGGCTGATCGGAAAGTGGACCGAATACCGAACCTCCTACGAGTACAAGCCGACTCGAGCGATCGCCAATCAAGGAAAAACCGGTCCCGCCACCGTTATCATCGCCGGTATCGCCGAAGGGATGTACAGCGTCTGGGCTCCGGTCGCCATCGTCGGCGTCGCCACGATTCTGTCCTTCGGTTTCACCACCGGCTTTGATTTCTCCAACGTAAAACTGTTCGCGCTCGGATTGTACGGCGTGGGCGTCGCCGCGGTCGGCATGCTCTCGACCCTCGGCGTCACCCTCGCGACCGACGCTTACGGACCGATCGCGGACAATGCGGGAGGAAACGCCGAAATGGCGGGGCTCCCCGAAGAAGTGCGCCGTCGAACCGACGCCCTCGACTCCCTCGGCAACACGACCGCCGCGACCGGAAAAGGTTTCGCGATCGGTTCCGCCGCCCTCACCGCCCTAGCCCTGCTCGCCGCTTACGTCGAGGAAGTCCGCGTCGGATTCGAGCGTTGGGGCGCGACCGCGATCAAGCAGGTCGAGGCGACCCCCGCCAATATGCCCGGTTTCTACAAGGTCTCCAACAACTTTGTCGTCTATTATCCCGGCAAAGAAACCGTCGAGGCCGAAAAAGCGGCTTATAAAGAGAGCGGCAAAGACTGGTTCCCCAAGTGCTACCTCGTCATGCCCGACCAAGCCAACAATCCGAACGAAGATTTCCCAATCTATCGCGGCGCCGACAAAACGTGGAAGGACTCCAACGAAGCCTGGAAAGCGCTCGATAATCTCACGGTTCCTCAGTACATCGACGAGAATACCGCTAAGGCGTGCCCGTTCATTCCCGAAAACGAGTCGGAAATCGACAAGACCGATATGGTCTCCGTCAAGTCCGCGAACATGATCGACTGGACCAAGTTCTACTCCTGCAACTTGCTCAATCCGAAAGTCTTGGTCGGTATCTTCCTAGGCGCGATGACCGTCTTCGTCTTCGGAGCCCTCACGATGACCGCCGTCGGTCGCGCCGCCTCCGGGATGGTCGAGGAAGTTCGACGCCAATTCCGCGAAATCAAGGGGATCATGGAATTCCAAGCCGAGCCCGACTACGAGACCCCCGTCGCCATTTCGACAAAGGCGGCTCAGCGCGAGATGATCGTTCCGTCCCTCCTCGG
This sequence comes from Thermoguttaceae bacterium, assembly GCA_017441605.1. Lineage (GTDB taxonomy): Bacteria > Planctomycetota > Planctomycetia > Pirellulales > Thermoguttaceae > RUG369. The sequence continues at coordinate 44,408 of JAFRXD010000040.1, read as the reverse complement.
GCTGGTTATGCCGATTCTCGTCGGGCTCGTCCTCGGAGTCACGGGCGTCATCGGATTGCTCGTCGGATCCCTAACCGCCGGATTCTGCGTCGCCGTCTATATGGCGAACGCAGGCGGCGCGTGGGACAACGCGAAGAAGTACGTCGAGGCGAACGTCGATCCGACCCTCGGCGGAAAGCGATCCGAGTGCCACAAGGCCACCGTCGTCGGCGACACCGTCGGCGACCCCTTCAAAGACACCACCGGACCCTCGCTCAATATTATTATTAAGCTGATGAGCATGGTCTCCGTCGTCGCCGCCGGATTCATCGTCGCCTACGGCGGATGGTTCTGATCCTCCGATAAGCGGAGCGCTCGCTCCCCGACTTGAAAATGCCCGAATTTCTTCGTTCCGACTCGGACGGAGAGGTTCGGGCTACTTTCTTTTAGGCTCGAACCGGTTGACGCCAACGGAAAAATAGGTTAAATCTAGACGTCTCGAGCGCCGCGTCGGGCGCTTCGAGCAGTATAAAACAAACGCGTTATCGCATCGGGGGACTCTTCATTGGGCGCCATACCATCCGGACCAAAACGATTCGTCGACAGTTGCTTTCCTTTCACGACCCAAGGTCGGCTCGCCAAATGGTCTTACGAGCTTGAGAAAGTCAATTCGCTGGAGCCGAAATACCAAGCGCTGACCGATCCCCAGTTGCGCAAAGAGAGCCTCTCCCTTCGCTATCGCGCCAGAAGTGGCGAGTCCCTTTCCAGACTGCTCCCCGAGGCGTTCGCCCTCGTGCGCGAGGCGGGGCGACGCACCATCGGAATGCGCCACTTCGACGTCCAAATCCTCGGCGGAATCGCGATGTTCAATCGCTCCATCGTCGAAATGCAGACCGGGGAGGGGAAAACCCTCACCGCGACCGCGCCCCTCTACTTGCGAGCCCTCGCCGGCAAGGGAGCCCTACTCGCCACTGTCAACGACTACCTCGCCGCCCGCGACGCGGAGCTTATGGGACCGATTTATCAAGCCCTCGGCATGAAGGTCGGCGTAATTCAGACCCAGCAGCAAACCGACTCGCGCCGAGAGGCGTACCAATGCGACGTTACCTACGGCACGGCGAAGGAGTTCGGATTCGACTTCCTGCGCGACCGCTTGCTACTCCGCCGAATTCGCGAGGGCCAAACCGACTTGCTCGGCGCGATGCTCCGCGAGCAGCGCGAAAAAGACGAGCAGCCGACGCAACGCCTCGAGCCATATTTCTGCCTGGTCGACGAGGCCGACTCCATTCTTATCGACGAGGCGAGCACCCCGCTGATCATTAGCGCCCTCCCCACCGAGGAGCAAAAACAGGAGGTCGAGGCGTACAAGTGGGCGGCCGACTCGATTTACGAATTTATCGAAGACGAGGACTACACCTACGACCACGAGAAGCGAGAAGTCGAGCTAACCCGCGAAGGCCGCCAAAAAGCCCGGCGCCTGAAAAAACCCGACGCGATGTCGACCACCGGGCTTTACCACGTCTACGAGTACATTAAGCGCGCGATCAAAGTCGACCGAGAATTCCACTTGGACCAGCAGTACGTCGTGCGCGACGGCGAGATCGTCATCGTCGACGAGTTCACCGGTCGACTCGGCGAGGGGCGAAAGTGGCGCGAGGGAATTCACCAAGCGGTCGAGGCGAAAGAGGGCGTCGAAATCACGATCGCGACCGGTCAAGCCGCGCGCGTTACCGTGCAAGACTTCTTCCTGCGCTTCCGATTCCTCGCCGGCATGACCGGAACCGCGCGAACCTCGAAGCGCGAGCTCTCGAAGATCTACAAGTGCCACGTGATCCCCGTTCCGACGAACAAACCGCCTCAACGCGTAAAATTGCCCACCCGCGTCTTCGCGACCGAGCGCGCCAAATGGAACGCGATCGTCGAAGAAATTTCCGATCTCCACGGCAAAGGGCGACCCGTCCTCATCGGAACTCGAACGATCGACAAATCCGAGATCCTCTCCAATTTGCTCGACGAGCGCAAGATGGAGCACAGCGTCCTCAACGCGAACCGGATCGCCGAAGAGGCGGAGATCGTCGCCGACGCGGGGCATTGGGGAAAAGTTACCGTCTCGACGAACATGGCGGGGCGCGGAACCGACATCAAGCTCCCCCCGGAAGTGCTCGATATCGGGGGGCTCGACGTCATTTGCACCGAAGTCCACGAATCGGCGCGCATCGACCGGCAGCTCATCGGGCGCTGCGGTCGTCAGGGCGACCCCGGCTCCTATCGCCAATACCTCTCCTTAGAGGACGAGATCCTCGAAAAAGCCTACGGCCCCAAAAAAGCCGACAAAATCAAAGAGAAGGCGAGAGAAACCCCCGACGAGGAAATGCCCTGGAAAGAGAAAATGTTCTACCGCGCCCAAAAGAAAGTGGAGCGAAAGAACTACCGCAATCGAAAGACGATGCTCTACTACGAAAAAGAGCGCAAAAAGATGCAGCGCGGCATGGGGCAAGATCCCTATTTGGACACGCCGAACTAGTCCTTCGAAGCCGAGATTGCGATGAGCGAACTAAACGACCTACTCGCGCGTTTCGACCCGAATCGCGAGCCCGACGAAGAAGGATGGATCGACCTATATCGAGACGCCGCTTTTTGTCCGATTTTCACCGATCATAAGTCGAAACCCGCGCTGACGGGACTCCTTAACTCGATGTTCGACGAAGCCGGAATGAAACGGATCGTCGAACTCGAGTATCTCGATCCAACCCAAAGAAAAGAAACGCTCGACGACAAGGAAACCTGTCTGGATCTTTTCGTCAAGGACGAAACCGGACGGCGCTTCGTTGTCGAAATGCAGTCCTACGACCAAAGGGCGTTTCTCAATAGGCTCGCTTTTTACGGCGCCCGCGCCCTTTCCGGTCAATTGGACGAGGGAGAGGGATACGAGATTCTTCGACCCGTCGTTTGCGTCGCGTTCATTCGCGGTCCTATTTTTAAAGATCTGCCAAATCTTTGGTTCGACGTCGGGGAGATCCGATTCAGAAGATCGGAAAAGATTTTGGAAATCGTAACGTTCGTCTTAGTTCGCGTTCCTCGCGACGGGGAACTCCCGATCGGACTGGAAACCGAAGCGGCGAGGAACTGGGCGATCGTTTTGGGCTATTTTTCACAATTGAACAAAGAAGAGCGAGACGCGCTCGAGCGCGAAACGCCCGGATTGAAAGAGTTGAGGGTATCGATGAGCGAATTTACCGAAACCAAGCGCGAGCAAATTGTGAAATACTCCCGCGACTACCAAGCGCGCCTAGCCGACGCGAAAAGCGAAGGACGCGACGAAGGGCGCAAAAGTTTGCTAGCAAGCCTTTGCAAAGTGTTGTACTACCGATTTAACGCGGATCCCGCCGAAAGCGCGCGACGACTTGACGGTAAAACGCTGGAGGAATTGGAAGCGTTGTACGACCTCGTTTTCGCCTGCGCAAGTTACGAGGAATTCTGCGAGCGCGCTTAGCCCCGATCCCGTTTTCGGCGCGAAACGCCCGGATGAAAGAGTTGAGGGTATCGATGAGCGAATTTACCGAAACCGAGCGCGAGCGACTCGTGAAATACTCGTTCGACTACCAAGCTCGACTCGCCGACGCAAGGAGCCAAGGTTACGCCGAGGGATACGCCGAGGGATTCGCCGAAGGATACGATAAGGGGCGCGCCAAAGCGCGCAAAAGCTTGCTAACAAGCCTTTGCAAAGTGTTGCGAGGTCTATTTAACGCGGATCCCGCCGAAAGCGCTCGACGACTTGACGGTAAAACGTTGGAGGAATTGGAAGCGTTGTTCGACCTCGCTTTCGCATGCTCGAGTTACGAGGAATTCCGCGAGCGAACGCAAAACCGTTCCCATTTTCCATCGCAAAGCGCCGAGGTTGATTCTCCAAAGGAACCGGCGAGCGAGCGCCTTTGGACGAGCCCCCCGGAAAATTGGGAGCGCTCTCGCGACTTTAAAGCCCGTCTCGCCGACGCGAGGAGCCAGGGACGCGCCGAAGCGCGAGAGCTCAATCGCAAACGCGCGATTTCCCGTATTTGCAAGGCGTTAAACTACCGCTTTGACGCGGATCCCGCCGAAAGCGCCCGCCTTCTCGACGCCAAAACCTTGGAAGAGCTCGACGACTTGCGTAATTTCGTTTTTGAAAGTTCGAGCCGCGAAGAGTTCCTCGCGCGACTCTAACGCGCCCCGCGGATTCCCCGAGGCGAGAGCGGGGGCTTTTAATTCGCGTTTTCGGCGCTATAATATCCCTTTCGTTGTTTCCGTCGGCCCCGTCCGACGGCTGGAATCAAGCGATTTATTTGAGGACTAAACGCTATGCCCGCGACTTGCGTGATCGGATTGCAATGGGGCGACGAGGCCAAGGGAAAAATCGTCGATTTCTTGACGGCTCAGAACGAGATCGTCGTTCGCTACCAAGGGGGCGCGAACGCCGGGCACACCGTCGCGTTCGACGGCAAAAAATATAAGTTGTCGCTCATTCCGAGCGGCATTTTCCGTCCGGAAATTCGCTCCTGCATCGCCAGCGGCGTCGTTGTCGATCCCGAGTCGATTCTCGGCGAAATCGCCCGGCTTCGCGAATCGGGCGTCGAAATCGAAAAGAACCTCTTTATCAGCGACCGCGCCCACGTCATTTTTCCGTGGCACAAGGAAGAGGATCGCCTTATGAACGACGCCGGAGTCCGCTCCGAGGCGATCGGCACGACCGGCCGCGGAATCGGGCCCTGCTATCGCGACAAAGTCGGTCGCGCCTCCGCGATTCGCATCGGCGATCTCTATCGCGCCGATTTCCCGGAAAAAGTGCGCAAAATCGTCGCGCTGAAAAACAACGCCCTTCCCGGACTGGCGAAAAACGACGAGGTCCGCGCCACCGTTCGTCCCCTCGACGCCGAAAAAATCATCGCCGACTACTCCAAATACGCCGAGCAATTGCGACCCTTCGTCGGCGACGTCGTCGACTATCTGCTCGACGCCGTCGACGCCGATAAAAAGGTATTGCTCGAAGGCGCCCAAGGCTCCATGCTCGACGTCGACTACGGAACCTACCCCTACGTTACGAGCAGCAACAGCTCCGGGGTCGGGGTCTGCGCCGGATCCGGTTTGCCCGCGACCTTCATTAAGCGGATCGTCGGAATTATCAAGGCGTACACAACCCGCGTTGGCGGCGGACCCTTCCCGACCGAATTGAACAACGAAATTGGTCAACGAATTCGCGACCAGGGCAACGAGTACGGGACGGTGACGAAACGCCCGAGGCGCTGCGGTTGGTTCGACGCCGTCGCCGTTCGCTACGCCGCGCGCCTCGCGGGGGCGACCGAGCTGTCCGTGATGCTACTCGACGTGCTCAGCGGGTTCGACGAGATTAATATTTGCGTCGGGTACAAATTGGACGGCGAGCGCGTCGAACATTTCCCGAGCGACGTCGACGCCCTCGCGCGAGTCGAGCCAATCTACGAGACTCGTCCCGGCTGGAAAGAGGACATAACGCAAGTCAAAACCTACGAAGACCTTCCGGAAAACGCGAAGAGCTACTTGGCGCGATTGTCGGAAGTCGTCGGAAAACCGATTTCGTTCGTTTCGGTCGGACCGGGGCGCGAGCAGACGATCGTTTTGCGATAACTCGTTGATTTTTGACGAGCGAAAGCGTAGAATAAAGCGCGCGGGCGGAAGTAACGCTCACGCGCTTTTTGTTTTCAGAAGAAAAGGGACTCCCTATGAAAAGAAAAAATACGCTCGTCGCGTCGCTGACGATCGCGTGCCTCGTCGGCGTTTGGGCGGCGGCCTCCGCCGAGGACGTCAAAATCGACGGAAAAGACTACCGCAAAATTTCGGTCGCCGAGTATCGCGACAAAATGAAGGGCGGTTGGATCGGGCAGATCGCGGGGGTCTGCTGGGGCGCCCCGACCGAGTTCCGCTATCAAAACCGGATTATCCCCGAGGAAGAGCTGCCAAAATGGACGCCCGACATGATCAACAACGCGTTCGGCCAAGACGACCTCTACGTGGAAATGACGTTCCTGCGAACGATGGAGGAACACGGTCTCGACGTCTCGATTCGCCAAGCCGGAATCGATTTCGCCAATAGCGAGTACCCGCTTTGGCACGCCAACGTTTGCGGGCGCAAAAATCTGCGGCGAGGTATCGCGCCCCCCAACTCGAGCCGCCCCGAATTTAGCAAATGCGCCGACGACATCGACTACCAAATCGAGTCAGACTTCTCGGGGCTCATTTCCCCCGGCGTCCCGAACAACGCGATTCTCATGGGCGAAAAATTCGGTCGCCTCATGAACTACGGGGATGGAATGTACGCCGGGCAGTTTATCGGCGCGATGTACGCGGAGGCGTTTTTCGAGACGGACGTCGTTAAAATAATCGAGCGCGCCCTCGAGGCGATTCCGGCGGAGTGCCAGTACGCGGAAATGGTTCGCGACGTCCTCCAATGGAAAAAAGAGAATCCGGACGATTTCGTCGCCTGTTGGAAGAAGATCGGCGAGAAATATCACGATAACCCCGAGTATCGAAAATGGTCCTGCTCCGGTCCGACGAGCGATTTCAATATCGACGTCAAGATCAACGGCGCCTACGTTTTGGTCGGTCTCCTTTACGGAAATGGCGATCTGGACGAGACGATTAAAATCTCGACCCGATGCGGTCAAGACTCCGACTGCAACCCGTCGAGCGCGGGGGGCGTCCTTTTCACGACGCTAGGCTTTAGCGCGCTGCCCCCGCGTTTCTCGGAAAAACTCGACGAAACGAAGGTCTTCGATCACACCGCGTACAATTTCCCCGCGCTTCTGGACGTTTGCGAGTCGCTCGCGACCCAGGCGATCGAAAAAGAGGGCGGATTCGTTCGCGAGGAAAACGGCGAGCGCTACTACTATATCCCGCGAATTCCCCTAAAACCCAGCGTCTTGACGTCGTGCGCGAACCCGGTCGACAAGCCCGTCGAAGGGGACGAGGGGCGCTTTACCCCCGAGGAGCTCTCCCAGCTAAAATTCAGAGAAATGGACGACGACGAGGCGCTCGACAAATACTTCGCCGGATTCCGCGCCTCGCATATGGGACCCGATATGAAACCCGGTTACAAACTGGAATTTCGCGGGCGCAAAAACGTCTTTGAGACCCACCCGGAAAGCCGGGAAGTCGCCGCGGTTCTTTCTCGAAAATACAAGGCGTCGAAAGACTCCGCGCTCCACATGGTCGTCTCGCACCACGTCGCGGGGGATTTTATCGGGGACTACGAGCTGATCGTCAAAATCGACGGAAACGAGGCGCTCAAACGAGTCGTGTCCAAAGATACGGTCGGCGAGGACGGCTGGGCGCAAATCGACGTCGATTTATCGGATTACGCCGGGAAAGAAGTTCTCGTGGAGATCCTGAACCAACCGAACGGCTGGTCGTGGGAAGCCGCGTACTTCGATTCGATTTGGTTTACGCCGTAGTCGGACCGCCTAACGAAAAACTCCGACGCCGTCGGCGCGTCGACCCCAAAGAGCTCGCCTTTTTCGAGGCGGGCTTTTTTTAATTGGTTCGATTGGTTAAAAAAAAAGTGCTGGGTCGATTTGGGCGTTTGAGGCCGCGATAATAATTGAAGAAACTAAGACAATCGGAAAATTTAGAAAAAATAGAAAATTTGCGCTTGATACAATCGCGATAATTGGTATATTGCAAACAAAGAGAAAAATCGCGCGGTTTAGCGCGATTTCCATAACCTAGACTTCGCGCTTTTGGCGCGGGTCAAGCTCCATTAACGCCCCTTGGGAGTATCATCGATGAAGAAATTTCTGAGCATTGTCGCCGCTTTGGTTCTGACGATCTCCGCGTCCAACGCTTTCGCCGACTGCGGTTGCGGCGCCCCCGCCGCTCCGGCTCCGGCCCCGGTCGCTTGCGTTTCGACTTGCGCGGTTCCTTGCCGTCCGATCTGCTGCCGTCCGATCTGCTGCCGTCCCATCTGCTGCAAGCCGATCTGCTGCAAGCCGATCTGCTGCAGGCCCGTCTGCTGCAAGCCGATCTGCTGCAAGCCGATCTGCTGCAAGCCCGTCTGCTGCAAGCCCGTCTGCTGCAAGCCCGTCTGCTGCAAGCCGATCTGCCGTCCGGTTTGCCGTCCCTGCGTCCGTATTTGCCGCCCCTGCTTCCGCGTTTGCGCTCCGGTCTGCGCTCCCGTTTGCGCTCCGGCTCCTTGCGCCCCCGCGGCTCCCTCTTGCGGTTGCTAATTTCGGCGCGTTATAAAGACGCGCGACAATAGAAGTCTCGTTGCAGAGCTCGACGCTTCCCTTCCGTTCGGTTGGGAAGCGTCATTTTTTTTCTAATCGCAATAATCGCGCTAAATCAACACAAGACGCGACTTGTAAGAATAGAGAAGAGAGTAAAAAATTAGTTTTTTGGAAAAATAGAAAAAATAGGAGGTTTAAGAATTGACATTTTCGCCCCGATTGCTATATTGTGTGAAATCCAAGGAGAATCGCGAGATTTTCCCAAAAAATTTGCAACGAGGCGACGTTTTCGTTAAAGTTTTGGATAAAAACGGCGCCGACAACCCCCCTTGTTAGGAGAATTTTCAATGAAAAAGCGCCTGAGTTTATTGGCGGCGTTGGCGTTGGTCCTTTCCGTTTCTTACGTTTCCGCTCAAGATCCGGCTCCGGCTCCGGCCGCCGCCGAACCGGCTCCCGCGGCCGCGGTCGAGCAAGCCTCCGCTTGCGAAGCCGTCGCTCCGTGCCAACCGGTCGCTCCGTGCGAAGCCGTCGCCCCGTGCGAAGCCGTCTGCGACGCCCCGTGCGCTCCCGACTGCGCTCCTTGCGCTCCTTGCTTCCGTCCGTTCGGATTCTTCCGCATTTTCCGCTGCTGCGCTCCTTGCGCTCCCGCTTGCGCCCCGGCGTGCGCTCCCTGCGAGCCCGTCGCTCCGTGCGAAGAAGTTAAACCCTGCGAGCCCGCCGTCGCTCCTTGCGAGCCCGTCGCTCCGTGCCAACCGGTCGCTCCGTGCGAAGAAGTTAAGCCCTGCGAGCCCGTCGCTCCGTGCGCTCCCGCTTGCGAAGAAGCCGTCGCTCCGTGCGAGCCCGTTTGCGCTCCTTGCGCTCCGGTCTGCAAGCCCTGCTGCAAGCCGTTCTGCAAGCCCTTCTGCTTCAAAAAGTTCTGCTGCAAGCCGATCTGCTGCAAACCCGTCTGCTGCAAGCCTATTTGCAAGCCCGTCTTCTGCAAGCCCTGCATTAAGATCTGCAAGCCCTGCTTCCGCGTTTGCAAGCCCTGCTGCGCTCCCGTTTGCGCTCCGGCTCCCTGCGCTCCCGCTTGCGCTCCTTGCGCTCCCGTTACCGGCTGCTAATTATTGAGCGATCGCGATTCGCGATCTCCAAATCGGGTATATTTGCTTTCGACGCGTCTCGGATTCTTTCGAGACGCGTTTTTTATTGTTCGGCGTCTCGCGGAAACCCGCCCGGATCGCCCTCCGACGCGAGGGCTCGCGCTTCGTTCTCTCGTCGCGCGACCGAAGCGGCGAGTTCGCGGGAAATAAAAAACGGAGCCGCGACCGCGTCGCGACTCCGTTGAGAATTGCTCGAAATCGAAGTTCGGCGATATTAGCCTTTCTTTTGAGCGAAGTCGACCATAAAATCGCGAAGCGCTACGACGCCTTCGCGCGGCATCGCGTTATAGATCGACGCGCGCTCGCCTTTGACGCTTCGATGACCGTTGAGATTGGTCAAACCGACTTTCTTCGCCTCCTCTTGGAATTCCTTGTCGAGCTCCTCGCTCGGCGTTCGGAACGAAACGTTCATAACCGAGCGATACTCTTTTTGACCGTGAACGCGATAGAACCCGTTGGAACCGTCGATCGCGTCGTAAAGGAGCGAGGCCTTTTCGCGATTGAGCGCCGCCATCGCTTCGAGCCCGCCTTGCTCTTTGAGCCAATCGGTAACGAGCGCCATCGAATAGATCCCGAAAGTCGGGGGCGTGTTGAGCATCGAGTCTTTTTCCGCGAGTTTCTTGTAGGAGAACATCGAGGGCAGATCGTCGCCGCTCATTTCGACGAAATCGTCGCGCATAATTACGAGGACGACCCCGGCGGGACCCGCGTTCTTCTGAGCGCACGCGAAAAGAACCCCGTATTTTTCAATATCGACGGGGCGGCTAAAGATTTCGCTCGACGCGTCGCAGATAAGCGGAACGTCGACCTTCGGCTCCCGAGGATACTGAATTCCCTCGATCGTCTCGTTGGCGCAGAAATAACAGTACAGCGCGTCGTCGGTCAATTTGATCTCGTCGTCGGTCGGCTTGCGAACGTATCCCTCCGCTTTTCCGTCCCAAACGACGTCGACTTTCCCTTGCGTTTTCGCTTCGGACGCGGACTTCTTGCTCCAGTTGCCCGTGACGAGGTAATTCCCCGACTTACCGGTGGAGCGAAGCAGGTTCATCGGCAACATGGCGAAGTGCGTCAGCGCCCCGCCTTGAAGGAACATGATTTGGTAGTTGTCGGGAACCCCGAGCAGGTCTTTGACGTTCTGTTTCGTTCGCGCCAAAATTTCGCCGAATTGTTTCGAGCGATGGCTGATTTCAAGTATGGAGGCGCCGCAACCGGGAAGGCACAGAAGTTCCTCTTGGATTTTTTTCAGGACGGGAAGCGGCATAACGGCCGGACCGGCGGAAAAGTTGAACGCGCGCTCTTCTGACATTGCAATAATCCTTTGTTCTTCGACGCAAACGCGCGTCGAATCAATATTCTTCGTTTACGCTATTGGCGCCGATCGCTCGGCGCGCGCTATCGCTCGAATGTTCTCGCGATAAAAACTTCGTCATTATACGCCCTTGTTTCAGAATCGATAGGGGGGGCGCCTTTTTCCGCGAACAAAAAAGGCCGCTATCTAAAACCCGACTCTTTTGGGCTTTTTTTTTTAAAAAACTTCTATTCTATTGACAAAAAGGGCTTTTTCTTTTAGATTCTTTATACTCGTCGAGTTGTTTTCAACTCGTTAGTTCCCGACGCGAGGTCGGACTTGTTGAATCGTTCGAGCGGCGCCGCGACGCGCTCGACGCGTTTTTCCTATGCCTAAAGGCGGAAACAGTAAAATGATCGAATCTCTCACCGTGAATCCCGAGTCCTTGGCGCGCGAGCTTGACCTTCCATTCGACCGCGTCGCCGCGACGGTCGCGCTTTTGGAAGAGGGGCGCTCCGTTTCTTTTATCGCTCGGTATCGCAAGGATCAAACGAACAATCTCGACGAAGATACGATCGCCAGAATCGCGACCGCCCATCAAAAGCGCCGACAGCTTAACGATCGCAAACTTTCTTTCTTAATGACGATCGAGGCCCAGGGAAAACTGACTCCCGAGCTGGAAAAGCAAATTCGCGAGGCGCGAAGCCCCAAGCGCCTGGACGACCTTTACCTCCCCTATCGCTCCAAGCGCGCCTCTGTCGCGCAGGCCGCGCGCGACAAGGGTTTGGAACCCCTCGCGACCGCCATTTTGGACGCGACCGACGCGTCCAAAGCCCTCGAAGAGCTCGCCGCCGCGAGCGTCGCCGCCGACAAGGGCGTCGCGACCGTCCAAGAAGCGCTCGACGGCGCCGCCGATATTATCGCCGAAAAATTTTCCGAAACCCTCGAATTGCGCCGGATCGTTCGCGACGCGATCTTAAGAACCGGAAAATTGGTCTCGAAAAAGGCCGAGCGTCCGGAAACGGAGGAACCCGCGCCCGAACCCGTCGCGAGCGAGCCTAAAGCCGAAGAAACCGCGTCGAGCGTAACCGAGTCGATTTCCGCCGAGGAAACCGTCGGCGGCGAGCCCGCCGCGAGCGACGTCGGCGAAGACGCGCCCGCCCCTCAAAGCGCCGAAGCGCCCGCCGCCGTCGACTCGGAAACTACGAGTTCCGAATCCGCCCCGAGCGAGCCGGTCGCCCAGGTCGCCGAAGAAGAAAAGAAGACCAAAAAGCCCTCCGTCGATCGTCGACAAGAGCGAAACGAGCAGCGTTTCGAAGAGTATTTCGACGCCTCGTTCCCGATTCGGAATTGCCCGGAAAGCCGCATTTTCGCGCTAAATCGCGGCGAAAGTTTGGGCGTTCTCTCGGTCGATTTGGACGTGGACGAGGAATCGCTCAAGAAATCGGCTCGCGAGCTTTTGGTCGCCCCGGACCGGCCCTACGCCGATTTTTTGAACGCGGTCGTCGACTCCGCCGTCGCGAATCTCGCGCTTCCCGCCCTGAAAGCCGACGCCCGGCGCGACGCGACCGAGCGAGCCGAGGAGCGAGCCGCCGCCGGAATGGCGAAAAATCTGCGCTCTTGGCTTATGCGCAAGCCGCTCGCGAATCGTCGGGTTTTGGCGATCGCGCCCGGTATGAAATCCGGTAGCAAGCTGGTCGCCCTCGACGAAAACGGCGCGCTCCTGAGCTACGAGGCGGTCTTTACCCAAGGATCCGCCGAGCGCAAAGCGAACGCCTCCGCGAAAATCGTCGAAATGATCGAGAACTTCGGGCTTAGCGTTATCGCGATCGGCAACGGGCTCGGGAGTCGCGACGTCGAGAACTTCGTTTCCAAGTTGCTGGAAGAAAAATTCGCCGACAAAGACGTCGCGTACATCGTCGTCAACGACGCCGGCGCCTCCGCCTACGGGGCGAGCCAAGCGGCGAAAGAGGAATTTCCCGACTGCGACGCGACGGTCCGCGCCGCGATTTCGATCGGGCGCCGAACCTTGGATCCGCTAAAAGAACTCGTCAAAATGGAACCGGAGCGCTTGGCGACCGGCGCCCATCAGCGCGACGTTCACTTCAAAACGGTCAAGACGGTTCTGTCCGCGGTTCTCTCCGCTTGCGTCGACAAAGTCGGCGTCGATCCGAACCTCGCCGATTTGGCGACGTTGCGCCGCGTTTCGGGCCTCAATCAGCTGACCGCCAAGCGCGTCGCCGATTATCGCGTCGAAAACGGTCCGTTCCAAACCCGCGAGCAAATCAAGAGCGTTCGCGATCTCGGCGACTTGGCCTACTCCCTGTGCGCCGGGTTCTTTAAAATCCCCAACGGCCCCAATCCCCTCGACGCGACCTGGATCCATCCGGAAAGCTACGAGCTGGCGACGAAACTGCTTGAAAAAATGGGATTCGCGCTCGACGATCTCCGCGACGCCTCCAAGCGCGAGGATATCGCGGCTAAGGTCGCCGACGCCGACGCCAAGGCCCTCGCCGAAGAGTTTGGCGCGGGCGCCTTTACCGTCGCCGATATCCTTGAGCAATTCGTCGCGCCGGGCTCCGATCCCCGCGAGAAGGAACCCGGGCCCATCTTCAAGAAGGGCGCGATCAAGCTCGAGTCCCTCCAACCGGGAATGGAGCTGTCCGGCGTCGTGCTCAACGTCGTGGAATTCGGCGCGTTCGTCGACGTCGGGGCCACCGAATCGGGATTGATTCACATCAGTCAACTCGGATCCTCTTACGTTAGAGACGCCGCGAAATGCGTCGCCGTCGGCGACGTCCTAAAGGTCTGGGTCCTGAAAGTGGAACCGGAGCGCCATCGTCTTTCGCTGACCGCGCTTCCGCCCGGAACGTCTCGCGAGCGACGCGCCGACGCCGGTCCGAGAGGGCGGCGCGCCGAAGGCGACGAGCGACGAAATCGAGAGCGACGTCCAAACCGCGACGCCGCGAAAGGTTCGGAGCGATCCGCCGAGCGCCCCGACGCTAAGAGACGCGAGCCCGGCGAGCGCCCCGATCGACCTCGACGCGATCGAAATCGAGATCGCGACGATCGCGCTCAACGACCCCCTCGCTCCGCTTCGGTCGCTCCCAAGGACAAGAAGATCGTCCCGCTCTCCGAAGAGATGAAATCCGGGAAAGAACCGATGCGCAGTTTCAGCGATTTGGCGCAACTTTTCGGGCGTATCCAACCCACCGACGACGCGGAGAAACAATAAGAGACCTCGGGAAGTCGAGCCCTCGCTCGACTTCCGTTTTCCTCCTTCTCGTCGTTGGCATAGAAGCTTTGTTTCGCGTTGAGAGTTGTTTGTGAAAATCGCTCGTATTAGGAGTATCGCCGCTTATCTTCCCGAGGGACGATCGGACAATAAGGAACTGGCGCAAATCTTTTCAAACTGGACAGAAGAAAAGATCAAGCGCAAAATCGGGATCGAGACCCGCCCTATCGCCTCGGCGAGCGAGACCGCGCTCGACCTCGGCGCTCGAGCCGCCGAACGCCTTTTCGAGGCCGGGGCGGTCGACCGGCGCGAGATCGATTTTCTCGTCTTCTGCACTCAGTCCCCCGACTATTTTCTACCCTCGTCGGCCTGCGTTCTGCAGAACCGTCTCGGGCTCGACGTCCGGTGCGGCGCGTTCGACATAAATCTCGGGTGTAGCGGATACGTCTACGGGCTCGGGATTTGCAAAGGATTGATCGAGTCGGGATTGGCCTCCAAGGTTCTCTTCGTAACCGGGGAAACCTACTCGAAGTACATTAATCCCAAGGATCGCGTAACGCGCCCCCTCTTCGGAGACGGCGGTTCCGCGACCCTTCTCGAATGCGTCGAGGTCGAGGCGACTTCCAACGACGTCTTCGGAGGCGAGGCGACCCTCGGACCCTTCGAGTTCGGCACCGATGGAAGCGGGGCCAATATGCTAATCGTGGAAGCCGGCGCCGCCAGACTCCCGAAATCCCCGGAAACCGCGATCGAGCGCTCCGATTCCCAAGCGGGGCTGCGCTCGCAAGAACAGCTCTATATGAACGGAGCCGGGATCTTTACGTTCTCGATCGACGTCGTTCCGCCGCTGGTCAAACGGTTCAAGAAACTCGCGGCGAACCGCGGCCTCGAAATCGACGCTTACGTCTTTCACCAAGCGAACAAATTTATGCTCGATCGACTGCGCGAGGAGTGCGGCGATCTCGATCCCGCGAAGTTTTTCAATAATATAGCGACGCGCGCGAACACCGTTTCAAGCAGCGTCCCGATCGCCATTATCGACGCCGTTCGCGACGGCGTCGTTCGCCCCGGCGCGCTCGCGCTCTTAGTCGGATTCGGCGTCGGACTGTCGTGGGGCGCCGCGCTCGTTCGCTTCCCGGATAATTTCCAAGTCGTTCCCCTAGAACCATAGACTGCCTCGACGCGCCTTCGAGCGCGACTCGCGAGTTAAAATGAACAACGAAAATAAGCCCGTTAAACCCTGGGGGGGAGTCTTCACCGAGTCGACCGACTCCCGCATGGAAGCCTTCAGCGAAAGTATTAGCTTCGACAAGCGAATGTTCGAGCAAGACGTTCGCGGTTCGATCGCCCACGCGCGCATGCTCGCCGACGTCGGACTCCTGACTCGCGACGAGTTCGAGGCGATCGAGCGCGAACTCCTCGAGATTAAAGACCGAATCGCCAGAGGCGAATTCGAGTTCTCGAGATCGCTCGAGGATATCCACATGCACGTCGAGAAGGCCTTGATCGACAAGCTCGGCGACGTCGGACGAAAACTCCACACCGCGCGCAGCCGAAACGACCAAGTGTCGCTCGACTTCCGACTCTGGATCCGCGACGCCATCGATAAGCTCGACGCGCTCTTAACCGATCTGCAAAAATCGTTCGTCGGTCGTTGCGACGGCGATTTCGACGTCGTCGTTCCCGCCTACACTCACGCGCGACGCGCCCAACCCGTCTTGGCGCCCCACGTCTGGCTTGCCTTCGTCGAAAAATTCCAGCGCGATCGCGAGCGGCTCGCCGACTGCCGCAAGCGCGTTAACTCCCTGAACTTGGGTACCGCCGCGTGCGCCGGAACCAGCCTGCCGATCGATCGAACCAAGGTCGCCGAATATCTCGGATTCGACTCCATCGTCGCCAACAGCGTCGACGCGTCGAGCGATCGAGACTTCGCCGTCGAATTCGCCTTTGATATGGCGCAAATCGCCCTCCACCTGAGCGTTTGGGCGGAAGACTGGATCTGGCAATCGACCGTCGAGTTCGATTTCCTGAAGCTTCCTCAGTCGTTCTGCACCGGCTCCTCGATTATGCCGCAAAAAGTCAACCCCGACGCCCTCGAGCTGATTCGCGGAAAGACCGCCCGCGTCGTCGGGAATTTGCAGTCCCTTCTTATGCTGACGAAAGGAATTCCGCTGGCGTACGACCGCGATTTGCAAGAGGACAAAGAGCCCATTTTCGACTCCTTCGAAACGGTCGCGGCGTCCTTGGCGATCGCGGCCCCGTTGGTCGCGGGGGCGGAACTTAAGCGCGAGTCGATTTCCGCCCGGCTCGACGAGGGGTATCTCGACGCGACGAGCCTTATGGAATACCTTATTCGAAAAGGGGTTCCGCAGCGCGCGGCGCACGGGGTCGTCGGGAGGCTCGTTCGCCAAGGAATCGAGTCGGGGAAAGCCCTCGCCCAATTTCCAATCGAGACGCTCAAAGAGGCTTGCGAGCTCGTCGACGAGTCGGTTTACGACTATCTCGGCGCCCTCAACGCCGTCAACGCGCTCAAGAGCTACGGTTCCTCCGCGCCCGAGCAAGTTCGATTCCAAATCGATTCGTGGAAGAAAAAACTGGGGCTTTAAGTCGTTATGACAAAAGATCGCGCGAAAGACTTTGAAGAAATCGAGTCGGTCGACGAGCTCGAATCGTTCGACTCCGCTCTCGAATGGGCCCCCCCGACCGAAAAACCGGGCGAAGTCGCCACCCGCGTCGTCTCCGACGCCGAGGCAGGTTGGCGCCTCGATCTCTTTCTTGTCGCGAAGTTTCCGCAGTACAGTCGCGTTCTGATTCGAAAGGCGATTCAGGCCGAAAACGGCGTCGACGTCGACGGGATACACGGCAAGCCCTCGTTCCGTCTTAAACCCGGCTCGGTCGTCTCCTTCCGGTTGGCGGAGCCCCCGCGCGAATCCCCGATCCCGGAGGACATTCCCCTCGACGTCCTTTACGAGGACGACGATATGGCGGTGATCAATAAGCCCGCCGATATGGTCGTCCACCCCTCCAGAGGACATTGGTCCGGAACCCTCGTCGGCGCCCTCGCTCATCGCTTCCAAGGGAAATTGAGCTCCAATCGCGGACCGGCGCGACCGGGTATCGTCCACCGTTTGGATCGCGACACGAGCGGCGCGATCATCGTCGCGAAGAACGACGTCGCCCACGCGAATTTGGCGATTCTTTTCGAGGAAAAGCGGATTCAAAAAGAGTACTTCGCGCTGACCCTCGGCGGATTTAACGCCGATCGCGAGGTCGTCGACCAGCCGATCGGGCGCCATCCGAAATACCGAACCAAAATGGCGGTCGCACCCGACGATCCCGAGGCGAAACCAGCTCAAACCTACTTCGAGATCCTCGAGCGTTTCCGAGGCTTCTCCGCGGTTCGCTGTCTCCCGAAAACCGGACGCACCCATCAGATTCGCCTGCACTTGGCGCATTTGGGATGCCCCGTCCTGTGCGATAAACTATACGGAGGCCGCTCCGAAATTACCCTCGAGGAAATCGACCGAACGCGCCGACCCGTCTCCAAAAACGCCGAAGCCCCTCCCGAGACCACTCTACTTACTCGACAAGCCCTTCACGCCCGAAGAATTACCTTCGAACACCCGACGACTCGCGAGACAATGACGATCGAAGCCCCGATTCCGCGCGATATTCAAGCGGTTCTCGACGCCTTGCGCGAGCATCGTTCCCTTACTTAACCCCGCGACCCAATAGAAGATCGCAATGACCGAAAAAAAGTCCAACGACTGGAATGCCCTTTATCCGTACGAGCCGAAATTCGCGACGATCGGAGGGTTTCAATACCACTACGTCGACGAGGGCCCCGACGCCCCCGACGGCGTCGATCGCCCGACTCTGATTTGCTCGCACGGAAACCCGACCTGGTCGTTCTTCTTTCGCTCGGTCGTCGAAGCCTTTCGCGACAAGTATCGGGTGATCGCCGTCGACCATATCGGGTGCGGCCTCTCCGAAAAGCCGAGCGCCTCGAAATACCCCTACGATACCGAGCGACGAGCGACCGATTTCCTGGAGCTGATCGACAAACTCGGGCTAAAGAACTGCGCCCTGATCGCCCACGATTGGGGCGGCGCGATCGGAATGCGCGCCGCGACTCGCGCCCCCGAACTCTTTTCCAAAATCGTTCTTATGAACACGGCCTCCTATTTGAGCGACCGCGTTCCCCGACGAATCAGAACTTTCCATATTCCCATTCTCAATAAGATCTTGGCGCAGGGGTTCAACGTCTTCGCCCGCGCCGCGACCACTATGGCGACCGCGAAAGGGCTAAAGCCCGAAGTGAAAGCCGGATTGGTCGCCCCTTACGACTCCTGGGCGAACCGCGTCGCCACACTCGAGTTCGTCAAGGACATTCCGATTTCCCCGAAGCACCGTTCCTATAAGACCTTCGTCGATATGACCGAGAAACTTCCGACCCTCGAGGACAAGCCGATCGCGCTGATTTGGGGCGTCAAAGATTGGTGCTTCCCGCCGGAAGTCTTTTTAGAGGAATACTTAAAGTACTACCCGAACGCGTTCGTCCACAAAGTCGCGGACGCGGGGCACTACCTTCTGGAAGATTCGCCCGAAGAGACGCTCGGGGCGATTCGCGAGTTTTTGGAGCGCTAGTTCCTTCGGAGATCGAAAGGGAGTTCGCCAATGTCGACAGAAAATCCTCAACCGAACAAATTGACGTCCCGAGGCCCTCAACAGAATCTCGGAGCCCTCTTGCAGGAGTTTGGAAGAACCAGAGAGGCGATCGAGCAAGAGCTCGCCAAAGTCGTCGTCGGCCAGCGCGACGCGATTCGACAGCTCCTCGCCGCGGTCTTTACCAGAGGACACTGCCTCCTCGAAGGCGTTCCCGGGCTCGCGAAGACCCTGCTCGTCTCGACCCTCGCCAAGATTCTCGGCGTCGAATTCCGACGCGTTCAATTCACGCCCGACCTAACCCCTTCCGACATAACGGGAACGACCGTCTTGGAGGAAGACGCGAACGGTTCTAGATCCTTCCGTTTCGTCGAGGGCCCCGTCTTTACGAACATTCTACTCGCCGACGAAATCAACCGAACCCCGCCGAAGACGCAATCCGCCCTACTGCAAGCGATGCAAGAGCGCGAGGTTACCGTCGGCGTCGAGACTTATAAGCTGCCGGAGCCGTTTTTGGTCGTCGCGACCCAAAACCCGATCGATCAAGAGGGAACGTATCCCCTCCCCGAGGCCCAGCTCGACCGATTCATGTTCAACGTCAAGATCGACTATCCGACCTTGGAAGAAGAGGAAAAAATCCTCGCGGCGACCACCCGCGGAGAACCGGCCGAGCCCGCTAGATTGATCAACGCGAAGATTCTCCTCGGCGCTCAGAAACTTGTTTCCCAAGTTGCCGTCGGGCCTTACGTCTTGCAGTACGCGACCAGCTTGGTCCGCGCCACTCGACCCGCCGATGACAGCGCCCCCGACTTCGTCCGCGATCTCGTCGACTGGGGCGCCGGACCGCGAGCCGGGCAGTATCTAATCAACGGCGGAAAAGCCCTCGCCGCGATGGACGGCAGATTCTCCGTCTCGATCGAGGACGTCAAAGAAATCGCCGTTCCCGTCTTGAGAAAACGGATCGGAGCAAATTTCCAAGCCCTCGCCGAGGGCATGACGACCGACAAGATCGTAGAAAGGCTACTGACCGCCGTTAAACCTCCGAAAATCGAGAAGTACGAGCGCTAGATCCCTACCCGCTCGCCTTCTCGACTCTTCGTCGCGCGTTAGCGCTTTTCTCGAACGACTCGGAAACCTACGTCCCGCAGATTGTAATGCGCTGGATAGGCGCGAATCGAGCCGTTCGCCGCCGCGCGCGCGGGGGTAGTCCACGAGCCCCCCGCCGCGATCTTCTTGACCGTCGACTCTTCTTCGACCGTCTCTCCCGTCGCTTCGTCCACGACCTTTCTTACGTCGACCCGTTCCGAACTCGTCCACTCCGCCACGTTTCCGTCGACGTCGTAGAGCCAGTATCGATTCGGCTTGTAAGAGCCGACCGGCGCGGATACCCGACTATGGTCGTCGACGGTCCAGTCGACCGGCCGCCAACCCGGAAGCGTCTCGACCCGCCCGGTCCATCCGAACGGCGAGATCTTGCCCCGCGAGGAATCGCCGAGATTCTCGAACGCGGAGTAGTCCGTCGTTAAGTCGCCGAACCAGAACGGATTGTCCCCGTCGGCGGAGAACAGCTTTCGCTCCTCGAGCGTCGGGAGACGATACTTGTCGCCCGTCTTTTCGGAGAGCCACTGGCAAAACGCCTCGGCGTCCTTTTGCGTTATGCGACACACCGGTTGGTTTTTGCGCGACAAGAGCCAACCGCGCTCGCCCGGGCTAAACTGAATGAAGTCGCCGTACTCGATTCCCGAATCGAACGTCGGGTCGTAAACCTTGTACTGTTCGTTCGTTATTTCGTAGCGACCAACGTCGAATCCCGCCCCGGGCAGCGAGACCATTTCCAACTCGACCCCCTCGCCGAGAGAGACGCGCTCGAACGTCTGTTCCCCTTCCGTTCGAATTTGAGCGTCGAGCGCCGACCCCGATTTGATTTCGGACGAGAACTGAACCCGCAACGTCGAGTTCGGGGCGCTCGCCTCGACCTTCGCGTTCGGATCGTCGTCGAGTTGTTCGCTACTCGGAGCGTACAGTTGCCGCAATTCTTCGCGACGCGAGAACTGGCTTTTGACCAGCGCCGGATTGTCGCGAACCATCTCGCCCCAACTTCCGTTGTACGGGCAGTTGAGATCGATCCACGTTACGAGCTTGTCCCACGATTCGGGATCGAGCTCGACGCCCCAATGTCCGTCGGTCAGAAGTTGAACGAGCGGCTCCGTGTCGGCGTGGAATTCGTAGGGACGGTGCGTCGGCATCTGGCTTTCTTTCGTAACCGTGTTGACGAACCGGCGCAATTGATAGTACGCGTTGGAAACCGGCGACTTAACCGCGATGTAGTTCCCTTTGTCCAGGACGCATTTGGGAGCCGACTTGCGGAAGTCGGGCAATCGCGAGAGTTCGAACGTTTCGTTCGGGCGCTTCTCCGATTGGAGAACCTCCTCGGAAACCTTCCCCTCGGCGATCAGCGACGCGACTTTTTCCGAATCGGGACTATGGCACTCGACGCAGTATCGATCGAGGATCGGCTGAATCTCGCGCTCGAATCCAAAGCCGCGAGTCTCCCCGTAGAACGGCTCGATTTCGATCGGCTCGATTTGCGCCGCCGTCGTTCGCGGATTCGTCGTCGCCGTCGAGTTTTGAGGCTCGTGGCAACCGATGCAGGACACCGACTCCCCGGGGAGCGCCGTGATCCAGCTTCGCATGATTTGTATCGCCTTGCCGTCCTTGTCGAGCGGCTGGAGCGCGATCGGAACGTAGGCGGGAATCTTAAACGCCGCCGACCCGTCCTCTTGAACCGGAACCGTTCCGATAATGCGGCGAGGGTCCCAAGGACCGTCGAGACCCACGCTGTACGGCTCCGCGCCCATTCCTTGGTACGCGAATTGGTAGCTAAAGACCCGCAACGACTTTACTTCCCCTCGCGGAACTCCCTTGAGCCCCTCTCCCTCGTAGACGTCCGCGATAAAGACGTCCGCCGTCGGAGACTCGGGGGCGACCCGATCCGCCAGAATCGGCTGGCGCTCCGTTTCCCGAAGTGGAACCGGTTCGAGCAGCGCGCGCTCCGGCTCGCTCGCCAGCGGAACGATATTGTCGAAAACGTCGACCAGGCAGATTTCCCAAGGCTTGTCGGGACCGCGTTTACAAGAAACCAGGAACAGCGTTTCGGAAATCGGGAACGGGTGAATAAACTTCGGCCAACTCTGCGCGATCGGCAAGTCGCAGGCGATCGGCTCGACTTTTTTCCCGTAACCCGGAACCCGTTGAACCGCTCCCGTCGCCTCTTTTCGACCTTGGGACGGATCGAAGATTACCATGTCGCCGACGCGGTTTTGCTCGTGGTGTCCGGTCACGATCCCGACGAATTTCCCAGAGTCCCCGGGAAGGGGGCGCGCGTAGAAAAGCGAGTTGGGATAATAAGATCCGCTTCCGTACAGCTCCGATTGATTCGTGCCGTCCGGGTTCATATGGAACATAATCCGAGAGAAGCAGTGGGGCAGGTCGACGTACTCCCAACGGAGGTACATTACGCGCCCGTTGTTCATCACGACTGGGTTCCAATCGTGGTCCTGCTCGAGGGTTAGCTGTCGAATCGAACCGTCGAGCTCTTTGATGTAGAGATTGCAAACGTGCCCTTTGCCGTTAATGCAGGGAACCCCGGTCATCGTCGCGGTGGAGCAGAAGATCACTCGGTCGTCCGGCAAATAGCAACCGTCGTAATTGTCGACGTCGACTTCGTTAATGAGTTTCTCGAGCTCGGGCGAACCGTCGCCGGCCGCGTCCCCGTTTTCGTCGAGCGAAAGCTCCCACAGGCGCCAGCGATTCTCCGCCGATACGTCCGGCGAAGAGAACATAATTTTCGAAGCGTCGTAGTAAAGCTCCAAATCCCCGATAAACTCTCCGTTCGACGGTTTATAGACCACCGCGTTCGAGCCGTCCCGCAAGTTGAGGCGGCAAAGCTCGTTCTCGTATCCGAGCGGAGGAAGGACCGAGTTGCTATTGTAGTTCTCCGGAAGTCCCATTTGGTTGGGATCGCGACGGATATAAAAGAACTCGTCAAAGTCGAGCTCGGGGGAGGCGAGCAGTACTTCCTTTTGCAGCGCCGCGAACTCCGACGCGAGCGCCTCGCTTTGCTCGCCGAGCCCTTCCGCGTCGGAGGAATTTGCGCTCGTTTCGAGTTGCGACGACTTCTCGCGCAGTTCGCCCAACCGCGCTCGGAACTCCTCTCCCTTGGGGAATTCTTCCTCGTCGAAATTTTCCTCGCAATAGTCGAGCGCGCGCTCGAGCGCGTCGAAGTTGGGCGCGACGTATTTCGGCGCCGTCAGATCCCCAAGCGCGATTTCCCCGCCCGCCGTTTTCAGCATATTGGCGAGCAAGCGCTTAAAGTTCTCTTTGTACGTTTCCGGAGCCGAGTCGTACAGCGGCGAAACCCGCCAGCCAAATACGAATATTTTCGCGAAGATCTTGTCGTCCGTCCAATTTGCGGCTAGATAAAACGGGTTCGGTTTCCCCTCGACCAGCGAGTTCCCGATCGCCTCGATTCCTTGGACATCGAACGACGCGAACGCGGGAAAAGCCGCGTTCGTAATCCAAGCGACTCCGCGATCTAGATCCACGCCCTCGTAAACCTTGGCGCTCGGGGAAATCGGTTCCACTCCCGCCTGCGCCCGATCCTCGCCGAACGTCAGCGGAGCCGCTTTTTGCGTCGCCCCGTCCCAGAGACGATCGATTAGCGCGACCGAGCCCCCGACGAGAACTAGTCCGCGACCGTCGGCGCTCGAGAACTTCTTGAGCGCCGCGACGCAACCCTCGCTAAAGAGCGCCGTGTCTTGCTTGATCTCGTCCCCCTGATAGACGAGCAGCGCGTCGTAATCGTCGAGATTCGCCCCGGTTCCGTCGCGACGAACCGCCCCAGTTTCGGTCGGAACCAAGAGGTCGAGCGCGAAAGAGTCGGGAGCGCTCGCGTTAAACTCCCCGACAATATCTCCCGCCAGTTCGGCGATTATGTCCGCCTCGACCCTCATGGGGACGACGGCCGCTTCGTCGAGCAGAACGCCAACGCGACGAGGTTCCTCCGCTCGGAGAGAACCGATCGCGACCAGCGCGAGAACGCAAAGAATAATCGGCGCGAGGGCGCCTTTGACGCTTATGGGGCGCATGGTGAGGTCTCCTTGTCGCGCGCGGCGCGACGTCGCTATTTATCGTGGTTCTTAGCGCCGCGAGCCGACGGTTTGTCGCCTCGCGACGATTATTTCTTCGATGGAGACGGCGCGACGTCCCGCGTCCTCGACGGCGTTCAAAACCGACTCGCCCGACGAGCGAAGGAATTGGCGCGAACAAAAAGTCGAAAGTCGTCGCAAGTCGGGCTAACGCGCGGACTATAGCGTCGTCTCCGCGAATCGGTCACTTCGACTTCTTCGACTCGTAGTACGACTTGACCGCGTTTTTGCAGTTGGTCGGGAAGTCTGTCGCGAACGACATAACTCCCGCGTCGAGCAAGATATGGTACGGGTATTCCTTGTCCCCGTTCGACCACGTGATGACCTCGAGCGGAATCCCTTGCTTGCGGGTCGCGTTGGAGCATTTGCGCAAGACCTCGGGCGGAACGTTGACTTTCCCGTCCTTGTCGACCGCGACGTGGATTTGAACGAAATCGAGCCCTTTGAAATTCTCCGCTTCCAGTTTTGCGAATCGTTCCGGAAGATTCTCGGGCGTTCCCGACCAAGTCGTCGGCGTCCAGATGAGGGTCTTGGACCGAGGCGCGATTTCCTTCCATTTCTTGAGCATATTGTAATCGGGGCCGGTAAAGCAGATTTGCGGCCAAACCTCTTCCGTTTCCCTCGCGAATTGCTCGAGGTTCACGTTCTTGAAATCGCAGAAAATCAGGCGTTTCGGATCCTCTTTGAGCGCCTCGACTATCGTCGCGATGCTAACGACGCGCTGCCCCTTGAATTGTTCGCCCTTGTACGCCCCGACGTCGAACTTTTGCAGCTCCTCGAACGAAACGTCCTTAACGCCCTTCTTTTTAATCTCCTCGGGCGCGTCCGGGAGAATCCGCGCGAAATTGTTGTCGTGGAACGAGACGATCACTCCGTCGCTAGTGGTGCAAACGTCCGCTTCCGGAACGATTCCGCTCGCCCAAGCGAGACGGAACGTGTCGATCGTGCCCTCCGGAGCCTCTTCCCCCATACCGCGATGTCCCATAATGACCATCTCGTCGATCGGGAGATTGTCGACCGCGTTCCAATCGTCCGGAGCGCTCGCGTAAAACTCGTCGAGAACTTCGTAAGCGACGTCGGGACGATCCGCCCCGAATCCCATCGCGCCGTTCTCGAGCAATTCGCGGAAGAGCGCCTTGTCCGTCTTCGCGCCGGGGCAGGTCGCGGTCGGCCAAGGCATCGCTTGGAACTCGATTCCGCAGCGGCGCAACTCGTCCCCGTGGGAGCGAATAAACGCCGCGGTCGGCTTGAGCGTTCCGTCCGCCTCCCGCGTTACGTGAAGGTGGAAGCGATTGATTCCGCGGAAATCCTTTTCGCGAAGCGTCTTAAATCGCGCCTCGAGTTGCTCGTCGTTCATTTGACCCAAGCCCATCCAGAGCGTTCCGTCCGAATTCGGGCAAATCTCCGCCCATTTCGCCAGCAAGTCTTCCCGGTCGGTCGTGAGCGTTACTTGGAAGCGAGCGTCGTAAATCGCCTTCGCGAGTTGTTCCAAGTCGACGTCCTTGACGTCGATCACGACCCGGCGACCCCCGTCCTTTTTCAGCGCCTCGACGATCTCCTCGATCGAAACGATCTTCTCGCCCTTATATTTCTCCCCGCGAAACGCCCCGATATCGAGAGCGCGCGCCTCGTCGAACGTCAGATCCTTGATTTGCTTTTTCTTCAGCTCCTCCGGCGCGTCCGGAAGAATCCGAGCGAAATTCCCGTCGTGGAACATAACGATTCGCCCGTCTTTCGTTGTGCGGACGTCGACCTCGGGCGTCGCGCCCATGCTCCACGAAAGTTCGAGCGACGACATGCAGTTTTCCGGCGCGAGATCCCCGGCGCCGCGATGAGCGATCATCGTAAAGGAGGCGCGAGGCTTGTTCCACATCGTCCACTTCGCGTCGGCCCCAAAAGCGAGGGACGCCGCGCTCAGGAGCGCGACGAGCAATAGCGATATTCCGGTTCGTTTCATTGGCGGGTTCCTTATGAAAGGAGGTTCGACGTTTGCGTCCTCTCATTATAGCGCCGCGAAAACCCGCGCGCAAGCGAGCGACGAAACGCGATTTCGAGAGTTTTTTGGAAAAATTGCGCGAGCGCGTTTTTTACCCGAAAGCGACCGTCGTTCCTCAACGTTTTAGCCCTTCTCCTCCTCGATCGGTGGCGTCCCGTCTTTTTGCTTCCTCGACGCCGTCTTTTCGTCAACGGAACCCCGCAACGCGAGAACCGCGCTCCAAAGGCGAGCGCGCCAAGCCGTCGCAATAATTCGCCCAACGGAAAATGCGAGATTTGTTGAAACGCGCTAAACCCAGAATTCCCGCAACGTCTCCCGCTCCGTCTCGTCGAACCCGCACAAATCCGCGACCGCGCTCTCGATTTCCGCGTCGAGCCGGTCGCAGAGCGCGAGCGCGTCTGAGGTTTCTTGACGCTTGGCGGCGAAATACTCGCGCCATTCCTCGCGCGCCTTGAGCGAGAGCGCGAACTTTTGCTTCTTGAGCTCCGCGAGGAACCCCTCGAACTCGAGCGCTTGGAACGAATCCAATCGTTCCGTAATTTTGACGTTCGGAAAATCTTCGCGCAGACGATCGAACAGAAACCCGCCCGATCGGCGCGCGGCGTTGTAAGCGGCGATGCGCTTGTCGACCGTTTCCTCGAACCATTGGCGCTTGTCGCCCGGGTCGGGGACGGGGATATTCTCAAAGTACGCCTTATGTATCTTTCGGGTACCGCCCATAAGTTCGGTACAGTGGTACCAAATCCAAACCCGAGTTATCTTGGAATTGAAGAACGCCGTTAGATATTTTAACGAAACCGAGTTGTCGTTCGTTCTAAGAATAAAACAAGTGTCGTTGCAATAGCGCTCCTGATCGTCGTACAAAAATGGGAAAAACGAGGAAATATTGGCGTAAATAATCTTTGGCTCGGCAAAATCTCGATAGTAGGCGACGGCGTCCTGCGTTTCAAACCATTTGTGCCCAGTTAATTTTCGCGTTCCCTTCTCGCCGGTTTGCGACAGTCTGTTTCCGAAAGAGCTAAGATATTTTTTTAGAGCGGGATACTTGTCAATATCGACATTTAACGTTGGGAAAGTCGCGATAAGATAACGATTAGTTCGAGATCGCGAACAATACTTCCAAATATCTTGTCCGCGATAAATCGGACGAATCAGATCGGCGCTGTTGGGATCATCGTTAATCAGCCGACTTTTTGTTTCCTCGTCGATAATGAACGCCTCGTTAAATCCGGTCTTCACGCCGTATCCAAATAAGACGGGCATGTCCTTTAGTCGCGTTCCCACTTTCGCAAGTTTGGCGAGAACCTGGACGTGCTCCGGACGTCGAATCGTCCACGCCTCCGCGCCAAACGTCTCTTCGGAAACGTATCTTCGTTCGAGCGAACCGCTAAAACCTCCATATTCCTTGTAAGTTTTCGCGTTTACGGAAAGTAGGATCTTCTCCGGAACCGGCGGGCGCTTCGCGACGGCGAAGATGAGACAGTAAATCGTCGCGTCGGAAAAGAATTGGACGTCCCCAAAGTTGAGAAGTTGAAGCAAGCATTTATCGGCGAGATATTTGCGCAACGGGGCGCCGTATCTCGCGATCGTCCACTTGTTCGGGATAATGAACGACTGAATCCCGCCCTTTTTGAGAATCGAGTAGCCGCGCTCGACGAAGAGACAGTAGAGGTCGCCCCCCTTATTGTAAGTCTCGTATCCGCATTTGGCTAGGTTTTCGCTTTGGGCGACGTTCTTTTGGAGCTGGACGTAGGGAGGATTTCCGATAACGACGTCGAATCCCCCTTGCGCGAAGACTTGCGGAAACTCCTTGCGCCAATCGAACGCTTTGGAGCTCAGTTTCGGATCGTCGATTAGCGAGTCCCCGCATTTGATATTGGCGCTGAGGTCGTTGAGTTTGCGATCTTTGCGACAGGTTCGAAGCCAAAGCGCCAAGCGCGTTATTTCGACCGACTCCTCGTTGACGTCGACTCCAAAAAGATTGTTTTCCAGAATATAGATCTCGAGATCTTGGAACGCGAGAACGTCCTCCTTGCCGTACCGAACGAGCCTCGTCCATTCCTCGACCTTTTGGTGTTCGGATTTGAGGAATTTCAAAGCGGCGTTGAGAAAGGCCCCCGAACCGCAGGCGGGGTCGCAAATCGTCAAACCGAGCAGCCATTCGCGATAATCGCTCAGTATCGCGCCAAGTCGCTCGCGCTCCGCTTTAGAAATCTTCTTTTTATCGCCGATCGCGTCGAACGTTTCTTGATTTATCCCAAGCTCTTGTTTCTTTTCTTCGCAAAGTTTGCCAAGCGAGGCTTCGACGATATAATCCGTGATATAGGAAGGCGTGTAGAACACCCCGTCGCTCTTGCGCTTGCTCTTTTGGGCGGTTTCCGGCGAGACAAACCCGTTTTGTTCCGCTTCGATTTGTCGCGTAATCTCCTCGATCTCCGTTAGGGAATGCTCGAAGATGCGACCGAGTATATCGACGTCGACCTGACTCGCGAAATCGTACTCGCCCAGTTTGTTCGCGACGTTTCTCAAAACCTCGTCGTCAATTTGTATCTCGTCGAGAACCGGATCGGGACGGAACAGTCCGCCGTCGTAGCCAAAGACGCGCGGAATCTCCGAACCTATGTCGATTTTGCCGAAAAAAACCCGAAATTGATCGTACAAACTTACTCTGAAATTAGACCAACTATTAATGAGTAATCTACTTAGCTCTATTTGATCGATCGCCTCGGATTCGATTTGCCGACTGTCGCGTCCAAAATAGATAAAAAGAAGTCGATCGAGCAACTTTTGCGTTTTTTGGAAGACGACCAGTTTGTCGAATTGACGATTGTTCGCGAGAATATTGTTGAAGAGGTGTTCCTTGCACGTCGAATAGTCGCGATAGAATTTCTCCGTAATCGCCTTTTCTTCTTCGCGAGAGTCCTCTAAGAGCTTAAAAGGAACCCCGTTCCGAATCGAGTCCCAGCTCAAATAGACCCACAACTTTTTGAAATCGTCGCGCGTGAGAGTAAAGAGATCAAATTCTTCGTATTGACCGGTATAGTCGATATAGAATCGTAATTTCTGAAAATTAGATACGACGACTACGCGCGCTTTGGGATGATGATTCTTGTAGGAAAACGCTTGCGAAACGACCGAATCGAGATTCTTCGTCTTCGTCGATTTCAGTTCGACGACGCCGACGACTTCGCCGTCGACGATAATCCCCGCGTCTACTTTCTGTTGATTGTCTTCGTTTTTGAGCTCCGGAACTAAGTTGGCGCTCTCGACGCGCGGACCGATCGCATAACCGAGGATTTCGCAAAACAGTTTTCTTAGGAACCCCTCTTGAAACTGTTCCTCTTTGTATTCTTCGAGTTCCCCTTGGATTTTGGGATCTTTAAAATATGGCGCGAAAGACAAATCGTATTTGTCGTTAATCGCGCTGACCGAGAGATTTTTCTCGACGTATTCTTGAACGACCTTCGGCTGGAACATAATCGGCGGCTCCGGTTGGGGCGAATCTATTTCGCGCGTTTCATGAGCGCGAACAATCCCATTATAGCGTTTTTGTCGGATTTGAAAACGCCGAGATCGATACCGCGTCCCGTCGACCCCGCTCCCGTCCGCTTGCGACCGAGTCGATTCCGAGTACAATAGAGGCGTCGGCGGTCGAGTCGCGATTCCCGCGACCTCGACCGAGCCGCGCCGCCCCCCAATCAATCCGGAATAGCGCCAATGATCGAAAGCGTCGAAGCCTACGTCGAGATATGCGAAAAGGTCGCGTCGGAAGCCGCCGCGCGAGCCCTGGGGCTCGATCCGAGCGTCGGCGCGCGAAGCGAGGCGGCGCGAGCGATCGCGAGCGAAGCCCAAGACTTCGACGCGTTCCTCAAAGAGCGACGCGAGACCGCGAAAAACGCGTTCGACTTGAAATTCGAAGAATTTGGCTCCCTCGCCATGAGCCTGGAGGGCGTCGCCCGCGAGTTGCGACGCGCTAGGGCCGGCGCCAAGAATCGCAAGACGTCCGCCAGGCGCGCCGCCAGGGCCGGGCGAAGGCGCGAAGACGCGGCCCCCCGCGAGCCGAGCGTCGACTACGACGCCAAAATCGAGGAGCAAACTTGGCTTATCGCCGAATTTGCTAAGAGCTACGAGGAACTGTGCGAGCTGGTCGCGGTTCTCGGCGCGCTCGACTCTCCCCTCTTCGCCGACGACGAGCTAACCGCTTTTCTCGCCCCCTCGGCCCCGAACTTAGACGCGCTCCAACGTTTTCTCGGAGAGCGCGCCCGCAAAAATCCCGCCGCGCGACTCGCCGCGACCCTCAATCTCGCTCTAAAAATCGACGTTCCAAACAATTGCGTCTTCCGCGATCCCGACGACCAATTCGAGCGAACCCCTCTAAACGGCTACGCGATCAAACTTGGAACCTCCCCTAGCGAGCTCGCGTTCGACTATTTCGTTCGCAAAGTTAAGCGCGGAATCGCCGAAAGAGAAATCGAGCGCGCCAAACGCGTCGCAGAGCGAGATTTTCCCGACGTCGCTCCCGTCCTCGCCGGGCTGGTCGACAAAGCGCGAGATCTCCTTATTTCCGAAGGCGAAATCGCTTCCGGCGATCAATTCTTTGAATTTCGATTCCCCGCCGATTGCCGAAACGGCTCCGCTCGTATCGCGGTTCTTCACTACGTCCGCGATATGGCGACGAGCAAACCGCGCGCCTCCCTGACGAAAGAACAGTGCGACCGACTCGCGATCAAATTCGTCGCCTACGTCGAAAACAAACCGAGCGCGGACGACGACTACGATTCCCGCGACGACGAGCCGGACGTCCCTCGACTCGACTGGGAACTCGAGGAGTTCGACGAGTTAGAATCGACCGATTCCGACGAAACGTTCGATTCGACCCAGGTTCTCGACGCCGATAGTCTCCAAAAAGACTGCGAAATGTTCTTCGCGTTTTACGCCGACGAGCGCGCTTTCGCCGACGAATTTTTCCCCCCCGCCTTCGCGAGATTCGAGACCTTGGCGCGCCTCCTCTGGTTCTGGGGCGAGCTCGAAATAGGGCGGCTCAAAGCGATGGCGCAAAGTCAAGTCGTCGACGAGTCGGCGTTCCTCCGCGACTGGACCGAACAAGATCGCGACGACTCCTCCGGTTATCGCCCTCCCTTCTTGGACGCGCTCTTTCCCAACTGGCGAACCTACGACTCGACCGCCCTCGAAGCGATAGAAGAAACGCAACTTTTCGCCCTCCGCGCCCTCCGCGCCGACGTCGACGAGCGACAGATCGAGGAGCTGCGCGAAAGGCTGAAGGCAAGGCGCGAGCAGCGCGCTTGGCGCGTCGACTCGTCCGCGCGCGCCCTCGCCGAGGCCCACGAGCGCTTCGTCGAGCTCTGGAAAGACCGCGCGAGAGCGAAAACGAGAGAAATCAAAGAATCGCTCGAGTCCGGGCGCGCCGTCGGCTCGCGCTCTTCTCGATTCCAACTCTACTCGTCAAACGAACGAGACTGCGAGGTCGGCGAGCCGAACTTGGCCCTTCGAACTCACGCCGTCGAGGCGCTTTGGCTCGACGCGGACGTCGAACGATACAAAAGGGCGACTCGGCGCGCGGTAACCGCCCTGAAGAAGCGCCTCAACCCCGGGCTATTCCCCTCGAATCGCTTTTCGACCGACTGGGCGCGGCGTCTCTTGGCGATGTTCGAAAAGCTGGACTACTCGGTCGTTAAGAAATACATAGCGCTCCTCGCGCGCGATCTCGAAACCCGAGACGACTTTGGCGACCGCGCCGCGAGCGGAGACTGGGAGGCGGACCGATGACCGGAATCGAATACGACGCGCGAACGAGCGCCCCGTCCGTCAGATGGCAAACTTGCGGAACCCGTTCCCTCGAGCGGCTCGCGCAAGAGGGCTCCGAAAGCGGATTAGTTTGTCAGCGCGAGTTTTACAGATGGCTCTACGACCGGCTGACCGCCGAGCGCCGAGCGAAACTCGCCCTTCCGGAACCGACGATCCAAACGAAGCAGGGGCCTCCGAGTCGCTTTTTCCCAATTTTGACCGTCGAGTCCGAGTTCGGCGTCGCGGGTAAAGTTCCCGACAAAGACGAGTCCCGACGCGGATCCCTCTATTTCGTCGACGTTCAAACGACCGCCGACGCGCCGGCGTCCCTTACCCCGCTCGACAAGCCCGCCCTCGCCGCCTACGAGCTCTTCAAGGACTTCTTCCCCTGCGCGCGACCAAAGCCCGTCCTCGTCGCCGACAAGCCCATCGCCGGAACCAGTTTTTCCGCCTCCGTCCTCCTCGCGACCTTGGCGACCCTCCTCGACGCCCAATTCCCCGACGACGCCGTCGCCACCGGGTGTTGGGACGAACAAGCCGACGCGCTCGCCCCCGTCGATCCCGCGACCCTGAAAGACAAAATCGTTTGCGCCGCTCGCTTTGGATACAAGACCTTCTTCGTCGTTCGCGGCCAACTTGGAGAAATCCGCCCCGGCGTTCGAGTCCCCCCGAGCGAGGTCCTCGACAATCTCAAAAAATGGGGCGTCGTCGAGAGCGACGTCGAAATGGAGTTCGCCGAACTGCCTCCCGACCCGCTCGGCGCCGGTTTGACCGCGCTACAGTACGCTAAGCGCGACGCGGAGACCGACGACGCGATCCTAGCCGCCGTTATGCGCTACGACCGCGATTTCGCCGCAAGGCGCTACTCCGGCGAGCGACTCGAAGACGCGCTCCTACCCTTTACCGACCCGAGATTCGCGAACAAAATCAGATTCGCGACCTATTCCCTCCTTATGGCGGCCGCGCTCCACCGAGGCGAAACCGAACTCGCGAACCAATACGCAAAAGACTCCCCCCCGTTCGACCGAAGTTTTCGGCGAAGTTCCCCAAAATTGGCGGCGTTCGTCGACGAAACCCTCGACAAACGGCTCCTCGCCTGGTCCAATCTCTCGATCGACTTCGGACGATGGAACGACGACGATAAGTTCAACGTCCACTGCGTCGGACGAGGGCGCGAGCTCGCCCAAAAAATCGAGTCGAGCGACCTGTGGAGCAGCGCTTCCGACTCCGAAATCGGAGCCGCCGTCGCCTTCTGCTCCCAAAACGCCCGGCGCGCCGTATATAGGGCCAGGCTCGCCAACGACGTCCCAGGCTTTCGCGAGGCCCTGAGCGAGCTCCTGCGATTCAAAGAATACTGGGACGACGTCGACCGCGACGCGGTCTCCAGAGGGCTAAAATCGACGACCCTCCGACGCCGCCGAAACGGAATCGTCGAATGCGCCTTCGATATCTGGAGAAGAACCGGAGAAAACCCGCTGACTATTGATGACCAAAAAGCGATGAAGATCGACGAGGACGCGACCGGAGCGACAGTTCCGTTCTCCTCGATCGAAGCGCTCGACGACGACCTTCACGTCCGAGGGGCGTTCGACTTGGTCTGCTGGTTCCGTTGGCGCGCGATGCTCGACAACCCCATGTCGGAAAACGAGCTGGATCGATTCCTCTCCCGCGCCGATTCCTTCTACGATTTCAACGGCTATCCGCGCTATCTCCCCTTCGAGCGCGTCGTCGCCTCGAGCGTCGGGACCGAACCACAACGCGCCGTCGCGAAAAATCGGCTCGAAAAAGCGAGCGTCCTAAAGAGCGACGCCCCAAACGGTATCGACGCGATCCTCGCCCTGCGCGTCGCGATCCTACTGGGCCGAGACTTCGCCCAATACCGCGCGCCGATTACCGATCGCGACCTCTTGACCCTCTTCGACGACCTCGCGAGCCGTCCCGAAGAAATCGACTTCCGCGCCCCTTATTAGCGAGAAGCG
Source organism: Thermoguttaceae bacterium (assembly GCA_017441605.1). Classification (GTDB taxonomy): domain Bacteria; phylum Planctomycetota; class Planctomycetia; order Pirellulales; family Thermoguttaceae; genus RUG369. The sequence continues at coordinate 10,881 of JAFRXD010000040.1, read as the reverse complement.
ACGAACAATCGCTCGTGCGCGCGCAAAATCCTGTCCCCGACCGCTTTAAAACGCGCGCGCTCCTCCGCCGTTACCCGCTCGCCATTGGAGTGCGCGAAACGGTTCCGCATCGACGCGAAAAAAGCCAAATCGTTCGTTACTTCGGTCCAACCGAGCTGATCCGACTCCGACACTTCGAAAACTTCTCGAAAGCCGGAAAGCGGTTCGGCCGCTTTCTTGTCGAACTTCCGCGCGATCTGAACCAAGTCCGTCAGGGTCGTCTCGTCGAGTATTATGCTCGTGGGAAACGAAAAAACGTCCTCTTTGCGCAAGTTGGCGCTCTCCAAGAACGAAAGCGCCTCCTCTCTCCAATCGATCAAGGGCGAGGAGAGTTTTGATTCGACGCGCTTAATCCACGCGAGCGCGTTCGCGAAAAGCGCGGGGCGCTTCCGCCTAACGCGCTCTCCGATGTAATCTCCCTTGCCAGTCTTTAAAAACAGGTTCGACGCGCTCTTATTACCGGTGATCGTCGCGTCGAGCGCCATCGTCATGATCCAATTAAAGAAGTCGTCCTGAAAGCGACGACCGAGCGCGTAGTCCACTATTTCTCGCAACTTCGTCTCGCACGCGACGATGAGCTTGCCCGCCGCCTCGTCGCTAAGAGCGGACTGGTCGAGGAAATCGAGAAAAGCGCGAGAACCGCGCGCCGAGCAAAGCGACGTTTTTCCAACGAGCGCCCCGTATCGCTCTAGCGATTTCACGTCCTCACGATCCAGTCCCGCCGTCGAGCCCGTCAATTTGATTGATAAAAGCGTGTCCCAAAGACCGCAATCTTTGAGAAATTTGCGAACCGTCGAAAAATACTCCGTTCGAAGATCGAGATCCGACTCCGGAAACTCGGAAAACGCCCCTTGAGATCGATCGCGAAAATGCCGCGCCAAAGAACTTAGCGCCACGTCGAGAAGATATGGGTTGTTGTCGGCGAACTCGAGTACGAGACGCGCGAGATTGTCGTCCGCCTTCGCGACGTTTTGAATCCTAGCCTTGAGATCTTCTTGACTAAACCCTTGAACGGGAATAGAATACGCGATCTTTCCCGACAAAAACGAACCGTACGACGCGCGCTGGAGCCGACCGATCGTTAATCTGGACACGAATATGATCGACAAACAGTCCAAGTCGATTAACGACTCGAAGATATTGACGCTATTTCTAGAACAGTCCGCGATGTGATCAAATTCGTCGACAATCAACGCGAAACGGTACGAAAAAGGACAGTTCGTCGACGCGGCTCGCTTGAATTCGTTCAACGTCCTGCAGAATCGCTCGCGTTGATCGTTCGCCTTCTCCTTGTCCTCGATCGCGCGAAGTTGCGACGAGAGGTCGTAAACTCGCCTAAGACGCTTTTTCGCGTTGGTGTGCGGAGATTTCTTCAATGAAAGAAAAGACGGCGCTTCGACTTTCTTTGCGATCTCCCCGTACTCCTCGAGGAAAAAACCGAGTTCCTCGGTCGCTTGATCGAAAAATCGCGCGACGGGGCGTTCGTCCCCGCGATTGTCCGTTTGACCCAGCGCCAGCAAAATCGGGTACGTCAAAACCTTAGGCTTGTCGGTCAAAACCGGTTCGGAAACGTCTTGGTCGAACCGCTCTTTCAATCGCAAACGCAACTTTTGTACCAAAGAGGTCTTCCCGACCAACGGCGCCCCGTAAACGCTCGCCGCTCTTAGCGAACCGGAGGTTATGTCCAAAAACAACCGATCAAGATCCATCTTGCGTCCGACAAAACGCTCGTTTTGACCGCAGGGCCCCAATGAAAACAAAGGAAAGCCGTCTTCGGGATAATCGAAATCGTCGCTAGTCGTGTTCATCGTTTTGACGCGGCAAGCCGCTCGCCTGGGTGTTGCCCGTTGTTAGGTGGTTAAAAAAAGGGTGTAAAGCCCCACTTTGATGCGCGCGTATCGAGAGTCCTCTCGATTGGCGATTAATACGTCCCGCTCGAGGAGCGCCTTGTACAATTGCTCCGCTTCCGCCCGCGTTCGATTCGCGCCTCCGGCGACGTACGCGTCCAACGCCTCCGTCGCGTTCGCCCAACGCTCGAACTTCGCCCGCGAATCCCCCGTCTCGAGCGCGATCGTCGAGCTTTCGGCGAAAGCGCGTAAAAGCGCTTTTAATTCGCTCTCGCGATCGTCCATGTCGCCAAATGTATAGAGCGGGTGGTACTGGTTCGCCGGATCTTCCCTTTCCGTAAAATCGCGCGCGATCTCCTCGATCTCGATCTCGGTAAGGAAAGATTTTTCCTTCGATCGCAAATAGTCGAACGCGTTCTTGCAAAATCTCTGCGTCAACAACGGCGAGCCGGCGACGTAGTAGTACAACAAATCGAAAGCGTCCCCGCGATACCGCGACCGTCCGTCGAGCAAAATTCGATCGACCGCGATTTGTTTCGTTTCGTCCTTCGAAAAATAGGTAAGCTTGTCCGCGCTCAAAAAACCGAGATCGTTCGGATGCTTCTTAAACAATTGCGTCGCGCTCGCCTGACCGATCAAAAAAAGACCTGCCGGTCTATAATCGCTTTCGGCCAAATACTTTAACGAAAGGAGAATATTCCTCAGTTCCGGATCCGAAAGAATCCCTTTCAAATGCGCGTGATAAACTGCGGTGAACTCGTCGAGGATCAAGATGAAAGCCGTTTGCGACTTCCAATATCGTTTTTTCAAAATGTAATCGTTGACAAATTGAAAAACGCTCGGAAATACCCGGAATCCCTTGTCGAAATCTTTAAGCGTAAATCGCGCGTCGAAACGATCCGCAAATCGAGAGTCGTTGAAACGCCTGCTTACTTGGTCTCTAATCTGCCAGGCCAACGCCTTCGATATTTTGCGACCAATAATCTTATCGCTGGTGGGGCCGTCTTTCTCTACGTGAAGGCTGACCGATTCTTGCGCGATAATATAAGGATCGCGACCGCCGAACATGCGAACGACCCGATTTGCCACCGAAGATTTCCCGCTGCGGTAAAGTCCGTACAATATCTCGTTGGCGCCCCCCAGTTCGATATTGTGCTCGATATTCCGCAAAAGCGCCTCCCGGCCGACAAAGTTGTCGTCCTCCGCGCTGATCGACGCGCCCCCCGCGTAAAGCGCGAACGGATTGTCCTCTTTCAAAATCGGATCGTCCCAATCGCCGAAGCGTATCGTCAGTTCTCCGCCCCGATATTCCCGACTTTGATTCCCGACCGGATCGAAATAGGCGAGAACCGGCTTTACGACGAGCGTCGTCTCGCGACCCGGGCGCTCGCTCCCCAAATATTCCTCGTACTTCTCCGCCGTCAATCTCACCGGAAACGCGACCGGCGTCTCTACGCCACCTCGCAACTCCGGAAGCGTCGTTTCGACCCAACCGCGCCCGTCCCCGACCAGCGCGTCCGACTCCAATCGCAATTTCGCGTCCTTAACCGGCGGAATCTGACGAGAGTCCAATTTCACGCTCAATCGCAAATCGACTATTTGATCCGCGTCGACCGCCAATCGAGGTCGATTCGGGTCGTCCTCGTTCCAGCCGTCCGTCTCGCAAAGATCCGCGATCGTGAACGTTATCTCCAATTTCTTCGCGCGATCGCTCAACTCGATCCAAAGGGAGCGACGAGACTTGTCCAAGTCGTCCAAGAGCGGAAGCAACGCGCAGACCCCTATCTCCGAAGGCGCCTTCGCGATCCGCTCGCGCGCGGTTCGAAGCGATCGCTCGACCGTTCCGCCCGTCGCCAGCGTCGAGCGCGCCTCCAAAAAATCGCTCCCGTCCGCCTTCGCCAACGCGTCGGCGACCTCCCGGCAAACCCGCAGAACGTCCCGATCCGCTTGAAAATTCAACCCGTTGAAAAGACCGTCGTACGCCCGGTGAAATCGCGCTTGAAATTCCGAGGGGCGCGTCGACTCCCCAAACCTCAAACTCCTGAACTCCGCGTACAGCGCCGAAAGCGCGTCGTCCTCTTGCTCGCTTAGCGCGTTAATGTCGGCGCTCTCCAGCTCCCGAAACGAAACCCGCGTCAAAAACGAGCGCATTTTCTCGCTAAAGCTCTCCGGGAAAACGTAGCTGTAATAGTGGAAATCCCTGAGAAGTTCCCCGCGCGCCTCGCTCTCTCGCGGTTCCGCCGCCAGACCTCGCCCGACCGCGTCCACCGCTTCCGATGGGGAGTCTTTCTCTAGCGACATAAATCGCTCGCGCTCCTCCTTGGACATACCCGACGACAAATAGGTCGCGAAAAGCAGGGCCAGCGTGTACCGTTTGCTTATCGGAAGATCGTTCACCTTCGGAATATGGTCGCGCGTCAAATAGAATAGCGCTTGGCACAAAAAAATCCTCGCGTCGTTCGGGCGATTCGCGAGAAACAGTCGTTCTCCCTGGTAGCGCAGCGCCCGAACCAGCGCTCGCCTCGCGACGATGCAATCCCGCGTTTCGTTCGGAAGATCCGCGCTCTCGTCGGGATTCTTCCGAGCGCTCCCGTAAAACCGGTGCAGTCTCGCCGCGATTTCACGCTCTTGGTCGACCTTTTTCGAAATCTTGAAACGATCGTAGCGCGCCCGATCTCGCTCGAGCTCCTCCACCCGTTTTATCGCGGTCTCGTACGCGCCCGCGTCCGCCGGTTCGCTCGCGCCCAACTCCAGTTGAAAGAGCCAGTTCTCCGTCTCCGGTTTCAGTTCCCACGACGATTGGCCGACTCGAACAGAGCGCGTCGTCTGATCCGGATCCCCCCCGGACGGCAACGCCGCAAACCCGCGGCCGCTCAAATAATCGTCTATCGTGTCCGAACCGAAATCCAAATCCGCGTTCGCGTCTATCGAGCGAGAAAATGCGTCAAAGTCGATCGCGCTCTCGCTAAACCCGTCGAAAAGCGCGACTTCGCTCGACGAGGAGCTTTCGTTCCCGAGCGCCTCGTCGCACTTCGCCAAACCCGCGTCCGCCCCTTTGTTGCCGATGTAAACGAGCGCGTCGAGATTCTTCCGCAACGGCTCCAACCGATCGCGAAGGAAATCTTTGCGCTTGTCGGGCGGATATTCGGCCTTCGCTTCCGCGACCGTCGCGTCCACTTTTTCGATCAGCAGAGACGCGAGCTCGTCCGAGAGAGGGTACTGGCGCCAAAACCGAATCAATTCGTCGCAAAGTTTGAGCGCCGCCTTCGTTTGACCCAACTTCTTATAAAGCGTCAACTTCTTGAAATCGCGGCGAGAGTCCGACGACCCAAAAAGCTCGTTCGACAACGGGTTGTCAAGAACCCGAAGCGCCTCCTCGTACTCTTCCCGCTCCGCCCGTCGATCCGCGATCTCGAGAATCGCCGAGCGCGTTTTTTGCTGAAAAAACGAAAGCGCGTCGACGCTCGACGTCGTCTTCGCCGCCTCGTAGAGGCGATAGCCGAGCATCACCCCGCGATTGCCCGAATGGATCGCGCGCTTCTTCCATTCGTCTCGCTCGCGAGAATTGGTCGCCGCGACGTTCTCTCTCCAAGCGCGCCTCGCCTCTTCGAAATAGCCCTCGAAACTCCGGCGCGGAAAATCGCTTCGCGGTTGCTCCTTGCGACGATCGAGCGCGAACGACTCGATTGACCCCGCCGGAGCCAGCGCGGGCTTCCCCTCTTCCGTTATCGCGCACAGAAGCCCCTTGTAAGAATTGTTCGGATCGAAACGACCGACGAACGACGTCCCTCCGTCGAGAACGAAAGATACCCGACAAGCCAACGGGACGTTCTCTTTGAAGAAACTAAAAACCGCCTCCGAATCGTTCTCGTCAAAAATGCCGAGGTTTTTGATCTCCTCGAGCGGAACGGAAAAGCGCGTCCCTCGCGAGGACGACAAAACGAGCGTCTTCGAATCGGCGTTCGACAGATCGTCTTTGCCAAAAAAACCGCGTCCGCTCGCGTCCACGACACCGATCTTCATCCCGATCGACGTCGCGGGCAAGTCCTCGCGTTCCGGCGAATTCCAAAAAAGCATCTGTAAAGCGGTCGATATGCGCGCCCCGCCGAAATTGCCGCTCATGTATGGGTTCCGTCTTCTGTCGTTGTGTTCCTCGGCGCTAGAATCGTCCCTCGCGCGCCCCGGATCGGAGACCGATCGCCGAAATTATAAAGCCTCGATCGACCTCGCGCAACAAAAAATCTATTTTTTTAGCGCCTTTTCGCCTTCTCTAACCCCGACGACGAGCCCGATAGATCAGCTCGCAAGCCGAACGAAACCGATCCCGAGCCTCCCGCGAGATCTTGTCCGCGTTCGCGTGCGCGAGATCGTTCCTCAACGCGCGAATGTTCGCGTCGAAAAAAGACTTCCATTCCGCCGCCGAGCCGAACGAGTCGAAAGCGCCCTGGAAGCAAGAGTCCGGAGCTCCCCCCGGCGCCGGGGTCCAAAACGCCACGACAAAATCCCGCAAGTCGGTCAGCAGCGTCTCTTTGACCCAAGCGAACGTGTCGAAATCGAACGTCCCTCCCTCGTCGCTCCAACCGTTCTCAGCCAAAAAACGATCCGCCAATTCGTACCAATCGACTTCGACCGAAAACCGTTTAAGCGTTCGGCGCCTGATTTTCGCGCTCTTTTTAATGTCGTCGAAGCGGAGCTCGCGTTTGTAAAACAGCTCCCAAAGCCGCATTCGCTCGAACGTATCCGGGTTCTCTCGCCGAACCCGAGAACATCCGTCTCGGAAAAACGCGTTGTAGACGACCGGATTCGTCTCCCCCAACTCGTTCAGCGACTCCCGAACGATCCAATTGAAACGACCCGCGCGTTTCGATGGGCGGCGACTCATCGTCCGATCGACCACCACCCGAAGATTCGCCTCCAGCTCGTACTGGCTCGCCAAAAGCTCTTTCACGTCCTCGTCGATCAGACGACCGTCCGACGCGCTCGGTAAAGAGCCGAACTCGCTCGGCAGTTTCAAAATCGCCGCCTCCCGCTCCGCGATCCCCGGAACCCCTTTGAGAGCCCTAAGTTCCGCGAGAATTGGGCGCAAGCGCGTCTCGAGAAACGCCACCCGCTCCGTCGCGTCCGCGACGTCCCGCGAGCGAAGCGCGGCGCAACGCGCTCGATAATAAAGAAGAAACGCCCTCTTCTCCGGCTTGCGGCGCGACAACGCCTCGCAAGCCTCGCAAGCCTCCTCGTACCGACCCGCGCGCGTCAGCGCCCCGATTCGAGCCAGCGACGGGCGCGCGTCGTCCCGAGGAAAAAGACACCGAAACCGAGGATCCGAAAGCGCCGAGAGCGCTTTGCCCGTCTCGCGCGTTTTGCCCCGAGCCTCGACCAAGCGCAACACCGCCCCGATCGTCCGCTCCCGAAACGACTCGATCGCGCTCGCGTCCCGAGACTCCGTCGCCTGGCGAAATCGCACCAGACCCCGCTCCGCCGCGCGCTCCCAGAGACGCGCCGCCTCGTCCCAACGACCCGCCGACTCGCTCGCGCGCGCGCTTCGCGCCAACGCGTCCAAAATCGCGCTCGATCCGGTCATTGAAAGCCCCGCTCTTTCCCCGGCGCCAGCGACGCGCTATTTCTTCGCCTTCAGCCAGTCCGTGTGGAAAGACCCTCCGTCCGGCTTGTCGACCCGGCGATACGTGTGCGCCCCGAAGTAGTCGCGCTGCGCTTGAATCAAATTCGCCGGCAATCGCTCCGAACGATACGAGTCGAAATACGTCAGCGCCGTCGCGAAACCCGGAACCGGAATTCCCAACTCGACCGCCGTTTTGACGACCTCGCGAAGCGCGGGCTCGGCGCTCTCGACCGCGCTCTTAAAATACGGGTCGAGCAGCAAATTCTCCAAATTCGGGTCGGCGTCGAACGCGTCCTTAATCCTCTCGAGAAAGACCGCGCGAATAATGCACCCGCCGCGCCAGAGCAGCGCGATGCGACCCAAATTCAAATTCCAGTCGTACTCCTTCGCCGCCTCGCGCAACTGAACGAACCCCTGCGCGTAAGCGCATATCTTCGCGGCGTAGAGCGCTCGCCGAACCTTCTCGACAAACGCCTCCCGATCCCCTTGGAATTTCGCCCCTTGCGCCCCGGTCAAGACCTCGCTCGCGCGCGCCCGCGCCCCCTTCATCGCCGAAATGCAACGCGCGTACACCGCCTCCGTTACCAGCGAGCTCGGAACCCCGAGATCGAGCGCCAACTGGCTCGTCCATTTCCCGGTCCCCTTCGCCCCGGCGGAGTCGAGTATCTTGTCGATCAGCGGCTCGCCCGTCTCCGGATCCTCGACCGTGAAAATGTCCCGCGTTATCTCGATCAAGTAGCTGTTCAACTCCGTCTTGTTCCACGCCCCAAAAATCTCGCAAAGCTCTTGGTTCGTCGCGCCAAGCGCGTTCTTCAAAATCCAGTACGCGTCGCAGATCAACTGCATGTCCCCGTACTCGATCCCGTTGTGCAACATCTTGACGTAGTGCCCCGCCCCGCGCTCCCCGATCCAATCGCAGCACGGAACGTCCCCGTTCGCGCCGACTTTCGCCGATATCGCCTGCAAAATCGGCTTAACGATTGGCCAAGATTCCGGAGACCCGCCCGGCATGAGGCTCGGGCCCTTGCGCGCGCCCTCCTCGCCTCCGGAAACCCCCGTCCCGATGAAGTTGAATCCGAGTTTCGACAAATATTTGGTTCGCCGCTCCGTGTCCGTGAAATGCGTGTTGCCCCCGTCGATCAGCAAGTCCCCTTTGTCTAAAAGAGGAATCAATTGGCTTATCACCGAATCGACCGGCGCCTTGTCCGGATAGAGCGCCACGTCGAGCGCCGGAACCGGGTCGACCGATTTTATCATCATCATAATCCGGCGCGGCGTCTTCAATTTCGAGACGAACTCCTTCAGCGAATAGGTCGCGACCAACTTGTCGCCCTTCGATTTCGCCTCTTCCGTCGACATAAAACTGTCGGTGTAGTCCCGCGACGCGTCGAAAAGCGCGACGTCGAACCCGTGGTCGATCATATTGAGCGCCAAGTTGCGACCCATCACCGCTACCCCGACCATACCGATATCGTACAATTTCTCCGACATAATATCTCCAATTCGTCGACCGCGCCGCGCCGACGCGAACCTGCTAAAAACAAAAAAAGCGCGCGTTCAAACGACGCGCGCCGCGGCGCTTTCGCCGAGCGAAGCCCGGAGCGAAGCCCTCGTTATAACGTGGAAGAAGAGGCGCGAAGCTCTTTAAAAAAGGACCATATCGCCGACAGACCGAGTCTTACGAAATTCTCGGTTAGATACTCCCGAGATACCTCCTCGTCGTCGAAAACCGTCCATTCGACCACGAAATCCTCGTCGCCGTCGACAAAAGCCTTCGGGAGGCAATGCTCGATATTCCAAGCGTTGCAAAACTCCATGCGATCAAAGCGAGACATGCACTCGCCGTAGCCCGGAGAAATTCCCCAGAACTGAATCCGGCGTTCCTCGATCGAGAACGTTACCGTGACGTCCTCGTCGAAATCCTCGTCCGCTCGCAATACCAAGGAAAAGGAATTGTCCGAACTCTTCCGATGGACGATTTTGAGCTCGTCGAGAATATCTCGAAATTCCGAAGGCGTCAAATTTTTCACGGCGGAGACGCTTTCTGTTAAAGACTACGATCGCAAAAAGCGCGGAATTCCCCGGGAGAAATTCCGCGCTCCAAACTAATCTCAGTCGGCGTAGAACGAGTCGCTCTCGAACTTGACGACGTACTCGCTAAGGCTCGCGTCGACCTGGTTGTCCGCGATCGTCTTCCAAGGATTGATCAAAATCCCGCCCGTGACAGAGGCGACGCTCTTCGCGCTCTTGCGAACGATCGAATCGCTCTGAACCGCCGCCGGAGCGACGTACTCCGGAGTCGCGACGTTCAGCAACCCGGACAGATCGCACCCCGACTTCTCTTCGAGCTTCTGGCCGTAAATCAGCGCCGCGACCAGCGCCGCGTCCATGCAGTTCTTCGCGTCCGCGAACACCGGCTCCGCTTTCGCCAATTCCGCGAAGCGCTTCGTCATGTTCGACGCGAATTTCGTAGCGGCCGGATCGTTCTTTTCCGAAGCCGTTCGCGTTCCGTTCGCGGAGAAGTATTCGCGCTCCGTCAAAACCTCGACCGAGGACTCCGAAACCTTCCAAACCAGCGCGTTCTCGTCGCGATAAAGCGCGTTGTATTTCGGCTCCATCCAGAAGCGCTGACCGTAGGAGGAAGCCGCGCGCTTGACCAAGCCGAAGTAGCTCGGGAAATTCTTGATCGAGGCTTCGTCGAATCCGAGGCTAACGCGCTTCATGCGATAGTCCGCCGCCACCAAAGCGCTCGCCATGCGGCTCGTCGCCGGAACGCCCGTCAGCGTTACCGTCATGTTCCCCATCGCCTCGACGTTCAGCTCTTCGCTGTCGATCGCGTCGCGCGCCGCCAGTCGGACGATCGCCTCTTGAGTCGGATCGATCGAGCAGGAAATCAATTCTTTTTTGTCGCTAGCCGCCGAGCGAAGCGCGACCGCCAAATCTTCGAGTTGCAAAACCGGCTTGCCAGACTCGGTTCCAACGACCAAACCCGATTCGTCGACCGTCCAAGGCTCCGCCGATCCAACAAGGTACAGATCCTGTTGCTCCGGATCCGCGACCACGTACTCGATCGACGTCATGCCGCCCAAAAACCGCGCCGCGTCCGGAATCGTTTCCCCGTTCGCCTCGCAATTCGCGACCAATTCGCTCAAACGGCGCAACGAAATCTTGCGCTCCGAGCTCGCGCTCGAAAGATCCGACGGAATCGCTTCCAAGCTCGAAAGAAGTTGCGACGAGACCGCGCTCAGCTCTTGCTGAGAGGCCGAGCGAACGATCCGATCCGCGTCGATCGAGATGCCCCCGACCGCGCTGCGCGACCACGGACCGATCCAGCCGTGGTTGTTATTGGTGTTATTGGTGGTATTATTATTGTTGTGT
>JAFRXD010000039.1 GCA_017441605.1 Thermoguttaceae bacterium | reverse complement strand
GTCTCGTTCGGCTTTGTATTCGGAAATGGTTTGAATTAGATCGTATCGCGAGGGGTACGAGTTGTTTTCTAGCGATTCCTTGTAGCTCTTAACCCACTCTTTTGCGACAACTCGGGCGTCGGTTATCACTTGCGCGGATATTGCGTAGACGGCAACGCGGTTCGGGGGGTTCTTCTCAAACGCGACGATCCAAGCTGGCACGAAGGGCGCCCCGTAGCAGTCCGTCAGGATGCAGTGGTAGAACGCTAACTGCACCAAGTACTTGTAGTCGTAAATAGTGTAGCGGAACTTGTCGCGACCCGTGCCGTCGTCGAACTGCGCCGTCGTCTTCAGTTCGATCAGACCGTTTTCGGAGTATCGATCGATCATTCCTTTAACCGGGTAGGTCGTTCCGTCCGCTAGGTTGATCTCGCCGCGAACTGGAACCTCGCTTCTCGCCCAATCGGCGCGACCCAGCACGCGAGGCGCGACCGGGTGGAAGTTGGCTTCGTCGCGCATTTTCTCGATCAGGTCGCGCTCCGCTTTTGTTATGAGCGTCTTGCCGACGTTCGCGCTCTCGAACGCCGCGCGAGCCTCTTTAAACGCGTTCGTCGCCGCGCCGAAGGGCTCGCCTGTCTTGGGGTTGACCGGGGGATCGAACGCCGCGATCTCGGCGTCGAACGCCTCTCGCCCGCGCAAGATCAGCGCGTGCAGTGCGGTCCCGAAGCGCATTGCGTCGGTTTCCTCTTTGTTCTCGAAATACCCGTCGCGGAACGCTCGCGGATCGCGACGGAAGTCGAGCAACTTGTGGAAGTTCAGCCGCTCGTCCGCTCGATACTCTTCCGTTGAAACGTTCCAGTCGAACGCTAGCTCGCGCGGTTTCTCAAATCCGGCGAAAGAAAAAGGTTCCATTAGTCCGTCCTCCAAAGGCGGGCGCCGATCTCGTCGGCGCCCTAGGTCGTTTCGATCAGTCGTCGAGAAGGACGATCGCGTCCTCGTCGTCCGCTCCCGATTCGTCGTAAATCCAGTCCGGCAAAACAAACTCCGAGTCGTCGATCAGCGCGAGATCTTCCATTCGTTCGGTTTCGTTCTTACAAGCCATTGTTCCGTCTCCAAGTTGGTTATTGTTGTCTCTAATCCGCGAGGATCGATTCGGCGCGCTCGAGTATTTCCAACGCCGCAGGTTCGTATTTCGCGGGAATTTCGACCCGCTTTAACAGATCCTCAATCCATATTTCAAGGAACATATAGTCGCCGCTACCCCAATCGCCGCGAGCCGCGTCCGCCGCGATTTGCTCGAACTTGTCCCGCTCCGCGTCGTCGCACTCGAAATCGAGAGCCTCGACCACTTTCGCGACGTTCCAGCGATAATCGCGAGCTATCGGCGTCTCGTTCTCTTGGTAGTCCGTCGCGGCGGCTAAGAGCGCTAGAAACGCCTTGCCGCGAACTTGCTTCTCGTTGCTCATTTTTTCATTCCTATCTAAGGGTTTGAAGGCGCCGCGAGATCAGGGCGAAACGTATCGCTCTTCGCGCCACGATCTAATAATACTCTATTGGGGTAAAATGTCAATAGATTTTTACTCTTTTTAGGGAAAAATAGTCGCGCTTACTGTTGCGTTTTCCCTTAAATGGGGTAAAATACCGAGTGATACGCCGGTCAAACCGCAAGAAAAATTTTTTGATAGAGCTAGCGCGTCGCCTTGCTATCCCGCGTTGGCGCGTTAGAATACGGAAGGGACGGGCGCGAGAAAGGCGGAGGGAAATGGACTTGACACGAACGCGCGGCGAACTTGCCGCTATTGGAATTGGGACTTTTGTCGTCCGCTACGAGAAGCGTCCTAGCAAAGTCGTCAACGGCGTCGAATACGTCTGGAACGACAAGACCAAAGAGTACGGGCGTTGGGCGCGCAACAAATACGGCGGGACGTTCTTTACTAGTCTCGACAAGGCGACGAAGAAGGGCGCGAAAGAGCCCGAGCCGTCCGATCCTCCGCGAGAAATCGCCGCGCAGGGCGTCGGAGACGACGCGGAAAAATCCAGCGAACCGCTCTACAAGAACGATCCTCGCCGAAAGTTCTACGCTACATACCTCGCGAACCTACTCGACGCCGAGCTAACCGGCGGAGACTTCCGAGATCCGGATCTCGACCAGACTCTGTTTTACCGCGATCTCGGCGCGAGCGGACCGAGCAATCTAAACGACGCGTCCTTTGGTCGAAAATTGGATCGTTTGAGCGTTAGCGATTCTCCGTTGGTCAATTTCGTTCGATCCAAATACCCGCTCGAAAGTTTAAACTCCGATAGGAAACAAGAGATACACAACGACAATAAAAGCGCAGGAGACAACCCCCCGACGTATCCGGACGGGATAGAGGACGTTATCGCGCAAGCCGAAAAGCTCGCGACGGTCGGAACGGGGAAGGACTTTGATCAAATCGCGACGTTCGAGGAGCTAGAAAAGCATTTACAAGGCGCGATCGGCTCGATCGATCCAAAGAGAAGCCGCAAGGTAACCGATCCGTCCGGCTCCGTTGCGCGCGAGACTCTCGGGGCGACTATTCTTAGAAACAGCAAAAAAATGTCGCGCCCGTTCCTCGAATGGGCTTGGCGTTTCAACTCGCTTCGCAACAGATACGTTCACACCGGAAGAATAACGCCGGAAGAGCGCGAGTTTCTCGCGTCCGCGCCGAAACGGCTCGTCGGTTTTCTCGACGAGATCGATTGGGACGAGATCAAACGCAAAGTCGAAGAGCATTACAAAAGCCAACTTGCCGACTGCTCGGAAAGAGAGCGACGAGAGACGTTAAAATGGTATCGCGAACTATTCGGCTTGCCTCCAAGGGCGAAACTCGACGCGATCGTGGAAGCGGCGTTTAACGTCGTAAAAGCCAACGTTGAAACGGCGAAGAGTTATTACGAAAAACTTTACGCCGAACAAGGTTTGACATTGTGAATTAGTTCAATATCGCGAAAGACAACGGCGCCGAGTCTCGCGAAGGCTCGACGCCGTTTCTTTTGCTCAAAACTCCAATTCGTCGATAACGTCTTTCAGGTAGAACTCGCCGTTCTCGCCGATCCGAGCGTTCTCGCCGAAGTCGTCGAGGTCTTCGGTGTCGTAGAAGCACGTGTCGTAGTTCATAATCGCGTAATCGGAACATGGGGTAATGAAATAATCTTTCCCGCGAAAACCTACTTCAAACTCCCACCCGAAAGCGAGCAAGAGTTTGACGTCCTCTATCGTCTTGACTTTGCGCAACCCCCCAGGACCTCGAAACGGCTCGATTGCCTCATCGGGGATATTGTGTTTTTTTAGCCAGACGTCGCCTTTGCTCTCGTACATTGGTTATTTCTTCCTATATTTCAGTATTAAACCGATTCGCTTTCCGTTGATCCAAACGTGAATATGAGGGAACAAGTGCGTTCCCTTAGTATCTTGGTGCGTGTAGTCGAAGTCTTGGATCGCAACTCCGTTATCGTCGTAGATCCTCCTCTGGATTATTATCCAGTTGCCTTTGTCGTTGAGCGCGTACAAGTCGATCGTCATATTGGCTAGGGCAACGTCTTTGTCTGGAAGACTTCTGATTATCTCGCCGTGCTGATCGAGGTCTCCCTTTCTAACGGAAAAATGCCCGCCGTAAATCGCGTCGGGAAGGATCGTCCTTCCCATTTTCGCGAGGATCGGCGCGAGCTCTTTTTCGTTGTTCTTCATAATGAGCTCGATTTCCTCTTTGCTCAAATGGTTCCTGTGTCTACTTTGCGTTCGTTTGCCATCGGCGGCGTTTCCAAGGTCTTGCGCGGCCTGTTTGTTTACCTCGGCGGCGTTCCCAAGGTCTTGCGCGACTTGTTCCGGCTCTTCGATAATCCTAGTGAAGAATAACCCGCCGCGCCGATTCCGAGCCCATCGTCTAAACTCGTTGGCATTCTTATCCCAAAAGTACTCCCTGCCATTGAAGAACCGGCTCGGTCGTTTCGCGTACTGAACGACAACGTTCCCAATTTCCAACGCGGCGAGTTCGCCGCTCAAATAAATAACGCTCATTTTGCGCCTTTCTAGCCCCCGAGCGTTATTATATCAGAGCTCACCGGTTGTTTTGAGTAACGTTCCCCCTATTCTCTCGAATATTGATCGTGCCGAGTCTTCGAGGCTCGCCGCGCCCCTTTACGTAGTCGCGCAACGCGTCCAACATCAGATCTTGCGCGTCCTCCGGCAACGCCTTGAAGCATTTCAATACGAACTCGCGCTGAACGCCGCGAGCGTCCACCGGCTCGGGCTCGGGCTCGAACATCTCGCCTTTCCCGCTCTCCAACCACTCGCGACGAACTCGGAACTC
>JAFRXD010000006.1 GCA_017441605.1 Thermoguttaceae bacterium | reverse complement strand
CTGTTTCAATCCCCTCACTAAGCGGGGCACAGTGGAGGTTGGAAATCTGGAAAAAGGGGGATTGCTATCTCCCGAGTTTCAATCCCCTCACTAAGCGGGGCACAGTGGAGGTCGCGAGCTGGAAGTACCAACAAGTCGCGCCCTCTACCCAAGTTTCAATCCCCTCACTAAGCGGGGCACAGTGGAGGTACGGAGGAAAAATGAATAAACCTTTATATCAAGCGGTTTCTTGTTTCAATCCCCTCACTAAGCGGGGCACAGTGGAGGAGCACACCTTCCAATTGCAACCTTCACAGACGTTTATAATACGCTTTTCGCTAGCCTTCGTCAAGAGCCCAAAAACGACTTTAAAATAGGTAAGATTGATACTCTAACTCCTTATATTTCAAGCATCGCTAGCGACCGCTAGACAACATTGCGCAATCCGCAAATTTTAAACTTATAATCGTTATAATCCACTTAAACGATATAGCAATTCTCTCTGTTTCTGAGAACCGTTTTTGTTTTGGAAACGGTAAGCTTTCTACAGGAATCGCAGAGCGAATAGTATCTCACGTCGTCCTCGCGGTCGTCTATGATTTGATCGACGCCGTACCGGAGCTCGTTCAGTCTGGAATCCGAAAGCCAGCATTCGAAAATGCTTTTTTGAACGCGAAGTCCAAAATTTTGCATTACTTTCGCGACTTTCCTCAATCGTTTTGGATCGGAGACGTCGTAACAGATCAACCAGTATCGTTCCATCCGTTTACCGAACCTCCAAGGGCTCGTAAACGTCGATTTCGCCCTCAAAGAATCTGCGCAATCGACAAACTTGGAGATCGATAACTCGTCGCCAATCCGCGGGAACCGATGAATCGGGATGGGAGCGCTCGTCGTCCAACTTCGTTTCGAACGCGCGCAAGAATTTGCCTCGGCTTTCGTCTTTTAGGAAACAGGGCTGGGGGTCGCCCTCGGCGTAATAAAAATCGGTCGGAGCCACAAGTTTGTCATTAACGCATTTGAGAACCAAAGCGTCCGCGAGCGGTTGTCGAAATTCCTCTAGCAGGTCGTAAGCGAGCGCCGAGTAACCTCGGCTTTCGTGCATAAGTCCAATCGTCGAGTCGATCCCTCGCGCCGCCATATTGGCGTCGATACGGTAGAGAACCAACGAATAGGCGAAACTCAACATACTATTGATCGGGTCGACCGGGGGACGCCTCGATCTCCCTCCAAAAGCAAAGGCGGGATTCCTAACGCAACGAGCAAAAGCCTCGAAATAGGATTTCGCCGCCATTCCCTCGACGCCCAACAATTGGGTCAACGAGGTCGCTTTGTTTAGGACGGCAAGGTCGGTTTTCATCCGGCGCAACGGTTCGGCAACTTCGTCCGCGTCGGAAGGATGATTTCGTCCGAAGCGCAAAATCAAAGCTCTCGCGTTTCGAATTTTTGCCGCGACTATTTTTTTAGCGAACGCGAGCCGAATTTCGGGATCCTCGCGAAAACGCACCTGAGCGCTTTTGATCGCCCAAGCGGAACGCAACGGGGCGCGAATTACGCCGTAATATTTTCCTCGCTGCGAAAACAGATTGACGGGAATATCGTTTTCCAAACAGAGCGCGGTCGCCTGAGTCGTCAATTGGACGTTTCCAAAGACGTAAATCTGATCGACGTCGATAAGGGGGAGTTCCAACAGGGTCTCGGTTCCGTATCGAACGACAAAAGCGCGCCCCTTTCTGGCAAGGGTGGAACCTTGTCGTTGAAGATACAACGTTTTCGTTAAAACGGTCGGGGTCGCGAGGGAGGCGAGTCGCGAGCGGGAGCGGGGCGGTTTGAAATCGCGTCCGGAACAATCGGGCTCGGAACGCGCGATCGCCGCTCGTCCCTTAAAAGTCGCGTTGAGAAAATCGAACCCCGTTTCGAAACTCGATTTTCGGGTTCGCGATTCATCGAAACTCAGCCCAAGCGCGGCAAGGCGATTTTTCAAGAACGACTCCGCCTCCTCGAGATCTTCGCGCTCGCGACAACAAACGACCATTTCGTCGTCGTAACGAACGTATTTCAGCTCTTCGGCGACGGCGGCGCGATCTAGGAAAGTTAAATAGAGGTTCGCTAGGAGCGAAGAAATAGGAAGTCCTTGCGGAAAGCCGCGTTCCGCGCGAACAATCTCGCCGTTTGGCTCGACGACGGGAGTCGCGAGCCAAGTCTTAAAGAGGGGAATCAGCGCTCGCGGAACGCCGGACTCCTCGAGCGCTCCGAACAACGAATCTCGCGGAATCGACTCGCAAAGGCTTTCGATTTTCATACGAATCGCCCACTGGCGCCCTTCGTCGCGAAACTCGGAAATCGCCTCTATTGCGCGCGAGAAATCGACCCCGAGACGATAAGAGAAACAGCACGGTTCAAAACGACGCTCGACCTCCTCGGACAGAAGAAGCAAAACGGCGGTTTGAAGGGCTCTATCGCGCATCGCGGGGACGGCGCCCCCGTCCCCGCGATGCGCGATAGAGCCCTTCAAACCGCCGTTTTGCTTCTTCTGTCCGAGGAGGTCGAGCGTCGTTTT
>JAFRXD010000038.1 GCA_017441605.1 Thermoguttaceae bacterium | reverse complement strand
CTATCGCAACTCGACGCGATCACCGCGACCAGCGCGACGCACACGAGCGCGGTTTTGACGAGCTCCAATCGCTCTTTAAGTTCGCTTCGGGTCATCTTCGCTCCTTTTGGCGCGTCTTAGCGTCTCCTCGTAGTCGGGAACGCCCTCGGGGCGCTCGCCGTCGGGGAGGAAGTTCGCGATTACGTGTTCCCCTTGGTCGCGCAAGCAAATATCGTCGTGGTGTTTTATACGCGTTATTTCTTCGGACGTAAAACAATGGTCGGGGATATACGGCATAAAGTTCCCGCGAGATCCCGCTTCAACCCAAAGGGATTTTTCTAAGCACATCGCGAGCAATTTCTTCAAAGCGGGTTCGCCCGTCGTCATTCCACCAACTCCTTAAAAAGATTCACCGCCTTAATCGCGAGCGGATTTTGGTCGCCGTTCATTACCGACGCGAAACATTCGGCGAAAAACTCTCTCGTGGATTCTGAACCATAATTAGAAACAAGGCAAGCGTCTCGTAACTTGCGATCCGTTCGATAACGATATAATAGTTCTCGCAGTTGGTTTTCTCGTTCACGGAAGAGCTCCCTGTTCTTTCGACTGGCAAGCTCGTAAACGGCGTGTCCTATTTCGTGTCGAAAGACGTGTTCCGGAGCGCGCGTCGAGAACAGATATTGATTATATGCGAAACGAATTTTATCCGCAAGCGATTCCTCGTCAAGTTTCACTCTGATCCTAACGGTTCCATCGGCGCCGTTATAAGAGGCGTAATCATTTTCTCCTAAATCTTTGTCTCCTGGCAGAGTTTTTTTAAAATAGCCGACTGTCCCGAACATCTTTTGCGCCCGCAATAGTTCGCGATTCAGCATATTGATAACGCCGAGCGGCGCTCGCCAATACGCTTTCCAAACGTCGATTTTGAAGTTGACGAGCGCGAAGATGATCGCGGTCAACTTAAATCGAGCCGGTTTGAACTCTTCGACGAGCGCGTCGAGATTCTTTCGCGAGTTCGCCCAAATATCCAGTCGGCGCCCTTTAATCGGAACGTGAACAACGTCGTCGTAAGTTCCAAGCGGCGTTTCGTTTCGCCTTTCCCTCGCGACGTCGGCTCCGATCATTTGCGCGGCTTGTTCGTTTTCGTTAGTTTGGACGCGCCGAGCCGCCTTTTGTTTCGCCTCCGTCAGCGTAATCGGGACGATTCGACCACTCGCCGTCCGTATAAAACGAACGAACCCGTTGAAACGACCGTTCCACTTGTACTCGTTTCCCTCAAAGAACGCGGAAACGGGGCGCGGTTTCCCGCGCCCTTTGAGCCCTTTGATTCCTTTGCGCCCGCTCGTCATTTCGCCGCTTCGCTCCGATCTAGCGAGTCGTCGAGCCCCGCGTCAATATCGGCGATCGCGTCGCCGCCGGTCCGCGCCGCGATCTTCGTCGCTTTCTCCGCGATACGTCGCGCTTCCAAATTAACGAGCGTCCGGAACTTCGAGCGCGTCCAATTCCAGAGCCAAGCGACGATCGACTTGACGACTTCCGCGAAGAAAACCGAGACGATCACCGACGCGATAAACCACCAAAAGAGCCGCCACTTGATCGCGTTGTATTTCGCTAGGATCTTGTCGCCGAGCGTTCCGATCTTGTCCTCGATCTTTTTGTCGAAGCGTCTTTCGAGCTCGTCGACGGTTCCGTTGATCTCGTTGCCGAGCGCGTCGGCGATCCCGTCTTTGAGCCGTCCGCCGAGAAGCCCGGCGATCCGATCTCCGAGCCTCGTTTCGTCGATTTGAGGGGGCGACGAAGGCGCGGGGGTCGTCGGCGCCGGTCGCTCCGGCTCCGGTTCCGGTCGGTCGCGGTTCCGATTGCGCCAACGCGCGTCGGACTCGTCGAAGAAATCGCCGTCCCCCGGCTGTTCCACGGCGGCGCGGTTCCGGAAGTCGCCCGCGTCGAACATCTCCCGAGCCAACTCGTTCGTTAGGGGCAAGTTCTCGATCGGCTCCTCGTCGATCGGTTCCGGCGCGACGTCGGGAAGGGCGCCCTGCGCCGCCTCGATTACTCGCGCCGAGACGTCCGCCCCGACGAACCGCTTAACTTCCTTGCCGTCCGCGTTAAACACAATGAACGTCGGGAACGACGCGACGCGCAACTCGTCGGCGCGTCGCTCCGAGTCCTTCGACGTCGTAACGTTTAAAACGTAAACGGCGATTCCGTTCGCGCGTATCGCCTCGACGTCCTTTTCCGCTTTCCTGCACGGCTCGCAATTTGCCATTGTGAACTCGAACACAAAAGGCGCGTCGCTCTTTTGCGCGACTTCCAGCGGATCGGAAACGTCGGCGCATTCTTTGGCGTCCGGCGGGATCGGGGAGGGAGCCCCGACTTCCGACGCGGTTTTCTTGCCTCGCGCCGCTTCGTACAGTTTGGAGATCGGGATCGCTCCGCCCTTTGAGTCGTCCGCGCCTTCCGTCCCGATCAACCACGTTAGAATGCCGGTAACCCAATATTGCCCGTCGATCTCCGAGACGATCGCCGAGCCGCTTTGTCCCGGAACCGGTCCCGGCTCGAATAGACAAGTCGATCCGTTGTAGTAGTCGATCACTTTCCCGCGCCACGCTTGCACGAAACGACCCTTTGGCGCCCCCGCCGAGACGATATAGCTATTGACGGCTGGGCGACAATCCGAGCCTCCCGGCGGGATATATTTCGCGCCCGTCTTTGCCATATCTGCTGGCTCGACCTCGATCATCGCGAAGTCCCAAAGGTTGGGCGCGTTGTACCAACGAGCGACAATCGATCCTCGGATATTGATCCGATCCCCCGTTCCTAGGAATTGCAACGTCGAAACCGTCGCCGATTTCCCGACGACGTGAAAGTTCGTAACAACGACGCACTTTCCCTTTGAGACCCCCACGAACGTTCCCGATCCTCGCGCCCCGGGAACCTCGACGCGACAAGCCGCGTCGTAAGCGTCGCCAAGGGTCGGAAGCGCGCGCTCGAACTTGTAGCCGCCGACCTCGAAAAACGCCTCGACGACGTTTCCCTCGCGGTCGTAAACGACCGTTTCCGGATCAAATCCGATCCTCGACTCGACGCGGACGTTGCCGCCTTCGCTCGCGAGCGCCGACGAGGCGCACAGCGCGAAAAGTAAAACGATTCTCTTGATCATCTCGAACCTCCTGTCTATAAAAATGCGCCGCGCGGATTGGAGACGGGAAGCGATCCGCGCGGCGATCCGTCCCGAGGAGAAGGACGGCGTATAGCGATCACTCGCTCGAAGCGGTCGGCGCCGACTCGAGCGGCTCCGATCCGCCCTCGCTCGTTTCCCGTTTCGCGCCGCGCTCCTCGAAAAGCGCGTCGCGTATTTCCGCGAGCGTCTCGCGCAGGTTCTCCCTCGCGTTTCGCTCGTTGTGAAAGACTCGTTCCGCCGCCGTCGCGACGGCGAAGGGGAACCGCTCGATCGCCTCGACCAGCGCGGCGAGGAAGTCCGGGAAGAGATCGTCGCTCCCGATTTTGACGACGAGCGAAGCCCCGCCTCGCGTCAAAACGACTTCCTCTCCCGGATTCCCCGTAATCTCGACAACGTTTCCGTTTTGCTTGCTTTTGCTCATTGATCACCTTCCTCTGTAGGGGCGCCCGTCGTTCGGACGACCGTTGTTTGGACGACCGCGATACGGCTTCCAGTCGGAACGATCCGGCTGACCGTCGTACCCCATCGGAGGCGCGGGAGCGTTCGGGAGTTGCGAGTAGACCGCTCGTCCGTCCGATCCCCACATTTGCCGCCTAATGAACCATTCGCGACCGTCGATCCAATACGTCGCTTTTCGGGGCAAGTATCCCCGAGAGATCGCGACGAGACGATACGGCTTTTTGTGCCCGCTCCACGTCCCGCGCCGCCTTACGTTGTCCCACAGCCAAGCGCCGACGTCCTTTGCGCGATAGAGCGCTCGCGCTTCCGCGATCGAAACGTTCTTGTACTCGTAGATCGGTCCCGGTCCGTTTTGCGCGCCGAACTGCATCGGCGGCGCCCAATGCTTGTACTGCACGTAAAGGCAGTTCTTATTAACGTCGTAGGCGATCGCGTAAACGTTGTCGCTGTTGTTGATCAGTTGAAACTCGCCCGAGACGAGCCAATAGTTCGCGTCGTGTTTGACTTGTTGCCGAGGAACGGCGCCGCCGTAACTGCCCGGCGAAGGTTGGGGGCGAAGCCCCTCGCCGTCGCTCACCGTCGGCGCCGTCCCCCATCGATCTCGGCGCTCGCGCCGCTCGTCCTCCTCGCGGAGTTGCTCCTCGAGTCGTTTCCAATCCTCCTCGCGCTCGCGAGCGATTCGCTCCGCGTCCGCGATTCGTCGTTTTACCGCGCCCCAATCCGCCTCCGTTCGCGTCCGGTCGCTCGATAGCGGCGAGTCGGTCGGCGTCTCGACCCGTCCGCCGTTCGGTCGGATCGCGTCGATTCCAGCCTTCCAAAGGCGTTGAAATAGGTTTTTGAGAGCTCCCCAGCCTCGCATTGTCTCGCTCCTTAGTATTCCGGCGGCGTCCAGTCGTCCGTCTCGCAGGCGAAGTAGTACTTGTCCGGTCGCTTGCGGTCGATCTCGTCGAGCGTCTTGTAGTCGACCAAACCCCGCTTAATTAGCGAGTGAAGCCGATTCCACACAACGGCGGGATCCGCCTTTAACTTCCTCGCGAGTTGGCGGCACTTAATATAGGTTCCGGAGTTCCCGCGCAATATCGCTAGAATCGTTTTCTCCGTCGGCTCGACGTCGCGAGCCGCCCCATACGGCGCTCTTCCACGTGCCATAATCTCGACTCCCTCGCTTCGCCTCGCCCGGTTCCCCGAGCCCTCGGCGGCAGTTGTAGCTGTAAATCATATAGCGCAACGCGTCGACCGTATCGTCGTCGCGTTTGAGCGGCGCCGGAGCCGCGACCGACGGATTGAGCAAGTTAGCCGACTCCGCCCTTCGCGACCTTCGCCAACGGTACGTTCTCATCTCGTCGATCAAGTGAGCGCACGTTTTGAGAATGCGGAGACCGGGGCGGCGCGTCGCCGGATTCACCTTTAGCGCGACGCGCACCGCCTCGATCCCTCGATAGACGTCGTTGTTCGCGGGCTCGATCCACACTCCCGCCGCGCTGAACGCCGCGATATTGTCGGGACGCGACGGGTCCGCGAAAAGAGCCCCGTACATTGGATTTCGTCCATAGTTCGCGGGGTACCCCCATTCTCGCGAGCGCGTTTCGATCTCCTCGATATGATCCGATAGAAGCCTCGTTTGATCCGTCGACCAGTATTCGTCGTAGATCGTCCAGTTGCCTTCGCCGTCCACGTATCCCCACAAGCACACGAACGGGTGCTCTTCGCTCGCGCCCCAATCGATCGCTCGGAAATAGAAAACGCCGTCCGGAAAGTCGACCGTTTCGACGACGTGGACGGCGGGATTGAACGACGGATAGATCGCGCCCTCGAACGTCGCCAACGCGCCCGTCATACGCGTCTGAATCATCTCGTCGGAGACGCTCGCGAAAAATTGCTCGAACCAACCGTCGGCGAGGTTTTGGCGGTTCTTTTGGGTGTTGCA
Source organism: Thermoguttaceae bacterium (assembly GCA_017441605.1). Lineage (GTDB taxonomy): Bacteria > Planctomycetota > Planctomycetia > Pirellulales > Thermoguttaceae > RUG369. The sequence goes on along the minus strand of JAFRXD010000038.1, from coordinate 4,534 downwards.
ACGATAGAACTTCCACCCTTGCGGCGGATCCTGCATTATTTTCTCGACCCAAACGCACAGAACCGGATCGATCGGCGTAAACTCGCAGAATTGACCTCCCGGAAACATATACTCGCGGCAACCGCGAAGCACTTCTAAGAAGACGTCGGCGGGGAATTGCTCGCTAAACCAGAAGCCGCCGATCGAACGAGCCTGCAACGCTTGTCGCCCTTGTCCGTAGCTCTTAAATTCGAGACGCCAGTTGTTTTTCGCGCCGGGACGCCAAGGCTTTAATGGGACGCTCTCCGCCCATCCCTTGCCGCGACTGATCCACGTAATCCGGTCGAAATCGATCTCGCTTTCGGGGATATGCCCGTGCCCGAGCAACTTTTCTTGCCAGCACGTCGCGCACGTCTGCTGGTACGTGTTCGACAAGATCCAAAACGGCGTGTCGGGTCTAGGCGCCTCCTGCTGATGAAGCACGAACAGCGCGGTCTTGTACGCCGCCGCCTCGGTCGTTCCCGCCGCGTTCCCGCCGATCAAGAACGATACCGAGTCGCGATTAAAGCAAAACGAAGCCTGTTGATCGAAATTCGCCGGATCGTCGGGGCGCGGCGTGAAATTGAAATAGGCGACGTTTTCAAGATCTTCGAGGAATTTGGCGACGTCCTCGCGATTGAGGAACCGTTTTAGCGCTCGCTCGCGGCTCGCCTCGTCCGGATACTTCTCTTTGAGCCTTCCCGCGAGTCGTTGCAAGAAACGCGTTCGCGCCGCGTTCGTCGTCGGCGCCGGTCGCGTCCGTCGTCCCTCGGCGCCCGCTATCGCCTCGTCGAATATCTCGATCATATCAAACTCGCGATCTGGTCGAAAACGTCCTCTTGACTCAATCCCGCGACGCGGATCGTTTGATCCGCCGGATTGACCGCGCCGTATCCGAGAGCCTTCGCTCGGTATTCGAGGACTTTGAGCGCGAGCGAGCCCCATTTCGCGCCGTCGCCCTCGTCGGCGATCAATCCCTTTAACGCGCGTTTTAGCACGATCTCGGCTCGCAAACAGTCGTATTGAACGCTGTTTTGCCAAGCCTTCATATAGATCATTCCGCAACGCTTGCGCATTCTCAACGCGAGCGATTTGACGCCGACGCCGAGCTCCTCGGCGATCGTCGCGATCCGCTCGCCCATTACGACGCGATCGAGCGCGTCGTCGAGTTGCTTTTCGCTGATCTTGTCGCAATTCCGGTATTGCTTGCGCGGTTCCGTCTCGAACTCCGGCGGCTTCCAAGTCGCTTCCGGATCCGCCGTCGCCGGGATCGCTCGCCGCTTCCTCGGACGTCGCGCCCCGTTCTTGATCGTCGAGCCCTTCGGACGCCCTCGACCGCGCTTCGGCTCCTCGGACGGTTTCGGCGCGCGCTTCGCCGACAACGAGCGCGATTGTCGGCGCCTCTTCGCGTCCGCGACCTCCTCCGCCGTCGGAGTCGCCAAAATCGCCTCGTCGGGCGACGCCAGCGAGCGGATCGGCGACGCCGGGCGCGTCGGATCTTTTTCGAGTCGTCCCATCGCGCCGCCTCCCCTCGTTCTTATCGCGCCCCGAGGACGCGCTTAACTTCCGCTTCCGTTACGCGCCGCTCCGCGCTACTCACGGCGCGAGCGATTTGGCGGTACGTCTTGCCTTCGGTAAGCTCCTCGCGCTTCGCCTCGATCGCCTGAACGAGTCTCGGGGGCAACTCCTCCGCGATCTCGCTCGCTTTGACGTTCAGCGCGTCCGCTCGCTCCTTGATCGCCTCGACGTCGACGCCGTATCGCGCCGCGATTTGTCTCGCCGGAACTCCGTCGAGGATCTCGCGCTCGATCTTCGCGTCGGTTTCCTCGGGCGTCGGCGCCGCTTCCGGTTCCGGCTCGACAGGTTCTGGCAACAGCTCGGAAAGCTCCGCGAGCGTCGCCGCGTCGACCGGCTCCCCCTCGCCGTCGCCGATCCTCGCGAGCGCGTCGACCGCCAATCTCGCGAGCTCGGCGGCGTCCTCGATCGGCGGCTCCTCTTCCGGCTCCGGATCCGGCGCCTTCCACGGGTCGCGACGCTCCACCGCGTCGACGTCCGGCTCGCCGTTCTGGAGATAGAATCCGTAGATGATCGCGATTTGACGCCGCGAAACGCCCTGCGCGATCAGCTCGTCGATCGTTTCGCTCGGCGGCGTCGTCCGCGCTCGTCTCGCTCGGTCGTAGTGGTCCACGAGCGCGACGCCGTTCTCAAAGAGACGCCAAACGCCTTCGGCGTCGTCGTCCTCCTCCAACTCGGCGCAACGCTTCGCGAACTCGTCGAAGTAGCGCGTCGCGTCTTTGAATCGAGCGCGTCGCTCGATTTGCGCGATCGTCCAAAACCTTTTAAACGCGATCAAGAACAAAGAGATCGGAACGACGTTCGTTTCGTCGCTCGCGTACTGCTCGCGAGCCTCCAAGGCGCGAAGATAAAGCGCGTTGGAGTCGCGCTCTGTTTTGCGTTGGTTCGTCATAGGCTGTGTTCTCCTCTCGGCGCCATTGTACGATCAAATCGAGAGCGCAATGAGGACGTCGGGATTTTCTCGAAAAAAAGTCGCGCCTCGCGCGCGCTTCCTTGCCTTCGTCTTTCGGTTCGCCCGCGTTTTTACGGGGTCGCGACGTTTTGGACTTCGCGAGAGAAATTTTTTCGCGAGCCACGAAATTCGAGAAAAAACGCCGCTTTTCGGCTCGAAAAAATCGTCTTTCGCGCGTTGGTCGATTTTTCCTCGCGTCGGCGGGTAAGGCGCGATCGTCGCGTCGAGTCTCGCGCGCGCGGGGGTACTGTTCCGGTTCGTTGCGTTTGTTTTTTGTTAAAGATATTTAGCTTTATGCTCTTAAATTAAAGTTTATACTGGTTGAATCCCCCCATAAGAACTAAGAGAAAAGGGAGAACAAAGAAAAGAAAATATATAAAAGAAAAGAAACAAGAGCGAAAAGAGAAACAAGAAACACCCCCCGACAATAGGCGCCGCGCCCCTCTTTTGGGTCGGCGCCGACTTGATCGCGGCGACGTTGGACGACGAAGCCCCGCGAAGGGCTCTTAGAGCCCGCTAGCGCGTCGATCGACGCTAGGAGGCTGTGTCGACTCGGATTTGAAATTTCCGCGCTGTGAGGGGCGTTTTTGGGCGTTTCTCGGAAACGGGGTTTTCTCGCGTTTTGGTTCGATCTCGCGACGTTTCAGGGAATCGAACGAAACGAACGACGAAACGTCGCGCTTCGTCGCTCGCCTCCGTCTCTACTCCTTCCCTTCAAGAGCGCTCTTTAACGCGTCTTTGTACGTCGCGATCGCGACCTCGACGACCTCTCGTTTCGTCTTGCCGAGCAACGAAGCGAACGTCTCTATGTCGCGATATGTCGCGGCTGAAACCTCGATTCCAAGTTGGACGGCGTTTCCATCTTTTCGCGGACGACCGCGCCCGCGTTTCGGTTCACTCGTCGTCATCGTCGTCGTCCCCTCCGAGTCGCAGAATGTCGTCGTCGAGCTCTTCGTCCAACACGTCGAATTTCTCCGCCTCCTCCTCGTCGACGTCGTATTCGAGAGGGAGATTTGAATCGAGTAGCGATTCGGCTACGAAATCCTGCACGAACAGCGAGCGAGCGTCCGCCTCGGTCAGGAGACCGGCGGGATCGATCGTCGCGAGCGAGTCGCCAAACGGAGGTTCCGCCGGTTCCGTCGATATGTGGATCCGTCGCGCGTCCGTATCGATATGGAAGTAAACGTCTTCGAGAGGAACGCCGCGCGCGTTGTAGCGCGCGATCACTTTGATAACTTGTTTGGCTAGCTTGTACCACTTGGGCATTTTTGAGTCTCCTCGTAAAGCAAAAGGGAAAGCGCGGGAAGGGGTTCGCGCCCGTTCCCGCGCCGGCGTCGTCGATCCGCTCGTCGCGATCATTCGTCGTTTTTGTCTTCGTCCTCCTCGTCACAAGGGTTTGGGATGTATTCAATGTGCCCCCAAACCAACGGAAGCTTGAGCGTTCGCGCTCGTTCGCGACGTCGCCAATCTTCATCGTCGAACGACCAATCAAGATCGTCGTCGTTATCGAGCGTCGCCCAGAAAACGGAGGACGCCCATTCCTCATCACAGACCCCGTTCCACTTCTCGACGATCCGCCAAAACGCGTCTTCAAAGAAACGTTTCTGGTCGTCCGTCCAATCCTCCGAGCGCCCGGATTCCTTGGCGAAACTTTCGATTTCTTCGTACACGGGATTCAAATTAAACATCTTTGCATTCCTTTCGTTTTGTTTTGCCTTGCGAGCTCTCGCTCGCTTCATTGATTCTGAATACCATTATCGTCTTTTTTTGTTTTTTGTCAATAGGAATTTATTATTTTCTACGAAAAAATATAAAAATAGTATCGACCCGATTTTTACCGAGTCGGCGCGTTCGAGAGTAAAGAATCGAACGACTGGCGCCGATGAGAAGACTAACGGCTCTAAATCTTTTAGATTAGAATGTGGTTGAAAAAGCGGTCGCGCGTTGATTTGAGCCTTGTTTTCCCGAGGTTCGACGAGTCCCCCCGGG
>JAFRXD010000037.1 GCA_017441605.1 Thermoguttaceae bacterium | reverse complement strand
TGTTGACGACGCCCTTGTCGGTCCAGTAGTGCTCGTCGTCGCCGATGAGCTTGCGGCTGGGCTCGGTGGAGAGAGTGGTTTTGCCGGTTCCGGAAAGACCGAAGAACAAGCAAGTGTCGCCGTCGACGCCCTCGTTCGCCGAGCAGTGCATCGAGAGGAAGCCCTTCTTCGGCATCAGGTAGTTCATAATCGTGAAGATACCCTTCTTCATCTCGCCGGCGTACTCGGTGCCGAGTATGACGAACTCGCGACGCTCGAAGGAGAGGTTGACGCTCGTATTGGAGGTAAGGGACGGGGTGGTGGGGTCGGCGACGAATTGCCCGGCGTTGAAGACGACAAAGTCGGGTTCGCCAAAGTTGGCGAGCTCCTCGGCGGTCGGACGGATGAGCATATTGTGCATAAAGAGCGCGTGGTAGGCGCGAGCGCAGATAATGCGAACCTTAATGCGGTTCTCGGGATCCCAACCGGCGTAAGCGTCGATGACGTAGAGGTGATCGCGCGTGTTCAGATAATCGATGGCGCGAGCGCGGTTTTGCAGGAAGGAGGAGTCGGGCATCTTGATATTGATATCGCCCCACCAAATGTCGTTGGAGCTCTCCGGATTATCGACGATGCGCTTGTCTTTAGGGCTACGACCGGTTTTCTTCCCGGAGGAGTTCATCAGAGCTCCGGCGGAGGTGATCGACGCCTTCTCGTAGGTGATCGCGTCTTCATAGAGCTTCGCGGGGGACGGATTGCGAAAAACGTTGCCAACGGCGATTCCGTATTGGGTTAAATCGAAACCGTTACTCATATACCTTCAACCTTTCCGAGTCGTTAATCCCGACTCTAAGGAACGTCCTTGATTTTCGAGCGCTCGCTCGACCAAAACCGCGATCGAGCGCTAAAAAACCGACAAACCAACGTCGGTCGACACGGTCGACGGGCTCGTTTCATCGGGAAACGGAAACGCGACCAAAAGCCGACGCAACGCTCAAATATGTAGTTGACTATTCTCTCAAAACGGGCGTTTGCGCAAATCGCGAGCCCCGTCAACGCCGGTCTAAGCCGAGCGAAAGCGGGAACGACCCATTGACGGCGAATCGCAACCTTCAAACTCGGTTTATTATAACCGATTTGACGTTTATTACAATAGACCCCATTTTTGACGCCTTGTTTATTTTGGGAACGAAAAGACGGTTTTTAACGGTTTTTTTGTGTATAACGGCGGTGGAGTCGGAGCGAAAAAACGACGCGCCCGAGACGTCCATCGCCAAATTGTCGCCCCCAACATTGATTCCGAACCAAAGAGGTTTTCGGCGACGGTCTTTTTTCCGGACGTCTCGCGGTTATAATCGGGGGCACGTTTCGGCGAGAACGATAGCGACGGAGATTCGGCGAATCTCGCGCCCTTCCCGCCGATTAAATCGAATCGTTTCGTCAAGAATCAGGGATCGCAAGCAAGGTCGGAAGAGCGCCAATGGACGCGGGAAAGTTCTCGAAGTTTAAGAAGGTCGTCTTAGCGATTCTCCGACCGCTAGACTATCTCGTCGAGTTCTTCTTTCCGAGCGCTTGCCTAGTATGCGGCGAACCGACGATCAGTCCGCGCGGGGCGATTCTTTTAATCGACCAACCTTTGGAAACGCGGATTTGTCCGCGCTGCCAAGAGGAGTTGTCGACCGATTCGGCAACGTTTTGCGCTCGTTGCGGACGCGTCGTTCGCGACCGTTCTCTCGGTTGTTTTTGCAACGCCGCCGGGGATCGCGAGTTCTATTTCGACGCGATAAGCCCATTGCAATTCTATCGCGGAGTCGCGCGCTCGGTCGTATTGAAGATGAAACGGGATCGCAGTTTCGCGCTCGCCGACGCGATGGGAATTCTTTACCGCAAACGCCGCCAAGACCAGTTGGAAGCCTTTCGTCCCGATTGCGTCGTCGCGGTTCCGATGAACTGGCGGCGCTCGTTCGCTCGCGGCGGGATCAACGCGCCGGAGATCGTCGCCAAACGCTTGTCGCGCGAGTTGCGAGTTCCTCGCTATTCCAAGTATTTGAAGCGCTCTCGCGCGACCGTAACGCAAGCGTCGGTCGCGATGGAAGATCGGGTCGCCAACGTTCGCGACGCGTTTGAAATTCTGGAGCCGGACTCTTTGAGGCGACGGATTTTGAAGAGAGCGCTCGAACAAACATTGCGCTATACGCGCGCGCTGTTTCCTTGGACGAGCAAAACGTTCAAGCCTCTTGAAAAAGGCATAAGGAAATATATCAAGAAAAATTTGGGAAAACGCCCGAGCGTCTTTAAGGACAAGAGAATTCTTCTCGTCGACGACGTTTTTACCACCGGCGCGACGTCAAACGAGATATCCAGAATCTTACTGGACGCCGGGGCTTCGGCAATAATGGTCGCCGTTCTCGCGAGAGCCGGTTTGGGAAAAGGGAAACGCAAGAGAAGGGCGGCATTGGCGGAAATCCCGCCAGAAAAGATCAATTTCTAAAAACTCGGCGGCAACTGTCCCCGCGCCGAAAAGATCGCTTGCCTCCGGAGAAAGAAATCGCTAGACTCGCTCGGGGTATCGTCTCGTTCGTCGACGATCCGCATTTGATTGACCTAACGCGAGAGGCGCTCAATGGACGCTCTTCTTATTCCGCAAACGCGCTCCAAACGCGCCAATAGCCGCGCGCTTAATCGAAAGACGGTTCTTATCGTCGACGAATCGGAAGAAACGCGAGACGTTTTGTCGATCGCGCTGGAGCGACGAGGCGTGCGCGCGCTCACCGCGTCGGTCCCGCGACGCGGCGCCGAAATAGCTCGCGAACAAAAACCGGATTTGGTCGTGCTCGACGTCGACGCGGTTCCCTCGGCGCCTCGAGTCGCGCTCGACGAATTCGCTCGCGACGGAAATCTGGAAGACTCTCCAATCATGGCGATCGGCGAGGCCAAATTCACGGCGTCGTTCAAAGAGGGCGAGTTCGTCGCCAAGCCGTTCCACTTCGCGCCGCTATTAGAGAAGATCGAGGCGTTTCTTCAGAGCGCGGACGACAAGCGCGAGCGGGGATAAAACGCGAGCCGCGTTCGGCGGCTCGCACGGTCGGGGAGCGGTTTTCAGGGGGCCGCAACAACTTCCGATAATGTTTATTATGTTCGGTAGCGTGTTTGCGCAACTTTATACGAGCGCATTAGTTAGAAAAAACGTCTCCTAGCGCTCGATATTAGGCAAACTAATAACGAACAACAATAACTAATACATTCTCTCCCCCGCCAGGCTCAGCG
>JAFRXD010000036.1 GCA_017441605.1 Thermoguttaceae bacterium | reverse complement strand
TCATCGGAGCGTCGGAATACCCCGAAAGCGGAGCTTGAATCAGGGGAACTCCGAGCGACAAGGATCCAATGGTCAATGGACGAAACATGATGATCGAGCCTAGATCGTCAAAATCGTTAAAATCATTGTTTCCAACAAATCCACATTAAAGAGAACAGGCCTTGCGTCCGATACAAGAATAAAGGCTGGTTCTACGGTGGAACCGAACGCCGTCGATTTTACCCAACTTTTTTTGTATCGCAAGCTAGAGAACAACGGGGAAACGAATGCGCCTATTCCGTTTTAACAAGCGCGTCGCGGTCGCGTGTTTTGCGCTGTTCGCGGCGACTTTCTGTCTCGAGCGCTCCGCGTTCGCCCAAAAAACTAACCAAGGGGGAAAAGCGACTAAAGTCGAGGCGGATCTCAAGAAAGACTATCCCCTGAAAGAATCGGACGGCAACTGGTTCGTTATGGCGAAGAAGTTTTCCGGCGATTCCGCCGCGTATCAAGCAAAACGCCTTACGTACGAGTTGCGAGCAGCTTATAAATTGCCCGCCTTCGTCTTCAAGTACGATCCCGATCGCGCCGAAATGGACGCCTTGGCGGCCCAATTTGGAAAGAGTAAGAAATTCCATTATCAGACCTCCCGCGCGGTCGAATACGCCGTGCTCGTTGGCGGTTTTCCCACGGGGGAAGACTTGGAATTGCAAAAAACGCTCGACAAAATCCGCAAAATGAATCCAAAGTCTTTAAAAGACGATCCGCAAAGTCAATCTGCGATCGAGCGCTTTAAGATTTCGGCAAAAACGGATCCCCAATACGCTGGGTACGGACCTTTGGGAGGCGCTATTCCCGTTCCCAACCCCCTTCTTCCTCCGGAATTTTTCAATCACAAAGGGGTTGTGGATCCCTTTATCGCTAAATTGAATTCCGATAGCAAGTTCAGCCTACTTAACAACAAAAAGACGTACACCGTTCGCATCGCCACGTTTTCCGGCGACTCTAGTATGAAGAAGAGTAGCGAGGCGTTCGGAGACTTGGAAACGCGCTTACAATACGCCGGCCTTCGCGCCGCGGCGCTTTGCGAAGCGTTGAGGAACGAGGGCGTCGAGGCTTGGGAATTTCACGATCGAGACTGCAGCTTTGTCACGATTGGGAGTTTCGATCAGTACGGAACTCTTCAGCCCGACGGCCACACCGAGTTGAATCCGCAAGTCGCGAACATTATGAAGAAGTACGGAGGCTCCCTCGTTGACGGCGAGGACGGACGGAGCAAATACAAGGCGTACACGATCGTCGTGGAAATACCCGACCCGAATTCTTCTTCTATTTCGCCTAAGAAAAAGAAGTTGACGTTGGCGTGCGACCTTCGGCCCGTCATTATCGTGGTTCCTCAACGCTCGGGCGAAGAGAGCGTCAAAAAGATCGCGCTCGCGACCGAACAGATGGATCGCGCAAAACGTCAAATGGTTGAAAACGTCGCCGAACAATCGTTAGAAGCGGCGGAAAGCAACTTGGAGTCGGCGCAAAAATTCGCGAACAACAACGGCCGCGCGCTCACGGAAGAGGAATACCTCGCTTGGGCGGCTAAAACCGCGCCCAAAAAGGCCGCGAACTCGCAAGCGCCGCAAAAGGCTTCGACCTCGGGCGCTTACGCCGAACGCGGCCAAAACTCGGCGCAAGCGGCGTCGACACAACGTTATCAAAAAACGACGACTCAAAACCAAACCGCGTCGCCAAACGTTTCGCGGGAGTTGGCGCCCGCCGCGAAATCCAACGGCGCGACTCAGCGCCCCTATGGTTCCAACTCGACTAAAACGGCGCGAAAGCCGTCCGCGCCAACCTATTGATTCGCGAAATCAGATAAAAATCTATTTGGACTCGATCTCCGCGCCAACGAGATCGAGTCTTTTTATTTTTATCTCTAAATCGGAGCGAAAAACGACAACGCCCCTTGATAAGAAAAAACGCGATCGGTACAATCGCAAAAGTCGACTGGCGGCGCGACGTCCGACTTACTTTCCGGGGGAGTCGATAACAACGCCCTAGGCGCCCTCTCGCATAAAGAAATTCGTTTAGCGAGCGTTTTGCCGCGACGCCGCTCTTTGAGCCGCGTTCGATTATCAACTCGTTCGCGTCGCGTCTTTCAGGGTCGCCGCACTGAACGTAGGGCTCCCAGCGAAACGGACGCGCGTCCCGGTCGACGTTTTCTCGCAACTTCTTAGCGCGGCGAAGGAAGTCCTTGTTTCGCGACTTTATGGTTCGATTTATTATCTCTGTCTTGATAAAAAGTCGCATTGTGAGACAATAGGAATCGCGACGTTGGCGCGTTCGAGACGCTCGCGCTTGGGTTCGTCGCGCCAGACCAAAGACCGGGCTCCGCGTCGAACGGTTCGACAACGGGAACGGGTCAACGATTCGCAAGGAAACGCGATAGCTCTATTAGAAACGACGAATAAAAATGCCAGAAACGTCCCAAATCCCCGCGCTTTTCGACGATCCCAATCGCTCGTCGCGTCCGCAACTTCAAACGCCCGATCCCCTTCCGTTGACGCCGGACGAAGTCGCCGCTCGCGGCTGGGACGAAGTCGACGTCGTTTTTGTTACCGGCGACGCTTACGTGGACTCTCCAAGTTTCGCGAACGGTCTCTTGGCGCGCGTTTTGGAAAAAGACGGATTCAAAGTGGCGATTTTGAGCCAACCGGCGTGGGATTCCGTCGACGATTTTCGCAAATTTGGACGTCCAAAACTCGCGTTTTGCGTAAGCGCGGGAAATATGGACTCGATGATCAACCATTACACCGCCAATCGAAAAATCCGCAATAACGACGCCTACTCGCCCGGCGGAAAGATCGGTCGGCGCCCGGATCGCGCCACGTTGGTTTATTGCCAACGCGCGCGCGAGGCGTTCCCGGGAGTTCCAATTATCGCGGGAGGAGTCGAGGCTAGCTTGCGCCGCATCGCGCACTACGACTATTGGAGCGAAAAAGTTCGACGTTCGATCGTTTTCGATTCCAAGTGCGATCTTTTAATCTACGGAATGGGCGAGCGCCCCATGCTTGAGACGATGCGTCGTCTCGCGGCGGGAGAACCGATAAAATCAATTCGCGACGTCAGAGGTTCCGCGTATCGATTGGGCAAGTCGGAAGACCTTCCCGAAGAATCGGAAACAATCGCTTATCTACCAAGTTACGAGGAAGTCGAGGAAAGCGGAGATCCCGAGCAACTCGCGAAAATGGCCAAGCGCAAAGACGACCCTCAATTGGCGAAACAGGCGGAAGAGGCAAGGCGCTCGCGACAGTTTTTTGTCGAAATGACGAAAATCGCCTTCGCCAATCTTAATCCCTACTGCGCCAAGACGCTTGTCCAGGAGCACGGCGAGGAAGCGGTTGTGGTCAATCCGCCCGCCCTACCCCTTTCGCCCGAAGAAATGGACGCCGTTTACGCCTTGCCTTATACGCGCAAGGCCCACCCGTCGTACGACGAAACAATTCCCGCCTCCGAAGTTACTCGCTCGTCGGTCGTAACGCACCGCGGTTGTTACGGAGGATGCTCTTTCTGCGCCATCGCCGCGCATCAAGGAAAGTTCGTTCAATGCCGAAGCGAGGACTCTATCGTATCGGAAATCAAATCTCTCGTCGCCGAATCGGGCGGCGCGCGAGTTATCGACGACCTAAACGCCCCCACGGCGAATATGTACGGCACGGGCGGCAAAAACAAAGAGATCTGTAAAAAGTGTTCGCGCGTCTCCTGCCTTTGCCCGACGATCTGTCCGAATCTTGACGTTGATCACTCAAAATACATTGCGCTACTTAAAAAAGCGCGCGCGGTCGAGGGGGTAAAAAAAGTATTAATCGCTTCCGGCGTACGAACGGATTTGGCCAATTACTCCCCGGAATTCGTCGAGGAACTCGCCGCGCATCACACCGGCGGACATTTAAAAACAGCCCCGGAGCACGTGGACGATTACGTTCTCCGATTAATGAATAAACCGCCCATCGCGGACTACGAGCGTTTCTGCGACCTGTTCTTGGAAACGTCAAAACGAGTTGGCAAAGAACAGTATATTGTGCCTTACCTGATCGCGGGATTTCCCGGTTGCACAATTCAATCGATGGTGGAAGTCGCGGTCTACCTTAAAAAGCACGGCGTTCGTCCCGAACAGGTGCAGGACTTTATTCCGGCGCCATTTCAACTCGCGACGTGCGCCTATTTTACGGGAATCGATCCTATTTCCGGCGAGAAGCTTTACGTTCCGAGGGGACTTAGGGAACGAGCGTTGCAACGCGCTCTGTTGCTTTACTATAACCCCGCGTTTTACCACGACGTCAAAGCCGCATTGAAGACCGCCGGACGGGAAGATTTAATCGGAAACGACGAAGATTGCCTTATTTCCCCCTACACAACGCGAGAGTCGGCGCTTCGTCGCACTTCGCGCGTTAAGCGTTTCGTTCGAGAAAGCGAGCGCGAAAGTCGGGAGCAAGAAGAAGCGCGCGAAAGAGAGCGCGAGGCCCGTCGGTTCTCGGAAAAACGCGTCGGTCGCGAAATATCCGGTTCGAACGGAGGATATCGGGCCGGCGCAAGGGAGTTTGGTTCCGAGCGCCCGCGAGTTCGTTCTCGGGAATGGGATCCTATTGAAAAGCGTTGGAATCGCGTAGAAACGCCGCGAGAGGAAAATAGACCGCAAAACGCCAAACAACGTCCGCGAAACTTTGAACGCGACGATTTCGCGCGCCCAAAAAGAAGATTCGGAGAATTCGAAAACGACGCGCGTCCCCGCGACGGATTCGCTCGGCGCTCGGACGAGGGCAAGGCCAATTTCCGTCGAGGAGTAAAAAACGATAGGAATCGCGAATTCTCGCGCGATGAACGCGGCGACTCGTTCGCGAGCGAAACTCGTCCAAAACGAAAGTTCGAACGATTTGAAAAATTTGATCGCTCCTCAAAAAGAAACGAGCGATTTGTTGACGGAACCTTCCGGCGCGACTCAAAGAGCGACGAAAAAAGCGGGCGTTTTCAAAGCGACGACTCGCGAAAAAGTTCTGGGAAACAAGGGTTTTCGTCGCGCAAAAATGAATTCGGCAAGGGTTTCAACAAAGGGAAAAAGCCGGGGTTTGGGGGAGGTTCGAAATTCGGCGGCGAAAAAAGAGGCGGAGGTTTCAAGCGTCGAGACGGTTGATTTTTATAAAAATAATCCCAATCGCTGGATTTTTTGATTAGTTTTCGATACACTCTATTTAACACCCGTTTCATCCGCGTCGAGCGCGCGAGGCGCTCGGCGCTCGCCATAGGAGAATCGCCTTGCAAAAGAGACTCATCGGTTTATTCCTCTGCGCGATCGCGGTTTGCGGTCTCGCGTCGATCGCTTCCCCCGCGTTGGGCAAGGATCCGGTCAAAATTATTTACGACACGGATATGGGCAACGACATCGACGACGTGTTCGCGTTGGCGATGCTAAACAATCTTGAAAAACGAGGAGAGATCGACTTCCTCGCGATTACGCTCACCAAAGATAACAAATACGCGGCTCCTTATTGCCAACTAATCGACGCGTTCTACGACAATCCCAACGTTCCGATCGGCGCGGTCAAAGATAGCGGTTGCGAAACGTTCGACGGCAAATTCTTGCGTCAAACCTTGGAAGCTAAAGACGAGAACGGCGATTTAATGTTCCCGTTCTTCGATCTAGCCAACGACAAGACGCAATATTACGACTCCGTCGAACTTCTCCGCAAGACCCTCGCGTCGCAAGAAGACGGATCGGTCGTTATCGCTCAAGTCGGTTTCTCGACGAATCTCGCGCGACTGCTCGATACCCCGGGCGACGATTACTCCCCGTTAAACGGTCGAGAACTCGCCGCTAAGAAAGTAAAGTATCTAGTCGCGATGGCGGGCAACTACGTTGAACGTCAGAAAGAATACAACGTTATCAAAGACGTTCCTTCGGCGCAAAAGGTTTTCGCCGAATGGCCCACGCCGATTTTCGCGTCCGGATTCGAAGTGGGGCGCGAAATCCATATGACCGGCGATATGATGAAAAACGACTACGAGTACGTTAAATATCATCCGGTCAAAGAAGCGTTCAAATACTATCGGGGCTCCCTCGACGCCGAACAGTGCACCTGGGATCTGACCACAATTCTTTTCGCGGCGCGTCAAGATCGAGGATATTTCGATCTTTCCGAATCCGGCGAAATAACCGTCGACGACGAAGGGTTCACTACGTTCGAGCCCAAGGCGGACGGTAAAGCCAAGTATTTTAAGGTTAGTCGCGAACAAATTGTTCGCGTTCAAGAGGCGTTCGCTTGGCTGTGCAGCGAAAAACTGTAACGGTTCGATTGAGCTCGCGCTTTCGCGCGCTCTTTCTCGAAAGCGGAGCGCGTCAAAACGCTCCGTTTTCTTTTAATCAAGGTCGAAAAATGTTGTTTAATCGTCCCCCCCGCGCGGTCGTCGTCGCGTTCGCCGCGTCTTTCGTTTTGGCTCTCGCCTCCTGTTCGCCCAAACTCGACGGAACGTTCGTTTCGGACGTGGAGTTGGACGAATCTCCCAAAAGCGAACAATCTTCGGATCTCGAAGAAATCCTCGGATCGCTTTCCTCGACCGAGGCCTCCTCGGAAACGACGACGAAACCTTCCGACGCCCCGTTGGAATTTGTCGCGTCCGAGCCGCGAGATCTCTTTAATGGACGCGACTTAACGGGCTGGGTCGACGAAACGGGAAACGAACCCAAGGGTTGGGTCGTCGACTCCGGCGCGCTTCGCTTGGTCGATCCGGAAAACGGCGGTGATATTCTCACCGCGGAATCGTTCGACAACTACGTTCTGACCTTCGAATGGCGCTATGGGCGCGGCTGTAACTCGGGCGTTAAGTACAAGATCGAACAACCCAACGGCAAGGGCTGGATCGGACCGGAATACCAAGTCCAAGACGACGCCAACGTCGACGACGGCAAGGTTCCCAACCGCAAAATCGCGTCCCTTTTCGATATGTTCCCCGCTAAGGAATCGACGCGCGTCGGCGAATTCCCAGCGCCGGAAAAAACGGAGCCGGACGGAGAATTTCGGCAAGGAAAAATCGTCGTCCTAGGAAATAGCGTCGAGCATTGGATCGACGGCGAAAAGGTCCTCGCGTACGAAATAGGCTCGCGCGAATGGATTGAAGCCAAGTCGCGAAGCAAATTTAAAAGTCAAAAGAATTTCGGACTCGTCAAGTCTAGTCCGATTCTATTTCAAGCTCACGGTTTCCCAATCGATTTCAAGTCGATTTCCGTTCAAACGATCCGTCCAAAGGAATAGAAACAACTTTGGCGACTTCGCTTTCACCGCAAAAAATTTAACGCGCTTGAACGAGTTCCAACGCGCGAATTTTGTTAAAGTTACCGCGTCGGCGCCGGTTTCGGCGACGAACCGAGTCGACGGGGCTTTTTGGAAAGGCGTTAACTTATGAAAAAAATGTTGAATCCGTCGGCTTATCTCGTCGGCGTTTTCGGACTTCTGATCGCGGCCTCCTCTTGCCTGTCGTTCGCGCAAGAGAATCTCGCCACGACTCTTGAAAACCGCGATATTGATCGCTACAAGCAACAAGCGGAGCGAATGGCCCAAGGGGACGTCGATCTTCTCTGGGTCGGCGACTCCATTACCCATTTCTGGGAAGGTAAAGGCAAAGAAGTTTGGGACAAGTACTACTCGGAACGGAAAGCGATGAACTTCGCGATCAGCGGCGACCGCACCGGGCACGTCCTCTGGCGCATGGAAAACTCGCCGATGGACAAAATCTCTCCCAAAATGACCGTCGTGATGATCGGAACCAACAACATCGGTCATAAAAAGGACAACGGCGAAATGCACAGTACGCCGGCGCAAACGGTCGAGGGAATTCAGATGATCGTCGATCGTCTGAAGGGATTCTATCCCGAGACGAAAATCCTGCTGCTGGAAGTCTTCCCGCGCGGCAATAAAGCGGACGATCCGTTGCGCCAAGCGGTCAACGAGATCAACAAAGGTCTGGAAGCTATCTACGCGAACGGCGCGGTCGAAAACGTCCAGCTTTACAGCATTAACGATCTCTTCCTGACGAAAGACGGCGAACTGCCCAAAGAGATTATGCCCGACTTCTTGCATCCTTCGCAAGAGGGCTACGAGATTTGGGCGAAAGCGATTGAACCGATGATCGCCGACGGTCTCGGAGAAAACTCCGTCGACACGCAACCGGCCCCCGTCGACGCCGAGTGGTGGTCGAAGAGATTTGACGAAAAGAACGAAATTCTCAAGAAGGGCGACGTCGACATTCTTATGATCGGCGACTCCATTACTCACGGTTGGGAAAGCGCGGGTCCCGACGTCTGGCAAAAATACTACGGCGACAAGAAGGCGATCAACCTCGGTCACGGTGGCGATCAAACGCAACACGTTCTTTGGAGACTCGAAAACTACGATTTCTCCAACGTCAATCCGAAAGCCGCAGTTCTTCTTATCGGCGTCAACAACACTTGGGGACGAGATCGACAAGCGAAAAACATTGCGCTAGGTCAGCGTCGCATCGTTAAAAAACTCCGCGAACTCTTCCCGGAAATCAAGATTATCGTCCTGAAAGTCTTCCCTTGCACCAACCGCGACGATCAACAAGAAAATATTGACGCGATCAACGAGTGGACGCCTTTCTATATGCGCGACCTACCCAACGTTGAAGTCGTCGATATTGGCAAAGTTTTCCTGAACAAAGAGGGCGTTCTTACCAAAGAGATTATGCCCGACCTGCTTCATCCCAACGCGGTCGGCTACGAGTCTTGGGGCGCCGCGCTTTATTTGAAACTTGAAGAACTGACGAAGTAATTCGTCCGACGGCGTTTAGTAAAAGAGCCGATTCCTCGATCGTTTTTCAACGCGTCGGGGTTTCGGCGTTTTTTATACAAGGAATTGCTCAATGAAAATAGCGCTTTGCAACGAGATGTTTCAAGCGTGGTCGTTAAAGAATCAATTTGAGGCGTTCGCGTCGTGGGGATACGACGGAACGGAGCTCGCGCCCTTCTCGCTCGATCCCGATTTTGTTTCCGGCGCGTCCGAAACAATGTCTCTGTCTCGAGTCGACGAGACGATTCGTTCCCAAATCCGGAAACTTTCGCGCGACTACGGAGTCGCCGTATCGGGACTTCACTGGATACTCGCGAAGACGTCCGGGTTTCATATAACGACCGACGACGCCGAGGTTAGAAAAAGAACGGCGGAATACCTCTCGGAACTGGCAATTTTTTGCGCGGAGCTAGGCGGAGTCTATATGGTTCTTGGTTCGCCGGGGCAAAGAAATGTCGCGAAAGGACAACCGCGCGAGCGCGCTTTCGCCAACGCTATGGAAGTCGTTTCCAACGTCTTGCCGACGTTGGAAAAAACGGGGGTCGTCCTAGCTCTAGAGGCGCTGGCGCCAACCGAAACCAATTTCTGGGTCAATGCCGACGATACCCTCGATTTTATCAAACAGTTGGGCGAACCGAAACTCGTGGCGTTACATCTCGATTGCAAAGCGATGCACGGCGGCGAATACCAGTCGATTCCGGACACGATAAGATACGCGGCGACTAAGACAAAGCTCGTCACGTTCCACGCCAATGATCCCAATCTTCAGGGACCGGGCTTTGGACGGCTAAATTTCAACTGGGTAATGACCGCGTTAAAAGATATTAATTTCGACGGCTGGATTGGCGTCGAACCCTTCGATTATTCCCCGGGAATCGTCAGATTGGGAAGAGAGTCGATCAAATGTCTTAAAACGTCTTGCGGGGAATAAATCTTTGAGGCGTTTAAAAACAAAAAGCGCCGTTGGTCGACAACGGCGCTTTTCTTTTTTAACCAATTAAAAGGAGGGCGACAAAATTAAATGTCGATTTCCGGCATCGTAAACTCGTCGTTGCGGTACTTGCGCTTAATAAACGAGTTGGCGAGTTCGGAACCCTCGCCGACAAACTCGCGTTTCTCGGCGTCAAATTCCATGACGTCGCTAACCATAACGTCGGAATCGATCATTGAAATGTCGTGCGTTTGCAACGTCTTTTGAGCGCTGCTCAGAACGTCGCCCCAAATGGACTCCGCGCCGTCGGCGACTTTCGCGACCTCGGCCGCGCGCTCGGCGGACATTGGTTTACCGCAACGGAACGCGATGTTCGCCATATTGCACCACTCGCTGGTCGCTTTCCCGATCGCGACTTCCGCGTGGAGCATCGACGGATCCCGCGCGAGAACCGCGTCGATAAAGTTGCGCTGGTGCTCGCGTTGCCCGCTGTTCCCCTTGAACTCCTTGATCAATTTTCCGTCCGCGTCGAACGCTTTCGCGCGCCCGCGCTGTCCTTCGAGTCGCCCGCCCTCGCAGTAGGCGACGTACCCGCTGCCGGGACCGGGGTGATCGCCCGCCGACTTGGAATCTTTCATCGCGAGCGTTGAAACCCCCAAAACGACCGGAATCGAGCCGGAATCGAAATACACAAAATGGATATTGGGAGTCTCGCCGTCGTCGTTGTACGCGGCGCGAACGCCTCCGGCGATCAGTCGTTTCGGGAACTCGACGCAATCCAGAAGGACGTTGTTACGGCAGTCGTCAAGGACGTGAACGCCCCAGTTGCCCATCTCGCCCGTGCCGGTGTTCCACATCCAGTGCCAGTCGTAGTGCAGCGTATTGCGATACAACTCGAAATCTTCGGCCGGTCCGAGCCACATATTCTTGTCGAGCGTCTCGGGGAGCGCGAGCGGTTTCTCGGTCTTGCCGATCGGATTTCGAGGCATATAGTGATTGACGCGCGCGTTGATAATCTTGCCGATTTGCTTCTCTTCGTGCAAGAATTTTTTGATTTCCGCCTGCATCAAATCGCTGCGCTGTTGCATGCCGACCTGACAGACCCGACCGTACTTTCGCGCGGCGTTGACGACTTGGATTCCCTCGTAGATGTTGTGCGCCAGGGGTTTCTCGACGTAGACGTCTTTTTCCGCTTGCATCGCCCAAGCGGCGGCGAGGCAGTGCCAATGGTCGCACGTCGCGACGATCACCGCGTCGATTTCTTTGTCGTCTAGCAATTTGCGGCAGTCGACAAATGTTTTTTTCACTTCGGGATACTTCTCTTGAGTTGCCCCAACGCGAGCGGAATCGGGATCGCACAGCGCGACAATGTCGACTTCCGGAAACGATTTAAAACCGGGAAGCAATTCGTTGGCGCGCCCGCCGCAGCTGATAGAACCTAGTCGAATTCGCTCGTTGGCGCCGCGGACGATTTGCGCGGGAGCGGGAAAGAAAGAGGCGGCGGTCGCGGCGAGTCCCGCGCCGATAAATTGTCGTCGGTTAATGCGAGTCATTTCGATTCCTCTTGTC
This sequence comes from Thermoguttaceae bacterium, assembly GCA_017441605.1. Taxonomy (GTDB): domain Bacteria; phylum Planctomycetota; class Planctomycetia; order Pirellulales; family Thermoguttaceae; genus RUG369. The sequence continues at coordinate 42,325 of JAFRXD010000036.1, read as the reverse complement.
TGGGATTGAAATCGTTTGCGAACAAACCCTCGCGAAAAACGGGGAAAGTCGCAACTGTTTCGCGTTATTCTACCAAATCGTCGCGCGCGTTAAAAGAACGAAATAAAAAAACTTGGCGAGCGCGCAAATAAAAGCGAGCGCCGTCGCTAATTCGACGGCGCTCGCGGCAAGGTCGTTGGGACGATTTGAACGTGTGGCGTCAGTTGGAAGTCAATTCAAGCTTGAGATCCTTCGACGCGCCGGAAATCGTCAGCGTTAACCCGGACGTGTCGGGCTTCGCGTATTTTTGCGGAAGAGCGTTGACCGACTTAGGCTCGGGACGATCGCCAAAAACTTGCTTATGACTCTTGCCGCCCGCTTCGCTAAACTTTTTCGCTTCCTCGTCGCTGTACGCGTTCTCGACGCTCATCTTGGTAACGGTTACCTTGTACGTCCCGTCCGCGACCCCGTCGTTCGCGTTCAGCGTCTGAAACGTAAAAACGCCTTTAGCGTCGGAAACGGCCCCCGCGCTTCGTCCGTTTCCTTCTGGCCACAAGGTAATCGAGGCGCCTTCCACAGGTTGACCGTCGAGCGTAATAACGCCGCTCGCGCCGCTCAAACCGCTAAGCCCCTTTTTACCGCAACCCAAAGCCGCGACGGACAAACAACAAACGAACAAAATAACGGCAAATTTTTTCATTGTTCCGATCTCGCAATCTAAGAAAAAACGTTCGCGACGCCGGAATCGTTTCGACGAGTACGAACATCGTAGATTATAGTCTAGAAAAAAGGGACGCCCTTTGAACCAAAAGAGCGCCCCGAAATCAACGAACGCTAAACTTGTCCATCTCGAAAACCGAGGACAAAAGCGAACGCATTACAGATTGGTCGTGGTCTCGCCGCCGGCGCGAGATCCCATCGCGCCCCAAACGCCAAAGTTCGAGCGTCCCGAACGTTTGCAAAGACCGCCCGCGAGGGTTCCGCAATCGATCGTGTCGGAAACGAACCGAACCGAACCGTCGACCATACCGACGTTGCAACCGCCGGAGTGATAAGATTGAGCGGAGATCAACATCGCGGTGTAGTCGTCGTTGCCAACGTGGCAGTTGGGCGAGTTCGGAGGCAAAATCGTATTGAACGCGGAATAGATCGGCTGACCGTCGTCCCAACGAATACCGCGCTTAGCGGCGGTCTCGACGCCGGAAATAAATTCGTCGCCAACTCCGCGGAGGTTGATGCAAGCTTGCGGATTGAAACCGGAAAGCTCGCACGTGTTGTGACCGGTTCCGGCGCCGAAGACGTCCGCGCGGTTGAGCGCGACGCATCCCTTAACGCCAGTGGAATCGGACGGGGCGACGCACGCCTCGGAATAGATGACCGTATTGGAGGTTCCGTCGGTGATGGCGGACAGTTCGGTCCAAGTCTTCGGTTGAAGGGCGCCGCGAGAATAGTCGGTGCGGCCGGAACCGCCGTTGACCCAACCCCATTCCTCGGCCTTCACGCAGTAATCGCCGTAACTGCAGACGTAGCTCGATTGGGCAAAATCGCCGTTAAGACGTCGCGAGGCGGCGTCGGACGGGCACTGGAACGTGGTGATTTGGATGTTCTTGTAATCGGCCGGACAATCCCAAGCGGTATAGTTCGGATAATAGTTCATGAACAACTGGTAAGATTGTTGTTGCTCCATATTCGGAAGGATGAAGTCGCGCCAACCGTACCCGCGCGTGGCGCCCGTGCCGGGAACCGCGCCAAAGCAATCCTGACCGAGAGGAAGAGTGTCTTTATTGGCGTCGACGTAGTTCATCGTCGCGAGAGCCAATTGCTTGATGTTGTTCGTGCACTGCATGCGACGAGCCGCCTCGCGCGCCGCTTGAACGGCGGGAAGGAGAAGCCCAATCAAAATACCGATAATCGCGATTACAACGAGAAGTTCGACGAGGGTGAACGCGTTTCGCTTCAGCCCTTTTTCCGAGCTCGACAATGTCATCATATAAATCTCCTACAAGTACTTGCAACCAAGTAGAGGATCGCCTAACTATCCTAGTCGCGCGACTTCCTCTCACCGTAATGTCGCAATTCTAGTTTTAAAACTAGTTCTGTAAAGAGGTGAAAAATAATTTGTCGCAACAGGCGTCTTTATTAGAGTTAGAGTGAGTATCTTTATGACCAACATAGACATGGACGCATCGAAATAGCCAGATTCTCGGCTAAAAAAACTGTAGAAAAAATCGACGAGAAAACTGCTATTATCGTTAAAAAAGGAAAACCCGACGAAAATTTCGCCGGGTTATTTTTTTTAGAGACGTCAAAAACGACAAGTCCCCTTTAAATCTGGGGACGAATCCAAAATGCTCCAAAAAATAAAAATCGTTTAGCGATTTTGAACGAATCGCGTCAGTTGGAAGTCAATTCAAGCTTGAGATCCTTTGACGCGCCGGAAATCGTCAGCGTTAACCCGGACGTTTCGGGCTTCGCGTATTTTTGCGGGAGAGCGTTGACCGACTTCGGTTCGGGACGATCGCCAAAAACTTGCTTATGGCTTTTACCGCCCGCTTCGCTAAACTTTTTCGCTTCTTCGTCGTTGTACGCGTTCTCGACGCTCATTTTGGTAACGGTAACTTTGTACGTTCCGTCGGCGACTCCGTCGTTCGCGTTCAGCGTTTGAAACGTAAAAACGCCTTTGGCGTCGGAAACCGCGCCCGCGCTCCGACCGTCTCCTTCGGGCCATAAGGTAATCGAAGCCCCTTCGACCGGTTGACCGTCGAGCGTAAGAACGCCGCTCGCGCCGCTCAAACCGCTAAGTCCCTTCTTGCCGCAACCCAAGGCCGCGATCGATAGACAACAAACGAACAAAATAACGGCAAATTTTTTCATTGTTCTTGTCTCGTAATTAGTGAAACAGACGCTAAAAAGTCGGCTGATAAAACCAACGCCTATTTAACGTCTTGTATCTTGGGCAAAAGAAAAGGGACGCCCTTTGAACCAAAAGAGCGCCCCGAAATCAACGAACGCTAAATCTGTCCCTCGCGCAAATCGGAGGGAAAAAGCGAACTAAATTACATACTGGTCGTGGTCTCGCCGCCGGCGCGCGATCCCATCGCGCCCCAAACGCCAAAGTTCGAACGACCGGAGCGCTTGCAAAGACCGCCGGCGAGCTTACCGCAATCGATCGTATCGGAAACGAAACGAACCGAGCCGTCGACCATACCGACGTTGCAACCGCCGGAGTGATAAGATTGGGCGGAGATCAACATCGCGGTATAGTCGTCGTTGCTAACGTGGCAGTTCGGCGAGTTCGGGGGAAGAATCGTATTGAACGCGGAATAGATCGGCTGACCGTCGTCCCAACGAATACCGCGCTTAGCGGCGGTCTCGACGCCGGAAATAAATTCGTCGCCGCTTGCGCGGAGGTTGATGCAAGCTTGCGGATTGAAACCGGAAAGCTCGCACGTGTTGTGCCCGGTTCCGGCGCCGAAGACGTCCGCGCGATTGACCGCGACGCAACCTTTAACGCCCGTGGAGCCGGAAGGAGCGACGCACGCTTCGGAATAGATGACCGTATTGGAGGTTCCGTCGGTGATGGCGGACAGTTCGGTCCAAGTCTTCGGTTGGAGGGCGCCGCGCGAGTAGTCGGTGCGACCGGCGGAACCGTTGACCCAACCCCAACCTTCGGCCTTTACGCAATAATCGCCGTAGCTGCAGACGTAGCTCGATTGGGCGAAATCGCCGTTAAGGCGTCTCGAGGCGGCGTCGGACGGGCACTGGAACGTGGTGATTTGAATGTTCTTGTAATCGGCCGGGCAATCCCAAGCGGTATAGCTAGGATAATACTTCATGAACAGTTGGTAAGTTTGCCCCTGCTCCATATTCGGGAGAATGAAATCGCGCCAACCGTATCCGCGAGTGGCTCCGTCGCCGGGGGTCGCGCCAAAGCAGTCTTGACCGAGCGGAAGCGTGTCCTTGTTGGCGTCGACGTAGTTCATCGTCGCGAGAGCCAATTGCTTGATGTTGTTCGTGCACTGCATGCGACGAGCCGCCTCGCGAGCGGCTTGAACGGCCGGAAGAAGAAGACCGATCAAAATACCGATAATCGCGATAACAACGAGAAGTTCGACGAGCGTGAAGCCTTTACGGGCGCTCGCATTAGCATAAGTTTTCATAAACGGACTCCTAAAAGCGCGCATAATAAAATCCTAAATGCGCTCCCAGGCTCGACGTCTAAAAACGAGCCCAAGCGCGGCAATATTTTAGCGCTAATTAACGCAATGTAAAGCGGGGCAACGCTCGTTTATCACAAATTATTATTAGGCAAAGCTAATCCTTCGCAACAATGTTCCAATAGGCGAGTTAAATGAAACAGAAAAGAAAATCCCTATCCGCCGCGAACAATTCTAGCGAGGGTCGATAAAAAAATAACCCGACGAGAAGAACTCGTCGGGTCCCGTTAACGTTGAAAAGTTCAAATACAAATCGTCAATCGTCGGGAGTCGAAGAATCCTTGATCACAAATCTTGCTTGTAGTCTCGCCACTTCCCGAGCAAGGCCGGCAAGCTCCACGCTCCGCAAGACCTCGTTGAAATCCTTGTAAGCGGCGGGCGCCTCGTCCTTGGGATAAAAACGACAATTCGTCAGAATGTCGGCGTTGTTGAATTCCTCGTCGACCGTTTTCTGATCGAGAACCTGAACCGCCTTGCGACGTCCCAGCGCTCGACCGGCGCCGTGGTTCACGCTATAACAACTCTCCTTCGCCCCCTCCAACGCGACCATTACCGACGAACCCTGGGTCGGATTACCGGGTAAAAGGATCGGATGTCCCGTTTTGGCGAAAGGCGTGTCCTTCAAACTAAAGTGGTTCGCGGGGTAGGCTCGCGTCGAGCCCTTGCGATGAACCCAAACCGGTTTGTCGTCAATTACCTCGCGCCGAGCGATATTATGGCTAATGTAATAAACCAGATTCGCCTCGACTCCGGGAATTATTTCCTGAAAAGCGTCCCAAACGAGCGCGTTAATGAGCAAATGATTAATCGTCGCGAAATTGGCGGCCAAGACCATATCGTCGATATAATCGTTCGCCTCGGGCGTTCCAAGAGGCGCGTACACCAAATCGGGCTCGTTCGCCGGAATCGGAATATGCCAAAGCTCAAACTTTCTCTTCAAGAGCGCGAACTGCTCTCGCGCCAACAAATTCCCAAATCCGCGCGAACCGCAGTGCGTCAGGAACGCGACGTTTCCGTCCTTCAATCCAAACGTTTGAGAGACGTTCGGAGCGTCCTCGTCCGCGAGCGCGCTCTTCTCTTGCTCCGTCAAGCGAACGATCTCGCATTCGCCAAAATGATTGCCGCCCCCCAAACTACCGAGCTGATTCAGCTTGTCCTCGTAATTCTTCTTGAGACCGCCCTTCTTTTCCGCCAAAAGCGATTTCAAAACTTCCAAACGAGCGCCTAGCGAATTGGTCGTCCCGTCGCTTCCAACGCGAAAAGCGTCCTCGCAACGCTCCGTCCACTCCCTTGGAATTTCCATGGCGTCGAGGACGTCCGAAACCGGTCCATCGACCAAAGCGCGCTCGATCAAATCGATGGGAAAACGTCTTGCCAGCGGCAGTTTCTTCGTTCCCGGTCCCGAGGGAACGCGTTTCTCTATCGCCTGTATAATCGACCGACGAAATCTCTTTTCGCCCTGTAGCGCTTCCTCCGGCAACTCGAACTGTAGAAGACTCATCGAGCAGTTAATGTCGACTCCCACGGGTCCCGGATAAATTGTCGAAGGCGAGACCATAACGCAACCGATCGGAGCCCCAAACCCAATGTGAGCGTCCGGCGTTAAGACAACGTCCGTCACGTCGGGACATAATCGCGCGTTGCGAGCTTGCTGTAGCGTTTCCTCGCCAAAAGCGCCGCGAAGCGAATCGGTTCCAAAGACGCGAATCGGAGAAAGATTATCAAAGTAGATCGCGCCGGTCGCCTCGCCGGTCGGCGTAATTGTAACGGTTTCCATCGAAACCTCCTTTCCAAACATCGCTCTTTTCCCGAACACAAGCGAATCGGATTCTCGAATCCGCTTTAAAGAGCTTTACTTCAAACGTTCAACCAACGAGCGACATTCTAACGCGCCTTTTAAAAAAGAAAAGCGCCGTCCCAACTTTTTTGAGACGGCGCGAAAAAGGCTCGGACAAAAGGAAAAGGCTATTCGATCGGTTTGTACCATAACGAGCGCCAGTACGCTTCGTCCAGTTGGTAAGGATCGTAATTCGCGCTCGGATCCGCGTCGACCGGAAGAATTCCGTAGCGAATCATCTCTCGCAGATACGCCCAGCGCGGGACGTATTTCTTCGGACAATCCTCGCCGTTATTGGGACTTGGAACCAACATCTCGGGGCGATTGTCCTCTTCGATTATATATCTTCGTCCTCGTTCGATCGCGGCTAAAATCGTCTTATAATCGGGGTCGTCCTTACTTTCGAACACCTTCTTGCCAGATTTCTTCTCGCACGTTCCCAAACCGCCCGCCGACTCGCTCAACGGAGCGCGAACGGCCTTCGAAAGCTCGGGATAGGAAAGATCGAAAATCTCGAATCGACTGAACCGCCCGTTCGCCTGCGAAAGGTCGTGCGGGATAAACGTATCTTTGGCGTTGCGAGGATTGCGCGGACTGTAATTGTCGGCGTAAATGGTGTACGTTCCAAAATTCTTCGATGGGTCGAGAGGCGTGTGACAGACGTCGCAACGTCTCGAAATCGTCTCTTGCATCGCTTTGGTTTCAGGCCAATCCTTCTCGTTGTGGGAAGGTTCGTTCTCCAAATAGTACCCCACGCCGCCGGAAGCGTCCGCGGCGTAAGTTCCGCAGTAGTTGGCCCCGGCGTCGATCCACATTCGAATAAGTTTTTGTTCGGACTCGGGCATCTCGACCCCGCCGTGCTTTTCCTCGATCATTTTGACCAATTTGCTCGAACCGGTTCCGATTTCGTACGGATCGAAATTGCTTTTGGCGCGATTTCGGTTATCGCCAAACAACTGAAGCCACGACATTTGCGCGTAGCCGATCGTGTACATCGGAGTCCAATGCCCCGAAACGTTAAAACCGCCCTCTTCGCGATCTGGATTGTGGCATTCCAAGCAATGCTTGTCGAGAATCGGCTGAATATCGCGCGTGAAGCTAAAGACTTCCGGAACCCCCTCGATCGGAGTAATCCCGACGGGCAAGGTCTCCATCAATCGTAAAAGCCTGTTCTTTTCGTCGGCGCCCGCCGTTTCGGTCCGCTCCTCGTGACAACCGACGCAAGAGAGGTTCTCGCCGGGCGCCACCGAGGTGAACGAGTGCATGCGCTTAACGCAATGCCCCTTCTCGTCCATCGCCAAGAAGAAGATCGGACGATTCGCGGGAACGCGGAAGTAGGCGGATCCTTCTTCCGAAACGGGCACGGAACCCAAAAGTCGCTCGAGGGTAAACGTTCCGTAGAAACTCATCTGCTCCATGCCGCCCGAGTAATGGATCGGCTTGGGGAGCGTTTCGTAAATCAAGAGATTCTTGATCGTTCCAGGTTTAACGTCCCCCATTTTGCGACCGTGGTACACGTTCGCCAGCGCGATCGTCCCTTCCGATTCCTTAGGATTCGTCGAATCTACCAAAACCGGCTCGCGGTCTCGCGGCTCAAGCGGCCGAGGTTCGCCGATCCAATATCCGGCGCTCTTCTTTTCCTCGGGAAGCCGATAAAGCGTCGCCTCGCGACCCCGACGATCGAGCAACACAATTCGGTCGTAGGACGCCGCCATAAAACTCTCTTCGCTAAACGCCCAAGGATCCGCGTATTTCGGACTGCGCGATATGTTTGTCGCCGCGGATTTATCGTCGGGTCCCAATCGAGGATCGACGACCGTTACGTATCCGTAATGCTCGGGATAACCGTGACCGGGCGAGAATGAGCACACGATTTTACCCTCTTCGGAATCCGGAATCGGTTTTGGATCGAGCATACTAACGCTGGGATTCAAATTGCCATAAAAAACCATTTGTCGGGTTCCGTCCTGCCCCATCGTCCACAAGTGATGGTAATCGACTTGCGATCGATCGACGTACTCCCAACGCATATAGATAATCTGCCCGTTGGGAAGAACCCAAGGATTGTTGTCCTGCTCCACGTTGCAAGACAATTCGCGAATCGTTCCGTCGGGATATAGCCGATGCAACGTGCCCACGTGCGTCAACCAACAGCCGACGTAGCGCTTCGATCTGGTCGAGCAGAAAATGATTGAATCGTCCGGGAGCCAAGTCGGTTCGTAGTCGTCCCAACCCGGCGGAGCAAAGTCGCGCGCGTTTCCAAGCGGCGCGGCGGACGTTCGAAATTCGTTGGAAGTCGAAGGTTCGACTCCCGCCGGTAATTCTAAGGGCTTGTCTTCGCCAACACCCGTAAGTTGTTTTAAACCGGTTCCGTCCGAGTTAATTACGTAGAGACTATAGTGGTATTTTCCCGCCGGAAGGTAAGAGAACAGGATTCGCTTGCCATCGTAGTGAACTTGCGGATCGCGAAAATTACCCTTGGGATCCTCGATAATCGTTCTAATTTGTTTTGTTTTAACGTTGTAGGCGTAAAGACCTCCGCCCGAGCCCATCGGAAACGGGTAACGACAAGAGTTGTCGGCGTAATATCCAAAGTTGGCGTACCAATGCGGATCCGTGGCCGGTTTGCGAACCGCGAACACAACTTCCTCGGAAAGCCCGTCCTCGAGAAAAGCGTCGACGGTCAATCCCGAAGCCGCGACCGACATTTCAGGGGTCACGCGAGCCGCTAATTCGTCCAAAGTCGGTCGCTTCGCAAAAACCGCGATCTCGGACGCGCCCCAGTTTAATCCCTTAGGATACCCCGACAAAAAGCTAATCCGCAACGTCGATACTCTTCGCGGCTCAAATTCGACGAACTGCGGTCCGTGAATCATCTCGAACGTTCCCTTCGCAAGAGGGGTTTTCTCGTCGTCCGCGTAAATCTCGTATTCGCGAAAGCACTCTTCCATCATCGCCGAACCGGTTCGACCGTAATAGACGACGGTGGAAATCTCGCGGGGTTCGTCCCAAACGATAGTAAAGTTCGCAGCGCCTTTACATTGTTCGCCGCGAACGCACCAAACTTTGCCGTCGTCTCCGCCCTTAAGCGCGGGAGGAACAACGCCGTCGATCGCTCCGAGCGCCTCGTAACTCGGTCCATACTCGGAATCGGCGAACACGTCGGACGCGTAGAACGCGAGATTTGGATTATCAAGATCCTCGGCGCTTGAGACGCGTCCGGAAAACCATAAAAGACAAACGATCGCGCAAAACGACGCGCGGAGACGAAGGCCAGATTTTATAAACGACTTCATTGCGAATTCTCCCAAAAGGCGCGAAAAGGACGATTATCGACGCGCTCTCATTCTAGCGGAAACCCAAGCTCTCGTCAAAAAAAAAGCCCCAAGAGCGTCAACTTGAGGCAAAACCGCGCGAATCAGGAGAGAGCGCGTTGGAGCGAGTCCAAAAACATGTCGAGCGCCTCTCGCGTATGGGTCGAAAAAACGGCGGCGCGAAGGGCTCCCCGCGAGTTGTTGAACCGATACGGTAGAAACGAGACCAGAACTCGATCGCGCTCTAATTCTTGTCGAATTCGTTTCATATTACCGATCGAACCGATTTGAAACGCGACGATGGGAGTCGGCGAATCTTGAACCGAAATGCCGAGACGACGCATACCGGCGCGCAAGTAGTCCGCGTTCTCGCGAGCGCGGGCGCGACGGTCTTGCGATTTGGCGAGCATATCGATCCCGCGAGCCGACGCGGCCGCGATCGAATTGGGCGGCACGGAACGATTTGACTGCTCGCATTCGCGAAGTTGGTCGACAAAAAGCTCGCTGCCGGCGGCAACGCAGCCAAATCCTCCGGCCGCGTTGTTGAGAGAAGCGAACATATACAACCTCGGTCGTTCGACGTTTGACGCGCGCGATTCTTGGTCGTCCGAGCTCGATTCGCCGAATAAGCCGACTGACGCTTCCCCAAAAGTTGGAGCTTCTTGAGGAGCGAAACGAATCTCGCCCCCCGTCTGATTGACTCGAGAAAAATCAAGCTCCCAATGCTCGATCGTTCCGCGCCCGGAATTGCCCAAGACGCCAAGTCCGTGCGAATCGTCCACGATAACGGAACTCTCTCCAAACTTGGAAAGTATTTCGTCGTACTCTTTCAGAGGCGCCACCGTTCCCCAATTAGAAAAGACTCCGTCGGTTAGCAAAAGAGGTCGCTCGTCGAGTTGAAGTTCCCGTTCTAGTTTCTCTTTTAAATCGCGAGAATCGCAATGTCGAAACGGAATCAATTCCTTAATCGCGGACGAGGCGCCTTTCGAACGCGCCAATCCGTTAAGCCTTTGAAAACGAGACTTCCAAAACGACTCGGACAATTCGTCGACAAAAGCGCGCTCGAAAGAATTGTTCAGCGTTAGAAGGAAAAGATCGGCGAGCGTCGCTTCGTCGAGCGCGCAAAGCGCCGCGCTCGCGTCAAAAAAGCGCGCCGCGCTTCGCTCGAGACTTTGAACGGGGGCGGACGTAAAGAGATCCCGCGAGGACGCGCTCGTCAGCCCGTATTTTAACGCGGCGGAACACGCGACGGAAATCAATTCGGGATCCGCCTGTAGACCGAGATAACCGTCCCCGCAAAAATAAACGTACGACCTTCCGCCAATGGTAACGGTGGCGTCCGGGGGAGAGTCTAAACGAAAAGCGGCGGAGACGTCGTCGCGATCGTTCATATCGAGGTTCCTTTCGCGTCGAGAATCGGCAAAATTTGCATTGGAGAAACGTTGCGCTCGACGTCCGGATCGGCGCGCGACGTCGTCCGCGAGTCTGCGGATTCGATCAAATTGTTCGCGATCGCCCTTCTCGGACTCGGCGTCCAAGACGTCGTTCCTTTTGCCAAATGGAATCAAAATCGAGCTTAAATCGTCGTCGATCGATTCGGAGTCGGGGCGCCTTTCCCATAGCCGATCGACCGAACCGCTTCGTCCTTCGCGCGCTCCAACTCGTTCTAAGCGCGCCTTCTCGTCGTTAGTTCGAAAAAGGCGCTCGTCGCAATTCTCCATATTGAAACGTCGCCCAAAACTTCCAAAATCGTCAAACGATCGCATTGATAACCTTAACAAAACTTCAACGCGTAAAAATGTCGGGCGCCTCCTTGCGCCCGGACGCGGGTACGATAACAACATTGAAGGAATTCGACAAGATCTTTTCCGCCCATCCTAAAGGGACGTCCTCTTGTAACGTCCGTCGTTTAGAAAGATAGAAAAATGAAAGATTTTCGTTTCTAACAAAAAGAAAAAATTGCAATTATCCGGCAATCTTTATAGAATGGAGGAGGTTTGTATTCGGAATCGTCGCCGTAGGCGGTTTCGAAACCAGTTTTCCTTCCCCAGCGCGTTTTTACCACACAACGCTTCGACGCTCATTAAGGAGTCGTTTCAATGAAAAGAACAACGATCGCGCGACGCGAATTCATCAAAAGAACGGGGCTCGGTTTAGGAGCGGGTTTGGCGTCGTTGAGCGCGTTTCCCGCGCCCTCGCTCGCCGAGGATCGCTCGCCGTCTTCCAAAATTAATATCGCCCACGTTGGAATCGCGCGCCAAGGCGCGTTTAGTATGGACGGTTGCAAGGGCGAAAACCAAATCGCGCTGTGCGACGCCAACTCCGATTATCTCGACGCCGCGAAAGAGAAACATCCGAACGCGAAATTGTTCTCCGACTTCCGCGAAATGCTCGACCAAATGGGCGCGAAACTCGACGCCATCGTCGTCGCGACCCCCGATCACACTCACGCGATCGTCGCGATCTCGGGAATGAAGCTCGGTCTGCATTGTTATTCCGAAAAGCCGCTCGGGCACGATCTTTATCAAATCCGCCAAATGCGCAAGATTGCCAAAGAAAAGAATCTTGTCACGCAAATGGGCACGCAAATCCACGCGGGCGACAACTATCGTCGCGTCGTGGAACTGATCCAAGCCGGAGCGATCGGAACGGTGAAAGACGTAAAGGTGTGGTGCGCGAACCGTTATATCGGTAAGCCCAAACCGACCGAAAAAACGCCCTGTCCTCCTAATATCAACTGGGACGTCTGGCTTGGTCCCGCGGCGGAGCGAGACTACGATCCCAGGCTCATTCCGGGAACGTGGCGCCATTACTGGGATTTTGGAAACGGCGCGATGGGCGATATGGGATGTCACTATATCGATTTGCCGTATTGGGCGCTCGGTCTTGATAAATACGCGCCGATCTCCGTCGAAACAACCTCTCCCAATCCCCTCGACGAGGAAAGATGCGGGTACGACCTGACGGCGAAATACGTCTTTCCGGCGCAACCCGGGGCGAAAGAACCGCTAACCCTCTCTTGGCAAGACGGCGAGGCAAAGCCCGAGTGTCTTAAAGAGTACGGATTGGAGAAAGTCGGCGCGGGCGTCTTGTTCTTCGGTTCGGACGGGATTCTTTTCTCAACTTATACGGAACACGCCCTTCTTCCCAAAGACAAGTTCGAGGGTTTCGAGCCCCCGAAACAAACGATTCCCAAATCGCTCGGACACCACGCCGAATGGATCGACGCCATTAAAAATGGCAAAGGTTGCGAGGAGGGTTCCACCACTTGTCGTTTCGAGTACTCCGGCAAAATTGCGGAGACCGTGTTGCTCGGTTGTTTCTCCTACCGTTGCGGGCAAAAATTGGAATACGACGCCGAGAAGATGGTCGCGACTAATTGCCCGAAGGCGAGCGAGTACTTCAAGCAATACTGCCGACCCGGTTGGGAAGTCTGATTAACGTTCAAACTTTCCCGGAGGGGAGAATAAAAAACGCGCGGCGTCTACTTCGACGTCGCGCGCTTTTTTGAATCGCGAGTCAATTTCTCGCGGAAATCAAAGTTCGTAACTAATTTTCAAGATCTCGAACTTTTGAACCCCTCGCGCGGACTTGAACTCGGCGACGTCGCCGACTTTCTTTCCCAAAAACGTCTTCGCCAACGGGCAGGAGCACAAGATTTTACCCGCGTCAAAATCTTCTTCTCCCGCGCCGACCAACGTGTAAGTCAGTTCCTTCTTGTCCTTGGCGCGCTTGACGACGACCGTGGCCCCAAACCGGACCTCGTCTTGGGGCATTTCGGACGGGTCGATGATCTGCGCTCTGCTAGCGCGGTCTTTGAGGTCGTCTATTTTCGCTTTGAGTAGCGCCAACGATTCGCGAGCGCCGTGATATTCGGCGTTTTCCCTGAGATCGCCCTCTTCTCGCGCGATCGCGATGCGCTCGATAATCGGTGGCATTTCCTCGTTTTCCATACGCTCGATCTCTTTCTTTAAACGAGCGTATCCTTCCCTAGTCATCGGAACAAGATCGTTCATAACGGTAAGAGTTCCTTTCTCGACTTTATCGAAAAACAAAAGACGCGCGTCGGCAAAACGCGCGCCTTGTAAAAATCAAATCGCGAATAACGGGAATTATACCGCGTTCTCAGTGTTTTGCAACGACCAATTTGTTCCTTTGTAGCGCCACGATCTTTGCGGCGGCGTCCTCTTGGCTTGGACTCTTTTTAAGCGCCGAGGCGGTGGTTCTCGACTCGATTTCGATTGGAGCTCCATATTTGGCGTCAAATTTCGCCTTGATCTCGGCTTTGACTTCTACGCACAGATTCTCGTTCGGATCAACGTCGAGATGGCAAGTGGCTTCCACGTTCGCGCGCTCGCCCTGCTTTTCCTTAGAAATCGAATTCAGCTTGCAGTTCCAAGTCAGCGATTGATCGCCTACCATCCCGAGTTCGGGCAAATCGATCGGAGTCTCGTTTTTCCACTGGTCGTTAACGGAAACTTCGTTTGGATTGGAAACCCAAGAAAGCGGGTCGAAGATCTGTCTAAAACATTCCTTCAACAGAAGAGACTTGAACCTCTCCAAAAAGAATTTCTCCGATTCGTCCTTAGTCTCTAGCCCGTTCCAAATGTCGTCGGCGACTTGAAGCGAGTCCACCTCGCCGTTTCGGAAAGAAATCGCGACTTCGGCGGCGAGGAAGCGCTTAAAAACCTCTTTGACGAACTCGTTGTTCATGTGGTCGTTTGAACTATCGTAAAACGCCGCTCCGTCAACCTCGGACTCGAATCGCAAGATGACGCGAGTCGCGCGCAAAGTCATCTTTTGAGCGCCGTCGTCGCCCAATTCGGAAACGGAGGCGTTCCAAAAAAAGCGAACTTGCGTTTGGTTTCGATCGACGACCCTCTTTTCCTTCTGTAGCGAAGTGATGAACGAAACGAGGGATTCGTGGCTCAAAGAATACTCGCCCGCCTCCCAAATATTGGCGACCGAACAAGTCTGCGCCTCCGCGTTCTGGAACGAAAAAGAAAAAGCGAAGAGGATTGCGGCTAGCAACGAGATTGTTTTGTTCATTCTTTTCGCGCCCTGATATAAAGTTACTCGCGTCGAAACGCAAAATCAAACGGCAAACAACGCGGACAAAAGCCCGCTCGGATGGCTATTGTAACAAAAAAACGCGGTTCTTGGTAGGGCGAATTATCGCGTTCGAGACGATTCTCGAAAACTTAGGTCTCTTTAACGCTCGGAAAAAGTGCGAGAATCGTGTTCATTGGTACATTGGCAAGTATCGATAAGGCGTTTCCAAAATCAAAATTGCCAACGACGTGTTGAGCAGTCTTCCCCCGTCGTTCATATATTTGTCGTAAAACAACCAGCTGCCCGATTCGCACGATCCCAACAGAGAGTTCCCACGAACTTGGGTTTCGACGAGCAACTCTCTAAGTTTGGCGAATCGCGTTTTCCAAAGATCTCCGCCGTAATTGTGAAGGGCGAGAGCGGCGTAGTAGGCGAAATATAGATTGAAAACGAAGCGGTCGTCGCGGTAGTAAGTCAAGGCGTTCGCGCGGGTCTTTTCGCCTCGGGCGCCTTTCTTCGCTCGTTGCCAAATAGCGTCCGACGAGTCGACCCACGCCGCGATCTGCTTGGCGCCCGCGTCAAGTCTCGGATCGCCCGGTTCCCATCCGAGGTATTCGCGAATCAAAACGCCAACCGCAGTGGTGCCCCACATTGTCGCCTTTTTCTCTTCCAAATCGGGTTTGTACTTGTAAGTCCGAGAGTCCTTTGAAACAACTAAATCTAGGAAGTTACCGGCTCGATAAGCGACCGAGGGACGCACGGAAAACCCCGCCGAAATACCCGACTTTAAAGCCAACATCTGCCATCCGAGCGCGGAGGTGTCACCGTGAAGATTCGAATGAAAATTCAAATCGCCCGGAAAGTAGTAGCGCCACCCCCCGTCGGCTAGCTGCGCGTTTTCGATCTTTTTGAGACCGCCGCTCGCCAACGGCTTCAAATTTGGGTCCTTGGTCATCTCGTAAGCTTCGCAACAAACTAAAACGCATAGAGCTTGGATATAGGCGGAGCCGTCGGCGGTAAAACCGGCCCGAAAATCAATCTCGCCTTCGTCGTTAGTTTGGGCGTTGTATTGAAGAAATCGGACGCCGGCGGCGACCGTTTTTTGATACTTGTTCGTTTCGGTATGGGTGTAACCCGCCCCCAAAAAAGGCAACAACGCAACGGCGGTCGCCGCGGTTCGATTCGGAAACAACTTATAATTGACAGTTTCCGTCCCCCCCGAGGTCGCGGTCGAATTAGAGCAGCGCCCGTTGCAAGCCCCCTCCCGACCGTTCGAATCTTTTTGCGTAAGATCGAACGCCCAACCTCCGTCCGGAAGCTGGTGCCTAGCCAACCAATCGAGGCCTCGCTCGACGGCGTCCTCGCTCTCTTTAGTCGCGTCCCCTTGCCGACCGGGCGCGCCTTTGCTCCGACCCGCGACGGTTCGTCCGCTCGCCGCCCCTTTTTTCGTGTAAAACGGGAGACTCCCGCTCGCGGCTTCGAGGTCTTGCGTCGGATCGCTCGAAGTAAAATCGCCGATGGAGTCGCTAATTTCGTCCGCGTCGACCCCCTCGACCGCCGAAGAAACTTCCGCGACGTCTTGTAATAACCGGTCGAGTTCCAAGTCGTCCAGGCTCGACGGGGAGATAAAAGACGCGTCCGCGTCGGAAGAATCACCAACCGAATCGACAAACGACAATTCGTTCTCCAAATTGGACGAGAATTCGGAGGTAATAAGAGTCCCTAGGGTTCCGACTCGCGAGACGAAGACGATCGAGAAAAGAACGAGGGCGAGGAGGACGTGCGCGAGCGCGCTGACTCCCAGCGCGACGTTGCGTTGGGAAAAGATCGCGCGCATGGGCGCGCTCCAAGCTCGGCGAAAACGCTTGCCGACTCGTTTCCTCGATCGCGACCTCAAACTGGACGCGCTCGCGGTCGTTCCCTCTTTAAAGAAAGCGCAATCTTGAACCGAATCGACGGACGATTCCTTCAAACCGCGATTCTCTAATGTCAAAAAGAACGACCGAACGCCAAGCGACTCCCGCCCCGACGAGCGAGAGCGCGAGCTTTTACGGGTACGGTCGCGAAGACCTCGCTTGCCGGAACGGCTCATTTGCGGATAAGTCCTAATAAGGAAATAACGCCTCGGACGCAAATCCAACGCTTTGCGTCGAGTCCAAAATGTCGACGCGGTAGTCTAATCCAAAACGCGGTTTTAATCAATACGCTTTCTGGGGAATCGTCCGTCGATCCATAAAAAGAGCGCTGAACGGGAGGCGTCCAACGCTCTTAATACGAACGAGAAAAAGGAAGCGAGACCTCGATCAACGCTTTTCCATCTCGATATAATCGGTCTTGGGATTGCCCACGTAGAGTTGCCGCGGACGAATAATCTTACCGCCCTCGGAAAAATGTTGTTCTTTCCACTGGGCGATCCAACCGGGCAAACGCCCGATCGCGAACATTACGGTGAACATATTCGTCGGTATTCCGATGGCTCTCAACAAAATCCCGCTGTAAAAATCGACGTTGGGATAGAGCTGTCTATCGACGAAGTATGGATCCTTCAGCGCGAGTTCCTCGAGTTTTCGAGCGACGTCCAAAAGAGGATCCGCGCGCTTAAGAGTTTTGAACAGTCGATCGCAAGCCGATTTCAAAATCTTGGCGCGAGGATCGTAGTTCCGATAGACGCGATGCCCAAAACCGTACAAACGGAAAGAATCGGACTTGTCCTTGGCCGCTTCAATGCAATCTTCGGGACGATACCCGCCTTTGTGGATCGCCTCGAGCATCTCCATTACTTTGACGTTCGCGCCGCCGTGCAGCGGTCCCCATAGCGCGTTGACCCCCGCGCTGCAGGAAGCGAAAAGATTCGCCTGCGCCGAACAAACGACCCGAACCGCGCTCGCGCTACAATTCTGCTCGTGATCGGCGTGAAGAATAAACGCCAAATTGAGCGCGTCCTCCATTTCTTCGGAAACCTCGAATTGCTTGTAGGGCAACGAGAACATCATATGAAGAAAATTGGCGCAATATCGCAAATTAGGGTCGGGGTAAATAAAGGGAATTCCCTGGGCGCGACGGTACGTGAACGCCGCGATCGTGCGAATCTTGCTTATGAGCCGCGCCGCCGCCCCCAAAAGCGATTTTTCGTCCTCCAGGAGCAAAAATTCTTTGTAGTAGCACGCCATCATGCTAATCATCGCCGACAAAATCGCCATCGGAGGCGCGTTGACCGGCAACGTCATAAACTGATTCCTCAACCCCTCGTGAAGAAGCTCGTGCTCGGTGAGCATGTCGCGGAAATGAGCGAGCTCCTCTTCGTCCGGCAAACGACCGAAAATTAGCGCCCAAGCGACCTCGATAAAGTTCGGCTTTGGACGGTCGAACTGTTCGATCGGCATCCCGCGATAGCGAAGCACGCCGCGCTCGCCGTCGATATAGGTTATCGAACTGCGGCAGATGGCGGTGTTGCCAAGCGACGGATCGTACGTGGTCAACCCGTAATCTTTGTACAGCGAGGTAATATCAATAGAACGTTCGCCCTCCACTCCGGTGTACACGTTCAAATCGATCGTTTTACCGTCGACGAGAAGTTTGGCCGAATCGGATAAGTCGGACATAGCGATCTCCTGCTTTGACTTTGTATCGGAGGCGCGCGCTCGCTCTACGTTTGGCGAGCGACCCGCCCTCGAATAACGCAAGGAACTTTTCTTCGTTCCCTCGTAAACGTTCGCATATTCGCTTCACATCGCCCTGCATTATAAGGGAACAAGGGATTTTGAAAAGGTCGTCGTTAAAAAAATAAAAATTCGCGATATTTATTATAAGATATTCTAATAGTCTTGTCTCTATCCAAACTCCGACGTCCGCAAAATATCGCCGACGGAAGCAAAGGGGAGACTCGCCAAAGTTCCCGCGGTATTTAGTCTCTAAACTCCTCTGGACGTCGAAGCGCAAAATGATTATCGTTGTCCGACGCGTCGATTTTTGGAACGCGACAACGAGGACTTCGCTTCGAGCCGAGCGCCGACGCGGCGTCGACACAGGATAACAAAGGGCTTTCAGGATGAAACAATCGGTCTTATTTGGCGCCGGAACCGCGCTTCTTTCGCTTGGTCTCGCCATTGGCGGTTACATGGTCGGCGCTCGCGTCGTCGAAAGCGAGCTGGCGTCTTCTTTCACTTCGGAACGTCCAATTCCCGTTTTTGCGTCCGCGTCGAGCGAGAGCGACGGAGCGGTGATCGCCACGGGGTCTTTCGGCTCCAATATCGAAGCGCTCTATTATCTCGACTCTCAAAGCGCGCGCCTCTCGGCCGCAGTGGTTTCTCGTTCGACGCCCTCGTTCCAAAAGTCGTTCACAAGGAACGTTAAAAACGATCTTGTCGAGGCGGCGCAAGAGTTTGGAATTTCCGTTCCAACGGTCCCTAAGTTCTTATTGGTAACCGGCGAGTCCGACCTTAGAAACGTGGGAACGGTCGGCAATCTTTCCAAATCGCTCGCTTACGTCGCCGAAATCAATAGCGGGATCGTGTTGGTTTACGCGCTGCCCGGCGCGAACGAGCGCGACCTACTGGTTCAAAACGGAGAAATTGTCCTCTGGACCAAAGCCAGACTAAACGAAGGTCTCCAAGGAGCCGCGCCGCAAACGCTCGAAGGAGCGGGCGGAAAACAAGGCGAACCGCAAATGATCGATTCGGGATTCTTCAGAACGCGCTAAGGGTCGACCGCGACGCGATTCCGGGTTGGCGAAAAGCTCGCGAACCGCAAATCGACGTCTAAAACCCGAAATAGGAGTCCATCAATGCGAAAAACGCCTTTGATCCGACCGAAACCGTTCTTTGGGCGCGTCCGAGCGGTGACGCTCGTCTGCGTCCTTGCGCTCCTGATTTCGAGTGGCGCCCAAGTTGACGCCCAAGTGAGTCGGGTTCCGGTCGAGCCGCGCTCGGTTCCGGCAAACGCGTCCAACGCCTCGCGCGAGAACGGCGCGCCGAACGCCGAAACCCTCGCGACGCGGAACGATAACTCCGCGTTAAGCCAACCGACGGCTTCGGAAATATGGTCCGCGTTTTTCTTTGGAAGACCCGGCCGCAAAACGGGCAAACCAAAATTCGCTTTTTCTTTCGCGCCGAACGAGTCTCCGCGTCTCTACGTCCCCAAAGAGATCGTTTCGGAAGGCGACGAGGGGCCGTCGGACGTCCAGCGCCGTATCGAGGAGCTCGACCGTTTCTTAGCCGCGAAAGCGAACGAGCGAGCCAGACTCGCCGCGCTCGAAAAGTCTCGCGCCGTCGACGTCCAATCCGCGAGCGGCGACCGACTCGCCGAATCGGCGCGATTAAAGCAAGCTAACGTCGAAATTGAATCGATCAAAACTCAAAAACCGAATATTGACGAGCGCGTCGCGGCGGCGAATCGGTCAAAGATCCGACAAACGAGCGCCGAAGAACCTTCAAGGAAAGATCGCGTCTCCGAGAATTCGGTCGAACCGCGGGGTCTTCCCGTCCGTCCGTACGCGTTAAAGATCTCGGATCGCTCCTATATTTCGACGGAAATGGCGCGCCTCCCCAAAGCCGCGCCGTTAACCAGACTGCCCGGCGAGCGACGGGAACAAAGCGAGTCGAGAGACGCGCCCTCTTTCTCTCGTCCCAAGACTGGCGCGCGAACGACGAGCGCGTCGACGTCTCGTCGAGCCGGAGCGCCCTCGCGCGTTCTTCGTCCCCAAAGAGACTTTATCGCGCCCGAAGATCTTTAATCGCCGTCGCTGGCGTAGGATAAAAAAAGACCGTTCGATTCTTATCCTCGCGGACGAATCGAACGGTCTTTTTTTGTTCGAAACCTACGCCTTTCTCGCCCTCTTCGAGTTTTGCGCGGTGGATCCGTTTCCGACTAATTCGCACCAAATGACGGCGGCGATCGGAACGAAAACGAGATTTGCCCCCCATAGACCAATGGCGGCGACCCTCAGCGTTTTTCCCCAGTAAACGCAAGCGTAGTTCGCGGCGACGTAAGCGCTCGCGAAAAACGTTCCTTGCGCGGCGGCGATCCAAAATATTTTGTCTTTTTTCATAAAGATGAAAGGAACCGCGAGAAACATTGGCAAAAGATCGGTCGCCAATCGGAGGGCGCGCGAGTGCGCTCGCATCGCCAAGACCACCGCTTCCGGTCGAAAGGCGGGATCGTTAATAGCGGCGCTCAGATCCCAAATCGAGGCGTATTGCGACCAAGACGACCCGACCGCCAGACGCAAAGGGTTCAGAGACGTCGGAACGAAAACCTCGTTCTCGTTCAACCACTCCGTGTCGCTCGGCGAGTAGACCAGAATTTCTTGCGAACTTTCGTCTCGCAAGGATTCGTTTTTTAAAAGTTCGCTCGGCGAGGTCGCGCCTCGCAAAAGCCAACCTTGCGGTCGATCGTTCTCGGTCGGCAAGTAAACCGCGTCGACCGCCGTAATTCGATTTCCGTAACGACTTAACGCCTTTGGCAAACTAAGAGACGGTTTGCTCAAAACGTTCGTTTTCAAGTTTACGGCGTCTCCGTCGAACGATATTTCGGTCTTATAATCGGTCGCGCGATCTCGAACGGGACACTCGTCGGAAACCAAAACGTAATCCTTAAACGGTCGCGTCGCCGCGACCATATGGTTCGGAAGGTAAAACTCGCGAACGCAAGAAAAGAGGAGCGAAAGCGCGATCCCTCCGACTACGAGAGGAACCATTGTCCTCGCCGGAGATATCCCCATCGCCAGCAACGCGATCAATTCCTTGCCGTGGTCCATAATCACCGTCGTGATCAATGCGGCGAGCGCGATCGAAATCGGTATCGTTACGTCGAGCAACGCGAACGAGTTAATGAAATAATAAGCCGGAAGCGCCAATAGCGTTCGCGATAGGGAACCGGAGGAAAAGTAATCGCCAACGTTGGCGGTCAAATCGACGAGAACGTAAATAATCGCCAGCGAGGAGTAAACGTAAAAAAAATTCAGCAAAAATTTGCCGCAAATGTAGCGATCGATTATCTTCATTACGCTCCCCCTTTCCTTTTTGTCGCGCGCGACGATTTGATATTGAAAAGCCCAAAGATTTCGTCCTGGCTTAATCCCATCGAGTAGTTCAACCCCTTGGCGTCGGAAAGAATCGCGTCGGACAACATGCGTTTTTCGGTAAGAATTCGATCGATCTTCTCTTCGATCGTGTCGACGGCGACAAATCGCGTGACTGTTACGGGCCCGGTCGAACCTATCCTGTGCGCCCTATTAATCGCCTGATCCTCGACCGCCGGATTCCACCAGCGATCGTAAAGAAAAACGTATCCGGCGAACTGTAAATTCAAGCCGACGCTACCCGCCCCGTAGCTCATCAAAATAACCCGCTTGTCCGGATCGTCTCGAAATCGCTCGATTACCGCGTCTCGCTCGCGCGCGGGAATTTTTCCGTGATACTCCAACGGTCCGAATTGTTCCAAGCGAGGTCGCAACCATCGAATCGTTTGAACCCACTGACTAAACACGACCGCTTTGCGACCGCTTTGCGCGATCTCCTCTAAATCGGCGACAAGTCGCTCAAGTTTGGCGCTCTCGCCGGTGGCGGGATCGTAGTTGCAAATCTGTTTCAAACGAAGGATTAACTCGAACGCGCGCTGCAACGTAATCGAATCGCCCAGCTCGTTGAGTCGTATTTCGCCCTCTTCTTTGGCCAGACGATACGTCTCGTATTGCTCGCTAGTCAGCTCGATGTGCGCGTCGCGAATCAGTTTGGGAGGAAGATCCTTAAGGACCTTGTCTTTCGTTCGACGCAAAATATGCTCCCCGACCAACTTGCTTATTTGGTTCGGTTTCAGTCCCGAGCTCAGGTACCCGGGCGCCAAAAACTCGAAGATTCCAATGAGATCTTCGGCGGAGTTTTCGACGGGCGTGCCCGTAAGAGCCCAGCTTCGTCTTCGAGGAAGCGCTCGCGCCGCTTCGGAAGTCGCGTTCCCCTTATTCTTGATGCGCTGCGACTCGTCGAGTATTACCAAATCGAACGTAACCGGCGCGCCGCCGGGCGGATCGTAAAACTCCCGATCCCTCGCCAGCAGTTCGTAATTAGCGATTCTCACCGGGACGTTTTGACGCTCCCAAAGCCACTTTCGACGATCGCTTTTCCCCTCGATCAACTGAACGGGCAACTCCGGCGCCCAAAGTTCAAACTCCCGCTTCCAGTTCGTAACCAACGGTTTGGGGCAAACGAGCAAGACGCGACGACATTCCCCGCAACGAAACAGTAGACGAACCGTGGTGATCGCCTGCATCGTTTTGCCCAATCCCATTTCGTCGGCGAGTATGGCGAAACGAGCCCCGTAAAGAAACGCGACCCCCTGTTTTTGGTAATTAAACGGTTCGAAAGGCGTTTCCAGTAATCTGCGTCCCAACCAGGTTTCGATCGGGGGTTGTAAAATGTACCCCAAACGATCTTCCACTTTGACGACGTCGTCGGGAACCTTGACGCGGGTGGGATTATCGGGCGATTCGAAAAACAAGGGCGATTCTTCGGAAGAAACCTCCGACCGAGCATCGGACTCGAGCTTGCGCTTCTTTTCTCTCGAATCCCCAAAAAAATCCTCTTCCATGGGGAAAAAAAAGAAGCTCCGAATCGAGTTCGACGACTTGTCGCGCCGCTCGATCGGAACGGAAAAAACGCGCGTTTCAGAGGGGCGCGCGGTTAGTTTTAGGGATCGAACCTCGACTTGAAGACGCTTTCCGTTTTCGTCGAGGAGCGCGCGCGGACATATGGCGCTCAACGTTCGAATCGCCGGAACCCGCCGATTCCAAGAGAAAATCTTTAGGGGAAAAGACGCGTTATCGTCGGCGCCGCTTCGCTCCGTCTCGTTCATATTCTCGGCGCCCTTGTTTTAGCAAGATTTTTGAGCTTCCTCGACCGCGAGGCGTATTCGTTCAAACGGTTCCGAGCAATCGATAAATTTAAGAAAAGGCTCGATCCTCTTAACGATTTCGTCGAACGACGCGCTCCCGCCGGAGGGAAGCGCGAAACTCTTGGGAACCGCAAACCGGTTTCTGCCGCGAGTCGTCTCGCGCAAATGCGAGGGCTCGACCCCGGGCACAATCGGCAAATCCGCCAACGACTCGAAAAACGAGGCGCGCCGAGAAGCGACCGCGGGCGACGTTTCCGACGCGGCGCTCTCGGTCGTCCGAATCTCGCTCTTCAAACCGTCTTTAGACGGTTCCCAAACGGCGTAGCGCTCCTTGTCGACTTCTTCGACCCTGGTTCGAGCGAACACAATTCCGAGCGGCGCCTTTAACAAATGGGACGCTGTCAAAAATCTTGGATCGTTCGTCAAGACCGCCGCCAGTTCGGATTTCGAGCGACCAACGAGCGCCGGGGCGATTTGCTCCCCGCAAAGAAAGCCCTCGAGCGTGGCCCCGTACAGGATCTCTTGAGCTCGATTTGGACGCGCGGGCGCGGTGCAATGGAATTCGATCGGTCGTCCCGCCTCGTTCAAAACCAAGAAACCGCCGATCAATCCGTCGCGCGCGTTTCCCAAGCCCGTCAGAAACCCCAAAAAACCCGGCAATTTTAAGTCCTTTAGACGTTCGCTATAAAAATGGCCCCAGCCTTTTCCGCGCCGAAGCCTCGCGGCATTGTAGACAATCCGCCCTCGCGCGTCAAGTCCAACGCGGCGGCGCGGATTACGACTTTGGTTTCCTTCCCGCCTTGACGTCAAGGTAGCGAGGATTGTCCGATTGCCCCGTGAGCTCGTATAAAAAACGGCTGGGAACGGTCGGCTTTAACTTTCCGCGCTTGGTTCGCGCCAGCGCCAGCGAAAGGGTCAGGCGCTTTTGCGCGCGCGTTACGCCGACATAACAGAGTCTTCTCTCTTCCTCGACCGCCTGTTCCGACATATCGTCCAACGAGCGTTGGTGAGGAAGAATCCCCTCCTCCAACCCCACCATATAAACTTCCTTGAATTCGAGCCCCTTCGCGGCGTGATAGGTGCTGAGCAACACGGCGTCGGCGCTCGCTTGCTTGTCCCGTTTCGAAGAAAAGTACGGTCCGCCCAACGATACTTCGTCTAAAAACCCCGCCAAACCGCCGCCGGGATTGTCCCGCAAATAGGAGTCGACCGCCTCGATTACCTCGTCCACATATCCCGTTCGCGTCTTGCGCTCCTCTTCGTCCGGATAAGCGCGCGCTATTTCGTCTTGATAACGAACCGTCTCCAAGAAGTCTTCGACCGCCTTCGGAGAGAAGTCGACGCGAAATCTCCTCGCTTGCGTTTTGATCGTTTCGCAAAACTGACTCGCGGCGTCTCGGGTCTTGGGATCCAATTGCTGAAACGCCTCGGACTCGGGTTTCAGAGAATCCCAAATCGATCTCTTTCGAGAGGCGGCGAACTCGCGTATTTTCGCGAGCGCGGTCGAGCCGATATGTCTCGGAGGGGTGTTGATCACCCTCAATAGCGAGACGTCGTCGTATGGTCGCAATAGAATCTTCAGGTAAGAAACAACGTCCTTAACCTCCTTGCGATCGAAAAAAGACTGCCCCCCCACCACGTTATAGGGAATCCGCTCGGCGCGCAACTCCATCTCGAAAGCGCGCGGTTGCTCGTTCGTGCGAAACAGAATCGCAAAATCCCTAGGTCTAAGCCTCCCGCTCTCCATTCGTTGTTTTATCGACGCGATCACTCGCTTCGCCTCGACGTCCCCGTCGCGACATTGCATAACGCGAGGGGGCTCCCCTTGAACGATCGACCGCAACTTCTTAGAGTGCCTTATCATATTGAACGCGATAAGGCGATTGGCCCACGTTAAAATCTGTTCGGTCGAGCGATAATTCTCCTCTAAACGAACGGTTTTGGCCTCGGGCCAATCCCGCTTAAAATTTAGAATATGCCGAACCTCGGCTCCGCGCCAGCCGTAAATCGCTTGATCGTCGTCGCCGACAACGCACAAATTTCGGTGCCCGGCGGCGAGTCCGCTTATAATGCGATATTGACTCATATTGGTGTCTTGATACTCGTCCACCAAAATATGGTCGAAACGCGCCGCCTCTTCCTCTTTTACCTCCGGAAAACGCTGAAACAACTCCTCGGTTAGAAGGAGAAGGTCGTCGAAGTCGACGGCTCCGAGATCGCGCAGTTTGCTCTGGTATCGCGAGTAAGCCATCGCGCAAAGATAATCCTTCGAGTATCGCGCCGTCTCGAGCGCCTTGGAAGGCCCGACGCTCGCCGATTTCCAATCGCTCACTTGTCGCAAGAAATCCGCCGGACGACACGCGGCCGTCGCGATTTTGGCTTCGCGAAGCGCTTGTCGCGCGAGCGATTCTTGATCGCCCCTGTCGTAGATGGCGAACTGATTGGGATACCCCAACCGATGAATTTGACGCCGCAAAATACGAACGCAGAGCGAGTGAAACGTGGATATTTCGGGACGTTTTGAATCTTTCCGTCCGGGAAGAAGCGCCATCGCGCGCTCGAGCATCTCCCTCGCCGCTTTATTGGTGAACGTAACGGCCAAGATGCGATCCGGCGCGACTCCGCTCTCGATTAGCCTCGCGATGCGAAAGGTAACGACGCGCGTCTTCCCAGTGCCGGCTCCCGCCAACACGAGCAGAGGACCGGTCAACGTTTCAACCGCCGTTCGTTGCGCGACGTTTAACGACATCGTTTATCTCGCTTTCAACGCTCAAATATTCGCGCCGTCCCGTTCGGACTCTATTCTCGCTTCTCGCAATATTTTGCGAATCAACAAATCGACGTCCGTTCCTTCCGACTTGGCAAACTTGTTCAAAACGATCCTATCGCGAAGAACCGGAACCGCGACCCGTTCCAAATCGGACGGTTCGACGAACGAGCGACCGGCAAAAGCGGCGAAAGCCTTGGCTCCCAAAACGATCGCCCGGCTCGCCCCCGGACCGGCTCCCCATTCGACGTATTTTTGAACCGCCTCGCTGGAAATCTTCGTTTGAGGTCGAGTCTTGCGAACGATCTTAACGGCGCGCTCCGCGACCGGACGGGAAACGACGACGCGTCGAATCAATCGCTGAAACTCCTTAAATTGCGCGACGGAAACGAGCGGCGGTTCCGGTTCAAATTCCTCGGCGGACGTTCGCAAGACCATTTCCGTTTCTTCCGAGGTCTTTGGGAAATCCATCTTCGAGCTAAACAAGAATCGATCGAGTTGGGTCTCCGTCAGGGGACAAGCGTCGGAGCGCTCGATCGGATTCCTTGTCGCGATCGCAAAAAAGGGGCGCTCCAATTCGTAAACGCGACGCTCGAGTCTGAGCCGTCGTTCAAGCGCCGCCTCAAAGAAAACCGCTTGCGTCTTGGGCGCCGCGCGATCGATATCCTCCGCGATCAAAACGCGCGGAAACAACCGGTTCGTCTCGAATTCTCCGCCGACCGACTCGCGCGGATAATCGTTGTTTCGCGAGAGAATCGTCTCGACGAACTCTCGAGGCGTCATATCTTCGGTGAATTCGACCCGATCGCAAGTCAAAGAAAGAGCGCTAGAAATTTCGCGAACGATTCGTTTCTTGCCCAAACCGGAAACGCCGGTCGTTAAAACGCGCTCTCCGACGAACAGCGCCGCCAATATTTCGTCGAGAACCTCGCGCTGGCCCGAAATCGCCCCTTCCAAACGCTCGCGAAACGCGACGTAGAATTCGTTAAACCGACCGAAAAGAATCTCGTCCGATTCGTTCCACAAAGCGGGGTCGTTTTCCATCTCCAAGGTCCCATTCCACAAGTGTCGTTTTGCGCCAACGCCAAAGAAAGCCTCGAGGCGCGACGACCGCGTCCCTACAATTGGCGCGAAATCGTCGCTCGAGATATTCTAACGCGAGCGCCAAAAAAGCAAAGACGCGCGCGAGCGCTACAGAACTTGCGACTAGCGCCCCGCCGCGCGCTCGCGAACAATTTCTTCTTGGATCGCGCTCGGAACCCTCTTGTACTTCAAAAATTCCATCGAGAAAACGCCCTGCCCTTGCGTCGCCCCGCGCAAAACCGAAGAATAGCCAAAAGTCTCCGCGAGCGGGACTTCTCCGACCAAACGACAGGTCGCGCCGCTCGTCTCGGTGGAAACGATAACGCCGCGTCGACTCGCCAAATCGCCGACGACCGCTCCTTGGAAGTTTTCCGGGCACTCGATTTCGATCTTCATAATCGGTTCGAGAATCGCCGGTTTCGTTCGCGGAAAATTCTCTCTCAGCGAAGTTTGGGCGCAAATGCGGAACGCCAAATCGCTCGAGTCGACCGCGTGATAGGAGCCGTCGTTCACGAGAATCTTCAAATTCACGATCGGGCAACCCGCCAACGGTCCTTTCTCCAACGACGCCCTGTACCCCTTCTCGATCGCGGGAAGGTAGTTCGACGGAATGACCCCGCCGGTTATCTTCTCCTCGAAAACGAACGGCTCGGTCGTTTCCTCGTCTTCGGGAATCGGCGACATAACGCCGCAAATATGCGCGAACTGCCCCGCTCCGCCCGACTGTTTCTTGTGTTTCGTATCGAACTCGACAGGGACGGTCGGCGCCTCGCGATAGTTTACCTTCGGCGGCGAAGTCTCCACTTCGATTTTGTATTCGCGACGAATCCGCTCGACGTAAACGTCCAAATGTAACTCGCCCATTCCGGCGATCAACGTTTCGCCGCTTTCAACGTCGGTTTTGACCAAAAGGGTCGGGTCCTCTTTGCGAAAACGGCGCAGGGCCTTCGCCAATTTGTCGGCGTCGCGAGACTCGACCGGTTTGATCGCCACTTGAATAACCGGCTCCGGAACAAAAATCGATTCCAAGGAACAGTAATCTCTTTCCTCGCAAAACGTTTCGCCGGAGGAACAATCGAGCCCAATCACCGCGACAATATCCCCCGCCCCGGCTTCGTCCAGTTCGGCGCGCTGATCGGCGTGCATTCGGAAAATGCGACTAATCCGTTCGGGCTTGCCGGTTCGACGATTGTAGTAGGAGCGTCCTTTGACCAATTTTCCTTGGTAGACGCGCATAAAAGTCAGGGTTCCGTAAGGGTCGTCGACAATCTTGAACGCCATCGCCACCAACGGCAAAGAATTGTCGGGAACCAAACGAATTTTTTCCTCTTCTCCCGTCTCGGGATCGGTTCGAAACGCGACCGCCTCGCGCTCTTCGGGAGACGGCAAATACCTAACGATCGCGTCCAACAAAGGCTGAACGCCCTTGTTTCGGTAGGCCGATCCGAGAAACACGGGGGTCATTTGCCGAAGAAGCGTCGCTTCTTTGACGACTCGATGAATCAACTCCTCGGGAACTTCGGTTTCTTCCAGTAAGCGCTCCATTAGCTCGTCGCTGTACATCGACAACGCCTCGAGCGCCTCTCGGCGCGAGCGCTCGCACTCTTCGCGCAGTTCTTCCGGAACGTCTTCGTAGCGCGTCGACTCCCCTTGCTCCCCGTCGAAATATATCGCCTTGCGAGTAACAAGATCGACGACGCCGCGAAAATTCTGTTCGCTCCCGATCGGAATCTGCATCAAGACGGGGTCGCAGTCGAGCTTGTCGCGAAGCTGTTGGACGACTCGGCGCGGATTCGCCCCAACGCGATCCATTTTGTTAATGAACGCCAAGCGAGGAACGTCGTAGCGCTTCATTTGTCGGTCGATCGTTAGCGACTGCGCCTGAACCCCGCCGACCGAACAGAGCACGAGCACGGCGCCGTCCAACACGCGAAGACTCCGCTCCACCTCGACCGTGAAATCGACGTGGCCGGGCGTGTCGATCAAATTAATAAACGACTCGCCCCATTGGACGCGAGTCGCGGCGCTCGTGATCGTGATCCCTCGCTCGCGCTCCAGTTCCATGTGGTCCATCGCGGCCCCCCCGTCGTGAACCTCCCCCAACTTGTGCGTTCGACCCGTGTAAAAAAGAATTCTCTCGCTCAGCGTGGTCTTCCCGGAATCGATGTGAGCGGATATGCCTATATTTCGACAGTTGCGTAAATCTGAACTCATTGGACGACGTTAAACCCGCGTTCTTTGCATTGTCGCGAGGTCCGGATCGAGCGGGAGTCGAACCGAACCGCGGCGCGAAAAGCGCCAACGCGACGAAAAATAGCGCGAACGACTCGCGAGCCGTTCGAGAGACCCGCGTTCGCGCAAATTTCGTTCCTGTGTCTCTAGCGCCGATTATTATGGTTCCGCGCGTTTATTTTTCAAGGGGCAAATCGATTATTTCATCCAATAAGTCCGTACTAAAAGAAGAGTTGCACAGTTGTTTGTTTCAACGAAAACTGTGCGAGCTCGACGCGAGCGGCCGGGTCGTTCAATCGGTGTGGACGTCGCGACCGCAATTCGTTAAAATCCGAGGAGGCGGAAAATCGAGCCTTAGCGGATAGGGTCGAACCTAACGCGAGCGAAACCTATTTGGACATTCGGGACAAAAACTATGGAAAAATCAAACGGTAGACTGACTTGGTTGGGACACAATTGTTTCCTATTCGAGCGCGACGGGGTCAAATTCGTCGTCGATCCGTTCCTGCCCAAAGGTCTCGCGCCCGCGACTCCCGAGGAAATCAAAGTCGACTGCGTTCTCGTCTCCCACGGGCACGCCGACCATTGCGAGGACGCGCTCAAAATCGCGAAGAACAACGACGCGACGATCGTCTCGGTCGCCGAAGTTTCGAGCTATTTCGCGAAGAAAGGCGTCAAAACCGAGGCGCTCAATATCGGCGGCGCGATCTACTTGCCGACGCCGAGCGCCGCGGACGCTCCCCAATTCCAACTCTTGGCGGTTCAAGCCCCCCACAGTTCGACAATGCCCGACGGTTCCTCCGGAGGCTCCTCGCTTGGGTTCGTCCTTTCCTTCTCCCAAAACGGCGCCCCCTTGTCGCCGGCGAAGGCCGAAATCAAACCGATGAAACAAACCTTGGCGGACGCCGACGCTTTTAGCGTCTATTTCGCTTGCGACGCCGGTTACTTTACGGAAATGAATTGGATAGGCGAACTTGGAATCGATCTTGCGATTCTTCCCATCGGCGATCGCTTCACAATGGGACCCGCTATGTCCCTCGACGCGATCAACGCGATCAAGCCGCGATTCGTCGTTCCCGCCCACTACAACACGTGGCCCCCCATCGCCCAGGACGTCTCGCGCTGGCAAGCCGCCGTTCGAAAATATACGTCGGCCGTTCCCCTTGTCCTAGCCGTCGGTTCCTCGATTTGCAAATCGGAAAACGGCGATTGGCGATAGTCTTTGGATAGAAATCTTCAACGCCCCGTCCCTTGGCGGTCCGATTCTCTCGAAACTATGATACGCGCTCAACAACTAACAAAAGTGTACGGTCGCTTCGTCGCGACCGAAAACGTCTCTTTCCAAATCGCCAAGGGAGAAATCGCCTGTTTCCTCGGTCCCAACGGCGCCGGGAAAAGCACGACGATGAAAATGCTCGCCGGGTTCCTCGCGCCGACGTCCGGTTCGGCTTTTATCGCGGGGCGCGATATGTTGAAGGATCGCGTCGAGGGCGCGCGACGGCTCGGCTATTTTCCCGAGAACGGTTCCCTGTACCCCGACATGACCCCGGAATCGTTGTTGAAATTCTTCGCCGAGGCGCGCCAAATCCCCAGGACGGCGCGCAAAAAGAGGATCGACGAGGTCGTCGAACTATGCGAGCTTCAATCGGTTTTCCGACGCCCGATCGGACGGCTGTCGCGCGGTTTCCGACAACGCGTCGGGATGGCGCAAGCCCTGCTGCACGATCCCGACGTCGTTATTCTCGACGAGCCCACCTCGGGCCTCGATCCAAACCAAATTCAACACGTTCGCGACGCGATTAAAAAGATCGGTCGAACCAAAACGATCCTGTTGTCCACGCACATCCTGCAAGAAGTCCGCGCCGTGGCGACGCGCGTGGTCTTCGTCTCCGACGGCAGAATCGTCTTCGACGGAAGCGTCGATCAATTTGGCAAAACGATCGACGATTTCGACGAAAAATTCAAGGAGCTCACGAAAACCAAAAGGAATCGGTATCTCTCGAATCCCGATGAAATTAGAGCGCTCGCGCGTTAAACGTTTCGATTTGCAACAGAAGTTTTTTCGATGTTCGCCATATTCAAACGCAATTTTTTCGCCCACTTTCTGAACCCGACGGGATACGTCTTTATTTGCGTTTTCGTCCTATTGAATTCCGTCGCCGCGTTCCTTCCGGACGATTTCGTCAATTCCAACTTGGCGAATCTCGCGCAGCTCAATTTATGGTTCCCCCTAATCGCGCTCTTTTTCGCTCCCGCCGTTTCGATGACCGCCTGGGCGGAAGAAAAACGACTCGGAACCGACGAGCTCCTTTCCGTGCAGCCGATTTCGTCCTTTCAAATAGTCGTCGGAAAATTCTTGGCGGTCGCGCTAGTCTACGCGGTCTCCCTCGTCTTCTCGGCGACCGCGAACTATGTCATCTTGGATTTTCTGGGCGCTCCGGATCTCGGGCTCTTCCTCGCCACTTACCTTGGATACCTGCTCGTTGGATTGGCGATCGCCGCCATTTCGTCGATCGTCTCCTACTTGACCTCGCAATTGACCGTGGCGTACATTCTCGGCGCGCTGCTCGCCGCGCCCCTCGTCGCCTTCAAATGGGCGGACGTCGCCCCGATTTCAGCCAATCTCTCCGCTTGCTTAAAATCGTTTTCCGTCGACGCGTTTTTCGAACCGTTCGGACGAGGCGTCGTCTCCCTTTCGGGGATTCTCTATTTCCTTTCGATTCCCGTCGTTTCGATCTATGTTTGCGTCGTTTTATTGAATCGCAAAATATGGTCGGCGCGTCGCCCCTGGATTAGAACGGCGCGATACGTCTTCCGAACCTTGGCGCTGGCGCTATTGCTCGTCTCGATCGCGGGGTTCGTCCGAGATCGCGACGTCTCCTTCGACTGGACCGAGGAAAAGTTGAGCGCGCTTTCCCCCGAAACGCTAAAATTAATCGAAAAGGAATTCGCCGAATATCCCATTGTCGTCGAAGCGCGCCTAAGCCCGCAAGTTCCCCGAGAGTACGTTCAAACCAAACTGAACGTCGTCTCCGTGTTGAACGAGCTAAAGAATCGTTCTAAAAGTCGCGTTTTCCTAGATATCCGAGAAATCCTCCCCAATTCCCAAGAAGCCTATCGATTGGAGCGACAATACGACGTTCGCCCCAAAAAAGTGGTCTTCGAATCACGAGGTCGGCTCCGAGAAGATTCGATTTTTATGACCGTGATTTTCCGATGCGGTTCCAAGAAGGTCGTTATCCCCTTTTTAAATCGCGGGTTGTCCGTCGAGTACGAGTTGGTTTCCTCGCTGCTCAACGTCGACTCGACTCCCAAAAAGAGAATCGGCGTCCTCGAAACGGACGCGGGCGTCTTGGGGCGGTTCGACGATTACGGAAGAGAAATCCAACAACAGTGGCCGCTGATCGACGAACTGAGCAAGCGATATATCGTCGAAGCGATCAATCCCGCCAAACCGATTCCCGTCGGGAAGTACGACGTTCTGCTCGCCGTTCAACCCTCGTCGCTGGGAACCTTAGAAACGCTCAATTTGAGCGCGGCGATTCGACAAGGGCAACCGACCCTTCTTCTCGAAGATCCCAAACCTATTTTCTTGGAGTTTTTGCCGGGCACGCTCGAGAAAAGGCGCCCCACTCCGACCCAACCGATCCCGCCGCTCAAGGGGGAAATAGGTCTTCTTTGGTCGGCGCTGGGCGTTCGTTTCGACGGAGCGAGCGTCTTGTGGAAAAACTACAATCCGTATCCCAAACTCGCGGGGCTTTCCGAGGAATACGTCTTCGTCGACGCGCGACCGGTTCGCGAAACCCTCGACGACGCCTCGAAAAAAAGCGACGCGAGCGCGCTCGTCTCCCCGTTTAACCAAGACGTTCCGGAAGTCGCGTCTCTCGAGCACATGCTCTTCCCGTTCGTCGGGTCGATCTCTCAACTCGAAAAGAGCGAAACCGTCTTTACGCCGCTCGTTAGCGCGACCGTCGGAGGTTTTTCCTCCGTCGAGGACGTCGTCCCGATGGGAATTAGAACCGAAAGCCGCGCGAGAATCGAGCGCGAGGGACTTCGCGTTCTCGCCGCGCGAATTACCGGACCGGTCCCCCCTCAATGGCGCGTCAAAACGTCGGATAATTCGTCTCCCGCCGCGCCCAATTACAACGTCGTCCTAGCGGCGGACGTCGATATGGCGACCCCGGGGTTCTTTATCCTCAGAGAGATGGGGAACGACGCGCGAAACGGAATCTCGTTCGATTTCGACAATATAACGTTCGCGCTCAATACGATCGACGCGCTCGCGGGGGAGGATTCCCTAATCGCCGTGAGAAGTCGTCGTCCTAGGCACCGAACCCTGACCAAGATCGAGGAGGCGACCCAAAAAGTCCGCGACAAAGCGACGATCGCCCAAATCGCCTATATGAAGGAATTTGAGGCGGAGCGCAAAAAAGAGGAGGCGGCGCTTCAAAAAACGATCCAAAACCTGGCGAGTCAAGATAGCGCGCCAAAAGAGCTCAGTCGAGAGGAATCGCTCGAAATTCAGTCGGCGGCGATCGCCGCTCAACAGCGCCTGACCAAAGTCCTAGACGATAAAAAGAGACTCTTTGATCGCAAGGTGGAGGAGGAGCAGCGCGAAGTCGACAACATTGTTCGACAAACGCAAGGCAAATACAAGACTTGCGCCGCGCTATTGCCCCCCGTGCCGCCGCTAATTATTGGACTAATCGTATTCGTTTATAGGAAACGTCGGCAAGGACGCGTTTACGGCTTCTGACCGATCTTCATTCGGTCGTCCACCCTTTTTGTAAAGGAACTCGCAATGAAAGGCAAAACGACTCGACGAAACTTTCTCGCAACGAGCGCCGCGCTCGCTATGGCGCCCATGGCGTCGACCCTGAGCTCGCTCGCCGCCCCCGTTCCGTCCCCGACCGCCAACGCCGAGAACAAGATGATTTGGGGACTTCTCCTTCATCTCGGGCAAAAAATGTGGGGCGACTCCCCCAACGCCTACACCCCGCCGATCGACCATATGACGTGGAAAGACTCTTTCTGGGTCGAGGTTACCGAAAAAATGGCGAGCGCGGGGCTGAATATGGTCGTGATCGACATTGGCGAGGCGATTCAATACGAGTCTCACCCGGAAATCGCCACCAAGGGCGCTTGGTCGATCGAGAAATTCCGAAAAGACTTGGATCGCATGCGAAAACTCGGGCTCGAACCGATTCCCAAGCTGAATTTCTCGGCCTGTCACGACTTGTGGTTGGGCGAGTACGCCAGAATGGTCTCGACCCCGAAATACTACGAAGTTTGCGCCGACTTGATCAAGGAAGTCGTCGAAATCTTCGACCACCCGCGCTTCTTCCATCTCGGATACGACGAGGAAACCTTCTGGCACCAAGAGACCTTCGATTACATCGTGATCAGACAAGGCGATCTTTGGAAAAACGATTTCCTCTTCTTTATCGACCAATGCGAGAAGAATCAAGTTCGTCCTTGGATCTGGGCCGACTACTATTGGCATCATAAAGACTTTTTCAATTGGGCGCCCAAGTCGATCGTGATGAGCAACTGGTACTACGACGCCGAGTTCGATTTGGAAAAGTTGGGCGAATCGGAAGCGAACTACGTCCAAACGTTCCTCGATTTGGACAAAGCCGGCTTCGATCAAATCCCGACCGGTTCCAATTGGTCTTGCGACGTGAACTTTGGAAACTTGGTCGATTTCTGCAAAGCCAACCTCTCCAAAGAGCGGTTGCTCGGATACCTGCAAACGAACTGGCACTTCGAGCACGTAGATCCCGACCAACACATTCTCAATTCCATTAAATTGGAACAAGACGCGATGTATTGACGCGGAAATTCCGTCCTTTTTCACCGTCTTGTTGACGAGCGAGTAGCCCGCGAGTATATTGAGCGATAGTGGATACGGAGGAGCGCGACGCGTTCGACGCCCGCGCTCCTCCCGCCGTTTCTTCCCTTTGCGCAATATAAGAGGCTTTCGTTATGTCCACGTTGACAAGACGCAATTTTCTGAAAGCGGGCGCGCTCTCCATCGCCGCGTCCCCCGTGCTCTCCGCTTTGGCTAATTCCGGAGCCCTCGCCGACCAGCCCCAAGGCAAATTAATTTGGTCGGTTCTACTGCATCTCGGGCGCAATATGTGGGGCGACACGCCGCGCGCCTACACGCCCCCCGTCGACAAATTCACCTGCGACGTCGATCTCTGGCTCGAGCTCACCGAAAAAGCCGCTAAATCCGGGCTGAATATGATCGTGATCGACCTCGGAGAGGCGGTCAAATATCAAACGCATCCGGAATTGGCGGTCGAGGGCGCGTGGTCGGTCGAAAGACTGCGCGAAGACCTCGATCGCATGCGAAAACTCGGGCTCGAACCGATTCCGAAGTTGAACTTCTCCGCCTGCCACGATTTCTGGCTCGGCGAGTACGCGAGAATGCTCTCGACCAAAACGTACTACAAAGTCTGCGCCGATCTCATTAAGGAAGTTACGGAAATCTTCGACCATCCGCGCTTCTTCCATCTTGGCTACGACGAGGAAAACTACGGCAACCAAAAGTCGTACGATTACGTCGTGATCAGACAGGGCGAGCTCTGGAAACACGACTTCCTCTTCTTCGTCGAGGAATGCGAAAAGAACAACGTTCGCCCCTGGATCTGGGCGGACTACGCTTGGGATCACAACGAGTTCCTCGAATGGGCGCCCAAATCGGTCGTCATGAGCAACTGGTACTACGGCAACGATTTCAATCCGGAATCGAACGCTCGAGCCAAAATGTACATGGACTTCGACGCCGCCGGGTACGACCAAATCCCGACCGGCTCCAACTGGAGCAACGACGAAAACTTCGGTCAAAC
Organism: Thermoguttaceae bacterium; assembly: GCA_017441605.1. GTDB lineage: Bacteria > Planctomycetota > Planctomycetia > Pirellulales > Thermoguttaceae > RUG369. Next base: position 6,104 of record JAFRXD010000036.1, on the reverse strand, counting down.
CGTCGAGTTCTGCAAGAAGAATCTCTCCAAAGAGCGCCTGCTCGGCTACTTGCAGACGCCTTGGAAGTTCACCGAACCGAGCAATCAAGAGCACAATCTTCGCTCGATTCAGCAAGTCGCCGACGCGATGTACTAATTGCCTCCAAGTCTATTGTAATCGGCTTTCGAGCGAGCGCGCTTTTAACGCCGCTCGCTCCTAGTTCTCTTCGAATCAACTCGTTTCGCGTCATAGAATAAGGAAACGAAAATGTCCAAATCCGCAAAAGGTTTCTTTGTTAAATCCTCCGCCGCGACCTTGGCGGCGTCCCCGATTCTTTCCGCGATGGCGAAAACCAACGCCTTGGCGGCGGACCCCGGAAATTCGATGATATGGTCGATCCTCCTTCACTTGGGGCACAATATGTGGGGCGACACGCCTCGCGCCTACACGCCCCCGGTCGATAAATTCGCTTGCGACGAAGACCTTTGGATCGAGCTAACCGAAAAGGCGGCGAAATCCGGGCTAACCCAAATCGTCGTCGACCTTGGAGAAGCGGTCCAATACAAAACCCATCCGGAAATCGCCATCGAGGGCGCGTGGACGGTCGAGCGCTTGCGCGAAGACCTGGATCGAATGCGCAAACTCGGGCTCGAGCCGATTCCCAAGTTGAATTTCTCCTCCTGCCACGACTACTGGCTCGGCGAGTACGCCAAGATGCTCTCGACCCCGACCTACTACAAAGTCTGCGCCGACCTCGTCAAGGAGGTAACGGAAATCTTCGATCGCCCCCGATTCTTCCATCTCGGGTACGACGAAGAGGCGTATCGACACCAGCAGTCGTTCGACTATATCATTTTGCGCCAAGGCGAGCTCTGGAAACACGATTTCCTCTTCTTTATCGAGCAATGCGAGAAAAACGGAGTTCGTCCGTGGATTTGGGCGGACTACGCTTGGGACCACAAAGACTTCTACGAATGGGCGCCCAAATCCGTTATTATGAGCAACTGGTACTACGAAAACGACTTCAATCCGGAAACGAACGACTACGTCAAAACGTATCTCGAGTTCGACGCCGCCGGATTCGACCAAATCCCCACCGGTTCCAATCACTCCAACGACAAGAATTTCGGTCAGACCGTCGAGTTCTGTAAGAAGAATCTGTCCAAGGAGCGACTCCTAGGGTTCCTGCAAACCCCGTGGCGATTCACGGAGCCCAAAGATCGCGACCATCATCTTCGCTCGATTCAACAGGTCGCCGACGCCAAATACTAAGCGCTTTGTCGACGCGCTCCCCGCCGGACGGCTCGGTCGTCCAGCGCGGAGAGCGTTTATACGTTGCTTGTATCTAAACGTAGTGAAATTTAAGGGAGTGTGGAAATAACGCGCGTTAAAATCTTCGCGCAATTCGACTGTTTCGCCGTACTCTCTTTTTGCTTTTCTTGGTAAAAGATTTATTCTCTCGGGTTGCAATACAACAGTTTGTCCTAGGGTATTAGAGTGGGTTCTTCAAAAAGCCTAGATCACAAGTTATACCGATTGGGCAAATATAAACTAACATTCCCAATGTGCCATCTCAACATTAGTTTTTTTTCATTATTTATTAAGTATTTCTATTTCGTGCTTGAAACAAAATTGTGTTTCCGTTATACTCTAGCCCCGCAGGGTGTTGTTACAGATTTATTGATCCTTGTATTTATCCCGTCATTCTTTTTGTCAGAATCGTTGTTATGTCCAAGTTTCTTCACACTGAGTCCAATAACAATTATCGTAATTCTTCAAGACGTTTCAGACTTCTACGATTCGAAGGTCTTGAAAGTCGACGTTTGCTCTCTGTCAATATATTAGACGGTTCACCGGTCTGCCAAACAACAACTTCCTCTCTTATTTCTGATACTTCTTCATCGGAAGATCCGATTACTGTAACAATGCGTTCGGTCGCGCAACTTGATTCGTCCATTATGTCTCCTACAACCAAAGTCGAAACAGAGAATTCGCCTGTTCCTTCAACGGAATTACCCTCTGAAAATGTTCCCCAAGACGACGCCGAAGATAACGACCCGTTTTTCGAAAGATTTGGTGTATACATTAACGGAGAAAAATATATTTGCCTTTGGGACTTGCACTATCGTCCAACTGTTGGCGATCCGCGAATTAACCCTATTGCTGCTAATCGCGAAACGTTTCGTGGAGAACCGGAACCCGGCGGCGAAGTAGAAGAGTACGATGTGGAGATGTCCATTACCTATCACGGTTGCAATCCTAATCAACAGCCGAAACAGAATGGAGTTTACCAACTTCACGAAGGTCATAACTCGGTTCTATCTTTTCCCGGTAGTCTCGAAGATCCTGAGTCAACCGATTTTCTAGAGGTTGTACTCCCCACGTTACCAAGTGGTTATTATTCAATAATATCGTTCACGGGAACGGCTTCGACTAACGATTATTTCGCTTACGTCCCGTACACACTCTATGGCAATCATCCGGTTTATGACGGTTACGTCCACTCAGGATCAAGCAAAACAGTCTATATCAAAATTGTCGATGATCGGATTACGGAATCAGATGAAACTCTTTCAATGACCCTCGGGTACCCAGCGCCTTATGAAGGAATAACGGTAAATTCCTACCACTTTAATGAAATTTGCGTGTCCGTTTCAGCGGAAATTGTCGACAACGATGGCTGGAAGATTGGTATAGTTCCAGCTGACGGGACAGTTGGAGATAAAACAGTACAAGAACAAGGCAATTACCAAGAAATCGATTATCGCGTGTCGCGTATCGACAACGGTTCTAATAAAGGAAATGATTTACATTATCTGATTGACGTTACGCTTGTTGTTTCCGGAACGGCAATTTGTACTCATGACTACGATCTTTATCTCAAAAATTCGGATGGTACACGATCTTTGATTACGCCCAATAGTTTGGGACGTTTTACAGTTAGAATTCAAGAAAATCATTCATATGAGACTATCGTAGTTCAGGTGTTCAACGATCTGGTTGTAGAGAGATTGATTGAAACTCTTGCTATTACTGTAGTCGAAGCCCAAGAAACCTCCCCTCCCATTACATACGCGATTGACACAAATCCGGTTGTCGTCAATATTAGAGATAATGATACATTGTCGCTAGTTACCGTTCAATACCGTGACAATATGTCTCTTGTTTCCGATACAGAGGATCCCTTGAGTTACAATCCGCAATATGTATTTGGTTACAATTGGCAGAACTGTATTCATTGGTACTCCTACAATTCTGATCTAACATTACCAGTAGCGTATACTAGCGACTCGACGATGAAATGTCGAGTAACTGTTACGGGACTATTAGATTCCACTCAAACTTATCAAGTTCGAATGAAGTGGACTTACAAAATAGGGGGAACAACTCTCACAACTCAATCGGGATGGGGAACAGTTTCCAACTCCATTGCGGAGGTTACGCTGAATTCTTCGTTTAGAATGTTCTTGGGACAGATGGCAACTTATTACGATCTTGAGTCCCTACTAGAGTGGGAGTTCAGAACGACTTGTGAGAACACACGTGGCGCTGACGGTAATATGGGATCTAACAGCAATCCACTGTACATAACTTACAAAGCTCCAACAAACGTTTCTTCCTATAATTACCATTCTTTAATCCATATAGGTTGCGTCGCCGCAAGTGGTTCAGCTTGCTCTGACGCGCAAGTATTTCAAGCGATTTGGTCTGTAATATCGTCTAAATCCATTACCAAAGTCAGAATGCACAATGGAGTCGTGGAAAATGACGGTACTCTCTATTATTATGGAAGGGACGTTGATAATACAGGTTGTTTCACTGCGGATTCCAGCGATATTATGGACTACTTGTCTGTAACACTTACGTCTTCTCCCATCGACTATATCGAAGATCAGTATCCCTCATTAGCAAGACAGATCTGTCTAGACTCAAATCACTTTTATGGAACCGGTTCAACCGTTTCAACTTTGTTACGATACAAGGATGGTATCTGTGATGCATGGCAGGACTTTGCCATCAATTTATATGGACTTCAAGGAATAATGTGTAATAGAGTTAGTGTTAGAGCTATGACCGCAAACATTTCTGGGGGGATGACAGCTCTAAAAGTAAATTCTAACTTACAAGGGCAAGGGGGAGTTACTCCTCGCGAAAACACTTGGCATGGTCATGCTTTAATCCAATATAACGGAAATGTATACGATCCATCATATGGTTGTACTTATGGTTCTCGCGAGACATTCTTAACAACTTTTATTACTAATCTTCATAGTGTTGGAGTTATTTGGTACACTCCCAATCTCGGTTACGGGAGAACATATCATCCTGCGGTTCAATCTTACGCTGACATTGAAGAGGATTTTTTAGAGGTCAGCGACGATATCATCCTCTAACGTAATGCGTACAAACATTTCCGCGATTAGAATCACATAGATTTCTTTTGTTTTTCCATTCATAGTGATTGAATTGGAACAAGATTCTTTTGCCAATTAGTTCTCGCGTCGGGAGAATTCGATATGAAACCAAAGTTCGCGCGCCTAACGCTAATGTCCGTTTCCCTTGCGCTCGTCTTGGCGCTGGGCGCCGTTCTCGGTCGCTTATGGCTCGGCGTTGATAAACGCCCGTCCGAAATTGCCCGATACCAAGATTACTTCTCTCCGATCAAGTCGCTCGACTACCCGACGCCGATCTTGGAATCGACTCGAAACCTCCCGGATTATTCCTTGGACGAAAGCCGATCGCGCGAGCCCTTGTTGGAGACGATCAAAAAGCGCGCGGACTCGATCGAGTTTTTTTCGTTGCCTTTGTTTCTGGACATGCGCAACGACGACCTAAACTTGAGTTTCCGATATCGAGACGCGATGGATCGCAATTGGTGGCGAGGAATCTATTTACCGGTAACGTTCGAGCGCTTTCAAGAATACGACGCCCTTTACGAAGCGGCGAAACGAGCGACCGGCGCGGAAATAGTCGATTGTCTCGCCGCTTTTGACGATCTTTCCATTAAGGGCAAGGCGTTTGTCTTGGCTTCCGCCGCGTTGTATATGCGCCGATCCGAAGAGCCAACGATCGTTGACGCCGCGTCGGAAACCCAAATCCCCGAGCCTCTCTCCTTCGACGAGAAACTCCTTTTACAACGGATCGTCCAAGATTGCGTCGATCGGAAATACGACCCCAATTCTTTGGAGTACGAAGAGGAAAAGATCGCGTTTGAAACCCTTGAAGGTTCCCAAGACGAATGGGACAAGAGTTTCCGCGAGGGAGCGCTCGCGCTGCAAAAGAGTCTGGGAACGAGTAATCCTTTTTCTCCCTTTTCTCCCCAAACCGAGACAAAGTGGCGCGCCGCCGTCGACGAAAGTTCCGAGTCCGTTTTGTTCACAATGTTGGCGCTAGAGACTCGCCTTAATATAAAGCCGGAATGTTTGTGGATAAGAGACGCCAACTCCTTTTTACAATCGAAGAAATTGCTGAAAACGCGCAACGGGTTGTTCGGAAACGATCTCGAAAACCGCGACGCCCCTTTGAGCGAACAAACGCGTCTCCAAGTGAGCGCGATGAAACATTTTTTGTTTTTCCAAATCAATTCTTCGATGAACAGTTTCTATTACGAAGCCGATTGCTTCGTCTATCCTCCTTCGAGACCGTACAAAAGATTTAAAGAGCAGAGTTTGAAGGAAATTGCTTGCGAAATACCGAAACGATTTCCCGATATAGAAATCGAGAGAGATCGTTGCGTTCCTATCGAGGGCTCGGAGTTTGATTGACGCGATTTTTCTCGTTAACAGTCGAGACTCAACCTTACCTTCCCTTTGGGGAGCATTGAATCTTTTTTCATCGATTAACGCGCGGTTTCCAAATGAGTCGGAACGCGCGACGCGTCGAATGTCTTTCCGCTTTCAACGAACTCTCCCCCAAAGGGCGCGCGTTTGTTTTGGCTTCGACCCTACTTTATATTTATCGGTCGGAAAACCCAAAATTCGGTGAAAAAGAATCGCTCCGCCCCCTTTCCCCCGACGAAAAAAGCGTTTTCTTGCAAATCGTTCAAAAATGTCTAGAAGACGGCTCGATGGTCTTTGAACTTACCGACCAAATGGACGAAGAGCAAAAGCTCAAACGGTTGATG
>JAFRXD010000035.1 GCA_017441605.1 Thermoguttaceae bacterium | reverse complement strand
CGCGGGCGCGGGGTCGAGCGCGACTTGCGTCGCGCTTTTCAGTTGCGACTCGCCGCCGCTGAGAAAGGCGACCCCAACGCGATGTTCGACCTTGCGCGAGCGCACTACCAAGACGGCGTCGGCGTCGAGCAAGATAGCGCGAAAGCCGCCGAATGGTACGAGCGCGCCGCGACGTTTTGGCACGGGAAAGCCTGCAACAACCTCGGGCTTTGCTACGCCGAGGGACGCGGGGTCGAGCGCGATCTCGCGAAAGCGGTCGAGGCGTACCGAAAGGCGGACTTTATGGGAGTTCCCGAAGGTTCGCTCAATCTTGGGAATTGCTATTGGAACGGCGCGGGGGTCGAGCCCGACGCGAATCTCGCGTTCGCGTTCTTCCAACGCGCCGCTCGCGCCGGAAATCCTCGCGCGATGAACAACCTCGCCGTTTGTTTCGCGCGAGGCGAGGGAACCGAGCGCGACGCCTCGCGAGCGATCGAACTGTATCGCGAATCGGCGGAGCGGGGCGTTCCTGAGGCTATGACGAATCTAGGGCGCGCGCTCCTCGACGGGAACGGAACGGACCCCGACCCCGAGGAGGGGGTTCGGTGGCTTCGACAAGCGGTCGAGTCAGGGTTGGGCGAGGCGATGGAGGAGCTGGGGCGCCGTTATTTCCTCGGATCGGGAGTCGAACTAGACTTCGTCGCGGCTCTCCAATGGCGCCTTAAAGCCTTGGAGGCGGGCGATCGACGCGTCGCGAGCGAGATTGGGCGACAGTACCGCGAAGGGCTCGGCGTCGAAATAGACCCCCGCGAGGCGAGCAAGTATTACCGTATCGCGGCCGAGGAAGGCGACGAGCGCGCGAAAGAAATTTTGCGCGAGCTCCCGTCGGAGGAGGAGAGCGAAGCGCGCTAAAAGAAGAGTCAAAAAACGAGCGATTTCTATTATTCCCGGATGGAGGACGCCCGGAGAAGGGCGCGAGGGCGATGCGGAATAGAGCTTTGCTCATTGGGTGCAATTACTACAAGTACTTTAGATCCCTTATGTTCGCCGAGAAAGACTCGGCGGACTTCGCGGCGGGGCTCGTTAAATATTGGGGTTTTCGCGAGAGCGAGATTATCTTAATGTCCGGAGGCGGATTGGGCGATTCGCGCGCGACCCGCGAGAACGTCGCCTCGCAATTGGAGCGACTCCTCGACTTGGAGCTCGATTCCTTTATTTTCGGCTTTTGGGGGCACGGGCTTATGGGACCCGACGGGCGCGAGCTCTACTTCTGCTCCCAAGAGACTCGCTCCGATCGGCTCGCCACCGACGCGCTCTCGTACGGAACCGTTTTGGACGTCGCGACCGAGCTGCGCGCCGCGAACGTCTGCTTCTTTCTCGACTGCTGTCGCTCCATGGGGCGAGGGGACTCCGAGCGCGCGACTCGCGCCGCCCTCGAGCGCTTCGAAAGCGGCGCCCGACTCGCCAGAGAGAAACGGCTCGCGTATCGGCGACGCGACCGTCCGAAATTCGCGGCCCTCAACGCCTGCCAAGTCGGGCAAGTCGCGCGCGAGGACTACGCCCTAGAGCACGGATTGCTCACCGGGCAATTCCTTAGGGCGCAGCGAGAGCTCGCCGAACAAAACGTCCGACGGTTCGGGACGACTTCCAAATTGTCGATTCGATACTCGTTCGAGCGCGCGATGGAGCTGGGCTACGCCTACGTCGAGAACGGGGTCGAATACTCCGAGCAAACCCCCTTTTATTATTGCGAAGATCCGGACGACATAGAGTTCCCGTTTCCCGATCCCGAAGAGGAGACGGAACGAACCGAGCCGACCGAGCGCCCCGAGGCGCGCGTTGAAAAGTCGAGTCGCCCGTCGTCGCGGCGCTTCGGTTTGATTTTCGCGACGCTCGCGGTTCTCGCGACGCTCGTTCTCGCGCTCGCGATTCTTGTCGCGCGCCGCGGCGGAGGGGCGGAGGTTCTCTTTAAGCCGAGGCCCGGGGATTTGATGGTCGCGTCGGTCTTGGGAACCGATTTTCGATTCCGCTATTGCCCCTCCGGCAAGTTCGTTATGGGAAGTCCCGCGTCGGAGGAGGGGCGGAATAGCGACGAACCCTTGCGAATCGTCGAAGTCGACGAGTTCTGGGCGCTGGAGACCGAAGTAACCCAAAGGATGTGGAAGACCGTCTTGTCAGAGAACCCGAGTCGTTTCCAAGGAGACGATCTACCGGTCGAATCCGTTTCGGCTCGCGATTGCAAAGCGCTTGTCGCAAGGATGAACGAAACGGGATCCGCGCCGAAAGGGTGGAAATTCGCTCTCCCGACCGAGGAGCAATGGGAATACGCCGCTCGCGCCGGAACCGAGACCCCGTTCTTTTGGGGCGATTCTCTAGACGGTTCGAAGGCGAATTGCAACGGGACGCGCCCATTTCGCGCCCTCGCGCCCGGACCCTACCTCGCGAAGACCGTTCCGGTCGGATCGTACGAGCCGAATCCTTGGGGGCTTTTCGATACCTGCGGGAACGTCGAGGAGTGGACGACCGACGGCGTCGCGCGAGGCGGAAGCTGGATTAGCGGGGCGTTCAACTGCCGCGCCGCGCGCCGAAATTCTTACCTCGACGACGAGCGAAACGACGCGCTCGGCTGCAGAATCGTTTTGATTCCGGAAAATAAATAGCGCTTCGAGTCGCGTTTTTACGACTCAAAAAAGTTTTTTCTAAAAATTCAAATCTTTTTTGTCTAAAAACGACGCCCCGTTCTTAGTGGGGCGAAAGCGGAAAGGAGCCTCGCGACGGGGAATCGCGAGGCGCGAGAAAAGGGCGGAAGCCAAGGGGAAAACCGAAAGGGAAGAACAAGGGGAAACGGCTCGCGAGGAAGCGAGCAAAGACGGCGGGAAGCCGATGGGGAAAAAGAAAGGGGAGCGCGACGGGAAGCTAACGAGACGGGTTAGGAAACCCGCGACAAACGCTCGCAAGGAAGCGAGCGAAAGCGGTTTGGGGAACCGCGATCTTTTGGAAGCGACGGCGCGGTGGAAGCCCGCGCCAAACGGCTCGCCGGGGACGAGTCGAGCGGCTTGGAAGCCCGCGGAAAGACTGATCGGGAGGGACGATCGGGCGGGGGGAAGAACGGCGGAAAGGGGCTCGTCTCCGGACGAGTAGCGGGGACCGTTCGACGAGGGATTGTTCGTTGGGGCGAACGCAAATTGGGGAGCGAGGCGAATTTCGGTTCGTCTCGCGTTTGTTGGGACGATGACGTTTTTTATTTCGACTCGTTTTTAAGAGGGGAAAAGAAACGATGGGCGCGAAACTCTACTTGATCGGCGGAATCGTTTTAATGTCGCTCGGCTTTTTCCAAGCGGCGAGCAATGGCGCGCGCGAGAAGGCTCTCGAACGAGAGAGCGCCAGAGTCGTCGCCTCCGCGACGGTGAGCGTTCCCGCGGAAAAAAACGGGACGAACCCCGAGACCGAATAACGAGTTAAGCGAGGTTTGACGAGGCGGCTCGACGACGACGGGAAAGACGCGCTCGACGGGCGCGAAGCGTCCGAGCGAGATCGGATTCGAGAGGCGGACGAATCCGTATCGGAGTATATTAACGAATAAACTGTTTAGGGAACCGCGCTGGCTTTGGAAAAGTCGGCTCGGTTTTCTGTTTGTAACGAACGCTAGGGCGAGAAGAGAAGGTTTGACGCGCTCTAATATGCAAAAAAAGAAAATTACCGATTTCAAATTGAAATTTGTTCGCTTTCCGTGTAGAATCTATGCGACTTCTCGGCCGGGGCTCCCGATTCCTTAGAAAAAGGACGAGCCCGGGTGGTTCGAGAACCGCCCTTTGGGCGCTGCGTCGATCGCAATAACCGGCGTTATTGCCCTTGTGTTTATCGATATTACGCGGAGAAACGTTATGAAAAAATTATCGTCTCGCAACGACGGGTTCACCCTCGTCGAACTGTTGGTCGTCATCGCGATCATCGGTATTTTGATCGGTCTTCTTTTGCCGGCCGTCCAAGCCGCGCGCGAGGCGGCTCGCCGCATGCAGTGCGCCAACAATCTCAAGCAGTGCTCGCTCGGCATGCTCAACTACGTCGAAACCACCGGCGCCGGCAAGCTCCCCTGCGCCTCGTATTGTAGCCAAGACACTCAGCACTACGTAACTTGGGCGCGTCAACTTCTCCCGTTCATCGAGCAGACCCCGCTCTACGACGGGATTCCCGAAATTTGGCGCCACGCCGGCGTCGGAGCCAACGATACCTATTTCTGCGGCAAGCGTATTAAGACCTACTGCTGCCCCTCCGACGCGGAGCATTTCTACAAGGACAACGTGAACGGCTGGTGCCTCCACAACTACGTCGTCTGCATCGGCAAGACCGGCGCTTCCAACTGGTCGCCGGGGCAACCCCAGATCATCAACGGATGGCGCGAGCAGATCCAATACGGCTCTCGCGTCGTTCGCTATAAGGAAGCCCCGTTCCGCAACGGCGGTTACCAAGGCAAAGGATATTACTGCCAAAAGCTCGCCAACATCAAAGACGGCACCTCCAATACGATGATGATGTCCGAGCTTCTGCAAGTCAGCAAAGGGGACGACATTAACGGCGCCGCCCAAGCCGACGAGCGCGGAAACCTCTGGTACACTTGGGGCTGCATGTACTCCGCCTTCTTCACGCCCAACACGAGCGAAATGGACTACCTCGGCTGCATTAAAGGTCGCGCGACCAACGCCGAGTACGCCCCCGCCACCGACGGAACCCTCGACGGCGCCTCCATTATTAGCGCCCGAAGCAGCCACTCCGGCGGCGTCAACGTCGCCATGTGCGACGGCTCCGTTCGCTTTGTCGCCGACGTCGTGAATCTCGACGTTTGGGCGGCCGCGAGCACCGCCAAGGGCAACGAAAGCGTCAACTTCGACTGATTTCGCGAGGTTTTGCATATGAACAAGACGATTGTAAGCGCGGTTCTCGCGCTATCGGCGGTCGTTTCCTTGTCGCTCGTCGGATGCGGTCCGAAATCCCCCGACGGACGATACCCCGTCTCCGGAACCGTGATTTTTGGTGGAAAGCCGATGGAACACGGGCTCATTTCGTTCCAGCCCGTCGATCCCGACGGCAAAACGAGCTCCGCCAGCGCCGTTAAAGACGGAAAATATTCCTGCGACGGAAGAAAGACCCTTCTGCCCGGCGAATATACCGTCGTCGTAACTTGCGAGGAGCTAACCGGCGAGACCGAGACGTTCACCGACGAATTGGGCAAAACCTATACCGCCCAATCGACGGCGACCTACGTCCCCGAGGACTGGGGCGTCTTCTCCAAGCACACGATTACGATCAAAGCGGGCAAGAACAAGTACGACTTCGATATCCCTCGCGGAACCGAGCCGACTCCTCCGCCTCCGACTTCCGACGGCAAAACGAGCGGCGGCGCCTGATATTGCGCGTTTCCAAGCGATAGCTTAATGAAAAGCCAAAGGGACTCCGGTTCCTTTGGCTTTTTCTTTTTCGGAAGTCCCGTTCCGCAATGGCGTCGAAAGCGTCGACTTCGACTGATTTCCGCGAGGTTTTGCGTGGGGACAAGACGATCGTAAGCGCGGTTCTCGCGCTATCGGCGGTCGTTTCCTTATCGCTCGTCGGCCGCAGTCCCAAATCCCCCGACGGACGATACCCCGTTTCCGGAACCGCGGTTTTGGCGGTAAGCCGATGGAACGCGGCTCGTTTCGCTCCAGCCCGTCGATCCCGACGGCAAAACGAGCTCCCCGGCGTCGTTAAAGACGGAAAATACTCCCGCGACGGAAGAAAGACCCTTTTGCCCGGCGAGACGCCGGTCGTCGTAACCTGCGAGGAGCTTACCGGCGAGACCGAGACGCTCGCCGACGAATTGGGCAAGACCTATACCGCCCAATCGACGGCGATCTACGTCCCCGAGGACTGGGGCGTCTTCTCCAAGCGCGCGATTATGATCAAAGCGGGCAAGAACAAGCGCGACTTCGATATCCCTCGCGGAACCGAGCCGACTCCTCCGCCTCCGACTTCCGACGGCAAAACGAGCGGCGGCGCCTGATATTGCGCGTTTTCTAAGGCGATGGTTTAACGAAAAGCCAAAGGGGCTCCGGTTCCTTTGGCTTTTTTCTTTTTTGAGGCGGAGCGCGAATCTCTTGCGCCAAACCGCGATTCGGCTATAATGCGGAGAGCTCGGCGCGGCGGCGCCGGGCGCGACGAGTCGATAACGGGCTCGGCTCGTCGGGTTTGTGAAACGTTGGAACGATGAGAGGAGCGCGCGTTCGATGGGGAAATTATCTCTCGATAAGGGCGGTTCGGGCGAAAACAAGCTATTTAAAGACAATTACTCTTCTAGCAACGGTCTACCGAGCGGCGGGGGCGGGTCGAATCAAGACGACGGTTCCGGGCTTGGTTGTCTCTTGAAAATCCTCGGAATTATCCTCGGGGGGATTGTGGCGTTGGCAAGAGGCGATTGCGATAGCGATTTCGATTCGAGATCTTCCTACGATCCCTCGCGCGCGGCAAGGGAGGCGCGGGACTTTACTCAACAAATGAGAGAGTTCCACAAGGCGCGCGCGTTGAGCGACGAATCCGCGAGCCCCGAGGAGAAAGAGCGCTCGCAAACGCGATTCGAGGAGTTTGAGCGCGCGCCGGGCGTCGAGCTTCCGCCCCTCGATCTCGCGAGTTGGAACGGACGCGACGCCGTCGAACCGGGACGTCGCGGTTTGATAACGGTAAACGGCGCGGAGTTTCCGTTTAGATACTGTCCGTCCGGTTCGATCGGAGCGAAGCGCGCGTATTCTCAAGATAAAAAAGACGAGTTGAATCTGAGCGTTTCCGAAGGTTTTTGGCTTCTCGAGACGGAAACGACGCTCGAAATGGCGACCGCCCTTCTCGAGAACCATCCGGCTCTCTCCGAGGACGAGAAACTCAAACCGGCGGTTCCCCTGTCCGCTCGAACGTTTAGCGGTTTTATCGCCGTCCTAAACGACCGCAGTCTCGCGCCAAAAGGGTGGAAATTCGCGGTTCCGAGCGACGAGATGTGGGAATACGCCTATTGGGCGGGAAACGACAAAGACCATAATCGAGGCAACGCCGGGAAAGAGCGACGCGGAGCGCTGCTTCCGGTCGGAAGTTACGACGCCAACGAGTGGGGATTCCGCGATATGTACGGAAACGTCGCGGAGTTTTGTTATCGCGGCGTTAAGGAGTTTGGGTTGGTCAACTCGACTCGCGACGTCGCCCTCGGGGGCGATTGGGAATATTCCCGCGAAGTTTACGATCCGTTTCCGCGAGACGTTACCCGCGACTCGATGGAAGAGGTGGAATTGGGCGCGACCGGGCTTCGACTCGCCATTGTGAAAGAAAACGTCAAAACCGGCGAACCGAAAACCGGGGTTCGGTTCGGATCGCCCTTTGCCGATTTCGCGAAGTCTCGCGACTCCATCGTTCCGGAGATCTCTCCGGGCGTCGATATGCCCGACCTCGATCCAAGCGAGATCGATAAAGGCGAACCGGAACCGGGACGAAAACTTGTTCTAACGATAGACGGAGTCGAATTTCCGTTTAGGCGCTGTCCAAAGGGTCGTTTGGAGAGGAAGGAGTTATTTCTTCCGGTCGAGAAACTAGGGGAACAACACTGGGAACAACAAGGAAACTTCGGCTCGATCGTTTCCGGGTTTAAAGTTCGCGACGTAAATTTAGAGACGACCGAAGATTACTGGACGCTCGAAACGGAAACGACGCGCGAGATGTGGAACCTCGTTTTCGAGAAGGAAGAGTCGTTGTCGGAGACGAGCAAACGACTTCCAATTTCGGGCGTTACTTACGAGCAAGCGGAACAATTCGTCGAGAAGCTGAACGAAAAAGGCGTCGCGCCCTCCGGTTGGCGGTTCGCGATCCCGACCCAATCGCAGTGGGAATTGGCGTGTCGCGCCGGGTCTAATACGAGGCTCTATTGGGGGGACGAGGACGAATCGGAAATCGAGGAGCGAGAGATCGGGGACGACGAGGAGTTGAGCCAAGAGGATCGGGATTCGATCGCGGAGTTGCGCAAGAAGATAGACAACGAAAAAAGTAAAAATCAACGATTGATAAAGATGATGGAACGGAGATTGGAGCTCGCCAAAAAGGCGAGGGAGAAGAATCCCGACGTCCAGATCGACAAGTACACTCCCGAAGAGTTGGAAAGAATAATCGAACGGATTAAAAGCGAGAATAGCGTCCTTTCGAGCGACGAAGAACCGAAACCGATCGAGGAGTTAAAGACGGGCGCCGATTTGAGCGACGCCGAGAGGAAATGGGCAAAGCGCGACAGAGCGGAGCGAGCTCGCGACAAACGAAGAGAGACGCGAAACCAAGAGGCCGCGAAGAAAGTCAACGCTTACGTTACTTACGAGTTGCGACGCGAGGAGGCGACCCCGGTCGGTAGTTTCGAGCCGAATCAGTGGGGGTTGCGCGATATGCTCGGCAACGTCCAAGAATGGGTCGACTTCGACGAACCGAATCGCCCGTTGTTCGAGCGACCTCGACGCGGCGGGAGCTGGAAGACCTTGCTTAGCAATCTCGACGCGGTTAGCGAGTTTAAGACTTACGTCTGCTCGGAGATCGAGGATTTGGGATTCCGGATCGTTCTGGTTCGCGACAAGAACGCGCAAATATCCGGAAAACATTAGCGATAGAGAATTGAATATTTCATCGGCTCGAAAATTTCGACGTCAAAAAGACGGGAGCGCGTTTAATGCCTCGACACAAGAGAAAGAAAAATGCGAGCGTCTCGCCCAACTACGGGGCTTCTCAGACGACGATAGACCGGAATCGAAAATCGTCCTTGTCCTCCTCCAACGCCGCGATCGGGGATAACTTGACCTGGAGCGACGCCTTTGAAGGTTGCGGTATGTGTCTCTGGTTTTTCGGCTTTATATTCGCTTGTCTCATAAGTCTCGCAAGATGTCAGAACGATTTTCTAGCGGAAAAAGCGAAATCGACCCCGCGCGCAATCCTCCCCACGAGCTCAGAAAAACTATTGGTCTCGTTAGTATAAGCGATTATACTCAAGCGCCCGCCGTCGAATTCAAGCCGATCGATCTGTCGAAGTGGGACGGTTCGCAAGTCGCTTCGGGACGTCGCGGGGTTCTCGTTATCGACGGGGTGGAATTCCCGTTTCGGTATTGTCAAAGAGGTAAGATTAAAGTGTGGTAGTGGATAGAAAACACGTACCCAACTGACGCGGTAGTCGAACCCAAAGAGAATTTTTGGTTGCTCGAAATGGAAACGACGCGCGAGATGGTCGATCTTATGAACGAGGAACCGTCCGAGACGTCGGACGAAGAGAAACGCAAACCGGCGACCGCCCGAAACTACCAATCGATCGCGGCTTTTATTCGATATCTGAACGATCGGAACGTCGCGCCCGACGGTTGGAATTTTGTCGTTCCGTTTACGGAAATGTGGGAGTACGCCTATCTCGCGGGGGATCCTCGCGATCACAATTTGGGCAACGGCGGTTGGGAGAGCGCGGGGGAGATTACGACCGTTGGCGAATTTAAAGGAAACGAGTGGGGGTTCAAAGATATGTTCGGGAACGTTGCGGAATACTGCGTTGGATCGCAAAGATGTTCCTGGTTGCTTGGCGGAGATTATCGGGACGACGAGAATTATTTAGTTCCCGTACCCGGCCCGTTTACCAAAGGGAAGAACCGTCCCTTCAAGAAGACGACCGGTTTCAGAATCGCCCTTGTTTCGGATCGATTTGTCAAAGAGGAGGGGGATTGGATTTTGTTCCGAGAACCGGAAAAGCAAAGCGACAATTCGTCCCCCTCCGTTGGCGGGGCGGCGAACGAGACGAGAGGAAAGCGCGATGGGGAAATCTAGGAAGCGCAAGAGAAAGAGAGGCGTCTCCTGAAAAGAAATCCGGGCTTGGATCGAAAAGGCGCTCTCCCAAAATCCGGCAACTTGCGACCTCGTGTCCAAAGTCGATGGGGATAAGCGGCCTTGCGTTCGGTTTGCCCGGAGGTTGCCTATTCGTTTTTGATCGCTTCGTCGCCATCGTCGCGGTCACCGCCGCGTCGACGCGCGCGTTTTTTAGCGCGCCGTCGTTTGGGCAAATAAAAAGGGCTTCCGGCGCGCGACCGAAAGCCCTTCGCGTTTGAAACGACTTTGCCAAAACCGGTTATTTCACGGCGATTTGCGCCTTGGTTCGAACGACCCGCTTTTGGTCGTCGATCGCCGAGAGAACGAGCTCGTAGGTTCCCGGCGTTTTGGGCGCGTCGAACTCGAACGTCAGGCTCGCGACCGGGGCGGTCGGGCTCTGAACCAACAGTGCCGACTCGTCGCTCGCGCTCGCCGGGATTGGCGGAACCGGAGTCGGCGCCGGTTGGTTATTGGCGATCCCGACCGGGACTTGCGGCCTCGGGAGTTGCGTCGGGAGCGGGACGGCTTTCGGAAGGAAGTCGTCGTAAATCTCGATCTTTTCCCGGAGCGATCCGTCGCTCGGGCTCGACGGCGCCGCGGGGAGCGTCGCGATCGGCGCGAATCCGAATAGAGGCAACTCCCTAAGTACGTCCCGACGTTCGACTTCCGTCTTGACGACCCGCCATTTGACGTACGGCTCAAATCCCCGGTCCGGAACGAGATCCAATTTGGCGTCGCTTAGCGACAGCGCCGCGGTTCCCGCAAAGAGCGAGTCGGGCGCCTCGCTCGACCCAAATTCCGCGACCGCTTGGACTTTCGATCCCGAGGCGACCGGTTCGGTCGGGACGATCAGTTTCGCGTCCCGCTCGAACGAACCGGGGGCCGCCCCGACTTTCGCGATTTGTCTTTCGGCTCGACCGTCACCCGTCGCGTCGACCATTAGGTATAGGAACGGAGTCGCGTTGGCGACGAAACGATACTCCGCGCGCCCGTCGACCAGTCGAACGATCTTCGTTTCGGGGGCGGAATTCGAGTTTTGCGCGTAACGATAAATCGACGCGACGACGTTGTTCGCTTTCGATGTCAGAACGCAAGTCGCCTCGTCCCCGACCTTGTAGTTCGATTTGTCGAATTCCAACTTGAAGAGCGGCTCGTCGTCGGGCGTTTGACTCTCCGATTCGACGATTTTGACTTCGACCGTCTCGGACGTCGCGCCCGTCCCTTCGGCGGAGGCGTCCCCGACCGTTGAGACGTAAATCGGCGCGATCGCTTCGACAAGATACCCCTCCGACCCGTCAGTCATATTGACGAGACGCGGTCCGATTCCAAGTCGCCACTCGCCGCTCGTCGCGTCTTTAGGTATCTCGAATTCGCCGGTAAAGACCCCGTTCTTGTCCAATTTGACCGCGAGCGTTAGCGCGACCTCGTCTTGCTTTTGCGGGTTGTTCGATCGCGGAGGGGCGAGTTTGAGGAGTCGCTCGCTTCCCTCATTGAAATTGTCCCACCGATGCGGACCGAAAAACCCGCGGAAACGCGCCGTCTCGCCGGGTCGATAGACCGGTTTGTCGGTCGCGAGAACGAGCGAGTCCGAGTTGGTTCGGCCCGGCGTATCGGGGGACAAAACGTTCTTGTAAATCGGATCGTAAAGATCGAAACAGTCGACCGATCGATCGAATTCGTCGTCCTCGCCCGCCTGAATGAAAACGAAAAGCCGCCCCGACATATTCGCGAAGCGCGTCGCGCCGTTTTCGTCCGTTTCCAGACGAAGCCATTTCGCTTTCCCGTCGAAATTCAGCGTCATGGCTTCAAACTTCGCGTTGGCGAGCGGTTCGCCCGTCGTAAGATCGGCGATATAGAGCTCGGAACCTCGCTGGACGATCGCGCGCTTCCTGACCTGCGCGAGCGCGGCGATCGACGAGTCTCGGTTCTCCTTGTTCGAGACCCTAATCGCGTAAAGACCCGGTTTCTCGAACGTAAACTCGAACGTCGTCGAGTCGACTCCGCTCTCGTCCGCGGAGTCGCTCGAAACCTCTTTCGCGACCCGCGCCGCCTCGACTCCCAATTGGTCGAGCGGACGTCGTCCGTTGTATTTCTTCGAGAAAGAATCGACAAAGAACTCGACGAGCTTTTTCGATTTATCTCCCGCGCGGAACTCTCGAGAGCGCGTCGCGGCGATTTCGTCCGAGAGGTCGAGCTGGTAAGCGACCGCCTCCATTTCCTTGATCGAGCGAGACTTGACGACCACCTTGACGTTCGGTCCCAAAATTCGCGACTTGTCCCGATCGAACGTGAAGAGCGCCCTGGAAGCGATCGCTTCGAGCGCGCGGCTCGCGAGCGACCTCGCGTTGATATGCCGATTTAAAACGATCTCGCGGATCGAGAGACCGTCGCGCGACGCGACCGGCGCGTCGAAAAGCGCGGACCGTCCGATCTTTAGCGCTTCCTCGTCGGAACTCGCGCCCCTCAGTTCGCTCTCCGTTTCGCTCTCCGCTTTCATCGCGCGCTTCCAAAGCTCCCGCGCCGCGTCGTAGTTCCCCCGCAACTGATATTCTTGCGCCAACCAAGTTGGAACCTCGCCGCTTTCGCCGAGTTCGAGCGCCTTGCGAAGATTTCCCATAAAGTCCGCCGCGCCCGAGAGTTTGCGTCGCTCAAATTTGCAATGTTCGAGCGCCGCCGGACCCTCGCTCGCGAGTCGAGGATCGACTTCCGGATCCAAAAACGCGACGATCGTCTCGTCGTCGGCGAGTTTCGGAATTTCGGCGACCAGTTCTTCGAGCGCGGCGAGTTTCTTTCCGAGCTCGCTCTCGGGGGATGCGCGTCGAGCGCGCGACTCTCTAGCGAGTCTAAGGGTTTGACCGACTCCCATAATCGATCGAGCTTTGGAGCCGAGCAGCGCGAGCGCCTCGTATTTGTCGCTCGCTTTCGCCGCCGCCGCTTGATGGATCGACGCCCAAACGAAGCGCTCGCCGTCGCTTTCCGCCTCCTCGAACGAGTTCGGAACGACGAACGAGGGTATTTTTCCGGACGATCTCGCGCGATATTCCTTTTCCGCCGATTCCGCGACCGGTTTGCAAGACGGAAGCGTCGTCAAGTCGGTCTTGTCGCGCAAGTCGATCGCGCGAATCTCGTTGGGAAGATATCGGAATCTAAGCGCGTCGCAAAGGGCGCCAAAGTAAGCGGCGGGCGATAGACCTCGAGGACCGTCCGCTCTCGTTTCCGACTCGGCGGGTTCTCCGAGCGCCTCGATCGCGCTTTTTTGCGCTCGAATCAGGATTTGCAGCGCGAGAACCCGATCACGCTCCGCGCAGGAGAGCGCCTCGAGGTTCTCCCCGAAAATCCGTTGGCGCTTCGGCGCCACGTTCGGATCGTCCGTAACGTTTTCCGGGAGAATCGTTTTGGGCGCGTAAATTTCGTTCCCCAGAATATGCGTCGCGACGACCGCCGCGACGGGCCACGACTCCGGCTTGGCGTCCGCCTCGCTCCTCGCGAACTCTTCCATCGCGACCCAGAACTCCGGCTCTTTTTCGGCGGGGCGCGCGTTTTGTCCGATCGACTTCGCGTAACGAAGCGTCTCGCGAACCAAAATCGCGCGGTCCAAATCGGACTCCTTCTCCTTGAACCGATTCAACAGCAAGACGAGCGCCGACATACGGTCCGTTCGATTATTCCACGAGTTAAGTTCGGCGAGCGTTTCGCTCATCGTATGGGAATCGAGCGCGCGCTCGAAAAAGGGCGCGATCTCGTCGGGATCGGCTTCCCCGGGATTGTCGGGGAGTTTCTCCCCAAAGAGAGTCGGGTTATTGGCGTCGCGCGGATCTTCCCCGTATATCGAAACGAGCTGCTCGAAAAGCGCCTTAAAACTCGTCCTGACGCGGTCGAGCGGCAAATCGAACGCTTCGGAAATCTTGACGAAATCCTCCTCGGTCGGCTCGCGCCTCGGTATCTCCGAAAGCGCGTCCGCGACGTATTTTACAACGTCGACCTGTTCTTTCGTCATCGTTCCGCGCTCCCCGACGTAGGGAACCTCGTCCGGCTCGTAGTCGCGCGCCTCGCGCTCCGGAGCGCCCTTGACCAGAATCGCGAACGTTTGAATCTTTATGTATCTCGCGTAGTCCTCGAACAATTGCTCGTCCGACCGCGACGGGATCTTGGCGTTTTCGAGCGCGACGCGCGCCAGTTTCGAGGCGGGGTCCTCTTGCGCGAGCGCCGCCAGCGCGACGAGCGACGTCAAGATCGTCGCCAGTAGTGTCGCCGTTCTTTTCATCTTATTGTCCTTTATCGAATTGCGTTGATCGTTTGCGTTGGGTTCGGAACCTCGATCTATTTAAGGCAGTCGATCTTCGCCAGTCGCCTCTTCGAGCGATCCTCGGCGTTTTGGAAAGTCTCGCGATACTTCTTCTTATAGCTCGCGAGGTTTTCCTTGCCGCCCGGCGCGGTTTCGGTCGAGAGCTTCGCGAACGTCTCCTCGATTCGGTCAATAACGAGAATATCGTCCGGCTCGGTCAGCGACCACTGGAGCAAGTCGTCCATCTGCTTGGCGAGCGCTTCGGGATCTCCGTCGTTTCCGGCGAGCTCGATTTTCGCTTGCGCGAGGTAGGGCGCCGCCACTCCCGCGAGCTCCGGATCGTTCGCGAGTCGCTCTAGACGCTCGATTTGCTTGTTTTCCGCGAGTTTTCCGAAGCATTCGCGAAGGACGTCGTCGCGGTTCCCGGCTGGAACGATTTCGCCATTGTTCCCTATGGCATAGAGATCGAAGGCGGTCGTCTCGTTTTCCCAGACGTCGTTCAGGGCGTTGGCGACGGCGACTCGGAGACGCCCGAATTCCGTTTCTTCCGAAGACTTGGGAACCCGCGCGAGCAATGTCTCGAGCTCGGCGGCGCGCTGCTTATAGAACTGGAGGTCCTCGTAGCGCGGGATCGTCAGTAGGGTTTTGTTGTACTCGAGGGTCGTTGCGCCTTCGGTCGCCGTTTCGTTTTGCGGAGGATATTCGACGACGAGCGCCTTGTTCCCGAGAACGCGCGCCCCCGCGTCCCGAAACCATTTGCGCATCGCGAGTCTGGCGCGATCGCCGAGCTCCTTGTCGAACGTCGAGAACGGCTCTAGAAGGGTCGAGAGTCGGGGACCCACCGCGTTCGGATAGACGTAGAAATTATTGGGGCGCTCCTCGCGATTCGTTAGGCTTTGCAGGTCGGGGAAAAGTTTCTCGATCGCGTCGCGGTCCTTTTCGTCGGTCGCTTTTTTCGCCTTCGCGACCACTATGTTCATATCGAGGATCGCGTCGAGCAATCTCGTTTCCTTCCCGAAATCTTTCGCGTCGATATCGCGCTTAAGTTCTTCGATGAATTGGACGTCGCGTTTTTTAATCGCTTCCGAACAAAGAAGATCGATCGCGTTCCAGCGCTGGACTCGATCCGCGTTCGTCGAAAGGGCCAGCTCGCGGTTGGTCTTAACGACGCCCGCCGCCAGGTCGTCGCGCTCCGGATCCCCCTCGGGCGCTTTGTCGAGCGCGTCCCCCAACTCGGTTCGGCGCTTGGTATAGAACGAGGCGTCCTCGTTCGCCGGGATCTCGAGCAACTCCTCGACGCGCGAGGATTTCGTCGGCTCGAGCGAGATTTGCTTCTTCGCTTTGGGGGAGACGAAATAGGCGATCGCCGTCCCTATTAGCAAAACTAGGATTCCGAGGATCCATTGCGCTTTGTTCGTTTTCATCGCGATTGGTTCCTATCCGCAAACGGTTGCGTTTCTATCTGTTGTTATCGTTAAATCTCTTTTGTCGTTATCGGACGGCGTCCGGGATCTTTTCAATTCGCGCCGGAAGGCTCGGGAGGCTCGGACCTCGCGGTAGCGCGTCGTCGTAAAGTACGATCGGATGGAACGTTCGGAACAATCGGTTTTCCGGCGCGCCGACCTCGCCCCATTCGGGAACGTCCCGAAAGACCGACGGCGCGAGAAGGAAGCCGTTCGCGCCAACCTCGCCCTCCGAAACGAGTTCCTCCGGCGCGAATTCGCCGACGAACGCGATCGCCCAAATCTTCGCGTCCGGGATCGCTTTGTTCGCGACTTGAATCAAATAAGCCCCCGGCGCCCCGAGCTCCCGCTCCAGAATCGCGGTTCCCGGCCCGATTCCCGACGCGTCGTAAGAGACGGGAAGGGTGGTTTTGCAAATTTCGATCCCCAGCGTTTCGAGCGCTCGACCCTCCCCGAGCGCCTTGGCGACTCGCCGATTGACGACCCCCGGAACCGACCCGCTCGCGGCGCTCTCATCCGACCTTTTCGCGCGCGCCTCTTCGATCGCCGACGACAAGTCGAGCCGATAAATCGTCCCTTCCAACTCGTCGGTAAGCAACGCGTTAATCGTCGCTTTGACGGCCGTTCCCTCGATCGCCGATCGCTCCGGGTCGAATCGGAAAATCGGTTTGAGCGCCTCTCTGCGGAGACGCTCGCGGATCCATTTGAGGCCCGTCTCCGCTAAATCGCGCGCGAATTGAACCCGTCTGGTTCGATCGCCGTAACCGTTTTCCGTCCTTCGGAGAAACCAAGGATCGTTCGGGTCGAGCGACTCGAGCTTTTCAAGTTCTTTTTTGTAAGCGTTTTCCGCCCGCGCCCAATACTCTTTGGCGAGCTTGTGCCGTCCTCGCGTTTCGTATTCGATCGCGAGACGCTCGAGCGCGGACGGGGGCTCGTCGAGCTCGACCGCCTTTTTGAGGAGCGCGACGTAATTCGCCGCCCCGACGAGTTTGCGACGCTCGAACCGGAAGTCGTCGACGCAAAATTCGTCCCCGTCGATCTCATAGTCTCTAACTCGGATCGCGAGCGCGGTCTCGTCGTCCGGAAGCGTTGGAATCTCGCGTAAGAGCGCGAGTTGTTCGCGCCTCGCGTCGGTAATTTCGGCGGAGGGAGCGCGGTTCGCGTTGTATTTCGAGAGAACCAAAAGATTTCTTAACCCGTTCGACTCTTGAACGGCGGAGCCCAACGTCGCCAACGCGGACGATTTAAATCGAGTCGACGCCGCGCGCCCCAGGTAGTTCGCCCATTTGACGCGCTCCTTGTCGTTCTCGGCCTCGTCGAGGGAATTCGGGAAGAGCGCCTCTTTGTAGAAATCGGCGTAAGGCTTAACTTCGAGCGAATCCTCCGTCGGTCGCGGGGGAGGAAGCGCGCTCAAGTCGGTCTTGACGTTAAATCCCTTCAGTTTCCCTTCTTCGGAGTCCCAGCGAACCGAAAGCGTCTTTTCGAGAAAAGCGAAGTACCCGAAGTACCCGCCGAGCGTTAGAAAGAAACGCCCTTCGCGCGACTCGTCCGCTTCCCCGAGCGCGTTGAGCGCCGCGTCCGACGCGCGAACAAGGATTTGCAGCGCGCGAACCCTGTCCCGCTCCGCGCAAGAGAGCGCGCCATCTTTGACCGTCGCGAACACTGAGCGCGATCGCTTAAACGGCGCGTCGGGATCGTTTGTCGGAAACGCCGTTTTGGGCAAATCGTCGACGATCGCCTCCGCCGCGACGAGCGCGACTTGCCACGCCTCGGGGCGCGACTCCGACTCCCGAATCGCGAGCGTCTCGATTAAATCCGCCGGAGAGCCTTTGTACTCGGGATTTACGACCGCGAACAGATCGAGCGACTTTACGAGTCGAAACGTCTCGCGCAATACCATCGCGCGAACCAAATCGGTCTGATTCTCGCCGAATCGGTCGAGCAGAACGAACATAATCCGCGCTCTTGGGATCGGGGGGAGTTTTTCAAACTCGTTAAACGCGTCTGGCAAAGGTTTTCCCTGAAGCGCTCGAGCCAAAATCTCGGCGAGCTCGTCGTCGGTCGCGGCTTCCATATCGTCGGGAAGGGGCGCGTCAAAGAGAGTTAGCGCGGATTTTTCTCGCGGTTCCGGGGCCGCGTCGGGTTCCTCTCGCCACAAGGCGTCGATTCGCGACGCCAACTCTTCCGGAGACCACCCGAACATGGGCGCGACCTCGTCCAGGATCTCTTGCGACAACTCCCCTCGCGGGATTTCGCAAAGAACGTCCGCGACGCGCTTAAACCCTTCGACTTGCTCTCTCGTCAGCAAGCCGCTCGCGCCGACGTAATGGTAAATTGCGTATTCGTAGTCTCTCGGCGCGCCGTTGGACCCTCGCGGCTCGAATAGTTCGTCCAGCTTTTTCCAAACCCCTCTCCGATAGGCGGCTATATAATCCTCGGCCTCGACTTGCCCGGACCGGATTTCAATGGGCGAATTCTCCGCCGCGCGCGCCAATTCCAATACATCCTCGCGTTGCGAGAACGCGAGGCTCGGGAGCGCCAGCAAGAGCGCCGTTGCGATAATCGTTGCGAGTTTGTTCATTGCGGAGTCCTTGGCGCGAGGGAGGGAAGACGGTTCCTTTGACAATTGACCGGAGCGAGCGGACGATCCAAGCTCCTCGCGGGGGAGACGCGATCCCCGGGAGGAGCGGATCGCCGCTCGCTCGTTTGCTATTACCGGTAGGCGAACGGTGTTAGCGATTCAAGGACAAGAATCGGACGATCGTTCCTCGTTTCCTCCAAGTTCTTGTTGAAGATCCGAGACGTTGGAATCAACACCCCAACCGCCGGGAACTTAGTGTAAATTCGCCCGTTTTCCTTAACGATCGCGGGGCGTTGGTCGTCCTTCCATTCCCCGACGCGAACCGGCTCGACGACGCGAACCGAATTGACGTCGATTCCTTTCGGGAGAACGATTTGGTATTCAAAGCCGGGCTTGTAAACGTTTTCGGCGTCTAGGAAAACGCCGCGTTTGAGCGCGAATTTCGGACCCGGCTCTCCGTTTTCGCTCGGTTCGGATCCCAGTACCTCGGCGCCCGTCGCGTCGACGAACCGGTTGGCGCGCGTCGATTTGATCGTTATATCGGCGCTCGTCGCGTAAGTCGACGGATCGACTCTTTGGTGTTTTAACCATAAATTGGGTATTAATCGAACGTTCCGCCCGTTGGGCTTTAAAACGGCGACGCCCAGAACCCTTGCGATCGCGGACGGATCGGTAAAACCAATGTCTCCGCGCGTCGATAGGTCCGACAGCTTTCGATCTTTAAAGATAGGAATCCCTTCGGCGTCGAACGGAGGCTCGCTTTGGCACGCGGCCGGATGGAGAACGACCGGTCCCTCGGGAGAGAGCCAGTTGTACTCTAATCCGTAGTAATAAGCCCCGTTTGGGCTCGCGAGTCGTTCCCCGTCCGAATCGAAGAGCGGAACCGCGTAGTTCGCGAGGTAATACTTCTGTTCTTGGATCGAGCCGTCCGTATAGCGCTCCCCGAAATCGGCTTCGAACCGCGCGCTATTATAGGGCGAGTCCTCCGATCCTCCCCCGGGAAGCGGTTGCGATCTTACTCGCTCGTAGGCGACTCGCCCGTCCGGGGTCTTGAGTTCCTTTTTGTCGAAATCTAAATAGGGAATTAGTTTAAATTCTCCTTTGTCATTGAAGGCGGGTCGCGTTGGTCGCGAGACGACCGGGATTAAATTCGAATAGTTCGCGCGGTCGCGTCCGTAGAACGAGAGATTGGCCCAAGGATCGGCGGGTATCTCGGTCGCGCATTCCGTTCCGCAGACGCCGATCGGACCCTCCGCGTCGGCTTTCGCCAGCCGATCCGCTTCGATCGCGTCGACCCAAGGTCGGGTCGCGTTAAACGCGTCGGGGATTTGGGGATCCAGCAATAGCTGTTCGTACGATTCGGCGACGAAGGTCATGGGGCCCTCTCCCCTCCGGCTCGCGACGACTTCGATAAAGATCGCCCGACGAGCGAGTTCCAGCGCCGGAATTTCGCGATCGAAATCGAGGGCGTCGAGCAGATCGTTGTAAATCTCGCAACCGGGGCCGAGCGCGAGAGGGGGTTGAAACGCGCTCTTTTCCGGGGCAAAGTCCCTCGTTTCCAGGGCGCGCTCGATTTCCGCGTCGCGCGTCGGGCGCGTTTGCGCCAAGTTCCAGGCGGCAAGCTCGAAGAGGTCCGGCGTCTTGCCTTTAGCCTCCGAGAGTTTCTTACCGACGTCGAAATAGTTTCCGTAGCGCTCGAGAGCGCCAAAACGCGCGAAAACGTAAGCGTTTATCGCGACCTCCTCGTTGGTCGGGCGCTTCTCGGGAACTTGCGCTAGGAACTCGAGGAACTTGATCGGATCCTTTGCCCCGGGGAGCGGAAATTGCCGTCGCGCCTCCAAATAGGAATCGTAAAGATTCTTCTCCGCCTCGAGCGCCTCGCGAGGCTCCGCGGCGAACCGCTTCGTCTTCTCGCAGGCGACGAGGAATTCGCGCGCGGCGTCGATCGTTTGGTTTAGGCGTTGGTCGAATTTTTCGCCAAATAGTTCCGGCGCCTCGATCGACTCGACTTCCTTCTTGACTCGCTCCTTCAGATCGTTATATTCTTCCTCGGTTTGCGGCAGGGTCGCGTTCAGAAACGCCGCGCTCGTTTTCCAGCGCGGAATTTCGGCTTTTGGCGCTTTCTTGAACTGATCGGCGTACCCGAGGAAGAGCGCGCCGGTCGCGACGAGGGCTAGGAAGGGCGCGAACCCGACCTTTCGATTCCCGAGCTTCCGCCGCGCGGCGGGTATCGAGCAAAGCGCGAAGACGACCCCGATCCCGACGAGGAGCGACGAGAGCGCGAGCTCCGGCTTGTCGAACCGCCCGATCGCCCAAACCCAACCGACGGCGTAAGTCGCGACGCAGGCGAGAATAATCGTTCGCGCCCCGACGATCAACCGGCTTCCGCGCAGCGAGGCGCTCCAAAGCCCGACCCCGAGGCACAGCGCGAGCGACGACCCCAAATAGAGGGCGGGATAGTCGCTAAATCGGTCGTAAGTCCAAGCGAAGAATAAGGGAATCGCGACGAAGCAGACGAGCGCCAGGATTCCCGCGACAAGCAAGTTCGCGAGCCAGTAGCGGTTGGGACCGACGTCGAGCTGGGTCTTGAGCGGGGAGTTTTCCCGTTTGGCGTCGATAAAGAGCCCCGAGGCGACGCAGACGAAGTAGAGCGCCGCGATTCCGGCGATCGCGTCGAACCCCGCGCCGGTCGGCGGGTTATGGGCGCAAAAGATCCCGATTCCCGCGACCAAAAGCCCAAGCTCGACCAAGAGGGACGCCGGGGACCGGAAGAAGAGCGAAGCCTCCGTCGCGACTCGCGCGACAAGCGATCCAAACTCCGGGCTTTTCGACATGTCGACGTTCGCCCATTGCGCCTCGAGCGCCTTGGGATCGCGCGCCGTTTCGTCGACCTTCGAACGCGCTTTGAACCGGAGCCTAATCGGCGCCGCGAGGATCGCGAGCAGCCCGAAGAGCGCCGCGAAAAGCGTTGTTCTATCGACGGTTCCAAAAATCGCCTTGGAGAGCCGCGCCGCGACGATCCCCGCGACGAGCGCCGAGACGACCGTCAGCAAAACGGACGTCGCTTGACGCGATAGTTTCGAGGTCCAGAAGAGCCCCCAGCAGAACGCGAGCGCGATTCCCGACCCTTTGACGTAGAGCGCGAAGTCCCGTCCGAATTGGGACTTGGGAAACTCGAAAATCGAAGAGCCGAGCGCCGCCCCCCGGAGCTTGTCCGCGACGAGGCTCGCGACCGTAAAGGCGATCGCCAACATCAGCGTCGACAAGAAGATCCACGTCAGCTTTCCCGCGACCGCGACGCGACCGCTCGGGCTCAATTCCCGGATCGCGCCGATCGTTCCGTTCTCCCGCTCGCGCGCCCAAGTCGTCGCGCACAGGATCGTCGCGTTGAGCCAAACGGCGACCAGCCCGCCAAAGATAAATCCGCTCGATCGAAGGATTTCGAGAAATCCGTCCCGACCGAATCCGAAGAGCCCTTGGAGCGCGAACGGAAGAATCGCCCCCAAGACCAGGAAAAGAAGCGACTGCGAGCGCGTTTCCAAATATTCCTTGCGCAAAATGGCGTTAAACGATTTCATAACGCGTTCTCCAAACGGTTTTGGCTTTGAATGGGAGCCGCCGCCTCGCGGCCGGGGCGACGGCTTGAACGGGTCGCGAGGCGCGAGCCTCGCGGGGGGGCCGGAATCGCTATTCGATTTCCTTCCAATTCAAGGGTTCGACGATGAGAACCGGGTTCCCCTCGTACTTCGGATCCATGTAGTTGTCGAACGACGGGTTGAGAATCCAAGAGTTGGGGGTGAGCAGCCCGACCGCTTGAACTTTCGAGTAAACCCGCCCGTTCTCGACGAGGAAGTAGTCTTTCGGCGCCTCCTCGTAGACCCCGACGTCCTTAACGACGTAAGCGCGCAACTTCTCGGCGTTCGCGAACATATCGGCGGGTAGGTCGAACGCGTAGGCGTAACCCTCTTTCGCGATATGCCGCTTGTCGGCGAAAATCCCTCGGCGGCGTTGATAGCGCGAGCATTCGTCCCCCTCCTCGTAGAGGAACGTCTCCTTCGCGGGCTCCGCCTCCGACGCGCCGGGCGAGTAAACGCCCCACAGCGTCCCGAGCATAAACGAGTTCTCGCCGTAGTCGTCGAAGAGCTTGACCGCGCGAACTCGCGCGATCGTCGTCGTTTCGACGCCCGGGTTTGGGAAAAAGCTCGGCGCGACCGCGCGTCGCGCGTTGGTCAAGTCGATATCCTCCCGAGAGTTGGCGACGAGGAAGCTCGGTCTTTCGTTCGTTCCGACGAGCTCCGGAACGATCGCGATCGGCTCGCCCTGGTCGTCGACCGCCCAGTAGTCGACCCCGTGGTACCGCGCCCCGTTCTCGTCGAGCAAGGGAGCGCCCTCGGCGTCGTAGAGCGGGTAAATTTCAAACGCCGCGTCGCGCTCGCGATCCGACGAATCCCCCGGAGCTAAGTCGTTCGCCGCGTACTTTACCGATCGCGCGTCGCCCCGATATCCAACTCGACCGTCCGGCGTCTTCAGCTCGTTCCCGTCGAGATCGAGGTACGGCTCCAACCGCTCTTTGTCCGCGAACGGCGCGTCCAAGCGCTGGGACGCGCCGAGCGTCTGGCTAAGTCGACCCTTGCCTCGTATTTCGTTCGTCGCGAAGGCAAACGCGAAATTGGTCGCCGGATAACTCGCGAAAACGCCGAAGTCGTTCTGCGACCATAACGAGCTCTTGTAGAACGGGTTGGACCAGCGATAACCGTAGCTCCGCGCCGAGGTCGTCGGATCGTTCGGGTCGATCCATTGGTATTTGAAGCTGGCGTCGTTGATTTGCGTCCAAGAGCCGGGCCATTCTTCCTCTTTGCGCGTTCTCGCGTTGTCCGCGATCGAGATTAACCGCTCCGCGACCTCCGCCGCCACCCAGTTCGTCTTCGGCTGAAGCGCGAGGATTAACCGGTCGTAGGCTTCCGCGTCCGCGCTCGGCGCCGACGACAAAGGCAGCGGCGCCGGGACGTTCGCGTACCGCGTCGAACCGGACGGAAGCCGCGCGTTGAGCGCGTCGTCGAGGTAGAAGTCCCGCGCCGGTTGGGTGATGGCGTAATTGTTCAGCGCGATTTCCCAAACGTTGTCGTTCTTTTCCCGCGCCGCTTTGATTAGCTCGACGTTCTCGAACGAGTCGGGGGACGGCTTCAGTTCCCCGAACTCCGCGAAATTCCTCGCGTTGCGCGCCAGCTCGTAGTAACCGGATCGACCCCAATAGACGCCTCCCCAAGTTCGGCGCCCCTCGCGCGATTCGCGCAGCGCGACCTTCGCGCGCTCGTTTCGCGCGTTGAGCTCCGCGAACGGCTCCGCGATTCCCCAACGCGTTTTGTCGGCGACGACCGCGCCCTTCGCGTTGATTTTTGCCATTTCCTCGGAGAACGTCTTGCCGTCGTCCTTGTAATAATTCGAATAAGACCAAGCGTCCGGATCCGCGATCCGTCGCTCCCAAATCGGCGCTCGCGTCTTCTCCCACTTGGCGACTCTTCGATCGTACTCTTTTTGGCTCTTCGGAATCGGCTTCAACTCCGCCTCGAGCCAAGGGGAAGGCTTGGTCCCAACGCCGTCGACTCCCGGAATCGCCCATATCGTTTTTTCTGGAAGTCGAATCGCGAGAAGGAATAGCGCGCACATTGCGATCGCGGGGAGCAAAACGCAAAAACCCGGTTTCTCCCTTTTCTCCATTCGCCTTGCGATCGCGCGATACGACGCTTTGGCGAACCAAACGCTAAGAATTGCGACGACCAGCGCGAGCCCCGCCCCCGCGAGCCAAACCGAGGTTTCGCCGGAGTCGAACCCGTAGTAGCCCTCTCGCGCCCCATGGCGCCCGTAACTCCAAGTCGCGATCGCTTGTTGCGTTAGACCGTCCTTCGCGAACCAACGATGGATCGATTCGCTTACGAGCCCCAAGAAGAGCGGGAAAATCAGCCCGCCGACGACGAAGACGACGAGCGTCCGCGCCCCCGTTACGAGTCGACCCCCGCGCAGCGAGGCGCTCCAAAGGTTTCCAAACGTCGCGAGCAAAACCGCGAGCGCGTCGATCGCCACGATCGGCCAACAATCGTCCCAATCGATCGATCTTCCGTCGAGCAGAATCGCGCTCGCTAAGATTCCGAAAACGCAAGCTCCGCAAATCGCCGCGACGACAAGCCCGACCAGCGCGCTCGCGAACCAATAGCTTTTGCTAGAGACGTTGAGCCGCGACCGCATCGGCGACTCCGCGCTCTTCGCGTCTTGGAACAGTCCGGAACCGAAGCAAATATAGTAGATCGGAAAGAGCGCCATGCCCAAGACGACGACGGGTTCGTACCAAAAATGCCGACCTCCGACGACCAGCGCGAGCCCGAGAACGAAGCAGAGCGCCAGCTCGACGACGACCGACGCCGGCGTCCGAGCCAGCAGCGCGCATTCGGCGAGGACGTTGCGAACGAGCGTCCAAAAGCCGCCCGGTTTCGGCGCGCTTCCGACCGCCTCCCAGTCCTTCTCTCTCTTGACGACGTTCGCCTCGTCGAGCGCGTCGGCTCGCGTCTCCGTCGCGAGGTACCCGAACCGCGTTCCGCGAGGCGCCAAATAGAGAACGACCAGCTCGATCGCGACCGGCGCCAGTATCGCGACGATCGCCGCGATCCGCGCCGCGAGCTTATCTTGCGTCGAGATCGTCTCGAACCAGGGAAGCTCGTTGGCGACCAGCTCGAACGCCAGACCGCAACCGAGCGAGCAGAGAACCGTTAGGAAGATCGCCGACGCCTGCCGCGACGCGCGACCCGTCCAAAAGACGCCCCAGCAGAACGCGAAGCAGAGCGACGCGACTTTGATCCACGTTCCGAGATTGTACCCGTCGAGGAGCGAGCCTCGACCGAACGATCCGAAAAACGCCCAACCGTCGAGCGCGTCGACGATTGCGACCGCCGCGAGGAAGAAGAGCCCAGTCGCGATCGTCGAAAGCGCGACCAGCCCGAACTTCCCCAGCGCCGCGAGCTTCCAGTCGGGGCAGACCCGCTTAAGCGTCTCGAACGTTCGCGTCTCGCGCTCCCGAACGAACGTTAGCGCGCAGAGAATCGTCGCGTTGAGCCAAACGGCGACCGCGCCCCCGATCGCGAGGATTCCCGCGTTCGGGTAAGGCAGGCTCTGAAACGCGAAGTTCCCGCAAATCGCGACGACCGGCACGAATATGCCGAGGAACGCGAAGACGATCGTCGCCGACCGCGTTTCCAACCATTCCTTTTTCAGTATGTTAAAAACTTTGCCCTTCATTGGTTCGTCCCTATGTTGCGTTTGTTGAGACAAGTTGTTCCTTGCGTTTTCAATCGGCCTCGAAACGGGAACCGAGCCGCTATTGGAGCTCTTTCCAGCGCAACGGTTCGACGATGAGAACGGGGTTCCCCTCGTACTTCGGATCCATATAATTGGCGAACGACGGAGTTAGGATCCAGGAGTTGGGCGTCAGCAGCCCGGCCGCGAGGACTTTCGAGTAAACCCGACCGTTTTCGACGAGGAAGAAATCCTTCGGCGCCTCTTCGTAGACGCCGACTTCCTTAACGACGTAGGCGCGGAGCTTGTCGGCGTTTTCGAACATATCGGCGGGAACGTCGAACGCGTAGTCCCACCCCTCCTTCGCGATATGCCGCTTGTCCGCGAAGATCCCGCGTCGACGTTGGTACGTCGAGCATTCGTCCCCCTCGTTGTAGAGGAGCGTCGGTTCCGCGGGGGCGTCGGCGGAATCGCCCGGCTCGTAAAGAGCCCACAAGTTCTCGACCATAAACGAGTTCTCGCCGTACTCGTCGAACAACCGAATCGCGCGAACTCGCGTCAGCGTCCGCTTTTCGACGCCCGGGTTCGGAAGCGCCGAGAGCTCGGTCGCGAGAACCGCCCCCCTCGCGTCGAAC
Organism: Thermoguttaceae bacterium; assembly: GCA_017441605.1. Lineage (GTDB taxonomy): Bacteria > Planctomycetota > Planctomycetia > Pirellulales > Thermoguttaceae > RUG369. Next base: position 7,079 of record JAFRXD010000035.1, on the reverse strand, counting down.
TTCGAGTCGACGAACTCCGGGCGGCTAAAGCTCCCGCGCGCGTCGTAGTTTCTGGTCGGCTCCACCGCGTCCGGAACGATCGCGATCGGCTCGCCCCACGCGTCGACCGCCCAGTAGTCCGTTCCGTAGTATTGAGCCCCGTTCTCGTCGAGAAGCGGCGCGCCCTCCGCGTCGAAGAGCGGGTAAATCTCGAAATAGGTTCGTCGCGGCCGCTCGCGCGTTTGATCCGCGATCTCCCCCGCGATCTCGTCGTTGGCTCTCAACGTCGCTTTGCGCGACGCGTACTCCACTCGCCGCGCCTCCCCGCGATACGCGACTCGTCCGTCCGGCGTCTTGAGCTCGCTTCCGTCGACGTCGACGAACGGCGCCAGCGCGGCTTTGTCCGCGACCCTAGGGATCGGGCGTAGCGGCGTCGTCAGCGTCTCCCGAAGCCGACTTTGCCCTCGCGCGTCGTTGAGCGTACCGTAAACGCAGTTTCTAAGATATCCCAAGTCCGTCTGGCGCCAATGCGCGTAGTCGCTACTCCCGAGCTTCCCGGTCGTCTTGGGATCGTTGGCGTCGATCCACTTGTCCTCGAGACCGTACCCCTCGAGATCCCCGAACGACGCCGGAAGAGCCTCCTCGAATTGAACCCCGTCCAATTCTAACCCACCGCGCGACGCGGCCTTCGCCTTCGCGTCCGCTTGATTCGCGAACCGCTCCGCCGCGCCGAATAGTCTCTGGACGACCGCCGCGCCGACCCAATTCTCCCTTGGGCGAAGCGCCAAAACAAGCGCGTCGTAAGCCTGCGCCTCGTCGGTCGTTAGACCGGACAACGGTAGCGGCGCCGGGGCGTTCGAGTAAAGCCGCGTTTTCGCCGGGAGCCGCGCGTTGAGCGCGTCGTCGAGGTAAAAGTCCCGCGCCAGTTGCGTCCGCGCGACGTTCTCCACCGCCAGCTTCCAGACGTCGTCGTTCTTCTCGCGCGCTCGCTTAATAAGCTCGACGTCCTCGAAGGAGTCGGGAGACTTCCGCAAGTCGCCCCACAGCGCGAAAGACTTCGCGTTGCCCGCCATTTCCTCAAAGTTGTTGGCGTAAAAGCTCCAGTAGTAATTGGAAACGGGGCGCTCGCCGACGTCTTTGCGCGACTCCTGGATCGCCAAGTTCGCTTCCGCTTTCAGCGCGTTTTGGTAGGCGAACGGTTCCGCGATTTGCGCGTTTAGCGCTTGACCCGCCATAAAGACGTCGGTCTCCGCCTTGACCCGTTCGGGAGAAAGGGGAACGAGCCTTCCGGGACGATCCAGGCGCTTCTCGCTACTAATCCTGAGCGACGCCTCTCGCGCCCGCCATTCCGCGAGCCTCTTGGCGTATTCCTTTTGATCGCGAATCGGCCTATTCCCCGACCACCACAAGTATCCCGGTCGGCTCGGTCGCGCGACGTTCGGAATCCCCTCGACTCTCGGATCCTCCCCTGTCGGGAACGGAATCGCGAGGAGGAAGAGCGCGCAAAGCGCGACCAGCGGGAACAAAACCCGGACGCCCGGTTTGGCCCCCGCGCCCATTCGCCGAACGATCGCGCGATACGACGCCCAAGCGAACCAAAGGCTTAGAACGACCAGTATCGTCGCGAACAAATAGCCCAAATAGTCGCTGGGCGAGTGGGAGTTCCAGAAGAGGGCAAAAAAAACATCTTGCAATCTTCCCTCTTTCTCGAGCAAGACGTCGAGGCGACGAACCGTCCTCTCGAGAACCGGAACCGTCAAACCCGCGACGACCAAAACGACGAGCGAGCGCGCCCCCGCGATCAGTCGCCCGCCCCGAAGCGAGCCGCTCCAAAGGCAGACGCACGCCAAAACGAGCCCAAGGAAACCGAACGCGAGCGTCGCCTGCCCGAGCCCCTCCCAATCGATTCTTTTTCCATCGATAAAGGCGTTGCCTTCTAAAAAACCGACAAAAATTATCGCGACCAGCGCGCAAACCGCCGCGAGCCCGAAGGCTACGAGCGCGTTGGCGAGCCAGTAACCCCTCGGCGAGACGTTGACTCGCTCGCGCAACGGAGAATTCTCGCTCTTCGAGCCGATAAACAACCCGGAGGCGAAGCAAACGTAGTAGATCCCGATCAACGCGACGCCGACGATCGATCCGAAATCATCGGCGATTTGCTCGAATCCGAGCGCGACGAACCAAGCGATCGCCGCGACGCTTAGCAGCTCGATCGCGACGGACTTAGGGGATCGGAGCAAGAGCGCCGACTCGACCAAAACGTGCTCGACGAGCGTCCGGAACCCCCCGGGCTTTCGCTCGTTTCCGACCCGCGTCCACGCCTCGGCGTCCGCGTTCGCGACGACCGTTTCGCCGTCGATCGCGCCCTCTTTGGCTCGATTGTCCGGCTCGAGATACCCGAAACGCGTCTTGCGCGGAGCCAGGAAGAGAACGACCAGCTCGACCGCGATCGGCGCGATTAGTCCAACGACAGCGCACGTCTTGTAGACGATGGCGCTCGTCGATTCGGTCGCGTTAAACCACGCGTTAAAAATAAGTTCCGAACCGATTCCGCACGCGAGGGAGCAGACGACCGTCAGAAAGATCGCCGGGGCTTGGCGCGTCGTTCGACCGGTCCAGAAAACCCCCCAGCAGAACGCGAAGCACAGCGACGCGATCTTGATCAGCGTCCCGGTCCTGTTCGGATCGAAGAACGATTCCCGACCGAGCGAGCCCAGATACGACCAGCCGTCGAGCGCGTCCGCAATTAAAAACGCGCCCGCAAAGAAGATCGCCAGCGCGACCGTCGTAATCGCGATCAGCCCGAACTTTCCCGCCGCCGCGACCCGCCAGTCCGGACAGGCGCGCTTCAGCGTCTCGAGCGTCCGCGTCTCTCGCTCGCGAGCGAACGAAATCGCGCAAAGGATCGTGGCGTTGAGCCAAACCGCGACCGCGCCCCCGAACGCGACGACCTCCGCGGCTTTCCATTGGAAGTCGCGCGAAAAAGTCCCCGCGACGATCGCCGCGACCGGGATCAAAATCCCCAAGAACGCGAAGACGATCGTCGTCGCTCGCGTTTCCAACCATTCCTTCTTCAATATGTTGTAAACTTTGCTTTTCATTGTTCGATCCCCTTATTTCCCTATGTTTTTCGCCGCGTCGCGGCGTCTCTTACCAAATTCGAATCGAGCCGCCCGCAAAAAGGTTCGATTCGTTCTCTTTGTTCGGAGCGCGGTCGACGTCCCGTTTAACGAAGGGCGCGAAGTCCAAAATCGAATTCCGCGCTAGCGTCGGATTTACGGAGGCGTCGCTCTGGCGTTGAACCGCGAAGTTCGCGCAAATCGCCGCGAGCGGAACGAAAACGCCTAAGACGGCGTATCGAATCGTCGCCGAGCGTTTTTTCTCGAAAAACTTCTTCTTCAATTCGTTCAAATCTTGGTTTTTCATCGTTCCGCGCTCTCTGTTCGTTTCCCGGGCGCTCGTCGCGCTTTTGCCGCGCCGCGCTCGGTCGTTCGTTTTAAAAAAGGTCGATAAGTCGTCGGAACGACGTCAGGAGCGTTTCTCCATATAGGCGACGAAGACATCCTCGAGGGTCGGTCTCACAAGCTCGACGTCGGTTAGTTTTTCCCCGAGCGCGAGCTTGAGGCGCTCGTCGCAGTTGGGAACGACCCGCCGACCGACCGCCCGCCATCTCGCCCCGTATCGAACCGCCTCGACAAGCCCTCCCTCGAAGATCGAGTTAAAGAGGGAATCGAGGGACTCTTGGGTTTCCCCGACGATCGTGGCGTTGACGATGGTCGTCGTCTTCTTGAGTTCGTCGACCTTTTCGTTGACGACGATCTTCCCGTTTCGCAGGAACGCGACGCGATCCGCGACTCGCTCCACCTCCGCGGTCTGATGGCTGGAGAGGAAAACCGTCTTGCCCGCCGCCGCGAGGTCCGCGATGTTCGCGAGGAACTGTCGGCGAACCAGCGCGTCGAGCCCCGACATCGGCTCGTCGAGGATCAGCAGATCCGGATCCCCCGCAAGCGCCAGCGCCAAAGACGTCTTCGCGCGACCCCCTTTGGAGAGGTTCTTAATCCGGTCGTTGGGGCTCAGACCGAACTCCTCGCAGCGCTTGGCGTACTCCGCCATGTACCCCTCCGGGTAGAACGCCGCCGCGAATTTGCCCATCTGGGCGACCGTCATGTACCCGTAGAGGACCGGCTGCTCCGGGACGTACCCGGTTCGCTCGCGGATCTCTCTCGCGTGTTTTTCCGGACTCAGCTGGAAGACGTTGATCTTGCCGGAGTCCGGCTTCGTCTCGCCGAGCAGCATTTTGATCGTGGTCGTCTTGCCCGCGCCGTTCTCGCCGAGCAGAGCGAAGACGGAACCGGGCTCGAGCCGGTAGGAAACCGAGTCGAGGACTCGCTTTTTGCCGTAGGATTTCACGACGTCGCGCAGTTCGACCGCCGCCAGGGTCGGGGCGTCGAGGTTGGACGGGTCGTATTCCGCTTTGATTCTTTCGTCTGTCATAATAGCGCCTCTTGTGTTTTCTCTATGGCGAAGCGCGCGCTTCCCCCAGTAATGAACGTTTCCGCCGTTAGTAGAACTCGGCGAAAACTTTTTGAAGAGCCTCGTCGACGATTTCCGAGATTTCCGTCTTGGAAAGCCGACCGCGCGCCGCCTCCGCGAGCGCGTCTTCGATTCGCGTCTTGAACATCTCGCGCCGAGCGCGCCGACACTTCTCGCGCGCGCCCTCCGCCACGACGAAACCTTGCCCTCGCCGAGGCGAAAGCAAGCCTTCCAGTTTCAGATTCGCGTACGCTTTGACGACCGTTTGCGGATTGATCGTCAGTAGCTTCGCGATCTCTCGAACCGAAGGGGTCGGCGCCCCCTCCGGCATCGCGCCGCTCGCGATGAGGAATCGCGCCTGCCGCTCGATCTGTTCGTAGATCGGAATCGAACTGTTAAAATCGATTTGAAACATAATTACCCCCGGGCGTCAAAAATTGACGTTGTTGTGGTGGTGTACCGGTTATGTAATACAGTGTACGGCGACTTCCCTCCGGCGTCAACGGTCTTTTGGAGAAAATTTTGGTTTTTTTTGAAAAAAGAGGCTTGACCTCGGGTTTTCCCGAGTCAGAACCCCAAGAAACTTTGCCCGGCGTACCCGCGTTTCTTGACTTTAGGGGCGATTTCGCGCGGAATGGACGTCCCGCTCGGCGCGATGGCGCCTCGACGAGCTAGAATCTATGGAGGCGAGATGACCGAGCGATGAAAAACCAAGACGTCCAACAAAAAGCCAAACGACCTAGTCGCGGAGCTTGTTGGGCTTTTTCGCGATCCAAATCGCGTTTTACCGCCGGAGGAAGCGAACGAGGTTCGGAAGTTGTTTCGCGCCGCGTCGGAGAAGAAACCGCGTTTTATCGAGTCGATCTACGACCTTTATTTTTTGTCGCTTCTCTCCGATCCCGATCTAATGAGCGAAGCGTTGAGAATCCGAATTGAGCTCGCTAATCGACCTATTTCTTCCGGTAAACTAGAGTCGTTCTATCCGAGTGGAGCCCCCAACGGGGGCTCGGGTAGTTTACCCAACCGCGGGGCGGCAAAACAAAACCCGCCCTTGGCGGGCGAGAGTCGCTCCCCGACGCGGCGTTTCTTTCGTTCGACGAGGTCGACGCCTCGACGAAGATCGTTCGGGCGAGCGTCGTTCGGTGGAAACCTGTGGGGTAGGGGCGAGGGAAGAAAACGACTCCGCGAGCGCGACCGTTCGCGGGGCCGTCCCTGTTCCACCGGTGAGGAGTGTCAAAGATCCTCCTTTTCGTCCTTTGCTCGTCCTTCCACTCGTTTTGCCAAATTCTCTAAGAGCCGTTGGTCTTCTAAGTCGGCTAGTCGCGCCTCTTCCTTTTTTCTCCGGTCGTTAAAAGCCGCGTATCGTTCCCTAGCGACGCGCGTCATTTCGTCGCGACTTACCGAGCCTTTGTCCATAAGAACGGGACGATCGCTAAATTGTAGGAAACGAACGGCGTTTTGACGCCAAAAGGTCATCGTTAAGTCTCGGCGATTCTTCGCGCGAAATTCCGCTTGGTCTAGAAAGATGACGACAAGACGATTTAACTCGTCCAGTTCGTCGTCTTTGAGATAGTTCTTTGCAACGATAACGTCCTCGCTTCTAACCCGCTCGCCGCTCCAACTTGTCAGCCCCATATTGGGCGCGGTCGGATCGGCGCGCGCGACGATAAGTTCGGCGGCGGTCTTGCCCGTTACCGCGAATAAGAGCTTATTTTGTATCTCCGCGAAAAACATATCGGTTCGTTTGTCGCCCGCGACATAGTCCGACGAGAGCGCGAAAAGGTCGCGGATTTTCTGATAGAATCGTTTCTCGGACGCGCGGACGTCCCGGATCCGTTTGAGCAGTTCGTCGAAGTAGTCGGGGCGACCGTCCGGATTCTTTAGGCGCTCGTCGTCGATCGCGAATCCCTTGACTAGGTACTCGCGCAAGCGGAGGTTTGCCCATTTGCGAAAAAGTGTCCCGCGCGTTCCGCGAACTCGGAAACCGACCGCGAGAATCATCTCGAGAGGGTAATATTTGACGTCGTACCTTTTGCCGTCGGCGCCAGTTGTCAAATAATATTTGACAACTGAATTTTCTTCTAATTCTTTGTCTTTTAATATGTTGCTAATATGATAGGCGACATTTTGCTTTGAGGTTCCGAAAAGTTCGGCAATGTCGGCTTGGCTTAGCCAAACCGAGCCGTCGCGGGCGCGCAGTCTGATCGTCGCCCCCCCCTTTGGGTCGGAATAGAGGATAACGCCAGATTCGTCTTTTGGATTCATTGTCCGGTTCCTCGGTATTGCGTTCATCGACGGGGTCTCGCCGCGTTGTCCCCAAAGGTCGAACGGGAACGTCCCTCGCATTATAGCGAACCGAAAACGCGGGGTCAACTATGGGCCCTCGTGAAGAAATTGGACGACTCGACGCGCCCGGCTTGTCGGCGCCCGCGCCAAAAGTCCCCGGGAGACTTTTGGCGAGATTCCGACTCCATCCCAAAGATCCCCGCGACGACCCGAGAAAAATAGGACTCTAAAACGCTTGCTGTTAAAACGGGTAAAATCGCGCAAAAAGTCATAGGTTTTTG
>JAFRXD010000005.1 GCA_017441605.1 Thermoguttaceae bacterium | reverse complement strand
CCAGTCGTCGTCGTCTTCTTCCTCGTCCCAGTCTTCGTCCTCGTCGTCGCCCCAATCGTCGTCGTCTTCTTCCTCGTCGTCCTCGTAATCGTCGTCTTCTTCTTCCTCGTCGTCCTCATCGTCCCAGGTGTTCTCTTCGTCGTCGTCGTCGACTCTCGCCGCGAGGAACTCGCCGGAGACGAACAGGAACCAGAGGGCGCTTTCGTCGTAGGACGTGCGTTCTTTTTTCCAGGCGGTGTTATTGTCAAATTTCACGATAGGACTCCTTTGAAAATCGGACGCGAACCCAATAGGCCGCGACGTTTGTTTTTATTCGGATCGCGACGAACTCTAGAGTTCGAACCCGCGAAACGGACGCCAACGAGCGACAAATCGCCCCTCGTCTCGGCGTCGGACGCTCCACCGCGCCTTGGACGCGCCGTCGAAAACGAGGATTTCGCGTCGCGCTCGCTCGACGCAGTAGGGATTATATCGTTAGGGCGCTAGGAAAGGAATAGCAAAAAAAATCTTTTTTGAGAAAAAAACAAAACGATAAATATCGGGACTAAGCGGCGCCTTCGCGCATCAATCTCGGTCCTCGCGCGGCGGCTCCCTTTTCGACGAGAATCTCGCCGTCCTCTCCGACGTCGTCGAATCGAACCGACAAGATCTTGGAAACGCCCGAGTCCTCCATCGTTACCCCGTAAATCGCCTTGGCCGAGGACATGGTTTTTTTCGAGTGGGTGACCAAGAGGAACTGCGTGTCCGGGACGAAGTCCATAAGGGCGTCGGAGAAGCGGCCGACGTTTCCTTCGTCGAGGGCGGCGTCGACCTCGTCGAGAATGCAAATCGGACTGGTTCGATACTTGAAGATCGCTAGCAAGAGGGCGACGCAGGTCAGCGATTTTTCGCCGCCGCTCATAAGGGACAGGCTTTTTAGCTCTTTTCCGGGGGGGCGGGCGATAATGTCGACGCCGCTTTCGAGGGGTTTGGAGGGATCCTCGAGCGCGAGATCCGCCTTGCCGCCGCCGAAGAGTTTCTGGAAGATGTTGCAGAAATGCGCGCGAACGGCCTCGAAGGTTTCCTCGAACAAGCGGCGACAGTCGGCGTTGACGCGGTCGACGATCTTCCTAATCGCTTTGCGGGAGGCGATTAGGTCGTTGTACTGCTTGAAGAGGGTCGCGTATCGGGTTTTCAGTTCCTCGAGGGCTTGTATCGCCTCCATATTGACGGCGCCGAGCCCGCGAAGTTTCGCGCGAATTTCGTCGATTTCCTTTTTGCGCCGCTTCGCGCCGGCCGGTTCGGTCGGAACGACAAGCTCTTGGTTTTCTTCGAGCGCGGGGGTCTCGCTCTCGTCCTTTTTGAATTTTGAGTCGGCGACCGCGCGGAGGGCCTTTAGTTTCGTCGTAACGGGAATGTCGGGCTCTTCGGGGGCGTCGATTCCCTCCAAACGGCGCTCCAATTTCGCGAGATCGACGCCGTAGTCTTCGAGGGCGCGCTCTTCGATCGCCTTGATTTCGAGGGCAAGTCGATCCCTTGCGGTCGTTTGCGAAAGATTTTGCTCGCGGGTTCGCTCCAGAGCGTCGCGCAAAGCGCGGAGGTCGAAATTGGCCTTCGCCTTGGCTTTGTCCAAACCGGCGCGGTCGGCGGCGACGGCGGCGCGAGCGGCGGCCGCGGTTTCCTTTTGCGAGAAAAGGGCGGCGACTTCCGATTCGGCGTTGAGGGCGGCGAGCTCGGTCCGAACGACGCGCTCCTCCAACTCTTTGGCGCGCGATTCGTTGTCTCGCGCTTGTCGCTCGTTCTCTTTTACGGTTTCGTCGAGTCTCCTCGCGCGATCGGCAAGGAATCGGATTCGCTCTTCCGCCTTCGCGAGCTCGACCTTGAGGGCGGTCGAGCGCTTCGCTTTTTCCTCGCGCTCGTCGGCGAGCCCCTCGATTAGAGCCAATAGCTCCTCGTCTCGCTTTTTGAGCTCCTTGCGTCGCGTTTCGAAGTTTTCTTTCGCTTTGAGCTTTTCTTCCAGTTCTTTCGCGACGATTTCGACCTCTCCGGCGGCGTCCTCGATTTCTTTTCCAAGCCTTGAGAGCGCGGCGGTCGTTTGGGTTTCTCGCTCGACGATCGCGGTTTGTCGCAATCGGGCGTCCTCGAGTTCTTTTGCGGTTTCGCGCTGGACGCCCGCCTCGGCCTCAAAGCGGGTGTCGGCGTCGGCGAGCCGCTTCTTTAATTGGGCGACCGCGTCGTTTAATCTCGCGAAATCCGCCTCGAGCTTTTGGGTTTCCGTGGCGAGGGACGCCAGCTCGCTGCGTCGAGATATGAGCCCCGCGCTTCCCTGGGAGGGCCCGACGACGAGGGCGCCGTCGGAGGCGAGCATCGAGCCGTCGGCGGCGAGGTAGTTGATAGAATCTCCTATCTTTTCTCGGTAGAGGCGTTTGGCGACGTCCAAGGACTCGACGATCCACGTTCGGTAGAGCAACCTTTGGACGAGAGCGGCGAATTCGGGATCGGTTTCGACGAATTGGTCGGCGCGTCCGAGAACGCCCTCCGCTTTGTCGAGCCTCGGATCGAGAGGGATCGAGGCGTTCGGATTGGGATCGAGCCAGATGAACCCGACGCGCCCGGAGAAATTCGCGGCGTTTTGTTCGATGTGTTTGAAGAGTTCGGGATCGGAGGGGACGACGACGTACTGCGCGGTTTGCCCTAGGGCCAATTCGACGAGCGGGGCGGCCTCCGGGGTCGCGCGAATTAGGTCGGCGACCAGACCGTAAGCGACGCGGAAGGGCGACTTTGGGTCGCGCATCGCGTTGAGGACTTCGCGGGCGCCGGGGGCGAGCCCCTCGTATTTTCTCAGGAGATCGCGCAGTAGGGTCGAGCGCTCGTCGAAGGCGGTCCGCTTGCGCTCGAGATCGGAGAACTCCACTTGTCGAGCGCCGAGCTCGCGCCTCAGTTTTTCGCGACTCTTTTTCAGCTCGTTGAGTTTGCCGAGGGTCGCGGTTCGCTTTTCTTCGAGTTTTGTCGACTCGGTTTTTCGCCGAAGGGTCTCTTGGGCGAGCGCGTCGCGCTCCCGAGTCGTTTCGACGAGCCTCGCGCGCCTCTCCTCGTTCGCCTTAATCAACGAGGCGCGCCGCGATTCGAGCGCGGCCAATTCCCCCGCGAAACGGCTCGCGTCCGCGTCTTTTTCTCGAAGCTCGGTTTGAATCGCGTCGCGGTCGCGCGCCAATTGTTCCGCGCGCGCCTCCATCTCGGCGCTCGCGGCGCTTTCTTTTTCGAAGTCGGCTTTAATCGCTTCGACGGCGCGTCGGAGCTCGTCGAGCTCCTCGCGATCCTTTTTGGCGCCGTCGAGGTCGGCGATCGTTTTTGCGCGCGCCTCTCTCGCGCGGGCGGCGCATTGATTCGCGTCGACGCGCCATTCTCCGACGCGAGCGATTTGACCGTCGACGAGCGAGCCCTGAGATGCGACGCGCTCTCTGATTCCGGCCAGTTCGGCGTCGATTTCGCGCTCTCGTTTTTCGAAGTCGGCGATTTTTTCGTCGAGTTTGGCGACCTCCGCCTCCGCGGCCTGGATTTTCGCCAGTCGCTCCGCTTCAAATTCGCTGGACCCTGCCGGACCGGGCCCTAGTTTTTCTAGCTCTTCGTTCTTTCGAAGCCATTCGTAGAGCCCGACTTCGAGTCGCAGTTTGCGCAATCTGGCGGAGAGGGCGCGATACTGTTCCGCTTTTCCCGCCTGGGCCTTGGTTTTGCGCAGTTGGTTTTCGATTTCTCCCACGACGTCGGAGAGCCGCAATAGGTTTTGCTCGACGCGCTCTAGCCGCCTGGCGACCTCTTGCTTTTTGGCGTTGAATCTGGAGACGCCCGCCGCCTCTTCCAAGACGGCGCGTCGCTGAACGGAGGAACTTTGGAGAAGAGCCTCGACGCGACCTTGCTCGATGACGGCGTACCCTTGAGAGCCCAAACCGGCGCCGCCGAGCAAGTCTCGGAAATCTTTAAGCCGACTCGTTTGCCCGTTGACGAGATACTCCGATTCTCCGTCGCGGTAAACTCTTCTCGTCAGGCGGATTTCGTCGACGTCGAGTTTGAGGGCGCGGGAGGAGTTGTCGAAGGTAAGGGTAACTTCCGCGGAGCCCATGGGAGCTCTGGACGCGGAGCCGTTGAAGACGACGTCGGTCATATCGTCGCCGCGGAGTCGTTTCGCGCTCTGTTCCCCCAGCGCCCATTTAACGGCGTCGACGACGTTCGATTTTCCCGAACCGTTCGGACCAACGAGCGCGCAGACGCCGTCTTCCAAATCGAGACGGGTACGATCCGCGAAACTCTTAAATCCGCACAGTTCAATCGATTTTAACATAGTCGCGCTCGCTCGACGACGACGAGGTGGGGAACAACAACGCAAAACGGACGACCGAATCGAGGGTTCGGCCGCCCGTTAGCATAGCGAACGAGGCGAATCGGCGCAAGAGATCTTTTGTCAGGACTCTCCGTTTGGTCGGCGCGTCGGGGCGTAGAACCGATCGGCGACGAACGTTTCGAAGAGGAATAGAATCGCGAGCAAAACGACGATCGCGACGTAAGGCTCGGAGTTTTTGGCTCGGCGCTCGGAATCGAGCGCTTTGATCGTTTCCCGCGGATCGAGGACTTTGCGCGAGACGCCGTCCCATAGCTCGGTCCATTTGTCCTCGGGGCGTCGCGACAAGTCGAATTCCGATGCGCGAACCGAGACGGCAAAGGGTTTGTCGAGGGCCGCTCCGTTTTTCCCGGGGGGCGTTCGAACGCGGTAGACGCCGGGGCGGTTCGCGCCGGAGAATTTGATTTGTCGGCGTTCGACGTCGGTCGAGAGGGGGATTTCCTCGCCGTTTGGGGCGACGATCGTCGCGAGGGGGGGAAACGGGTCGAGTTCGGCGCGGACGATCGCGACCTCGCTCGTCGAATAGTTCAAAACCGAGGAGGTTCCGAACGCCAAGCGCCTCGCCAAACTATCGGCGAAGAGAACGAAAACCCAGGGCGCGTCGCCGGAGACGAGGGCGTTCCAAGGCTCCTCGCGCTCGGAGTCGGAGACTGGGGTCGCGAGGGTCGCGACGAGTCCGCGGCCGAGTCGATTCTCGAGGAGCGCGGGGTCTCGCTCGGCTTTCGAGTCCGCGTCTCCAATGGGGGCGAAGGTCGCGACGAGGCTCGTCGAGTCGGCGAGCTCCTCCAGTTTCCAGTATCGCGCGATCGGGGCGGCGTCCCACGGGATTCCTTGCCGCTCGAAGGGACGGAATTCGGCGAGGATAGGGGCGTCGTAGTCGACGGGTCGCAGTTCGCGATCCCAATTCGGGGCGTCGACGCGCTTTGTCGGGGAACAGCCGAGGAGACGAATCGCCTTCGGGGACGCGAATTCTTTAATCGGGTTCGCGCGTCGCCCAAGAAAGACGCCGAGCCCTCCGCCTCGCTCGACGTAGGTCGTTAGTTTGTCGAGGGTCGGCTCGTCGAGGGGACCGGGATCGAGCAAGAAGATCGCCTTATAGCGCTCGAGGCTCTCGAGGGACGCGCTCGCCAAGTCGAGGTTCGCGCCGCGGTCGCCTTTTTCCTTGGCGTAGGTCGCGAGATCGAGCTCGAACGGGGCGCGACCCGTCTTGCGCAGCTCTTCCGGAGCCAGGGCTTGGGTTAAGAAGAGCGCTTTGTCTTCGACGGGCTCGGGCGCGACGACGAGGGAGCGCCATTCGGGAACGACGTCGACCGCGAACCATCGGACGTCGTCGATCGCGAGGGCGTCTCCGCCGAGGATTCTAACCGCGCCGACGTAAGAGCCTTCCGGGAGATTGGATAGTTGGAAATAGATCGAGCGGCGCGATTTTTCTCCCGGAAATTCGACGGCGCGGAATTCCTTTTGGGTCGCCAGTTTGGGATCGGTAAAGATTTCGGGGGACTCGAGATTGGCCGGGAGCGCTTTGGAGTCGAACAATATCGTTTCGACGACGAGCTCCTCGGGCTCGGCGCCGACGCGCTCCAAGTCGAGGTCGACGCGCAAGGTCGAGCCGGTCGGCAACGTCTCGGCGGAAAGCGCCAAGTCGACGATCGCGGCGTCGCGATAATCGTCGTTTCCCAAGTCGAGGAAGTAGAGGACCGGAAGATTCGCGTCGCTCGATTCGTCGGGCGAGAATTCGCGCCGCAGTCTCTTGAGATCGCGATCCGACCATCCGGGACTCGTCATATCCGAGATTACGAAAATTTCGCGCTCGAAGGACTTGGCCTTTTTCGCGAGCGCGGCCGCCTCCAGAAGGGTTCTCGCGACGGGTCGCCCGGTCGGGGCGATTTCGAGTTTTTCGAGCCTCGTTTTCGCGGCGACGCGATCGGAGAGGAAGGCGTCTCCGTCGAGGTTGCCGTCGAGAATCGCGATTTCGCTTCCCTTCGGGGTTTGGTCCAGAACGGCGAGCGCGGCGTCTTTCGCGCGCTCGAATAGGGATCGGTTTTCGACGACGCGCCCCATGCGAACCGACGAATCGACGACGATCAGGGTCGCGACGGGGCGATCGCGCCCGTCCAAATTGGCGCTCGCGCCGGACGCGGAGTCGGATCCTCCCTTTGGAACGGAAGGGGCGAGATAGGGGCGCGCGAGCGCGAGGCCCAGCGCGCAGAGGGTTAGAACGCGAAGGAGTAGAAGGAAAAAGCGCTTCAGACCGAGTTTGCGCCGACTGGTCGCCAAATTCGCGCGAACGAAACGCAGCGCGGGGAACGCGACTCTCTTGGGCTTGCCTTTCGAGAGCAAGTGAATCGCGATGGGAATCGAGGTCGCGGCGAGCCCCGCGACAAATAGGGAAAAAGTGGTAAGGGTCATCGCGCCGAGCGTTCTCCAGTTGCGTTCGCGTCGAGTCGAGGAAGCCCGACGAGCTCGACCAGTATAACGGATTTATTCGGCGCTCGCAAGCGTAAAAGAAAAGCGCCCGGCGTCGAAGGGGAAGCGACGTCGGGCGCTCGATTGAAATCGCGCGAGGCGCGATTACTTGACTTCAAAGTCGGCGTCGATGGCGTCGTCGTCGGCGCTCGGTTTGGCGTCGGACGGGCCGGCGGCGCCTTGGTTGGCTTGGGCCTGGGCCTGCTGGGCGCTTTCGTAGAGGGCCTTGCTCATCGCGTGAGAGGCTTGCTCAAGTTCGGAGAAGGCGGACTTGATCTTGTCGGCGTCTTCGGTCTTGCAGGCCTCTCTGGTCTTCTCGATGGCGGCGTTGAGGGCGGTCTTGTCCTCGGGTCGCAATTTGTCGTCGTGCTCTTTCAGGAGTTTTTCCAACTCGAAGCACATCGACTCGGCCTTGTTCTTCGCCTCGACCAGCTCGCGTCGCTTCTTGTCCTCTTCGGCGTGCTCCTCCGCGTCTTTTCGCATGCGCTCGATTTCCTCTTCCGTAAGGCCGGACGATTGCTCGATGCGGATCTTTTGCTCTTTTTGGGTGCCCAGATCTTTCGCTTTGACGTTCAGGATGCCGTTCGCGTCGATGTCGAACGTAACTTCGATTTGGGGCAAACCGCGGGGCGCGGGCGGTATTTCTTCCAAATTGAACTGCCCGAGCAGACGGTTCGCGGACGCGATTTCTCGCTCGCCTTGGTAAACCTTGATGGTAACGGCGGTTTGGTTGTCGTCGGCGGTGCTGAAGACCTGTTTCTTTTCGGTCGGGATCGTCGTGTTCTTTTCGACGAGCTTGGTCATTACGCCGCCAAGGGTTTCGATGCCCAAGGACAACGGGGTAACGTCGAGCAGCAGGACGTCCTTAACCTCGCCGGCGAGGACGCCGCCCTGAATCGCGGCGCCAACGGCGACGACTTCGTCGGGGTTCACGCCCTTGTGAGGCTCTTTTCCGAAGATCTTCTGAACGGTTTCTTGAACTTTCGGGATACGAGTGGATCCTCCGACGAGAACGACCTCGTCGACCTCGGACGGGCTAAGTTTCGCGTCGCGCAGCGCTTGCATCACGGGGCCCTTAGTTCGTTCGATTAGCTTGTCGACGCGCTTTTCGAACTCGACGCGCGAGATCGTCATTTGCAGGTGTTTCGGCCCGGTCGCGTCTTGGGTGATGAAGGGCAGATTGACGGCGGTCGTCTGCTGGGAGCTCAGCTCGCACTTGGCTTTTTCCGCCGCTTCTTGCAGACGCTGCAGGGCCATCGGATCGTTTCTCAAATCGATACCGTACTTGGCTTTGAAGTCGTCCGCCATATAGTTTAGCAAGACTTGGTCGAAGTCGTCGCCGCCCAAGTGGGTGTCGCCGTTGGTGCTGATCACCTCGAAAACCCCGTCCGCGACGTTCAAGATCGAGACGTCGAACGTGCCGCCCCCGAGGTCGAAGACCACGATCTTCTGATTGACGTTTTTGTCCAAGCCGTAGGCCAGCGCCGCCGCCGTCGGCTCGTTCACGATTCGCATTACCTCCAAGCCCGCGATTTGACCCGCGTCTTTCGTCGCTTGGCGCTGCGCGTCATTGAAGTACGCCGGCACCGTAATGACCGCCTTGTTGACCTTGTGCCCGAGGTACGCTTCCGCCGATTCCTTCAGTTTTCTAAGCGTCTTCGCGGAAATCTCCGCCGGGGTGTACGTTTTGCCGTCAACTTCAACTTTGACGTACTCGTCTCCGGAACCCGCGATTTTGTACGGAACGGCGGTTTCTTCGGCGCCGACTTCGTTTCGTTTGCGCCCCATAAAGCGCTTGATGGACGCGATCGTTCGGGTCGGGTTCATTACGGCCTGCCGTTTCGCCAATTCGCCGACGAGATTTTCGCCGGAATCGGTGAACGCGACGATACTCGGAGTGGTTCGATAGCCTTCCGGATTCGGAATGACTTTCGCGTCCTTGCCTTCCATAACCGCTACCACGGAGTTGGTGGTGCCCAAATCGATACCGATAATTTTTTCGCCTTGAGCCATAGCATTCTCCTTAATTCGCATATGTCGTCGACTTTGCCGAGCTCGCGTCGCTCGTTCCATTAGGAACCGTAGGGCAAAGCCGGATTGTTTTCTCTTTCGCGTCGCTCTCGGCTCGTTTCTTTCTTCTTCGCCTCGAACGAACGCTAAAAGTAAACGCAATCTTGGCGCCAAAAATATTTTCGCGAGAAAATTTTTTCGGATTTAATTCTTCGCTCGCTCTTTTCGCGGCTCTTGCGCCCAATCGTTTCGCGGGTACAATTTGACGGAGCGCGTCGGAGCGAACCGGCGCGTCGTTTACGAGAGCGTCGCGAACGACTCAAAGGACGTCGCCTATGAATTATCTAATTACCGGAGGAGCCGGTTTTATCGGCTCGCATTTGGCGGAATATTATCTTCGTCGGGGAGATCGGGTCTCGATCGTCGACGACTTGTCGACCGGTGCGTGGCAGAACGTCGCGCAACTCGACGGGGATCCTAATTTCAAGGCGTACATATCGGACGCGGCCGATCTCGCGCTAATGGAGCGCGAAATTCGGGAGGCGGATTTCGTCTTCCACCTGGCGAGCTCGGTCGGAGTCAAGTTGATCGTCTCGCAGCCGGTCGAATCGATTCGCCGGATCGTTCGCCCGACCGAAACGATCGTCGACCTTTGCGCGAAGTACCGGAAACCGGTGCTTCTCACGTCCACTAGCGAGACTTACGGCAAGTCGGAGGCGACGCCGTTTCGCGAGGACATGGACGTGACCCTCGGCCCGAGCTGCAAGAATCGCTGGGCTTACGCGATCGCCAAGTTGCTCGACGAGTTCTATTTGCTCGCGATGCGCGACCAGACTTCTTTGCCGGTCTTTATCGTTCGTCTTTTCAACGTGGTCGGACCGCGCCAGACGGGGAGTTACGGAATGGTGCTTCCTCGTTTCGTTTCCGCCGCGCTCAAAGGAGAGCCGCTTCAGGTGTGCGGAACGGGGGAGCAAACGCGCTGCTTTTCGTCGGTGTTCGACATTGTGGAAGGACTCGCGCGGGTCGGCTCGACGCCGGAGGCGGCGGGGGAGGTCGTCAATTTGGGCAGCGACGAGGAAATTTCGATCGTCGATTTGGCGAAGCGCGTTATCGCGCTGTGCGACTCGAGTTCGACGATCGTTTACAAGAGCTACGACGAGGTCTACGGCCCGAACTTCGACGATATGCGCCGCCGCGTTCCGTCCCTCGAAAAAGCGCGCCGACTGATCGGTTGGGATCCCAAACGGTCGTTGGACGAAATCATTGTCGAAACGCGCGACTGGCTCAAAACGAGCGGTCGCGATTAATTGTCTTCTCGCGGAATTGACATGGAAAAGATCAAAATCGCGGTTCTCGGTTCGACTGGGTACACCGCATTGGAATTGCTGAAACTGTTGCGCCGTCATCCCGGCGCCGAGGTCGTCGCGGTAACGAGTCGCGAAAACACGAGCCGGATCGACGAGGTTCATCCGTCGCTTTGCGGAGAGTACTCGATTTGTTGCGAGAACCTCGCGCCCAAAGACCTCGCGGCTCGCGGGGTACAGGTCGTCTTTAGCTGCCTTCCGCACACGGCGACGGCGGCGGTCGCCCCCGAGTTGATCGACTTGGGGATGAAAGTAATCGACTTTGGGGCGGATTATCGTCTGAACGACGCGGCGGTCTTCAACAAGTGGTACAACGTAACGCACCCCGACCCCGATCGGTTGCCGAAGACGCCCTACGGGCTTCCCGAGCTTTTCCGGGAGGCGATCAAGGTCTCGTCGCTCGTCGCGAACCCGGGTTGCTACCCGACGTCCGCGATTCTTCCGCTGGCGCCGTTGCTCAAGGGGGATTTCATCGCGCCGGACGACATTATTATCGATTCCAAGAGCGGGGTTTCGGGGGCCGGTCGCAAGCCGAGCTTGAAGAACCTCTATCCCGAGTGCAACGAGGCGATTTCCGCCTACGGAGTCGGAACGCACCGACACACGCCGGAAATCGAGGAAGTTCTAACGACCGCGAGCGGAAAGCCCGCCGCGATTATCTTTACCCCGCACCTGACGCCGATGGATCGCGGCATTTTGACGACGACCTACTCCAAGCCGGTCAAAGAGGCGACCCAAGAGGAACTGCTCGCCTATTTGCGCGAATTTTACGCCGGAGAGCCTTTCGTTCGAGTCGTCGACGCCTTGCCGTCCACGAAGGACGTTATTCACACGAATCGATGCCATATGACGGTTCGCGTCGTTCGGGGGCGCGTTATGACGATATCCGCGATCGACAATCTGGTTAAAGGAGCCGCCGGGGCGGCGGTTCAAAACTTCAATTTGATCTGCGGATTCGAGGAGACGACCGCGCTGATTTGAGCGCGGACGCGGACGGGAGCCGGACATAAGCGCCGACGGTCGCGATCGCTCGCGAGGACGGCGCTATTTTTCTTTTGACATTTTTTCTCGAACGGTTGACGCCGCGTCCCGGCGTGTCGTATAATGGACGTCGACGCAGATTTGCGGTTCGGACTCGTTGAAGCCGCGCTTTGAGACCCGATTTCGCAAATGCACTCCAAGCTTTTCTTCGACTAGGTTTTGTAAAGTCGTTCGCGACGATCTTTCGCCGCGGGCGATTAGAAAATACCGGTTCCCTTTATTGCTATTGGAGGTCTGTCCATGACGAATGTCCGCGTTCTTTACGGAAGGCGACGTTGGGGGTTCACCCTCGTCGAGCTGCTGGTCGTTATCGCGATCATCGGGATCTTAATCGGGCTTCTACTGCCAGCCGTTCAAGCGGCGCGCGAGGCCGCGCGCCGCATGCAATGCACGAACAACTTCAAGCAACTGGGACTCGCTCTTCACAACTACGCGAGCGCGAACGCCGAGTCGTTCCCCGCGGGAAGTTGCTATTTTCTCGGATTCGACCAGAATATCGGCAGCGTGAATTGCCCCGTCAACGGCGGGATTGTCTTCCTATTGCCTTTCTTTGAACAGAACGCGACGTACGACGAGTACTATCATTGGGCGTACGACTCGATGAAAGATCGGTCGTTGACGAGCAATTACGGAACCCCTTGGGACTTGGCGCCCGCAAATCGGGACCACTGGTTCGGAAAGCACATTTCTCCGTTGCTTTGCCCGTCCGACGGGGCGAATAAGGAATTCGTTACCGTAACCGGGTCTTCCTGCACCAACGTCTACTATTGCGCGGGGGACGGAATGTGGACGTTCGCGCGCCGCCCCGACCAAGAATGGACTCCGCGCTCCAGTATCGGCCAGCGGGCGTTTTGGCAGCGCGAAGTGTGGAAGTCGATTAGCTCCGTAACGGACGGAACCTCCAATACGATATGTCTTAGCGAATGCGTCGTTCCGATCACGCGCGACACGGCGGTCGCGCGGCAAGGCGCGGTCGCTTGCTATCAGCCGCACGACGGCGAGGCTCGTCCGCTGCTGTGCCTGAACAACGGGTACGAAGCTGACCGCGTTAGGGTCAAAAATCCTTGCACCTGGATCTGGCGCGGTCGCATTTGGTCGAACGGGCGCGCCGCCGAGGCGTGGTTCACTTGCACGCTGCCTCCGAACTCCGTCTCTTGCGTGGCGGGCAGCTACAACTCCCACGAGTGGGGGAGTTTCGCGCCGACGAGCTACCATAGCGGGGGCGTCAACGTCCTTCGCGTCGACGGTTCCGTTTCCTTCGTTTCCGACACGATCGACACGGGGGATCTTTCCGCGGCGCAGGTTACGTCCGGAAGGAGCCCCTACGGGGTTTGGGGCGCGATGGGCTCGATCAACGGCGGGGAGTCGGTTTCGGGCATTTGACGAGGGCTTTCGAACGCATGGTCTCAAAAGCGCCGCGTTTTCCCGACGCGGCGCTCGTTCGCTCGATTAAGGAGGCGAGAATGATAAGAATAAATTTGACGCGCGCCGCGCTGTTCGCGGCGCTGGCGGCGTCGCTCGTCGGATGTTCCAAACCGCGCCCGGACGGATTGCCAAGTCTGGTTCCCTGCTCGGTTACCATAACGCAGGATTCCCAGCCGCTCGAAGGCGCGACCGTCGCTTTCGAGTCCGACGATATGAGATGGGCGATCGGCGGCTCGACCGACGCCAACGGCGAAGCGAAAATGTTCACCCACGGAACCTATCCGGGGGCCCCGGAGGGGACCTATAAGGTTACCGTCGTTAAGCAAGTTGTCGAAGCCGACGGAAGCGCCGAGACCGCGAGCTCCACGCCGAGCGCCAAGGCGTACAACCTCGTCGACGCTCAGTTCTTTAAGCCCGACACGACTCCGTTGGAGATTACCGTTAAGGGGAAAACCAAGGAGGCGTTCGACGTCGGCGCGGCGGTGCGGGAGCCGGTGAAGATGCTGTAGAGCGCGCCGGTTCCGGTTGGGTTTGAGTTATTGGGCGCGTCGCCGCGATTGGAACGGCGACGCGTTTTTTGTTGATTAGCGTTTGTGTTGGTCGATGTAGTAGTTGATTTGGGAGATCAAACTATTGACGTCGGGATATCCGCCTCTTGGGAATAGTTTGAAATCGTCTAGGATTTTTAAGATTGGTTCGGGAAAATTGAAACGTTTGTAATCAATTGCTCTGAAATTAGAGCAAAGATCCGCTAGTTGTTTTAGATAACCTTGGACAAACTCACTTTTGATTGAGGTCAATTCCTCGTTGATAGAGTCCGATTCATCTCGGGTTGCGATTTGTATTTGGAACACAGGGTTGAGTGACGTCGTTATTGTTACCGAAGGGGTATTATTAGCGGTTACTGTTGCATTAGTATTATTTGGATCGGAAGGACTCGTTGTTGGATTATTAGTTCCAACATGTTGGTTTTTGTCTTCTTCTCGTTGTATTTGTCCCCTATCCTTTTCTTTCCTTTCGCCTTCAACGGGAACTACTTTTTGCCCCTCTTCTATGATAGATAGAATCGATTTTATCTCGTCCTGGTCAATATCTTTTGAACTAAGCGCATTTCTTTCCATAAATTGTAACGCACGTTGGAATTTAGGACTAACGTCTTCCTTTGACACATTTGGATTATTGACGGACTTGTATTTCGCCCACATAGTTTTGAGTGCCGCAATATCTTCTTTTGACTCGATTCCCAATCCCTTTATTAATAGAGCAAATTCAATGAGTTCTCGTTGTTTCTGATTTAAATTGGAACTCAATATATCGATTTTCTCGCGCGTAACAGGTATTTTGAGGAACGCGAACAACCCCGACGCTTCCGCCGCCGACAAATTGTACAAGTCGCAAATTGATAACTGGACTAATTCATTTGCGGAAACGAAGTTGCACTCGTTGTCCATTAACCATTTTTCGTTCCTTAATAGATGAACGTGATATGAATCGTAGGATTCGATTTTATCAGTGTAGTAGAAATATTCGCACCTGCTTTTTAACGCCCATTCAAGGGATCCGTATTGTTTGATCTTCAACAACAATTCGTTCCACAGTAAGATGGAACGCTCTTCGTCATTTTTAGAAACGATGTGTTTAACAATCGCTTCGCAATAGGACAACTGCTTTTCCATGTAGTAACAGTACGAAGGCCAGTCAGGGTTTTCAGCTCTATAAGGATGTGGACGATAGTGATGTCCATCGGAATATTCTGAAACTTTGACCGTTTCAATATCAAGAACTCTTTTAACTCCGATTTCGGAGAAGAAAAGTGGGAGTTTTCTCTGTCTTTCTAGCGTTTCCTTTTGGTTTTGAGTTGCGACGAGCCGTTTGTACCAATCGAGATCGACGGTTACAATATCCGAGATACCTTTAAGAATTTTGAGCGCCGATTCGGAGGGAAAGATAGTGGAACAAGGGATATGAAGTCGACGACCAATGTTTTTATCTATCGAAGCGGCAACAACTACCGGAAGCGTTTTGAGTTTGTTGATTAATTCTTCCGATTGCGTTTTCGAATGGCGGAGATAGTACTCGAATATGAGTCTGAAATCATCCGATGTGTCGAAATAGCCACCCACTTTTCCTTCGTATCGGACAAGTCTCTTGTAGATTCTGTCAATGAGCGCGGGAGGTTGAACTCCAAGTTTTTCGGTTAAGAATTTACAAGTGTCCTTATTGGCGAGGAGATCTGGATGAACAAACAAAAAATCTTCTTTAGCGCTTTCCTCCGTTGGAAGGAATAGCGTCTGGCGCCCGGAATAGTCCATTGGCGAAACGGCTCTTTTATGTTGATTTAGGAAGAATGGTCTGGTTCTTGCGATTTCGGTTCTTTTGGTTTCTTCCGAGAGCCACTTGTAGAAACGATGCAACCACTCAATTGGTTGAGATTCGATAAAGTCTTCTGAAAGTCCGCTTTTAACGTTGCTACTTAGGAGCGTTAGATCCGAGCAAGTCGCTTTTACGAGCGTTTTTAGGTATTCGTACAACGGCTTGTTCGCGCGAGACGTTGAATCGCGGGAAATACCTGGAAATCCCCAACCAACCTTCGTATTGCACAATATACATTGCAGTTGTTTGTTGGAAAAGATTTTACCGAGTCCTTTTGACGTCGCCCAAATTGCTCGATCCGCAAAGATACAGCCGTCCGTCGAAGGAATTAGCCTTTCTTTTTCAAGTTTTGTTCTAATGGTTCGATAGAACGGGTAGAACGAGATTTTATTAGGATTGTTGACATTCGCGAACTTTTCACGGTCGTACGGTATGACGTCCACAAGGGAGTCATCGATATATTGGACGTTTTCTCGCTCTCCGATATCGCGCAAAATAACGAGGGCTTGCGCCGCCAACATCGACAGCTTGTCGACGAGATTCACGTTGTGCTCGACACCGACGCGAACGCCCTCTCGACTGTCGGTGAGAAGAAACGGGGCGTGAATAATGAAATTGAGCCCCGTAATTTCGCGCGTTTCAAAGAAGCAGAACGCGTTAAGGGACGTTGCTCGCAATCCTCCTCCGTTTTTGGCGAAAAAGCCGACCGAATATCGCAAATTTTGATCGGTTCTTCGCGAGAAAAGCCATAGATCTTGTTCGATGATTTGCGAACCCCAATTGTGGGAGACAAGAATTTTTTCGACTTCGACGTCACCAACTTTTAGAGAGCGCTCGAGTTTCTTGGCGTAGAATCCTTCTTTGTCTCCGCACTTGTAGCGAACCTCTTGTAAATTGGTCAGGAACAAGTTTGGATAAGTCAGATGACTCAATTTTTCCTTGATTTCTTTGTAAGCCTTTTCCGCCGGTTGGTCGCTTTTGTTGAAGGGAAAAACGAACGCAGTTTCGTCCGGTTTTCGGAACTCGCAATCGTCGTCGACCAGATACGGAACAAGAAGGCGCTCTATCTTGAAACCGTACTCGGGGTCGTAGATTCTGGGCGAGTCAGTGTATTGAAAAACAGCCTTGAATCCAATGCCAAATTTGCCAATTTGCGCTTCGGTTTTGTTGGATTGACCAACCGAAGTAATCGAGTTAACGTCGCCGAGCGTTCCCGCCGAACCGTCGTCTTTTTCGGCGTCAGGATCACTGATTGAAAAATGTTTCGTTCCATTGTGAACAAAAACGAGACGGTCTTGTTCTAAAAAGAACCTTGTTTGGGTGGCTCCAACGTCGTCCGCATTTTGTAAAAGTTCGTAAACGAAGTGCGCTTGATCGGTGTATTTTTCGACAAGAATTCTTTTAATACCGCCCAGCGCTGGGTCGTCCAGCGCGTCCGCAATTGATTCGCGACGTTCGGTCAACCGATTAAAGTAATTTAGAGCTTTTTCGTCCATTGATCCATTTCCTTTTGGGCGGTTTTGAGGCGAAATATACCCGCGCGACGCGAGCGGGCAATGTAGAAGACGGAGTTGCGTCGCGAGTGAACAAGTACCAAAATTTTACCTCGTTCCCTTTCGTTTTGCTCGTTAAATTATTATAAGGAGTTTTATTTTGTGGAAGAAACTCGAACACACGAACGGTCGCGCGGGTTAAAACGGTTGTTCGCGGTCCGGTTGCTTGAGTCGCGGGACGGTGGCGGAGGGATTGGCGCGCCGAATCAACGGGAAAATGAAAATTTTTCCCGAGAGCCTCTTGACGAGGGGATTTTTTCGTCTAAAATAACCCCGTTGTCGTTGACGACAGCTGGAAACGGCTCTCGGATTCGACCGCTATTTAACAACCAGGTGAAAACGCAAGAGTGGCGTAGTATCACACACTACAAGAAATAGTTTTGTCGACGTCGACGAGCGAGAGCGAGTCGGCGGAGTTCAAACACACTGTAGAGCGACAAGAAGAATACTCGAAAAACGTTACGTCTTCGGCGTTGGTTGAAGGATTCTCGCAAGTGAATAATAGATCGACGCGATCAAACGAAGAAGAGCGCATGGGGGACGT
>JAFRXD010000034.1 GCA_017441605.1 Thermoguttaceae bacterium | reverse complement strand
TTAAAAGACGGCGTTTCCGAGCCCGGCGATTGGTTCGACGATTTGGAAGTTCCGGAACCGAACGCGACCGGCGCGACGGAAGCGTTGAAAGAAAAGCTAGGAGCGTCGAAAAAGCCGGGACGACCGCGCAAGCAAGCGACCGAACCCGCGCCGGAACCCGCCGACGATCCCGCGCCGATTATCGAGACGGTCGAAACGCCCCTTAGCGTCTTTCGGTTTACGATCCTCCAAGCGAAGGACGCCGACGCGCTTCGCAATATCGCCGAGGAAGTTTCCAACGCGCCCGATCTTACCGACTCCGAGCGCGAGCAGTTGCTCCATTTGATCGACGAGTGCGCGATCGACTTTGAATAGAGCCCGCGATCGATCCGTCGGCATAAAAAAAGCCGCGCCCCGTTGCGAGCGCGGCTTCTTATTCGCAGTTTAATAACGGGCAAGAAACCGCCAAAGAAACAAACGTCTGATATAATAACCACCGTAAATGATCGGTTTAATCGACATCGACTTACTCGATCGGCAAACGAACTTTCCAAATCTCGCGCTAATGAAGCTAAGCGCTTGGAACAAATTGCGCGGGGAAACGACAAATCTCGTTTTGACTCCGGACGACGCGCTCGCTTGCGAACGGGTTTTTTGTTCTAAGGTTTTTACATTCTCCAAAAGAACCGGCTTGGACTTCGTTAATCGACGCTCCGATCGAACGCGGCGGCACCGGTTACAACTTGCTCGACGCGCCGAAGCCGGTATCTAAACAAAGAGGGAGCGAAAGCTCCCTCTGTTTCTAATTGACGTTACAATTTCGGGATCCCCTTCGGGCGAACGTCGTCGGGGAGAAAGTTCGCAAAAGTGGGTATTCCCTCACAGTCTTTGAAGAAATCCTCCACTTTTCGGAGCTCGTCAATTTCACTAGGCGAAAACTTCCCTTCGGGTATTATAAACAAAAGTTCCCCATCAATCTTGATCCGCTCGGTATCCATTGCGAGTAGCTTTGCGTAAGCTTCGTTATAGATCATATATTTTACCCTTTAAAATTTTGATAATCTCTTTTGCCAATGGACTTACTGTATTGTTCATTAGTTGTGCGATTGCCTCCGCCACCATCTCTCGATAATCTCTTTTCGCATATTCCGAGAGTTGTGAGAAACCGTCTTTTGAAAGAACAAAGAATCGTTCGTGAAGTTCTTTCAACGCTTTGATCATTTCCGAGCGATCGCTCCACACCAAACACTCCTCGCAAAAGTGTAATAACGAATGCCCTATTTCGTGTCGATACCCGTGTAAAGGAGAATCGGTCGAAAATAACCCTTCGCGCGCGTTGTCGATATACTGTTTTGCCGTAAATCGCCCGTGTTCCGGTCGAACCTCGATTGACTTCCGTTCCCAATTATAGCTAGCGAACGAGCCCCTTTCAAGAACTTTGTCGCTCGGTTCGATCCGCTCGATGATCCCAATAGTCCCGAACATATTTCGAGCCCGAATTAGTTCCTGATTCAAATCGTTCAATGTTTCCAGCGGGATTCTTCTATACTTCACGTCAATACCAAACGTCGTTTTTGCGAACTTCGCCGCCTTATTTTTCTTGTCTTGTTTCTCGAATCCTTCGAGCATTTCCGACGTTTCTCGCTCGCGCATTTTTTCGTCGAGTTCGTACCGCTTGAAAATCTCGCGAAAATTCGTTTTCCGAAGGGCTTCTTCGATCGACTTCCCGTCCAACCGTAGATCCTCATATTGCTCGTTTCTGTGCGAATCCCGGGCAAGATAAGCGCGAACGAGATCCGCCCGAGCTTGCAATTCCTCTCCGCTTTCCTTCGCCAGCTCCGCCAATTCCTCCGCCGAAACGCCGTCGTCGCCCCGCACGACCTGAAATAGCGCTTGCGTCGTTTTCATATACCCGAGATCGGGCGCAAATAACTTCTCTTGCGTCAGCGTCCCGTTTTGGTACTGCTCGAAACGTTTCGCGCCGAGCCAGGATCTTTTGAACTCGTCGGGCTGTCCTTTGAAATAATCCGCGAACGACACCGAAGCGGGAACTTGCGAGTAAGCCGGTTTCCCTTCGCTCGCTTCAAAATCCTTTTGCGCTTGATAGTAGTATTTCAACCGGGTCGAAGGAGCGAGATCGTCCCAGCGGCGGCTCCAACCCTTTTGGCGAGCCTGATCGTCGTAGGCTTCTTGCGCGAGCTTGTCAAAATCGGCGTTCGCCGCCGGTCGCTCCGCGTCGACTTCGACAACGTTCCCTTCGGCGTCTTTTAATTCGACGTAAGGAACCAACGTACAGCGGCAGTTCGGGTGGATCGGGGGTCGTCGCGCTTGTCCCATTTCTTCCCCGCGCCAAATATACCCGTCGAGCGATCCGCAATAAGGGCAAGTTTTCCCGTCGAGCGTTCCAATGAACTTTACGCCGTCGATCACGTCCGAATTTTCTTTGATCGTTTCGACCCGGGTATTATTGGAGACCCCGTTAATAATAGTTCGAGCGAGTCGCGCGGCGGCGACTGCGTTGTCGCGAGGATCCCGTCGGTATAGCCTTTTGCCGCCGTTCCTCGGATCTTGCGCGTTATGTCCGCGACCGTCATTTCCTCGACGCTCGCTTCCTGTACCGCGCTCGAAATATTCTCCAAATCCGAACGCTTCCAACGGTGGAACCAATCCCAGATCGTCGCGCCCGAGATCCCTTGCCCGTCGATAATCGCCTTTTGTTGCGCGGGCGTTAGCGTTTTACAAAATCGCTTCTCGCGCTCCGCCTTCGCCGCCGCTCCGAGCGCCAAATTGAACTCTCGCGCCGTTTCGTCGGTCGCGATCTTCGCGACGTCCGCCGAAGTCGAAAACAGTAGATCCTTCGCGGCGTCGTAAGTTTTCTTCCGAACGATCTCGACCTTCGCGAGCAATTTCTGCATTCGCTTCAATTCGTCTTTGATCGTTTTCTCCGGCTTCTTGCTCAACTCCGAAACGATCAACTTCGCGACGTCGGGATCCGTTTCCATCGCTAGCTTCGCAAGCCGAACCGCCAGATCGTTCGCGACTCCCTGCAATCGCGTTTGGTACCGGACTCAAAGCCGCCGAAGCGTAAAGCGGAATCGCGCTCGCTAGGCTCCCTTTGAAGCGGTTTCGCGCGTTCTCTTCAATCCCCGAGCCTATTATCAATCAAAACGCGCTACGAAAGGAATTTACCAGAATGTTTAGCGAAGATTATCAACTCGAAGCCGTTTCCCGAAACGCCGTCGCGAACTCCGAAGTCTCGAATCCGTTCGGAGGATCGCT
>JAFRXD010000033.1 GCA_017441605.1 Thermoguttaceae bacterium | reverse complement strand
GCGGCTGGATCACCTCCTTTCTAAGGATATTAGAAACTCGGCTCGCAAGAGTCGTTTTAAAAAAGGTCGATTCAATTGGTTCGCGCTGTGATTTCTCTTTACTACGATATATGAAAACCCGTCGAATCTAGGTTCGACGGGTTTTTTTGTTTTGTCGGTTCGACCCCGCGTCCGTTGACATTGGGGTCGGCTTTGGGTAAAATGTCGCATGTCGACGGTATCGAATCGCCGAGCGAGAACCATAGGGAGACGAAATGCCGCGAAAACCTGTCCCGAAACAGCCCGCGACCAAGACGACCGGGAAGTCGAAGAAGTCAAAGACCGCGTATCAAGCGCCACCGGTTCCACCGCAGTATCCGGAATTAGGAAAACTGCGCGAGACGTACGTTATCGATTCCGAGGGGAGGATGACGGAGAAAGATCGCAAGCTCCGTTGGGAGCTTTTGCGAGTCTTGTTCGGCAAGAAGCGCAGAGGACCGGATCCGGTTCACGACCTTTGCTTCTTTATGGCGATGTCCGACCCCGAGTTCGTAAAAGAGACCTTATTGACCTACTTTCCCGAACTTGCGGAGGAGCTAGATCTAGACCAAATTACCGCCGAGCCCGCGACGTTCCTGAATCGGCTTTTGGAGCGCAAAATTGCCGATCTGATTTTTTCCATCCCCCTCAAAAATAAGGAGTGGGGCGACGTCAAAATCCGAATTGTGATCGAGCATAAAGCTCAAGGCGAAAAAAAGGACAATCGCCGAACGATTATGAATTTGGTCGAGTACGTCGTCCTCGCGACAAAAGAGGGGATGAAGAGCGCCGGCGCCGACAATAATCGCCCCATTCCGCAAGCGATCGCGATCGTCTTCTACACCGGCGGGGACGTCGATTTCGACACTCCGGTATGGGAAGAGTATTTCAAATTGCCCGGGAAGCTCGGGGAGTTCTCGCTCAAAATTAAGATCCCTTGCGTTAATTTGACGCGCCTTGTAACCGAGGACAAGTTGCAAGGCTCCCCGATCGTTCGGGCGTTTTTTAGCGCGATGGCCTACGCCGGACTGAGAACGCTGAAGAAGAACTTTGGCAAAGTCCTTAAGATCTTTAACGAGATCAAACGTCGCTCAGATCGCGTCGAGATTCTTTACGATATGCTGGTCGCGTACATTTTCCGAGCGACGGAGAACGTGGGACAGACGATAACGGAAGAAGAGTTCGTCAACGAATGCAATAAATTGGAGACTAGGGAAATGAAAGAAGTTATTAGACCGCTTACCAATTGGCTCAGCGAGGAAGAGAAGACCGCGCTCCGGGAAGAAGGGAGTGTCAAAATACTAAGAAACCTTGTCGACTCGAAATTACTCACGCCCAAACAAGCGGCGGAACAGTTGGGACTGACCGTTTCGCAATTCAAGCAAAAGGAGGCGGCGCTCGCTCGAGCCTCGCTTTAGTCGTCTCTTTGTCGCGGGCAACTCGCTGGGTTCTTCCAACTTTTTCCGGATTCGTCGGTTCGTTCGCAAACGGAACGTCTCCGCGAACCTTTGAAAGTCTTCGGGTTATTCGTTGATTACCGAGCGCGCGAGCGCGTTTTACGATATGCTGGTCGCGTATATCATCAGGGCGACCGAGAACGTGGATCAGAGAATTACGGAAGAAGAGTACATAAGCGAATCCAACAAATTGGAGAACCAAGAAATGAAAGACGTTATTAGACCGCTTACCAACTGGCTTAGCGACGACGAGAAGACTGCGATTCGCGAGGAAGGAATCAAAATCGGCGAGGCGAACGCCGAGAGGAAAGGGATCAAAATCCTGAGGGATCTCGTAACGGACAAGATCCTAACCCCTAGCCAAGCGGCGAAGCGCGCGGGGTTGACGCTTCGCCAGTTCGAGCAAAAAGTCTCGGCGCTCGCGTAAAAGCGCCGAGAAGCGCTTTGGTTCGCGCGTCCGCGGGGAGGTAAACGACCCGCGCCCCGTTGGAGCGCGGGACTTGGTCAGAACTACATTAGAGGTTTTTTGGTAGTTCGATTACAGGGCGCGAAGTCTTTTGGTTGTTTCATCGCGCGGGCAAGCGCGCCCAGTTTCGTTGGTCATTCCTCCGCGCGCAGGATTTCGAGCGCTTTCTTCGCCTTTTCGCTCCCTTCTTTGGCGGCGTTTTCGAGCCATTTGGTCGCGTCCTCGGCGGCGCGATCCACGCCGGTTACTTTTTCCGGCTCATAGTAAACGGCGCAGGGAATCGTCAAGTCGGTTTCATCGAGCTCCGCCCATTTCGTCCAAAGTTCGAGCGCCTTTTCCTCGTCTTCGCCGGCGTATATAATCGCGAGATTGCGAGTCGCGTTGGCGGAACCGTAAAGGGCGGCGATTTGGAACCATTTTAGCGCGGCGTCCGAATCGTCCTCGACGCCGATACCATTTTCGAAGCGAACGCCCAGCGCGTTCAATTGGCTCGCGGCTTCCGCGTCGGAACTTGGCGCGAACGGCTTTAGCTCTCCGCCGACTACGTCGAGTTCAAAATCTTCCTTCGAGTCGTAAGAGACCTCGGCGTCGGTTGCGATCGCCAGCGCTCGGAAGTAGTTTAGCGCCTTCTCTTTATCTTGTTCCGCTCCTTCGCCTCGGTAGTAGAGCCGTCCCAACCGCTCGTTTGGATCAAACGGGGCGTATTCCCCGACGCGATACGCCTCTTGGTAGTAGTCGATCGCTCGGGCGAGATCACGGTCGACGCCGATTCCTCGCTCGTAGAGCTCGCCCAAGAGAGCGGAGGCGGAACCGTTTCCAAGGGATCGCGCTTTTTCCAAGTTTTCAATTCCGGCATTGACGTTTTTCTCGACTCCCGGGATCCCAACGAGCGCGAAAAATCCCAAGATAAACGCGGATTGGTCTTCGTTCGCGTCGGCGGCTTTTTGAAGCCATTTGATCGCCTCGTTCAAATCGAATTTCGTTAGTTCTCCTTCCTCATAGGCGTCGCAAAGGGTTCCCATCGCGTCGACGCGTCCCGCCTCGGCGGCTAGACAATACCATTTCAACCCCTCTTCAAAGTCGCGCTTTTCCGCCTCGGTCCAATAGTAGGCGCCGAGTTCTTCCATCGCGTTGACGTTTCCGCCATCGGCGGCTTTTCTAAGCCATTGTAGCGCTTTTTCTTCGTCGGGATTAATTTCGTCAAAGTATAGACTGCCGTATCTGTAATGACGTCCGACAACGTTCGCGGCTTCGGAGGAACCACTCTCGGCGGCGGCGAGGAATTGTTCGAATTTTGGGTCCTCTTTCTTGGTTTGGAGAGCGAGGTGGAAAATCGCGTCGGGATTCCCCGCCTCGGCGGCTTTACGCAACAGGCGCTCCGCTTCGGGTTCGTCTTGTTCAATTCCAAATCCGCTTTTGAGACAGATTGATCGGAAATAGGTTTCGTCTTCCGGGAATTCGGCGTCGCTATTGCGGATCAAGCGCCGCGCTCGCGCCAAGTCTTTTTCGACGCCAAATCCGAGGGCGAAGCAGAGTCCAAGATTGAATTTCGCTTCGGTTCTGTCCGCCGCTCGCTCGGTCGCGAGTTGGAACCATTTAACGGCTTCCTTCCCGTCGCGCTCGATTCCGTTTCCTTCCGAATAGAGGTCTCCGAGTCTGCTCAAATGGTTGGCGTAGCCCTCCTCGTAGGCTTTGAGATACCATTTGAGGGTCTCTTTCGCGTCTTTGGGCGTCGCGCGCTCGTAATCGGGATTGTAGAAATCGCCGACGCGCGCCATCGCCCTCGGATTTCCCGCTTCGGCGGCTTTGAGAAACCATTCGAGCGATTTCGCGTCGTCTTCGCCCTGATAAAGATCTCCAAGACTGGCCATCGCGTCGGGGGAGCCAAGTTCCGCGATCCGCGATTCTTTCTCGATCCGTCGTCGCCTCCATTCGTTCATTGCGTTGTTCTCGGCTTCCGCCGCTTCGGCTTGGGCGCTCTCTTGCCCCAAGACGCTCTGGACGTCGAAGGCTCCGAGCCAAGCGGTTCCCAAAACGAGCGCGGAACCAATCGCCGCGATTCTAAAAGTCTTTCTCATTGTCGCCTCCTCGTTCATCTTCGGCGGCGAGATAACGGAATAGCGAGACCGCCCCGCAGTTTCGTCGCCCGGCCTTTCCCGATTGTAGTTTGGCGAGAAAGGTCGCGCAATAGACGCGTCGCTCGTTCTTTACTTTTTTCGATTTTTTTGAAAAAACCCGATTAAGTCCGCGAGTTCTAGGGCGTCGCTTGGTCTTTCCTCCGACGTTCCTTTGAGTCGTTTATTCGAGGGAGCGACCAACCGCGGCGGATTGTTCGCTCGCCTACGCCGCAACGCGGGCTAAAAAGAATTGATGAATTCGGGAGTCGCCGCCTAGCTCGGGGTGAAACGCCAGGGCGATTTGGTTTCGATATTCGACGGCGACGATTTTGCCGTCGACGACCGCGAGGGTTCGGACGTCGAGGGACACTTCGACGATTTGCGGGGCGCGAATGAACGTCGCGTTAAAATCTTCGCAGTCGCCGACTTTAATTCTTCGTTGAAAGCTGCCGAGTTGGCGTCCGTAGGCGTTTCGCTCGACGGCGACCGGGAGGGTTCCCAGCGCGACTTCTTCTCCGCGCTCCAGTTTTCGGGCGAGCAGGATTAGACCGGCGCAGGTCGCGAGAACGGGAGCGCCTTGGGCGATCGCGTCTCGCAGGGGCTCGAGCATATCGAGCTCGCGAAGCAGTTTTCTTTGAACCGTGCTCTCGCCGCCGGGCAGGACGAACCCGTCGAAGGAGTCGATCGGGTTTAAGTCCGCTCGCTTTCTCAGTTCGACGCAACGCGCGCCCAGCGATTCTAGAACGCGCTCGTGCTCGATAAAGGCGCCTTGCAACGCGAGGACGCCGATTTTGGGAGTCATTAGCGCCCTCTTTCTTCCATAAGGAGTTGGATTTCAGTCTCGTTGATTCCGACCATCGCCTTTCCCAAGTCTTCGGAGAGTTCGGCGATCAGTTTGGCGTCGTTGAAGTTCGCGACCGCTTTGACGATCGCGCTCGCGCGCTTCGCGGGGTTGCCCGACTTGAAGATTCCGGAACCGACGAAAACGCCCTCGGCGCCCAATTGCATCATTAGGGCGGCGTCGGCGGGAGTCGCGATTCCCCCGGCCGCGAAATTGACGACGGGCAACTTCTTTTCGCGACGGACGGTTAACACAAGCTCGTAAGGGACTTGATACTCTTTCGCCGCCTCGAAGAGCTCGTCCTCGCGAAGGCTAGCGATTCTGGCGATTTGCGCGTTAATTTTGCGCATATGGCGAACCGCTTGAACGACGTCCCCGGTTCCGGGCTCCCCGTTGGTTCGGATCATGGCGGCGCCCTCGTT
>JAFRXD010000032.1 GCA_017441605.1 Thermoguttaceae bacterium | reverse complement strand
GCTAATGAGGTGGAACTCGTCTTGCACGATCAAGTCGGGGGGACGGATCGCCTTGATCGGTCGAACTCGCGACTCTTTGAGGGTTCCGGTCGGTCGGTGGGAAGTATGGTCGCTCTCCCAAACGAGCCCGCACCGGTCGCACTCGCGACCCGCCTTTCCGAAAAGGGTTCTCGCCTCTTGTTTCCACGCAAGGGTCGCGAACTTGTCGACGGTCGCGATGAGCATGCTCGGGGGGCGGCGATAGATCGACTCGTCGTCGACGAGAATGGGGAATCCGTTGTTTTCCCCTCGATCTTTCGAGAAGAGACACCGCCCGTCTCGGTCGCCGCAGTAGAATCGCACGCGCGCCTCTTTGGTACTGGGTTTACAGTCGCGCCCGGGCCAGCACTCGGAGCCGCACCAGGGGCATTTCGAGAGGAGGGAGAGGGAGTCGTCGTCGGGGCGCCGGGTCTTGTTGCCGATTTGGCGAATCTTGGTTTCGATTTCGTCGGGGGATTTTGGGGTCGTTTTGTTGCCGACCCACAGCCCAAGGGTGAAGGGGGTTTTGCCCCAAGTTTTGGGGTCTTCTTGGCGAAGGGCCTCCATCGCGCAGATAAGGGCGGCGGCGCGCTGGAACTGTTGCACCGTCAGGAGGCGGTAGGTGTATCGCATAACGACGGTTAGGCCTCGGGACGCGTCGAGACCTCCGAGGGAACCTTGGAGACGTCGAATCGCCATCGCGAAGGCGGCGACGCCGAGGTACGCCTCGGTTTTGCCGCCGCCGGTGGGAAACCAGAGCAGGTCGGCGGGGGCTCCGACGCGGGCGGTTCTTTCGGGATGGCTCGGGTTGGCTAGGGCGGGGATATTAATTAGGATAAAGGCGAGCTGGAAGGTTCGCCAGGTTCGGTTTTTGGGGAGGTCGAAGTCTTCGAGGGTTTGTTTTTCGTCGCGACGCTCGGCGTATTTGGCATGGACGCGCTGGGTCGCCATCGCCAAGTTCGCGAACTGGAAGGCACGAAACGCGTTGTCGTCCTTCTCGAGGGTTTGGATTCCCTCCAAGATTCGCCTTTTGGCTTCTTTACAGCGCTCGATGGAATCGTCGGAGGAATTTCCGAACGCCTCGAGTCTGTCCCACTCATCCTTTTTCTGTTTTTCTCGCTCGTAAATCCATACGCCGTAATCTTTGGCGAGGTCTTCGAGGGTTTTGATCACTTTCGGGCGCGGATCGGTCGCCAGATTCATCATATCGAGCCTTCGCTCTTTTGCGAATATTCTGGCGGTTTCGCGATCGTCGTCGTTTTCTCCGGGGGCCTCGGTAATCGGGACTTCGTACTCGGGCATTACGGTCGTTCTTATTTCAACCGCGCTTTCGGGGTCGTCGCGGCTCGGGGTCGCGGAGACGGAGACGCCGTGCCCGGTCGCGAATTGGGCGCGGTTGCGATAGATCATTTCGAGGGAGGTCGCCTCTTTGTCGTAGGAGACTTTCGGCATCGCGAGGGCGGCGCGTCGTCGGAAAATCGGCTCGCCTTTTATCGGGGAGCGGACGATCATTTCGGGTTGGAATAGCCAGCGCTCGTCTTGGCATTTTTGAGCCGGTCTTTGCATATTGACGAGGAAGAGGGTAACGAGTCGCGTCGCGCCGTCGATCGGGTCGGTAACGGAGCCTTGGATTTTGACTTCCGGCTGATTCGAGTCTATCGAGAACGGCTTAAAATTGGCGCCTTTTCTCGGCAATTCGAGGATCGTTTTTCCACCGGCGGGGGAGCGCTTCCAGCATTTCGCCATCTTTCCGGTCTCTTCGTCCTCGACGAATTCGCTATCGGTACGGGCGTAAACGCCCCAAGAGACGGTTAGTTCGATTTCTTTGACGCGCGCGTCGACGCAGAAAGTGAACCCGAAGGACGAGGGCGTCAACGACTGGTGGGCGGTCGCCTCAAAATTGGCGTCGTCGGGCTCGTCGTTGGTGGAGTCGGAGAAGAGTTGCTCGGGGGGCTCCGGAGCTTTTCCGTTCGGGTCTTTGGGACTATGCTCAACGTTTACGTCGGTTAGATCGAAGTTCCCGCTCTTGTCGGACTTGTCCAAGTCCTCGGGGAGGATTCCACCGGTAATTTCAGCTTCTAGGTCGCGATTTTCCAATTCATCGCGCGACGCCGCCGGGTCGTAGGGGGCGAGCCGACCTAGGAGATAGCGGGAACGAACCATCGAGGCTAAGACCTCTTCAAAAGGGCCTTCGGCGGGTCCCAGCAAGTCGGATTTGAACGCCAAATGCAAGAGTTTGCGAACGTGGTTTCGGTAGGGCTCGGGATTTTCTTTGAACCCCTCGGTCTCGCCGAACTTTTTGAGATAAGGGAAGCCGAGACTGCGCCCGGCGTCGAGGATTCGCTCCAATTCGTCGTATTTTACGGGGATAGACCTATCTTTGAGCGCGAACGAGGGAAATTCGGAGGCGAGCTCGACGGGCTTGGGGAAATCGAAGGCTCGGTCGAAGTAGAGGACGATCTCCTTTTCGCGGATCTCTTTAACGTAGACGCGCCGAACGCCGGTAATAACGCCCTTTTCGCGGTCGGCTAGGAAGATCGCCTTTTCGGAGGCAAACCCCGGGTCGTCGAACTCGCTTTCAATCGGGAACCGCAACTCGAATTCGGTCGCCGGTTCGAACAGAACCCACCCGACCGGTCCTTTTGACTCGCGCTCCGTAGTCTTTTGCGCCAATTGAGACTTCGCCATTTT
>JAFRXD010000031.1 GCA_017441605.1 Thermoguttaceae bacterium | reverse complement strand
TCGTCGTCGTTTTCGGTGAGATTCTCGTAGATCTCGGAACCGTACTGGAAAAACCGATACGGCATATTCGGGTTGAACGTCGACTGCTGTTCGTACAGATTGACCGTTCCGTCAATAATGAACGCTATGTCGTTCTTGACGCCCATATAGACCGCGTCTTCGAGCGTGACGAACTCCAAATCTTCGACGTTGGCATAGTTCGTTCCGTTCAGCGCGTTGTACAGTTCCAGCGCGTTCCGCTTGTTCTCGGCGCGACCGAACAGCATTTTGAACAATCGGTCCTTGAATTCCCGATTGATTCGCGCGCGCTTGCGATTCGTCGCCGCTTGCTCGCGCTCCCGTTCGAGCTTGCGTTTCTTAGGGGCTCGTTTGGGTTGTTTCGCCATATGCGCTCCTCTCGTTTCTTCCGTCGACGTCCCGCGCGCCGACTATAGAGCATTGTACCAAAAAGCGGCGTCAAGTTCAACCCGCTCCTAGCGTCCTTCTAGCAAAGTAGAGTCCCCAACGGGGACTCGGCTAGTTCACCCGTCCGCGCGGAAGCGCGAACCGCCTGTCCGGCTACGGACCGCGAACAAAAACGCCCCGCGCTTAACAGCCCTTATCGACCCCGAAAAACTCGTCGACAATCCGATCCAATTGCGCTCGGATCTCCGAAAACTCGCAATTCAAGTCGAGGGATCGCGCGCTAATTTTGCGCCCGTCGATCGAGTAGTCGTTATTGGGAACGACCTCTTGGTCGGTCTTGGCGTAGAGCAGCATGCCGCAGACTCTCGGGGCGGGCTTTCCAAGCGCCTTTTCGAGGGCGAGTCGCTTGTTCTCGACGTAGGCGAAGATCTGATAGAGATTCGCGGAAATCAGGACGTTCGAGCCGAATCGCTCTTGGGTCGAGCGCGCGTAGTACTTGGCGTCGAGTATCAGGACGCGGTCGCCGAGGGACAGGGAGACGTCGGTAACCATTCTTGGCAAAAGGTCGCGCCGGGAGTCGTCGACCGCCCAGTCGATGTATTCGCTCCTCGCGCCCAAACTCGGATAATGCGCCTTAAAGTACTCCAAGAGAAACGTTTCGTACAAACGGCACATCGCCTGTTCGTCGAAAAAGGTCGCGAGTTTCGCGTCGCCGCTCGACTCCGTTTGCAGGAGCCCTTCGACGATAAGGCGGCATATCCCCATAAGGGCGCGATAGATCCCGTTGTCGCGATCAAAGCGCATCGACCAGTCGACGCGTCGCAAATCGACGAAATCGACGTCGCCAAGGTAGACGATCAGCCCGCGCAGGGCTTTCTTGCGCTTGGGGTCGATTTTCGCGCGCAAGAGGAGCGCGATCGTCGACTTAATAACGCGGTTCGGGGTCGTGTTGACGGAGAACTCGTCGAACTCGCAGGCGAGCCGCTTGTGTCGCATGGCGAGGGTCTTGACGGTGGTCGTCGGGTCGATCTTTCCGCGCGGCGAGGCGACGACGTCGGCGAATCGGAGATACTCGCGCCCCAGTCCGCGCTTTAGGAGGGAGGTCAACCCCAAGCGGAGGATCTCGGCGCAGAGATCGGCGGCGTTTTCGAACTCCTCGGTCGCGACGCGCTCGAACCCCGACGCGCTCAGGGATCGAAACGCGTAGGTCAGCATATGATAGACGTTGCGAATCGGGATCGACGCGGATCTGTCGTTGGTCGTCGCGGTCGTCATCGGAGGGCGTCCCTCAACTTTCGCGCTTGCTCCTCGACTTTCTTCGGCTCGTCGAACCAGTACTCGGCGAGCAGCGGAACCAGTTCGTACTCGACGATTTGCGGCAATCTCGCGTCGACGTTTTCGGGATTGAGCCCGCAGAAGTAGGAATGACCGACGCTAAATCCTTTGCCCAGCGACGGATCCTCCGCGATCTCTCGATTGAGCGCCTCGACGCGCGCGACGAGGGCGTCGAATCGCGGGTTGTTCAGGCGCGCGCGATACTCGCCGAATCCTCCGGAGGCGAACCCGGGGCTAACTTCGAAGAACGCGAATCTTCGGCGCAGAGCGTAGTCCAAAAGGGCGAGACTGCGGTCGGCGGTGTTCATCGTTCCGATCAGATAGACGTTTTTCGGAACGGAGAACAGCTCGTTCGAGTAGAGGAGTCGCAACTCCTTGCCGCGCTTGTCCGCCTCGACGAGCATAAATAGCTCGCCGAAGATTTTGCTCATATTCCCGCGATTGATCTCGTCGATAATGAAGAAGTACTCGGAGTCGGGATCGATCTCCGCTTTCTTGCAGAAATCGTAAAACGCGCCATGATTAAGTTTAAATCCCGACTCGGTAGGGCGATACCCCATAATGAAATCTTCGTACGAGTAGCTTTGGTGGAACTGAACCGTCATAACGCGCGACTTGTTCTTCTCCCCCATAATCGAATAGGCGAGGCGATCGGCGATAAAGGTTTTGCCCACGCCGGGAGCGCCTTGTAAGACGACGTTCTTCTTCGCTTTGAGCAAGCCGACTAGCGTTTCGTAGTCGGCGTCGGTCATAAAGACGTCGCGGAGGAAATCGGCTCGGGAGTACGGAGGGATTTCTTCGATAGTAACGGGATCGACAACCGAATCTGGTTCGCCGCCGTCCGAATCTTCAAACAGCGATTTGAGAGTGTTACATATATCGACGTAAGGGGTCATATCGGTGAGGGTTTTCATCGGAGCGCTAGCGCCCTCAATATAGTCCCACTCGCCTTTATGAGTCCATTTGACGTCGCGCCAACTCTTGTACTCGGGGCGCGACGAATCGTAATTGTACTCGTCCGACGAAACAATTCCGCGACCAATAATCTTACTTCTTCCTTTTTTAACGAAGACCACGTCGCCTTGTTTAAGGACGTTTAGGAACTCCCAAGTCATATGAGCGCTTTGCGCGTACGAGTCAAGACTTTTGGGATTCTCGTCTTGCGCTCGAAACGCTTCTTGCATTTCCTTTTGACTATGGAAACGTTTCAGATCGCCGATCTCGTCAAAACCAAAGACCATTGTCGAATTATCGACGCATTCTTCCCAATACGAGGCGTTTCTTCCAGGCGAGTAAAGCCAGTAGCGCGTTTTAGTTTGTTCCTCTTTCTCTTCTTCTGATTCGTCCGTTTCTTTTACGCCCTTCTTCGCGAGACTAATTTGTTGACCATATAGCCACGCTTCGTGAGATAGGGACGGTAGATCGTTATATTTATAGGAATTACTGCCAACGACGTCCAGAACTCGGTCGCAAACGTTTACGTATTGTTCTCCTTTCGGAACGGAATCGTGAAGATTCGCGATAAGGTCGACGATCTCTTGGGAAATATTCTTTGGATCGGTCATAAACCGACGATTGACTCCGTCGAGATTGAGGTATCGATTTGGTCGAGACCAATAGAGTCCGTAAGTCAGACGGAACTTCATTCCCTTGAAATCTTTGACGAGATCGTAGGCTTGAACGAACCGTCCCTTGTTCGTCGAACTCGGGTTGTCGGCGAAACTTATCGCCTTAGAGTACATATCCCAAAATCGATCCATCTCTTTGGAAGAGACGTCGTAGACGATAACCGCCGTCAAGGGGAAAAGCACGGGGATACCGGCGAGCGATTCGGACGGAACGGGTTGTTTCATTCCAAATTCTTTCGCGATTCCGTCCATGATCGCGAGTCGGTTCGCGGAGCTCATCTTGCGATTGAAAAGACCAAACGCGGTAATGGGATCTATATCGTTGGAAATACCGGGATAGTTGATCTTTGGGAAAGGAATCTCGATTTTTTCATAAGCCGCTTTGAGCTTCGCGAGCAACTCCGC
Source organism: Thermoguttaceae bacterium (assembly GCA_017441605.1). Lineage (GTDB taxonomy): Bacteria > Planctomycetota > Planctomycetia > Pirellulales > Thermoguttaceae > RUG369. Next base: position 685 of record JAFRXD010000031.1, on the reverse strand, counting down.
TCTGTTGCTTTGGTATCGAACGAGGACGTCGGCGAACTCTTGGTAGAAGGGGATCCAGTCGTAGATATTTGATTCGTCCATTTGGCGGTCTCGTTATTCTCGAGGGAAAAGGGCGGCGCTCGGGACACTACCCGGCGCGACGCCGTTGATACGCTGTAAATTCTGTTTGGATCGTCGTTAGCGAAACGCTCTCCGTCCAAGTTCGTCTTCGGTTTTGGGGCGCGCCAAACGCGAGATTTGACGGTTTAACGCGGCGCCATATTTCCTCATTGCTCGCTCCTTTTCGCTCGTCGCAAACCGATTCGCTCGTCGATCCGCTCGATTCTACGCGCCAACTCGCCGTCGGAGGGATATTGCGAGCGGTTTTCTAAAAAGGCGTCGCTCGCTCGGCGAAGGAAGAATCCGCCGACTACTTCGTTTCTCGATTCGACGCGTTTTTCCAATTCGTCCAGAAGGGGGACGAGCTTTTCCTCCGATTCCTCGCGCTCCAGCGCGGTTCCAAAATCGAGGGTCGCTCGTTCCAAGTCGCGATCGGGATTCGGGCTCGTCGCTTGGCGCCCGTTAAACTTCAGCGTCAGCGCGCGCGACGAGACCCGAATGTTTTCGGCGCTCTTCGGATATTTTTTCACCATTCCGTTGGTATTCTTCGCCGTTTGCGCCTCGAATTGAAAGGACGCGCTCCCGT
>JAFRXD010000030.1 GCA_017441605.1 Thermoguttaceae bacterium | reverse complement strand
TCGCGAATACTTTTCCGCCGACCCGCTATTATCCCAAAAACCCGCGACAAGAAGTCGCCGAACCTAGACCGCCAAACTCAAAGCCGCGACGACAAAAATGACAAATCAAACGCGACCTAGACCGATCTACCCGGTCAGAGACTTAAGAACGACAAAACTCCGCGCAAAGCTGGGCGCGCGAGGCTACGGAATCTACTGCCTACTTCTAGAATGGCTAGCCGATCTCGGCTTCGAGTACCTCCGCTACGACCCGCAATCCCTAGCGTGGAGTCTAAGAACCTCGGAAAAAACCCTGGAAAGCGTTGTCAAAGACTTCGACCTCTTCGAATTTACCGAAGACGCTAAATTCTTCCGCCACCGTGAGGAACCCGACCAACCCAAAGCCCCGACTCCGCCCCCGCCCAACGAACAAAACCAAGTTTCGCCTACCGAACGTCCACTTGAGTCGCCCACCGAGCAAACACTAGAGTCGTTCGAGAAAAATAGCGTCCCCAACGGGGACGCGGGTAGTTTACCCAACCGCGCGGAAGCGCGAACAAATGCGCCCTTGGCGCCGCTGAACGATCCGGAGATCGATTTAGCGTTGAGCGCCGCGCTAGAAAAATGTACAAGCGAGCAATTAATAGAGGTAATGAACCTCGTCAAAGAGGCGCGCGAAGACATTAGAAGGAGACAAACGAACTCTAGCGGCGACCCGTAGCCTCGCGACGTCGAAAACGCCCGGACAAGCGTCAAAAAAGGAAGTTAAGACCAAGCGAGACTAGCCCGCAACGCGGGCGGGTAGTTTACCCAAGTTGCAGTGGCAAAACAAAAGGCGCCCCAACGGGACGCGGGTAGTTTACCGAGGTTGCGGCGGCAAAACTAAAGACCTTCGGCGGGCGCCCGAGCGGAACGAATTAGCGCCTTAAAAAACGCCGCGCCGAGTCGAGCGATTTCCGGATCCGAATTGAGCGGATCGAATTCGACGTGAAACTGAATCCCGAGCGAAAAGGCGTTCTTTTGGAGTTCGATCGCCTCGACGATCCCGTCGGGAGTTCGCGCGACGACGACCAATCCCTCGCCCAATCGCTCCGGATCGGCGGCCTGGTGATGCGACGTAACGACCGACGAAATAAACCTCCGCCCGACGATCGGCAGCAAGACCTTCGAGTCCTCGGAAATCGCGGGCGCGTCCTCCGTTCCGAGCGGGTGCCGACCGGATCCGTGCTTGAACTCTTTCCAAACGGCTCGGTAGTGCGGGGGATCGCAAGGCTCGGTCGGCTTTCCTCCGTAGGTCGCGGGGGCTCCCTCGTCGGGAATAACCGTCGCGTCCTCTTCCAGAAGTTCCCCGCACTTAACTCGCGCCCCAATATAAGTTGGAACGTCCTGAATCAGGGCGCCTCCGCAAGCGACGTTCATAACCTGCTCCCCGCGACAGATCCACAGCCCCGGCAAGTCGTTCTCCAGCGCCCAACGCGTCGCGTTAATATCCGAGTCGTCCCGCGCGCGATCGCAACCGACCGACCCGTGCGGATAGGGCTTCTCCCCGAACCGCACCGGATCGACGTCCGCGCCCCCGGGCATAACGAACCCGTCCAATTCGCGCATGACCTCCTCGCAACGCTCCTCCGTTCCGGCGCTCGTCAAAAAGACGACCCGTCCCCCGGACCGTAAAATCTGCTCCCCAATCCGACGCGAAGCCGAGCCGACCGCGTCCGAGCCGGTCCAAGCGATTCCAATCGCCGGGCGCTTTTCCCGGCGCTCGATCGCGATCTCGACGACTTTCCCGTCCGCGACCGAAACGCGCCCGTAAAATGCGTCCCCCAAATCGTCTCCGTACCGATCCCCCGCTTTCGCCTTCGAAAGGTCCGGCTCGATTCCGAGCGCGGTCCGCAACTTCTCGGGCGAGTCGATTTCCGCGCCGGTCGCGTCCGAAATCGTCGCCCCCGTCGCCAGCGACAGAGCGCGATACCCGTCGAAGCGCAAAGCGAGCCCCCCGTCCTTCTCGAAAACGCTCGAAAGAACGACGTCCTCGCAACGCTCCGAGGTAGCCGAAGCGTCCGCGCCGAAACAAGTTGCGGAAAGAGAGACGACTAGCGCGAAAAGCCAAGCGAGCGATAACTTCATTGAAAAACTCCTAGCGAGAGGCGGTCGGAAGCGATTCCGCGTTGAACGCGTCGACGATCGCGCGCTCGTCGACGTCGATCGGCTCGACGATCAACTCGGGAACGTTATAGGACTTAAATCGGAAACGATCGCTCTCGGGGTCCTTTTGCGGAAGCGAGAACGGCTTGGTTCCGCGCCCCGACTCGTCGATATGCGAGAAATAGAGCCGAGTGTACTGACCGTCGACTCGACGCGAACTGAAGACGATCCATTTTCCCGACGAGCTCCACGTATGATAACTCTCCGTATTGTCGGAGTTTATTGCGTCTATCGGGCGCTCCTCGCCGGTTCGCAAATCTTTAATCCAAAGATCCGCCTCCGGGCGCCAAATGGGAAACGTGCCGCTTTCCGCGACCGTGTAAAGCAGCCAATTCCCGTCCGGGGAAATCCGAGGGAAAAGCGCGGTTCGACCCTTCGACGCCGCGTCGACGACCATTTGCGGCTCTCCGAACGTCTTTGTCGTCTCGTCGAAATCGATCTTCATAATATTGTACCGAAATTCGTCGATTCGCCCGCTCGCCTCGATCGCGCGCTTTTCCATATCGGTCGGAGGCGTTTTCAGTTCGACATGAGCGACGCAGTAGTACAGCGATCGCCCGTCCGGCGACCAACTCGGAAACGTCTCGAAATCGTCGAGCGTATTGAAGATCGGCGCTATCTCGTTCTTCGCGACGTCGTAGAGTACCAAATCGGAAATCGCGTCGTACACCTCGATTTTCTGAGGCGACAAACTGTGGAAGAACTGACGCGTCTGATTGGCGGAAAACGCGACCAAATCCCCGGTCGGGCGCCACGCCGGATAGGTGCAAGAGGTTCCCGTCCCCTCGAATTTCGCCGCGACTTTGGAGATTTTTTTGCCGTCGACGACGATCGTGCCCCCCGGAATATCCTCGTTCCCGTTCTGGCGAAAATGGAACAGAAACCGTTTCGTCTTCCTATCTTGGAACGAATGGCAATTCAAGCACGGGGAGGTCGACGCGGCGCGATTGTCGGCGAAAACCTCCTCCCGAAATCCCTCCAAAGAGCGCTGGGCGAGGCAAATGCGGTGTCCGAACTCGTAGCCCGGCTCGATGAGGCGATACGCGAGCCAGGGATCGATCTTTTCGGAAGAAACGCTTATGGGAAACGAGCGATATTTCTTCCAAGCGCCGTCCCTCTTAACGAAGATCTCGAACTCGAGCGACTTGTCCGCCGCCGCGCTCAGCGCCTTGCGCCAAGCCTTTTCCGGGAAAACCGCGCTCCGACCCGCGACCCGGATTTCGGAGCCGTCGGGAACCGAGACTCGCGTCAGATAAGCCTCTCCCTCCTCCTCGATTCGAAAATTCGTCGGCGCGAGATTGACCGGGATCGTCGTCTCGACGTAATCGGGAAAAATTCGAGGCGCGGCGTCGAGCTCCTCGAAACTTTTGGGAATCGCGCGAGAGGAGCGCCCCGCGAAGAGCGCGAGCCCCGCCGCGAGCGCGAGCGCGACAAAAATCCCCCCGAGCCAAATGGTTCGAGCGCTGTGTTTTCGTGTCGTCATCGTTCGGTTCCGCCGACGTCGCGGCTCCTATAAAAGAACGGGTTATTTGTAAACGGAATCGTCGACGGCGAATCCAACGTAGTCCCCGGAAAAGGTTTGGCGCAATAATTCCTGTTGCTCGAGCGTCGAGGCGCCGAACGTCCGCGTATAGTCGATGAAATACGTCATCTTTTCGACGACGTAAGGAGAGAATTGGTACTCGCAGTCGTTCCACTTTTCGTCGAACTCCCCGTATCGCCACGCGGCGAGCCCTTCCTCGAGCGCTCGAGGCGCGCCCCCTTTCGACCAACCGTTGAGCGCGAGATAGTCGTCGATATATTTGAGGTAAACGTCCTTTTTCTTTTGCATTAGCGCGGAGACGAGCGCCAACTCCTTCTTTCGAGGGGATCCGGCCTCGTAGTCGTCGAACTCGACGACGTTGATCAGAAACGCGAGGTTCGGATGGCTCTTATTGGAAATCCCGCTTTTCTTGGGAAGCAAATCGCGAGCGCTCGAGACTAGCGCGTCGATCTTCTTCAATTCGTCGAGCGAAACGCCCCGTTGGTCGGCGATTTCCCCCAAGGAGGGAAGCCCCTGAAGCGCCGCGCGCGCGTCCTCTTCCCGCTTTTGGTAGTCCGGATCGGTAAAGACGATCGGGGCGCCCTCGCGGAAATTGTTCGTCTCCAAGTACGCCAGTCGCGCTCGCGCCCATCTCTTGTGGAAAATCGAACCCTCGATTTCGCGCAAGTATCGACGCGCCAACTCTTTCTCTCCGTTGATAACGGCGGCGAACGCGAGCGTTTTCAGGAACGAGACCGCGCGACCCTCGGCGGCGACGAGATTGTCCGTCGCAACTCGAGCCCCCGAGTTCGGCAAGCCGTAATGGCAAAAGGCGAGCTCGTGCGCGGCGCGAAAAGCGCTCGTTTCCGTCGACGCTTTCCAGAACCAGAGTCGCGCCTTGATCCGCGCGAGGGGATTGCCCCCCGCCGCCTTCGACTCTTCCTCCAAAGAAAGGGTTCGCGTTTGATAATACCCGATCGGGCGGGCGAACGCCTCTTCCGAAAGCCGCCCCGTCTCAAAGAGCGCCAGGTTACGATACCCGACCATCGTCGTATTGGGCTTCGGATTCTTCGCGTCGATTTCAAGAATCGTTTCCCAATCGGCTTTCGTCAGCGCGCGGTATTCTTTGAGCGAGTCGAAATACGCGCGATTATGATACGCGAGGAAAAACGTCGCGACGCAGACGAGGAATAGCAGCTCGAAAACGAGCTTCGCGCGGCGTTTCTCCAAGGCTCGCTCGTCGAGGGCGCCTCGTTCCGAGTCTTTCTTTTCGCCGTCGCGAGCGCGCTTTTCCGCCCTCCTTTGCGCTCGAGTCGTCGCCGAGGGCGCTCTTCCCGCGGAAAGCCGAACCAGCCGCGCGACGAAATAAACCGCCGTCAAATAAACCGGAACGAGCCGCGCGAAACCGTAAGTAAAAAGCGCCGTGAGCGAGTCGCGCTCGTAGCGGACGTCCTCGATGATCCCGCAGGAGAAAACGTTGCGAAACTGCAACTTGGGAAAAAGCCAAAAGCGCCAAAGCGCGACGGGAACCAGAATCGCGAGCGCGACCAGCACGATTCCGAGCGCGAGCCGATTCGCGCCTTTGCGAGGTCGCGAGTCGAGCCGCGTTCCCTCGTCGATCGCGAACAAGATCCCGCCGACGACCGACCAAGCCCCGAAAACGAGGTAACCCAATCCCGCGAACAAAACCGCGAAAACGAGCCGCGTCGCGAGCGCGCCGAACGAGCGGTAAATCGCGAGCCCCGCCAGCGCGAAAAGCGCTCCGAGAAATCCCGAAAAAACGATCGGAAGATTATAGGGAATGAAGATAAAATACCCCGGCCAAGTCGACGACACGATCTGGAAGCAGCTCGGCAAAAACGAGAGCGCGAGAAACCCTCCGCGCAATCGGAAAACCCGCGCCGTAGTCGCCTGAAGCGCGACCCCCAAGAGCGCGAGGATCGCCCCTCCGACGAGCGGAAGCGCGAAAAACTGGACTAGGAACGCGCTCGCCCAGCACATGAGCCCGCTGGGAACGCTCGCCCACCGCGTCAAAAATTCCGGCCGGTAGAGAAAAATCGAATTCTCTTGAGCCGCGAACAGGTAGTCCCCGTAGCGCGCGCTCCAAAACGCCCATTGCGCGAAAAAGAAAAGCGCCGACGCGAGCGTCTCGCTTGTTGTTCCCCGAGTCGGTCGGGCGACCGGGACGGACTCGGTCGCGAGGGAAGTCGTTTGCATATTCGCGCTCCAATGGCTCGCGCGCCAATCGGTTTCCAAACGCCGCGCCCAAAGGCGCGCGCTCGAGGGCGTCGGTTCCCATTGAACCGGATCGATTCCTCGGTATATTATTGTAGCGCGAGAACCGGAGTCGCTCAAGCGGTTGAACGGTTTCGCGACCGATTTTATCGCGCGCGCTATTTTGCGAGCGCCCCGACGACGGAACCCTTCCCATGACCGAACGAATCCCAAGCGCCGAAAATTACCGTCCTTATTTCGGGGCCTCCCTTTGCGAAAACGGAGCGCTCTTTTCCTTCGCGAGTCGCTCCGCGACCGGGGCTCGCATCCTATTTTACGACTCCCCCGACGACGAGGAGCCCTCGCGCGTCCTGTCGTTCGACCCGAGTCGCGATCGCGAGGGGGACGTCTGGAAACTGTTCGTTCCGGGAATCGCGCCGGGCGCGCTCTATCATTTCCAAGTCGACGGACCCTATCGCCCGGAAAACGGCGATTATTTCGACGGTCGCGCGCGCCTAATCGACCCCTTCGCCAAAGCCCTCGCCGGCGAGTTTCTCCCCAAGCGGAACGGGGTTTGCTTTCCGCCAAAATGCGTCGTCGTCGACGACTCGTTCGACTGGGAGGGCGTTCGGTCTCCCAAGCGCGACCTCGCCGACGAGGTAATCTACGAGCTGCACGTTCGCGGTTTCACTCGCTCGGAGTCGAGCGGGGTCTCCAAACCGGGAACGTTTCTCGGATTGATCGAAAAGATCCCCTATTTGCAATCGCTGGGAATAACCGCCGTCGAACTCTTGCCGATCTGCGAGTTTCCTCGAGTCGAAACGGACGGCTCGATTCCAAGGCGCGCGAACTACTGGGGTTACGACCCGATCGCTTTTTTCGCGCCCCATCGAGGCTACGCCTGGTCGAGCGAGCCGGGCGCGCAAGTCGCCGAGTTCAAACAAACGGTCAAAGAGTTTCACCGCGCGGGGATCGAAGTCTACCTCGACGTCGTCTTCAACCACACCGCCGAGCGGGATCGAAAATTCGAGACCTTTTCCTTCAAAGGGCTCGAAAATCGCGCCTATTACCTAACCGATCGCGACGGCGATTACCTCAATTACAGCGGTTGCGGAAACGCCGTCCGCGCCGCCAACCCTTGGACTAGGAATTTAATCCTCGACTGCCTGCGCTCTTGGGCGATCAATTATCGAATCGACGGGTTCCGATTCGATCTCGCGTCCGCGTTAAATCGCGACGCCGACGGGCGTTTGCTCTCCAATTCCCCGACCGTCGAGGCGATCGCCGAGGACCCGTTCCTCGCCGGCGTCAAATTGATCGCCGAGCCTTGGGACTGCGGCGGAGCCTACCAAGTCGGGTCGTTCGGAGGTCCGCGATGGTCCGAATGGAACGGAAAATTCCGCGACGACGTTCGACGATTCTGGCGAGGGGACGACTGGCTGCGCGGAACCTTCGCGACCAGATTCGGAGGCTCCAGCGACCTTTACCAAAGGGACGGTCGCTCCCCGAGCGCGAGCGTGAATTTCGTCGTCGCCCACGACGGTTTCACGCTCAACGACCTCGTTTCGTACGAGCGCAAGCGCAACGAGGACAACGGCGAGGAGAATCGCGACGGCGAGAGCAATAATTTCTCGCGAAATTTCGGCGTCGAGGGCGAGACGGACGACCCGAGCGTCGAAAGCGCCCGCGAGCGACAAATTCGCAACTTCCTAACGACGCTCCTATTGAGCCAAGGGGTTCCCATGCTCGCCGCCGGCGACGAAATTCGCCGAACGCAAAAGGGCAACAACAACGCCTACTGCCAAGATTCCCCGATCTCTTGGTTCGACTGGGAACTCGCCGAGCGAAATCAAAGTCTTAAAAGATTTTGCGCCGCGCTGATTCGATTCCGGCGCCAAACGGCGTCCCTGCGACGACGCGATTTCTTCTCGGGGCGTTCCGGTCGCGAGGGAGACCTTCCCGACGTCTCGTGGTTCGACGCGTCCGGAAATCCCGTCGATTGGAACGACGGGGGAGCGAAGACGCTCGCCTGCCTAATCCCCGCGCTTTCGAGCGCCGAGGGCGAACCCTCGAACCGCGACGTCCTCGCGGTTTTCAACGCCTCGGATCGCGCGACGACCTTCCGCTTTCCCGAGCTCGCCAAGGGGAGTCGATTCGCTTGGCGGCTCTTCGTCGACTCCGGCGCGGAACCCCCGAGGGACGTCTATCCCGAAGCCGACGGCCCGAGCGTTTCCGTCGACGACGAGCTAACCCTACCCGAATTAACGACGCGCGTTTACGTTTCCGACGCGTCGAGGAGCGCGAACTAATGCTTCGAACAACGGCGCTTTGGATCGCGCTCGCGTCGACGATTCTCCTCTCGGCGAGCGCTCGGGGGCAAGAGGAAGCCCGCGATTGGGACGCCCTTTTCGAGCGAACCGAGGGCTGGCTCGGGGCCGACGGGGTCTACTCGCTCGATCTCGGATCGCGACGCGACGCGGAACCGCTTTATTTATGGCATTTTAGCGACACGTTCGCCGGCGCGACGAAAGACGAGGGGCGAGAGTTCGCGTCGCGGCAAATGGTCAACCACTCGTTCGCCCTTCTCAAAGGAACGAACCCTAATCCGGATAAAATTGCGTTTTATTGCGACGCCGACCCCGAGACGAAGCGCGCCGAGAATTTTCTCCCCGGGAAATACTGGCTTCAAGCGGCGATTCTTCTCGACGACAAGGTCTGGATTTCCGCGATCCTCGTCGGCGAGGGCTGGAAGCCCGCGAGAGTCGACGCGGCGACGATTCCCCTAGATCCCGAAACGAGACGCCCCGATTTCTCCCGCGCCCAAGTCGACGCCGACGTCCCGCTGTCCCTTAAAACCGACGACGCGCAGCTCGTCTGGGGCGCGGCGATTCTGGACGAGCCGAACGCGCCCTTCGTTTACGTTTACGGATACGTCGATAGACTTCGCGAAAAGAGCCGCAAAGATATGGTCGCCGCGAGAGTTCCGAAAGAAAATTTCGAGCGCGTCGACGCGTGGGAGTATTACGACGGAAGCGACTGGACCCAAGACCCGCTCGCCGTTCTAACGCCCGAGGCGACCCTCGTTCGACGCGTCTCGACCGAGTTCTCCGTCTCGAAGATTCCGTCCGGACCGGCGCGCGGCGATTATCTGCTCGTTTACACCCCCGGCGTTATCGGGCCGAGCGTCGCCTATCGCGTTGGGAAATCGCCCCTCGGTCCATTCGGCGAAGAGCGCGTCTTCTACCGCTCGAGCGTCCCGCGAGAACTCCCGGGCGTCCGCTGCTACAACGCCAAGGCGCACCCCGCTTTTTCCGACGAAAACGGAATTCTCGTCTCCTACAACGTCAATCGCCTCGGCGACATGGCGCGAAAACCCGCGGAGTATCGACCGCGTTTTCTCCGCTTGCGTTGGGAGACTATCGGCGCTCCGAGGTCTTCTCGAAATAGCTCTGGAAATTGACGAGAGGAAATTGCGCGAAGAAGTGAACGGTTCGGTTAATGCGGTTCCGATCCCGTTCCGAAAGACGACGAGCCAAAGTCGACTCGCTCGAAATGTGAATCGTCTTGGTAAAAATGCTTTTTCCGTTCGGATAGACGTCGGTTACGATTTTCTCGGGAAATCGCGACTTCTCCGCGAGTTTCCGATTGACTTCGATCCGCGCGAGCGGCGTTACCGTTCCCGGGTTCATATAGACGTTGAGCTTTCCGAGCGCCTCCGCGAATTGGAAGTAGACCTCCGCCGCGCGCTCGTTTTCAACTCGAGGCGCCGCGACTCGATAATCGACGTACTTGCTCTGAAAGAAAAACTCGTCCTCCTTCTGCGAGGTCTCGAACGAAGGATCGAGCATAAAATTCGCGAACTTGTCCCCTTTGTCGAGCAAAAGGGGTCGAACCCGCGATAGAAATCGATCGACTTCCTCCAAATCGAGCTCCGTTCGAACTCGGCGAAGCGGATCGATCAATTCGAACTTTTTCTCCGCGATCGAATAGACGACGATCTCCCCGTTGTCCCCGACGAAATCGAAGACAAAATCGTCGTAAAAGACCGTCGACGACTTGAAAGAAACTTCCCGCTCTTTTTGCGTCAGTTTAACGACGTTGTCGACCCGAAACTGAAGTTCCGTTTCGGTCGAGGACAACTTCCGCTCCAAGCCCCAATCGGACTCGAGCTTCGCGGACTCTTCCGGAAGAGAATCGGACGCCGCGACCGGAAAAAAGGGCGCCAACGCGAGACAAAACGCGAGCGCTATGGCTCGAAATTGAACGAACCGAACCGAACGCAAATTGCCCATGGACGCGACCGAAATCCTTTCCGCGCTCGAGCGCTTCCGGCGCTCGCGAACTCCCTTTCCCGAAAAAAGACGGCGCGCGTCGAACGTCGCGCCGTCCCACGATATCCCGGCGACCGAATCGCCCTACTGTTCAACTTATTTGGGCGCCAAAGTACACCACATGCGCTTGCCCATTTGCTTGGGCGGAGCCTCCACTTTGGCGACTTCTTCCAACTCGGAGACGAACGCCTGGAGGATCTTTTCCCCCTCGCTAATGTGCGCCATTTCGCGACCGCGGAAGATGATCGAAATCGTTACCTTGTCCTTTTTGGCCAGGAACTCTTTCGCCTTGTTCACCTTGACTTGAACGTCGGCGGTTCCGGTCTTCGGGCGCAGCCGCAACTCTTTGATTTGCGTCTTGTTCGTCTGCTGCTTCGCGACCCGTTTTTTCTGTTGGTACTTGTATTTGCCGTAGTCCATAATGCGGCAAACAGGAGGTTTGGCCTGAGGCGCGACTTCCACCAAATCGAGCCCCGCCGCCCGCGCTTTGGCGAGCGCGTCCTGCGAGCTCATCACGCCCAACTGTTCGCCTTCGTCGGAGATCACGCGCACTTGCGCTATGCGAATCGCCTCGTTGACCCTTTGTTGCCCGGGTCCGTTTCCGCCGGGACCTCCCCCGCGAGGGCCGTTGTTGTCCATTCTCCTAAGCGACATCTTTTTCTCTACTGCTGCGCCTTTCTAGTAATTGGAGGGGATTTGCCCCAAAGTTTACGGCGCCGAGAACCCCCGTTCGGTTCCGCGGCGAAATTGCGATCGCGTCGACGCGAAACGTCGACGGGTCGTTATTCTATCGCAACTCTAATATTCTAACAAGCGCTTGGGGAAACTTGCAAATATTTTTTTAAAAAAACGCGACCTATTCGCTCGAAAGTTCGTCGAGATCCTCGAGCGCGTCTCGCGACTCGCCCTCTCCCTTGCCCGGCGAGGACTCTTCGCGCTCCTCCTCGGAGTCGAGCGCGTAGTCGCCGAAACCGCCCGTTTCCTCGGGTAAAAACGGCTCGCGCTCCCGGTCGGACGTATCCTCGGACTCCTCGTCCGACGCGCTCCCGATCAACTCTTGGAAGTCGGGAAAACGATCGAACTGACCGTCCCGCTGCGTTACGAGCAATCGCAAAACGAGTATTTTCTGATCGAAGTCCTCTCCCCCGTCGCTAAAAAAATATTTCCCGAGCGCGTTGGTCGCCGCGTCGGTCGCGCCCATGACCAAAAACTGCCCGGGACGAAGCGAGATGGAAAATTTCAGGCGATCGAAGCTTTTGGTCGGCTGCTCTTGACTGCGAACCAATTGCCCGTGACGATAGCGCGCGACCAGTTTCGGCGAGCCGTATTTCAGCAGCGGGGCCAAATCGAAGCGCGCCGAGCCGTCCGCGTTCTGCTCGACCGAAACGCTTAGGGTCGTTCGCGCGTCGGAGTACGTTTTCCCGACGAGCGTCCCGTTTTCGTTCTCCAAAATCGGAATCGACGTCCCGACCTCCTCGCGCGTCTCGATCACGCTCTTCATTCCGGCGCGAAGCGTAATCGGTTTCGAGGAGACGACCGGCGCGCTCGACGACTCGACTTTCGAAGGATCGACCTCCTCGATAATCGACTCGCGCAACTCGCGACCTTTGAGCGTCAGGATTTTCGAGAGCGAGTCGGGGGGCGACGCGCCGACCAAACCGGCGCGAAATCCCTGCTCGTTCAGCCGCTTTCGCGTCGCGGAGTCGATTTCCAACTCGTCGACGTCGTTCCACAACGCGTTCGTCAGATCCCGATCTTGGTACGGAACCCGAGCGAGCAAAACGTCGAAAACGACCGAATCGGGAGGCAGCGTCGGGCGCTTGAGCGTCGTTTGCTCCGCCGATATCGTCGGTTCGATCGGGTCGCGAGGGCGCAGCGCCTCGCACGACGCGAGGAGCGACGTCAGCGCGAAGATCGCGATTAGACCCAAATTCGGCGTTCGTTCCGTCATAAAAGCGCCACGTTGGCGCGGTCTCCGACCGCGCGCCTCGGGACGCGCCCAAGAATCGACCGGTTCGATTCGACCGCGGCGCGCCCTCGCGCGCGACTCTAACGTTTTTCCCGACGTCGGTCAAGACGACTATCTCGACCCGTTAAAATAACGAAACGGCGGCTTGACGCTTCTTTCGTCCCGGGTATAATTGCCTCCGTTCGTCTCCATAGCTCAATTGGATAGAGCGTCGGCCTCCGAAGCCGAAGGTTGCAGGTTCGATTCCTGTTGGAGACGCTTCGACCGCCGAGCGCGGTCTTTTTTTTGGTCGAATCGCGAGGCTCTTAGGAATGTGGAGCGCGCGATTCGGCTCCGGCGTCGGAGCCAACGTTCTCGAGCGGTTCCTCGGGCAATATTCGTTTTATTGCGCCGCAAGGAATTCGTCGATTCGCGCGGTCTCCGTCGTCTCGTCGTTGTAACCGGCGGATCTCATTCGGTGCGGGATCTAGCCAACGCGTTTTCGATCCACATTCCCAAAATCAAAGGAGCAAAAATGGAAGATTCCGAAAAGACTTTTGCGAATGAACAGTATCGCAAGACGTATTGGCACACCTGTTCCCACATCTTGGCGCAAGCGCTCAATCGGCTCTACCCGGGGGTCAAATTCGCGATCGGGCCGAGCATCGACGAAGGGTTCTACTACGACGTCGAGCTTCCGACTCCCTTCTCCAAGGAGAATCTGAAGGATGTCGAAAAAGAGATGCGCAAAATCTGCAAAGAGAAAAACCAACTCGAGCGCTTCGAGCTCTCCCGCGACGAGGCGAAGAAGCTCGTTAGCGAGCAGCCCTACAAGCTGGAGCTGATCGACGGAATCCCCGAGGGCGAGTCGATCACTTTCTATCGCCAAGGCGATTTCACCGACCTGTGCGCCGGACCGCACCTCGACGCGACCAACGAAGTCAACGGCGCGGGGCTCAAGCTCACCTCCTGCACCGGCGCGTACTGGCGCGGCGACGAGCATAATAAGATGCTGACGCGCGTCTACGGAATCGGCTTCCCGACCAAAGAGGAGCTGACCGCCTATTTGACCGCGAAAGAAGAGGCGAAAAAGCGCGACCACAATAAACTCGGGCGCGAGTTGGAGTATTTCACCACGGTCGACTACATCGGCCAGGGGCTCCCGATTATTCTCCCGAAAGGCGCGCGGGTGGTCCAAACCCTGCAGCGCTGGGTCGAGGACGAAGAGCAAAAAAGAGGCTATTTGCTTACGAAAACGCCGTTTATGGCGAAGCGCGATCTCTACAAAATTTCCGGGCACTGGGACCACTACCGCGACGGAATGTTCATTTTGGGCGATCCGGACGACGAAAAGGGAGAGTGCTACGCGCTCCGGCCGATGACTTGCCCGTTCCAATACCAGGCGTTCCTCAATCGCGAGCGATCGTATCGCGATATGCCGATGCGTTTTAACGAAACCTCGACCCTCTTCCGGAACGAAGATTCAGGCGAGATGCACGGGCTAATTCGGGTTCGCCAGTTCACGATCTCCGAAGGGCACCTGATTATCCGCCCGGATCAGTTGGAGCAAGAGTTTAAAGGCTGCCTCGACCTGGCGAAATACTGCCTCGAAACGGTCGGGCTCCTCGAGGACTGCTCCTTCAGATTCTCGCAATGGGACCCCGCCAACCCGAAAAACAAGTACGAGGGAACCGCCGAGCAGTGGGAAACCGCCCAGGCGACGATGGCGAAAATCCTCGACGATCTCGACGTTAAATACGAGATCG
>JAFRXD010000029.1 GCA_017441605.1 Thermoguttaceae bacterium | reverse complement strand
CCGACTCGCTTTCGCTCGTCGACGTCGACAAAACTATTTCTTTGTAGTGTGTGATACTACGCCACTCTTGCGTTTTCACCTGGATGTTAAATATCTCGCCGCGGGAGGCTCGCGAGGAACTTCCTCAACGACGGTTTGAGGATTCTACCCCGGCTTTGCGTTTCGTCAAGCGGCGAAACCAAATTTTTCAAAAATATTCTTTCGCGACAAAAAAGCGCGAATCTTTCGATTCGCGCTTTTCCGGAACAAGACTCTATTTACCGAACGAGCGAAATCAGTCCATAAAACCGATCAATTCTTTCGTGCGACTCGGTTGTTGCAGTTTGCGAACCGCTTTGGCTTCGATCTGCCTAATGCGCTCCCTCGTCACTTTGAAAATGTGCCCGACTTCTTCAAGGGTGTACATATAGCCGTCGCCGAGCCCGTAGCGCAATTTGATAATTTCGCGCTCGCGATAACTCAGCGTTTTCAAAACCTTTAGAATTCGTTTGCGAAGCATTTCCTGAGTGACGCCGACGGCGGGATTTTCGGCGGTCTCGTCGGGCAAGAGTTCGCCGAAATGGCTATCCTCGCTATTTCCCACGGGACGATCCAAACTAATCGGGAAACGATTCATCTGCAAAATGCGACGGGTTTCGTCAATCGGAGCTCCCGCGGCTTTCGCGGTCTCTTCGAGGGAAGGCTCGCGCCCCATCTCTTGGGTGAGTTGGCGCGTAATATTGCGCATCTTCGACATCGTCTCGACCATATGAACCGGAATGCGAATCGTTCGGCTCTGGTCGGCGACGGCTCGAGTGATCGCCTGACGAATCCACCAAGTCGCGTAGGTGCAGAACTTGAAACCGCGGCGGTACTCGAACTTGTCGACCGCGCGCATCAAACCGGCGTTGCCCTCTTGAATCAAGTCCAAAAAGCTCAGACCGCGATTGCGATATTTCTTCGCGATCGAAACGACCAGACGCAAATTTCCCTCGGAAAGGCCGCGCTTCGCCTCTTGGTACTCCGCGTAGATTTTCTTAATCTCGGCGACTCGGTTCCGCAAACTCGTGGGAGTCTCCTGAGTCATTTGCAGGATATTGCGGTACTCCATCTGAGCGGGTCGACGCGAATAAGCTGGGGCTCCGCTTCGTTTGTTTTCCTCGATCCAATCGCGCAGCTCGTCGACGCGACGACTGTAGTTCGCCAGAGTTTCGATCATGCACTCGATGCGCTGGGTTCTTAGGCCAAGCTCCTCGACCATTCGCACCGCGCGACGGCGGCGGCGACCAAGGTCTTTCCAAGCCTTGGCGCGGGCTTCGGGAGAGGCGGAACGACTGGTCGCGACCCGATAATCCTCGGCGTTGCGCTCCAAAATGCGGCTAAGAGAGCGCAAATTCACGGGGAGCCGCCCGTTGATCTGCTTCTTCTCCATGTTGTCGGAGTCGTTGACCTGGATCGTGCGATCAAAGGGGAGGTCGTTGTCGTAAACGCGACGCAACGCGCGAACGGCGTGTTGCATGACGTAGTCGCACTCGAGCAACTTCGCGCGAAACTTCAGGCGAGTCAGTTCGATTTTCTTAGCGAGCTTTATCTCGTCCTCGCGCTTCAAAAGGGGTATTTCGCCCATCTGCGTGAGGTACATTCGCACGGGATCGTCGGCGGGACCGGCGGCGTCGTCGGCGGGCAACCCAAGAACCTCGCCCTCCGCGGGGACGCGTTCGGATTCGTCGGAGTCTTCCGTAGGTTCCTCGAGCAACATTTCGCGCGAGTCGGGATCGTCGTTCTCCACGTCCATCAAGCCGTAGATCGAATCCTCTTCGTCGACGATCATCGAACCTTCGTTTTCGTAGTAGGCTTCTTCGTACAAAGCGAAACTCCTAATGATGTAATTCTGACCGGCGCCTATGCCGAGCGCTTGTTTCAGCGGCGCGACGGGGACGAACCGCTAGGCTCGCGTCTCCGATGAATAACAATCGACGATTTTTGACGGCGATTATCGAAAAAAACCGCGCCTCGGGCGATTCCAAACCTTAACGAAACGATTTGATCGCTAAGAATCAAACCAATCGCCCCGACCGTTGCCGACGTTGCGACCGCAATTCTCGCTACAACGCGCGCGGTCGTTGCGATCAACCGCCAACGACCCGCGCGGAAACGAGAAACTCGCATTTGATTTTGCGCTCGCGCCGCCGACCGAAGCCGCGCGACAAAACCGGTCGACTTCTATAGTACCCACGAAATCCGACTTTCTTGCGCTCCTTGTCGCAATAAAATCTAAAAACGGCAAAATATTTTATATTTAAAACGAAAACAACGATTGTAACGACGGTTTTTTTGTAACGATTTTTTCAAAGCCGCAACGGGGGTATTGCGCGCGAGGGGTCGAGCGTCAATAGGTCGGTCGCGCGCGCCAAGGAGGCCGCGGAATCGGGAGACACAAAAAAGCTCCGGTCCCCGAATCTCCCAATCGAGCGGGATCCGCGAGGAAACGAGCGCTCGAAAAAAACGCGGGGGGGCTTTGGCGAACCCGCAAGATTAGAGTATAATCTTACGAGGGTCGCGATTTCCGCGCCCGGACCGCGTCCCCGCAAGCGCGTTAGATACGTTTAGTACGCGAGAGACGCGGAAAAATTTCGCGGCGCTCGTATTTTTCTCGAAAAAATTTTGTATTTGAGAAAAATTTTTAAAAAGTAAAGCGTTTCCCTCGTCCAAGTAAGCGCGCTTGCTCGCCAAACGATCCCCAGTTTTCCCGAGATTGTTATGAAATATTGTTTGACCCATCATTGCGGACGTTCCTACCCCGTCGAACCGCGTCAAGCGGGGCAACAAATCGATTGCGAATGCGGTGAAAAAATCCAAATTCCCACGCTGCTAAAAATGAAGCGACTGCCCGAATGGAACGACGAGGGAGCCGAATCGCCAATCGCGGAGGTCGTCACGAACCCGGCGGACGCGAGCGTCGAGACCGCTCCCGCAAACGAGCCCCCAAAAGCGGCCGCGAGGGTCGAGTCGAGCGCTCCAAAAAAAACGCGCTCGATTTCGCCCACGCGCCTTGGACTTTTCATCGTCGCGGGAATCATTTTCGTAATCGGGGTTTTCATTATATGCCGCAACTATCGCAAACCTCAACCGCTTTCGGTGTACTCGCGGAACACGTGGTACACGCTTGAAGACGGCCGCTCGATCAAGAGAGACTCGACTCAAACGACGCCTATGGACAACGGGTTCTATTGGACGTGGGACGACCAAGACAGGGCGTATCTCGTAACGGACGAGATGATCGACAAGGGATTTAGTTATTTTGGCGCGTACCAGTACTTCCAATACGTCCGCGATCTGGACCTGAGCGACAATTTCTACGACAACTACAACGGAATTCTAACTCGTTGGAAGCTATGGCTCGCGGGTTGGGGAATTCTGGTCTTCGTTTCGTTGACGGTCGCGTTGCTCGCGCTTTTCCTCAAAGAATCGAACAAACAAGTCGGGACAATGCGCGGCGAGGGGTGGCGCTAGCGCTCGTCCTCCCGCGGTCGAAGCAGAACCGCGCCGCGTCGATTCAAACGTCGACGCGGCTTTTTATTGGTCCCGCGCGACTCGACGGCTTCAAAAGTTTTGAGCGTCTTTATTGAAAAGACAAACTTGGAGTAAAAGAACAATTTTTCGTTTATTGTCCATAATTTCAAAGCTAGCGGCTGTTCGGACGAAAGAGGAAAAAATTGCCGCTTTTTTCTCGCCGGCAATATGGCGCCGAGTCGCCCGGGTCTCTATAATCTAGAATGCGGTTTTTTCGGAGGCGAGCGCTCGGCGCTCGTCAAGTTTAGGATCAAAGAGACACGACATTATGCGAAACTGGACTCGATTATTTCTCGCCTCGGGCGCCGCGCTCGCGCTAGCGATTCCGAATTTTGCGTCGTTCCTAGGCGACGTTTCTCAAAGCGGGAGCTCGGTTCTCGCGCAAGAGGACGATTTCTGGAACGAAGAAGAGGACGACGACGATATCTTCCAAAGCGACGACAACGGTCCGTTCGCCCCTTCCTCGATTCCCGTCTCCGACGCGAACCGGAACGAACCCGAATCGACGCCCGCGCCTAAGCCGGACTCGTCCAAGGGGATCGCGACCGAATCGGAGTCGCCCGAAAAGTCCGCGAAATATCTTCGTTCGGAAGACGTCCCGGACGAGGAAAAAACCGAGGAAGATTTCGTCAAGACGGTCAATCCGGCGGAGCGCGCCGTCTTGAGCGCCATCCCGGAAGAGAATCCCACTTCCGCCGATTACTTCCGCGCCGCCGCGCAGATCGCGCGAGTCGGTCGCCCTCTCTTTGCGAAAACGCTCTTGGAAAAAGCCGCGTCGGCTCCCGATCCGTCTCCTCGCCAAGCCGCCGAAACGCTTCGAGAGCTCGGTTCCGGAAAGGCGACCTATTTAACGTCGCTTCCGGAAGTCGGTACGCTCGGTTCCCAAGTCTACGACAAACTGTCGGAAATCGCGCGTCAAGAATGGGAGGGGGACGCCGCTTTGCGCGACGCGATCAATCGCGCGACGACCGGAACGACCGAGGAGCGGGCGGCGGCGATCGTCGATTTGCGACGCGGCGGCTCGGCGGCGGTTTCCGTTCTCGTCGGGGATCTTCTCGGTTCGGACGAGACGCGCGTCAATACCGCGCGCGAACTTCTCCCGTTCTTTGAAGAGGATTGCGTCGAGGCTTTAATCGCCGCGACTCGCGGCGCCGATTCCAAGGAGTTGACGCCGGTCGTATCGCTCTTGGGCTCGCAAACCGATTTGCGAGTCGCGCCCGCTCTTTTGGCGATTCTTTACGACGGAGACGCGTCGATTCAGGACGCGACGCGCAAGGCGCTCGCGTCGCAAACATCCGAAATACCGACGGCCGCGAGCTTCGCCGCCGAAGCCTATAAAACGGCGCTCGGATTCCAAAAACGAACCGAACTTTTCCCCGACGTCGTCGACGGAAAAGCGGAGCGCTGGAATTGGGACGAGGAAAAAGGAATTCCCGTCGAGAGCTTGGTCGATTTGGAGACCGCCTACGCCGACGAAACCGCGTATTGGGCCAATTTGGCTTATAGGATCGGCGCGAAAGAAAACGCGCTCCCCGTCGGAGGTCTGGAGTTGGCGATCGTCTCGACGGCGGAACAAAAGTTCGCGACTCGCGGCGACGCGGGTCTCGCGGAATTGCGAGCGACGTTCCCCAAGGCGACGACCGACGAGTTGCAAAGCGCGATTCAATACGCGCTCGATTCGAAACGCCCATTGGGCGCCCTATTGCCGGTCCTATGGCTCCGCGAGTCGGGAAACGAGTCGTTGGTTTATTCAAAGAACGTCGCCTCCCCGATCGTCAACGCGACGGTTTGCCCGAATCGACGAGTTCGTTACGCGGCGCTTTCGAGCATTGTCGGTTGGAATCCGGAGCGCCCTTACATAGGGGCGACGCAAGTCGGTCGCGCGCTCGAGTGGTTCGCGACGTCGACCGGCGAAAAGATCGTTGTGGTCGCGTGTCCAAAACTCCAAGATTGCTCGATTTTGGCAAGACCTCTGAAAGAACTCGGCTATAAGACGATTCCAGTTACGACCGGACGCGAGGCGATTCTCGCGGCTCAAAGTTCCGCCGACGTCGAGTTCGTCCTCGCGGACGCTCATATAAGCGGTCCGGACGCGAGAGCGATCGCGCAAACGCTTAGCGCCGACGTTCGCACCGCCGACGCGCCGCTTTTGGTCGCGACCGCGTCGGACGCCGACGACTCGAAGGCGGGAGTATTGGTCGGGCGGGAATCTAACGCGCTCGTCTACCCGAAACCGTACGATCTTACGTCTTGCTCGATGGCGATCCAGAGCTTGTTCGACCGGACGAAGCCGAATCAAGTCCCGGCGGAACAGCGAGCTCAACAGGGCAAGGCCGCGGCGCTCGCGTTCTTGGAACTTTTGAAAACGCGCCCCGACGTTTACGAATTTACGCGAGCGAACGATCTTATCGCAAAATTCTTGAACAATCCCGCGACGTTTGAGATCGGTCTGGAATACGCCGCGAGCGTCCCGACGAACTACGCGCAAACGGCTCTCGTTCAAACGATTGGCGACTCGCGGTTCTCGATGAGCGATCGGCGCCAAGCGCTCGACGCTTTTAGAAAACAACTCGCGGCGAACGGTTCTTTGATGCGCGAAAACGAGGTCGCCAAGATGTACGATCGCTACAACGCGAGCGAAAAAGAGGACGCCGAGACGCAAAAATTGCTGTCCGATATGCTCGACGCCTACGAACAAGCGCGTTAGCGCGATTTCGCTTCTTTCCCCCAACCGCCCGTCGCGAGCGCCGAGACTCGCGACGGGTTTTTTTACGAGATCGGTATGAATCGCTTCGAAAGTCGAGACGCGGGCGCTCGCGCGGTCGCGCTGATAAACGGGATCGAATTTCCCTTTCGCCATTGTCCGCCGGGGACTTTCGCGATGGGGAGCCCCGAAACCGAGCCTGGACGCTCGGACGACGAAACCCCGCGTTGGACGACGCTTACGAACGGCTTTTGGTTATTGGAAACGCAAACGACGCAACGGACGTGGCGAGCGCTAATCGGGACGAACCCGAGCGAGCTTGTCGGGGACGACTTCCCGGTCTCGAACGTTTCGGAGCGCGACTGCGAAGAATATCTCGCGCTTTTGAACGCGAGCGGGGAACTCCCCCGGGGCTGGCGCGCCGATCTTCCAACGGAAGCGCAATGGGAATACGCCTGTCGCGCCGGTACGACCTCCGCGTTCTATACAGGCGAAACGTTGACGCCGAAAGACGGGAACATCGGAGGAGCAATCGGTCGCCCTATTCGCGTCGGAGCGTATCCTCCCAATCCTTGGGGACTCTTCGATATGTGCGGCAACGTCTGGGAGCGAACGAAAGACCGATACGCCGAGCGCTCTCGAGAAGACGCGATCGACCCTCTGGAAACGGAGGGAGAGCTTCAAGTTCTTCGCGGCGGAAGTTGGCGAAGCGCGCCGGAAAGAAATCGATCGGCGTTCAGACACAAAGACCCGCCAGAACACAGGCACGGGTACGTTGGATTCCGAATCGCGCTCGTTCGGCGCTAGGAAACAAGCGAGATCGGGGAAATCGCGCGGTCGGGTTCCAATCGTCGAAACGCGACGCGCGACAACAAAAAAGACCGCGAGTCGATTGACGAGCGGTCTTTTTAAAACCCCAAGCGAGCGAAAACCGCCCGCGAAGCCGAGAAGATCACTTCTTGGCGGCTTTGGCGTCGTCGGCTTCCTTGACCTTCTTTTTCTTCTTCAAGACAACCTTATAAACGCGAATTTTCGGCAGGCTGAAGGGGGAAGCATCTTCGGTCCAACGATCTTGCGATTGCAATTTTTCGATTCGTTCGACTCTGGTCAAGACGTTGCGAGAGCGCGAAACGCCTTTCTTAATCTTTAAGCTCTTATCGATGGTCATTGGCAACATCTCCAAACGAATTAACGCGGCCGCTCGAACGCTCGAACCCGACCCGACGTCCAGTTTGCGACAAAACGACGGACGCGACGCGCCAAGTAACGGCGACCCGCCCGCGAAGCGCCAAGGGTTCGCCGGATACCGACGAAAGCCCATTTCGCGACGCTTAGAAATGAGAGTGTAACGTTTTTCGCGTTTTTTTCAAGGGGGCGTTTCTTTTTTCTTCCCGTTTTTTTGCGAGCCGGGTCTTTGGGTTGGCCAAAGTTCCGCAGCGCGACTCCTTTTATCGTCGCGATCGTTACAATAAGAACCACAAAAACGCTCTTGTCGGTTCGAAGCGGAATGGGTATGCTTGCGCGGTCGGGGGGCGTCTCATGGAGGCCGCCCGATTATCGTCGCCCGAGCGTCAAGGAGGATTCGAATGAGACAACGTCCCGAAATCGAAGAAGCGAGTTTACGGCTCGCTCGCGAGATCGTACTCGAGCGCCTCGCCGAGGAAAAGAATCCTCGAGACGCGAAGGTTCTCTCGTCGCTGGCGGCGCTTCTTCTCCTCTCGATGGGGACCAAACCGGGAAACGCCTCCAATACGGCGCCTCGCTCCGACGAGGATTCCCAAACGCGCTCGATCGTTTCTCGCGGCGAGGGGGACGCCAACGAACCGGTAATCATCAACTTCGAACGAGCCAAGGCGGAGATTCTCGCGCGTCGCGCGGGGAGATTCGCGTCGACGCGCTCGCGCGGCTCGAGCGCCGCGCCCCGTTTGAAGATCTTTCGCGGGGAATAAACGCGGGGTTTATTTTTTCTCCGCGGGCTCTCCGATTTCCGTTTTAATGGAGTATTCCCTTCCCTTGCGATTCTGATAGGAAACGACCAGCTCGGCGACGACGCCAATCGAAAGAAATTGAGCGCCGAGCAACATCAAGGCGGCGGAGTACACGACGGCGGGGCGTCCGGAGAGATAGTAGGCGCTCAGTCCAAGGAACGGAATTCGCGCTAGAACCCATCGCGCCGCCATCCAGCAAAGGGTAGCGCCGCCGACAAAAAAGGCGGAAAGCCCGACCGTCCCTAATAGATGTTGGGGACGCTGACCGTAGCCGGTGACGAACTTAACGGTCAACAAGTCTAAAAAGCCCTTCACAAATCGATTGAAACCGTACTTCGATTTGCCAAATATTCTCGCGCGGTGTTGGACGACCTTCTCGCCCACTTTGTATCCCCTCGCCGCCGCCAAAACGGGGACAAAGCGATGCAACTCTCCGTACAGAGTAATTTCGTCGAAAATCTCGCGGCGATAGCACTTCATTCCGCAATTGTGGTCGTGCAATTTCACGCCGGTCACGGCGCCGACCATCCAATTGAAGACGCGGCTCGGCAGGACTTTGTGCCAAGGGTCGTGTCGTCGACGTTTCCAACCGCTGATCACGTCGAGCCCGGAATCGAGCAGTTCGAGAAACTCCGGTATCTCATGTGGATCGTCTTGCAAGTCGGCGTCGAGAGTGATTACGATCGGGAGAGTCGCGGTCTTGAAGCCCACGTCGAGCGCGGCGGCTTTGCCAAAATTACGGCGAAACCGAACGCCTCGAACGCGAGGATCCTTTTTAACTAGATCCTCGATAATCGACCAACTTTTGTCGGTCGAGCCGTCGTCGACAAAAATTAATTCGATTTTGGCGCTCAACGATTTGGCGACTTCGTCGATCTCTCCGTAAAGCGCCATAAGGCTCTCTTCTTCGTTAAAAACGGGCACGACGAGCGAATATTCGACCGGCATTTTTTCCTCCGCGACAATTAAAACGATCTTCCGCGAAAACGCGAGCGTTCTCGAGAATCATTGTACGACGTCCAATGTCCCTTGGCAACGTCCCGAACCTCGTTTAAGACGATTCTTCGTCAAAAAGTTGAAATGGGAATCGCCGCGTTTATAATAATGTCGCGCGTCGGGTGGACGCGCGCAACGAAAGGCGCCAATAATGAAACAAATCTCGGAATTCACGTTAACCATTCTTTTGTCGCTGGTCGCGACGCTCTCGTTCGCGACGGACTATTTCGTCGATTCGCGTTTTGGAAACGACGGGTCCGACGGTCAAACGCCCGAAACGGCGTGGCGAACGCTCGAGCGAGTCAATCAAGCGGAACTTGTCCCCGGAGACGCCGTTCGGTTCCGGCGAGACGGCGTTTGGCGAGGAATATTGCGCTGCCGATCCGGCGAGCCTGGAAATCCAATCGTCTATTCCGACTACCAAACCGGCGACGAACAGTTCCCGCCAAGGATTCTCAACAGCGTCGATTTAACCGACGCCAAGAAATGGGTCCGGGTCGGAGCTCCGGAAGAGAATCTTTGGGCGACGATCGAGGACGAATCGACCGAACTGGGCGCGAGATCGAAGGACGTCGAGGGGTTCGCACAGGGAAGTTGGCACGTTTATACGGAAGAAGACGCGAAGGCGAGTTTCGCGCCCAAGACGTTCGAGGAACTGGACGGCGCGGGCGGATATTCGCTCGAATGTCTCGAACCGGGAACGGAGTCCTCTTTCTTGCAAATGACAACGGAAGGTTTTCCCATTCGCAGAGGGAAGATCGTCGCGCTAAAATTCAAGGCGAGGGCGAGCGAGCCGTTCGAGTTGACCTCCGGGGTTAGCGTCTTTATGACGAGAAAACCTTGGACGTCCTACGCGAACCCGGTCGAAATCCCCAGGGGGATTTCGTCGGATTGGCAAGAATATCGAGTCTCGTTCCAAACGACGACCGACGCGGAGGACGGGCGTCTCACATTCTTCCTCGGCGGAAAGATGAAAAAGGGAACCAAACTCGAATTTGTTCCCTTGGAAGCGACCGAACTTGAAATTCGCTCGCTAGGTTTATCGCGAGACGTCGGAAATCTCGTTTTAACCGACGGTTCCGTCTCTTCGCCTAGAACGTTCGAAAACGAGCCGGAAAAACTATTCGCGTCGACGTCGGACAAGCGCGAGCGGGCCGCGTTTAAGCGATGGGCGTTGGAGGATCTCAAAGAACCGGAGGATTTCTGGTACGATAACGCCTCGCGCCGAGTCTATTTGAAATCGGATCGAAACCCGGGCGAGAAGTACGCGTCGATCGAAGCCCCGTTGCGGGATCATTGCTGCCGCTGCGAAGCGAAGGACGTTATCATCGAAAACATAACGTTTTCGCACACGGGAGCGCACGGAATTTCTCTCGTCGGCTCGGATCGCGTTGTTATTCGCAACTGCGCGTTCGACTGGATCGGCGGCGGGGATTTGAGCGGCGAGGGAGGCTCGGGAAAACGAGTTCGTTTCGGGAACGGCGTCGAATTTTGGGACGGCTCGGAGGACTGCGTCGTCGAGCGGTGCCGATTTTCAAGGGTTTACGACGTCGCGATCACGACCCAAGGGTCGCAAAAAGACGTATCGCGCAACCTCGTTATGCGAGACAATCTAATGTACCGGTGCGAGCAGGCGTTCGAGATATGGTTCGACAATCCGGAAACGGTCGTGGAAGGATTGGTTTTCGAGCGGAATTTGTGCGTCGCTTGCGGGCGGGATTGGAGCCACGTCCAGCGCCCCAACAAGATCGCGACGCCGATTCTCGGGTACCAGTTAAGCGCCAAGACGGTCGATATAACGATAAGAAAGAACGTCTTTTACGACACGGCGCAATTTTTCGTCAAATGCTGGCACAATCGGATGGACGGTTACAAAATCGACAACAACGTCTACGCGATCGACGAAAGAAAACCGCGGGAGTCCGGCGAGAACTATTTCTGTTTTAACGCCTCCGCGAAAAAAGAGCCGATGAACTTCGAACAATTTCGCGCGGAAACGGGAAGCGATAAGAATTCGCGATGGATCGCTCCGGCTTTCAAGGACTACGAAAACGACGATTTCACGCTTTTGAATCGGGACGAGCTAAACGCGGGCCCCGACGTCGAGTCTTGGGCGCCTCTTTGGTAACCGCTTGATTCTCGCTCTTTGAATAGGTATCGACAAAAAGCGGGGCGCTCGACAATCTCGAGCGCCCCGCCCTCTTTAGGCCGCTAGTTCTTTTTTCCGATTTTAAAGACCTTAACGTCTTGCGGGGCGATCTTACCGTCGATCTTTCCGTCCGTTAAAGAAACGTCGCGATCGTCGAGAAGCTCGACAACGTCGCGATTGGAATCGCGGACGTGTCGCAACAAGGGCTCGCTCAACGCGATCGAGAACTCCTTCTCTTCGTCGGAATCGTTAAAGAGGGTTAGATAAACGTCTTCCGTTGGTCGAAGGAGATTCGACGAAACGACGGCGTCGTCCAACGCGCCAAATCGCTCCACGATCAAAGTTGGGTCGTTGGCGTCCGCGCCGGTTTCCGGTTCCCACCCCGCTTCGGCGACGCACTTTACGATCGGCATATACTTCTTGAAAAGCTCGCGATCGCGCTCGTACAGCTCGGGCGTCTCGAAGTAGTGTCCCGTCGAGGCGTCGGCGCTGAAGAAGCCGGGAAATATTCCGTACGCGAGGGAGCGCTTCATAAACTTTTCCGTAAGCTCGCGGGAGAATTTCGAAAAATCGGTGTTCATTATGAAACAGTAGGGTTTGCCGCAACACAGCGTCCGACGGTACATTAGTTCGTCGTCCGGCATAGGTCGCCAACTCCCGCCCCAATTCCAGTTCGTTTCCGTGCCGAGCACGTCCAGTTGGGGAGCGAGCCAGAAATGCAGGCTCGGGGTCGCGTTCGCCATAATCAATTTACCTCGGGCATGGCAATCGTCGGACATTTTCCGAACGTACTCAAACGCGATCAGTCCCCTAAATATCGCCGGTTTTTTCTCTTCGGCGTCGTATGCCAACGGGGTCTCCATACCGGCGAAATGCGCGCGCTTGAAATCGAGGGTCGCGGTCACGTAGCCCTCGCTGGAATCGACGTACTCCCCGTCGCAGCCGGGGCGCTTCTGAGCGTCGATCAACTCTTCTCGGGTCTTGGGAAGTTTCGCGACGTCGAGAGGCTCGCCGTAGAGCTGGTCGGCGATCTTGTCGCTCCATTTCGACTCGTACCCGGCGATGGACGCGATCCCGTCGGGAGCGGAGAGCGCTCCTCGCTTGACGAGTTCGACGAGACCGGGGGCGTCGTTCATACTCCACACCACGCCGTCGCACCAGGGGGTATCGAGGGCCATGCCGTAGGGATTTCCGTCTTTGTCCTCAAAGCCGGTCGTCAAAAGGGCGCGCGCTTCCGCGACGTTCCACTTCTTCGGGTCTTTATCGGAGGCGAGCTCTTTGGCGGCGGCGTAAGCGGCCTCTTTAGTCTTCGGAGAAGTTTCCGATTTTTCGACTTGTTGCCACCAGGTCATCGGTTCGGTGTAGCGGAAGGAGGTAATCCCTTTCGCGTCGTCCTCGGCCAACTCGTCGATTCCCTCTTTGAACTGGAACCCGAAGTCTTGCCAATTTGGGACTTTCGAAATTTTGGCGAACGCCATCCAACCGCCCTGCTCGACCGCGCGAACCCGGAAGCGCTCGGAGAAAGCGCGACGGTAGAGATCGAACGCGGCGCGGAACGGATCGGAACCGAACGGAACGTTGTTCGCGACGGCCGTATTCGAGGGTTTGACGCTCAAACCGTCGGAATCGATTTCCCAACGAAGAATCGGAACGCGAAACTCGGCGCGCGGCTTTTCTTTAGTCAACGCGAAATCAAAAACGATATAAAGCTCGCGAGTCGAGGCGCAATGCGCGATCCGATAAAACGCGGGGTAATCGGGATCGATTCCCAAGCCGAGCGCCGAAGACCAATTTCCGCGCGCGTCTTTGGTCGCGACGACGCCAAAGGGATACTTCGACAATCGCCCCGCGCAAACGTCGGGAATCGAGCGGGTCGAGGAGTACTCTCCGCGCTCGATCGTCCGATAATGTCTCGGGTCGTCGAACCAAACCAATTCGTCGCCTTCGGACGGATCGGGAATCGGAAGCGCGCAAACGAGGGCGAGAGCTCGATCTGTGTCGGCGGAGCTCGTCGCGACGAGTTTTAACTCCTCGATTCCGTTAACGTCGAGTTTCGAGCGCTCGATGGTCAGTCCCAAATCGTCGACGGTCGTCTCGGGGACGTTAAGCTCCAAATAGTCGCCGTCGTTCGCGACGTCGCGGAGATAAACGCGGGGCGCGGCGCTCGGCGCGCGACTCGGTATTTCGATCGGAACCCCGTCGAAGTAAGCGACTTGGGAATCAAAATCGTATTGGTAAAGCTCGAGGTCTTTAAAGGACGCTTTGCCGGAGTGCCCGCGAAACATCGCGTAAAATCTCGCGCTCTTCACCGGTTTGTCGGGGAAGATCAAAACCTTTCCGCAGGTCCAGTCGGAATCGCCGACTGGAAATTGATAGACTTGTCCCCAAAGCGGCGCGTCGTCGTAGTAGATTAAATCGAGATAAAGCGAGTATCCCGAGTCTTTTTCACCCCCGACGTTCTCCGCTTTACTCCAACCGGTCGCCACGAGGGGCGTCGGGAGCTTTTGATCGATTTGATAAGAGCGAGCAAATCCGAGTTGAGCGTCGGCGCTCTCCCCGGCGTCGCAAACATATTGCCCGTCAAGTTCTTTTCCTCCGTCTTGATACGGATCGACTCTTGTCGGCTCCAAAAGCCGAAGCGCCGAGTCGTCGTTTAAATCGAGAGACTTATACGCAACGCTAACAGGTTCGACGGCATAGAGTTCCGCGACAAGGAACAAAAGAGCGACGGAGACGAGACCTATCCCCCTCGCGCCAAATAAACGAAACATTTTTCTCCTCCCGACAAATAAGTCAAAACGAAGGGACAAGACGTCGAAAGCCTCGCCTCGCTTCAAAGCGCTTTTGAGACAATTATAGCGAAACGCGTTCCAATTCCAATTCGATTCTCTCTAGCGAGGAGCTGGAAACAAGGGGAACCGTTTCGTAAAAAAACCTCGCGACGCAATTTGCGTCCCGAGGTTATAAGGCGAAGCCGAATCGAGATTTCTCGACGGGCTAGTTCTTATTCGATTCCAAATCGAACTCGAAAGTACTACTGGAATCGGTAACGGTCACTTTACACTCCGACTTGCTCCGATCTTTGTAAATCGGGGGCAACAAGTCTTCCACATGAGTTTTGGGCTCCGGTTTCGAAGGATCGTAGGGCAAAGTGGAGGCGTCGACGCCGTCTTCGGTCAACCATATCTCTTTCTGGAAAGTCAAGACGTACTCGCCGGGCATAACCCCCGCGACTTTCGAACCGGGGGCGACGAATCGGACGGTTCCGTCGGCTTTGGTAACGCCCGCGGCGGCGCGTTGGGCGGGGTTGGCGCTAGGATCGACCGGGGACATATTGACTGAAATCCCTTCGACGGGTTGACCGTCGACGGTGATTTTTCCCGTAATATCGACGACGCCAAATTTATTCTTGCCGCAACCGTTCTGCAGAATCAATCCTAGGAGGCAGGCGCAGAAAAGCAAAGAGAAAAACAACCTTTTCATAGTTAAACCTCGTCGTCAAGGAGCGGTAACGGTTTCGCCGCCGTTGATAGAGCCCATAGCGCCCCAGACGCCGTAACCGCTTCTAGTTCGCTTGCCGCGGTAGTCGTCGTTGTTGGCGCTGGAGTCGCCACAGTCGATCGTGTCGCTCACGAACTTGACCGCGCCGTCGGCCATCGCGATATTGACGCCGCCGGAGTGTCGAGAACTTGGAGTCATAATCGTTCGCTCGGCGTCGGAAGTGGAATAAAGGCAGTTGACGGAGTTCGGGGGAAGAATGGTGTTCATCGACGAATAAACGTACATACCGTCGGGCCAACGGCGTCCGAGCCAAGGACGGGTAACCGCCGAGGCGATAAAGGAGTTCGGATCGTCGGGATCTTGGTAGCCG
Organism: Thermoguttaceae bacterium; assembly: GCA_017441605.1. GTDB lineage: Bacteria > Planctomycetota > Planctomycetia > Pirellulales > Thermoguttaceae > RUG369. Next base: position 79,829 of record JAFRXD010000029.1, on the reverse strand, counting down.
ATACAGGTGGACGGCCATTGGGGATTCTTTCCGGTGAGAATGCCGGTGTGAATGTCGCGGGTAATTTCGTCGGCGCCGCCGGTCGTGGCGTGAGTCAGCAATTCGCCAAGAAGGACGGAGTTGCTCGTGCCGTCGATAACCATCGAGACGTCGCGCACCGTTTGGGTTTTTCCAACGCCGTTGTTGACCTCGAAAGGTCCGCGGGACTTTTTGCCGTCGGGTCCAAAGTAGCACGAAGCGATCGAGGCGTCGCCCAAGCTCGCGCGGTAGTTAATGCGCCCCGGGAACCACTGCGCCGGTTGGTCGCGGGAATACCCGTCCGACGGGCAGTGAAAACACGGAACGTCGGCGTACCAGATCGCCACGTTCCATTCCCACGGATTCGCCTTGTAGGGATCGCAATTGGCGTCGGTTCTGGCGCTCTTGGGATTGCCGGGCGTGGAAAGGAAGATTTTACCGCCGGAAGCGTACTCGTTCCAAACGGACATTTGTTCCACGTAAGGAAGAATCATCACCGCCCAGCTAATTCGCGAGAATTTACTATTATTCTGGCAAATCGGGGGGAAATAGTTGTTCGCGTCGTGGAAGTTGTGAACAGAAAGCGCCAACTGCTTAAGGTTGTTGGTGCATTGCATGCGACGCGCCGCCTCCCGAGCCGCTTGAACGGCGGGAAGAAGTAGACCGATTAAAATGCCAATGATCGCGATAACGACCAGGAGTTCAACGAGGGTAAAACCGTCGCGGTTCCTTCCCCTCCCAATTAACGTTCTTTTCATCACCGTCTCCGATTCAATAAAGAATAACACAAAGCGCGCGGGGTCGCGACAATCACGATCGTCCAAAGAGGACGGAGGACAACGTCCAAACCGCGCGAGTCGCGCGCCCAAATCCCACGATAGGATTATAATCTTACGGAAACGCCTTGTAAACAATTACCGCAAAAAAAAAGCGCCGACGCTCGATTCAAGAAAATTAACTATTTGCGCTCCCAAACGAAAAAGGCGAAAGGGCCTCAGCTCTTTCGCCTTTTCTATCAAACTGGATTTAAACGACTTAGCGATTTCCGCGCGTTAGTTCGCGGAAACGGTAACGGTCGTCGATTTGTCGAGCGCCACCCCCTTCGATTTATCGTTCGAGGAGTTCTTGTTCTTATCAAGGGTCGCGCGTTGGGACGGCTTCTTCGTCGCGGTCTTATTGAGCAACCAGTACAGGAACGGCGCGCAAATGAAGATCGAGCTGTAGGTACCGAAGAGAACGCCGACGAGCATCGCGAACGCGAAGGTGTGGATTCCCGCGCCGCCGAAAGCGTAGAGGACGACCGCCGAGAACAAGGTCGTGATGGACGTCAAAAGGGTTCGGCTCAAGCACTGATTGATCGACTTGTTGATAATGTCGATCGTGAGAGCCTCGGACTTTCCGCGCACCTCGCGCATACGGTCGAAGAGAACGATGGTGTCGTTCAAGGAGTAACCGATAAGGGTCAGGAACGCGGCGACGGTCGCAAGACCGATCTTGAACTGGGCGACGCCAAGGAACGCGAGGGCTCCGGCGACGAAGTAGCTCAATCCGATAAGACCGAGGGTGATCAAGACGTCGTGAACCAGACCGACGACGGCGGACAGACCGAAGACGGCGCGACGGAATCGCAACCACAAGTAGGCGATGATGCAGATCAAGCTGCCGAGAATCGCCAAGGCGCCTTGGGTTCGGGCGTAACCGGCGACGGCGGAACCGACGGTGTTGGACGCTTCGAAGGCGATTTGGCCGTTGATCTTGTCTTGCGCGGCCTTGGCGAGCGCGTTAATCGCTTCGGCGTTGTCGGAATCAAAGACGACTTCCCAATCGGTCGCGTCCTCGTCGGAACCTTCGACAAAACCCTCGCGAGTAACGGAGTAAACGAGATCGGAACCGGAACTCGCCTTCTCGTCGTCGAAGTAACCTTGAACGAGGTCTCTCGCGAGCGCGGGGTTCACGGTAACGGCGACCTTTGTTTGGGTTTTGACGGCGTCGGAACCGTCGACCTTCGCCTCCGCGGGCGCGCCGACTTCGAAGTTCATTGAGTAATGAGGCAGCTTCGCGCCGAATTTATCTTGGAGCAGTTTCTCGACGTCCGCTTGGAATTCTTCCGCCGTTTTGTCCGGCGGGCAGGAGGCGCTAATCGTGTAGCACGAGCCGTCGGCGACTTCGTTGCCCTCTTGGTCTTGGGCGAGTTGGAGCGAGCTGACCGCCAAATCGGGCAAATCGGCGCTCAACGCCTCGCGCACTTCGGAGATCTCGACAGGCTCGGTAAAGACCATCTGAATTTCGACGCCGCCGACAAAGTCGACGTCGAAGACGCCTTTACCGCGGACAAAGACCGCGACCAAACCGGCGACGATCAGGACGATCGAAACCCAAATGGTTTTCTTGAAGAGTTTGAAGTAGTCCCAATTCGGACGACCAAATTGCTTCATACCGGGGATCAACGGAGACACGCAGCGCTTCCCGACCAAACCGAGCTTTTCGCAGGTTTGGAAGATAATGCGGCAGACGTAGGTCGCCGTGAACATGCTGAACAAAACGCCGAGGAAGAGGGTGACCGCGAAGGACTTGATCTGCTCGGAACCGACCAGATAGAGAATCCACGCGGTGAGCATGGTCGTGATGTTGGAGTCGAAAATGGCGGTGAAGGCGCGTTGGTAACCGTTGCGAACGGCCATGCGGACGGTGGCGCCGCCCGCCAACTCTTCGCGAATACGCTCGAAAATAAGAACGTTCGCGTCGACCGCCATACCGACGGTCAAGACGAGACCGGCAAGACCGGGAAGCGTGAACGCCGCGCGCATGCCGATCATCGCCATCATGATGAGCAACAGGTTCATCGCGACGGCAAAGGTCGCCACGAGACCGCCGAACCCGTAGTAGATAATCATGAAAATGAGGACGATAACGCCGGACCAAACGACGGCGTTCTTACCCTTGCGAATCGTGTCGGCGCCAAGGGTCGGTCCGGTGATCTGCTTAGTCACCGGCTTGTCGGACAGAGTCGCGGGCAAGACGCCGGCGTGCATAACGGCGATGAGATCCTTAACCTCGCCTTGGATGCGTTTGCGCGATTCTTCGGAAAGATCGTTTCCGAAGGTGATCGAGCCGCGATCGTTAATCGTGCTCTTAATATTCGGGGCGGAGAATAGGCGGTTGTTGAAGACGACGCCGAGCTGACGACCCTCGCGACCGGTAGTCGCTTTGTAGAGTTCTGTGAGATTCCCCATGCGTCTGGCGCCTTCGCCTTTCATCGTAAAGACGACTTCCGGCTCGCCGTAATTCCCGACGCTCTCTTGAACGTAATCGATGTGCTCGCCGTTCACGACGTACTTGTCTCGAAGTTCCAACACGAGCACGTCGTAGTTCGGAATCCCGGACGTTTCGTCCTCGCGAGGCTTGTACACGGTGGGACGGGAAATCACGCCCGGGCGAATAACGTCTTCTTGGGTCGGGTCGACCGGCAGCCACCTATACCCGATAACGACGGCGTTCGAGCTCGAAACTTCTCGGGAGTCGTTGTCTTGGACGTTTTGTTCCCGAGCCTTGGTGAAAATCGCTCTCTCGTCGTCGTCGGAAGTGTTGTCGTTCGCGAGAATGCGGAACAACAACTGCCCCGTGCCGCTAACGACGCGCTCCAGACGCAAGACTTCGGCGGCGTCGGCTTCCGGGATCGTGATCTTGATTTGTCGGTTGTCGCCGAGCTCTTGAATCGAAATTTCTCGAACGCCGGAGGGGTTGATGCGCCGCATAACGGCGTTTTTCAACTGCTCCATATCGTCGTTGGAAACTCTGTCGTCGTTGGAAGCGCTCGCGGAGCCGGAAGCGGGGTGAACGTCGTAAACGAGAATCGAACCGCCGCGCAAGTCGACGCCAAGGTTGACGCGATGCTGAACCAGCCCCATAATCGTCGAAATCAGAGCGCCGACGAAGCAAATGAAGATAATCGCGTAACCGTTTTGAAATTCGGGCATGCGGAACTGTTTGCTAAAGAACCGTCCGACAGCCCAACCGAGGACCAGTAAAAGAACGAGCCCGCCAACGGTGAGGTAACCGGTGAGATCCTTCTTCTTCTCGGGAGCGGCGACCTCTTCGGTCGCGGATTTCTCGGGAGCGGCGGGAGCCGCGGTTTCGGTCGAATCTTCGGCGGCGGGGGTCGCGTCGGCAGGAGCGTCGGAAGCGGGGGCTTCGGTCGCGTCTTGGGGCGCGGCGGCCGGTTCTTCGGAAGCCGGGGCTTCGGCGGCCGGTTCTTCCGCGGGAGCCGCGACAGCCGCCGCGTCGGCGGGAGCGTCTTGCGCGAACAACGCGTCGGATCCGCGACCGATCGCGAGAGCGAGAACGGCGACGAGACCCAGAACAGAAAGTCTCAACGATAATTTTTCACTGGTCATTGGAGTCAAAACAACTAATAAAGTAACGAGTCTTCCCAACTCGCGCAAGGACGTTCGTCGGGGAAAAACGAAGCGCTCGCGAACCGCGCGCGCTCGCTCAATTCTATCGCGTCGAAAGCGCCGTTTCCAAAGAGAAACGACGCGCGGCGAAAACGCCGTTCGTTCTACTTTTTCTATTTCGAGGATTTCTTGGCCGCTTCCTTCGCCGCGTCTTTGTTGTAAACAAAGTAGACGGAGGAAAGCGCGAAACGAATCTTGACGTTGTTGGCGTCGTCGACTCGGAGGGTGATCTCGCCCTGATCTTTGTCAATCGAATAGACCTCGCCGATCACGCCGCCGTAGGTCAGAACCTTGTCGTTGATCTTGATCGAATCGATCAACTTCTTCGCCTGCTTATCGCGGGATTTGCTCGGAAGAACAAAAAGGAGCCACATCGCGATCAGAAAAACGAAGATCATCATAACGGCGCCGAACGCTCCGCTCCCGGCGGGAGCGGGATTGGGGGCGCCTTCTTGCGCGAACAACGTCGGCAAAAACGCCGACGACGCCAAGGTCGTAGCGACGGTCATTAGTTTCGTTCCTCGAACAAACGGGGTTGCGAGCTCGCCCATCGATCCGAACGCCGAACCGAAACGGACGATACTCGTCTATCAGTCTATAATAATAAACCCTCTTGCCAAGGTCGACAAGGGCGCCGCGCGTCAAATAACGTCAATTTTCCCAAAAAAACCCCTTCTCTCGATAAAATCCTCACCGCCCCAACTGAAAAGGGGCGGGAATCGCGGAAAAAACTAAGGGAAACAAAAAAGGACGCCGACGGGTTCGGCGTCCCAAGAAAGAGAACGATAAAAAATCGGCGCCGCGCTCTCGGGCGCTCGGTTTTAGCGAAGCGCCCAAAGCCGGTCGCGGGAGCGGTCGGTCGTCAATTCCCATTCGTCGCTATAATAGCGCATGCGATACGCGTCCTCGTCGGCGTCGCGATAGAACCCCGCGACGATCGCCGAAACGCGAAATCCCAAACTTCGAAGAAATAGCTGCGCGGGAACGTTTCTCTCCCTCGCGACGCAAGAGATCTCGCAACGACGCTCGTCCAGTTCCTCCATAAGACGCCGAACCAAAGCCGTCCCGATTCCGAGACGGCGCTCCGATTTTCGAACGGCGCAACTAATCAGCTCGAAGCCGTAATTGAGGATCTCGTAAAAGAGGTATCCGAGCGTCTCGCCCTCTCGTTTGACGACGATTCCGCGGCAACTCCTCGCGGCGAGGCAGTACTCGAACTCGGCGCGAGACCAGGGGTACTCGAACGACTCTCGCTCGATCGCGAGCAGCTCGGGGACGTCGGTTCCGACGGCGCTCGAAAACTCCAAGGGAGACGTTTCGGCGATCCGAAGCTCGCCGAAGGGCGCGACGGGCGTCAAAACAGCGGCGGTCGAGTTCATAGTTCGCTCCTTATGTATCGTTAGAAGAAAGAACCGGCTCGAATATTCGGGAATCCGGCTCCCATATCGGTTCTGTTCTTGCGGCGCTTCGTTTCCGACTTATTCGCTCGACTGGGCGCGGGAGCCGGAAGGGCGGGTTTCGCCGTCGCCGGTTCGCTCGCGCTCGTTTGACTCGTCGGGGCTTCGGCGGGTCGCGGCGCCGCCTTAAGGGGAGCCGGCGCGGATGTTTCGGCGGCTGGAACGTTTTTCGGGGACGTGGCGCTCGCTTGAGCGACGGTTCCCGGAGAATTCGTCGCGGAGATCCACTTAACGTCGGAATCGTCGGCGTCAGGTTTCGCCCAAGTCGCGCCGGAAGGTTCCGATGTTTGCGCGACGCGAGTCGAGTCCAGCGACGAGCTGGGCGCCGGGTCTGAACCGCCATTCGAAAGAACGACGACCTCGCCAAAACCCAGCTTCGGAGCGGCGGAAATTGGAACGGAATCCTCTTGAGAGGGAGCCGCGGGAGGTTGAGGTTTCTCCTCTTCCGGAGGTAGGGTCAAGGCGGGAACGGACTCTTCTTCGGCGCTCGCGGAGGTCGATTCCACTCGGGTCGTTCGCGAGCGAGGCGTCTCGTCGCTCGCCAACGCGGACTCTTCCTCTTCGTCGTCCTCGTCTTCCTCGAGTTCGCGTCGTTGAGCCGCCAATTGGGACTCGAGGGAACGAGCTCGGCGGGAAATTTCGACGTTGGAGCGATTCAAATTCGCGGCGATGCTCGTCTGTTGGGAGGCGTCGTCCAAATCGCCGGCGCGCTCGGACAACTCGCCCATCTTATAATAAGCGCGATAATCGTTGGGAGCGAGCTCGGCAACTTCGCGCAGCGCCTCGTAGGCGTCGTCGTCGCGCTCTTGCGCCTCCAAGAGATAGGCGATTTCGAGTTTGGGCTCGATCGAGTCGGGATTGCGATCGCGCCATTCTTCGAGAGCGCGCATCGCGTTGTCGGAATCGCCTCGAGCGGTCGACGCGGTGGCGATTCCGCGATAACAGCAGACGATCGTTTCCGGAGCGGGGTTGGTTTCCAAAGCGGTCCAATAGGCGTCCTCCGCCTGCGCCAACATTTTGAAATCGCCGGTTTCGTTCGCTTTGCGCTGAAGCGCGGAGCCGAGATTGTAGTAGGTTTCCGCCGATTCGGGGTTCTCTTCAATAGAGTCCTCGAACATGGCGATCGCCTTGTCGTATTGACCCGCGGAGAAATATTCGACGCCTTGCGCGTTGCGAGAAGCGGCCGAAGCGCCGGAAGAGGCGCATCCGTTCGCCGAGAGGAGCGCGAGCGCCGCCAGCGGCAATAGAATCGCCGCGCCGCCAAACCGCGCCAAGCCGCGCGAATCGCTAAATGAGCAGTATTGAAAAAACATCGCCACAAATCCGTTCGTTCCGACGCAATGGGGAGTCGAGCGCCCTTGGTTCGCTCCGCTCCGCTCGCGACGCGCCGTCGGAAAAAGCTTTTGAATCCTTCAAAAGAGGCGCGCCGGAGTCTCGCTTGAAAACAAGTCGCCCAATCCTAGCGAAATATAAAAAATCCCGCAAGCCCATAATTGTTTTTTGAAAAACGTTAGGTTTTCGTCGACTTTTCGTTTCGATTATGGATAATGGAACAGGTTCCAAGTTCCTCTCGTATCGAACGCATAGCGAGGTCGAGCATGTCGCGTTTTTTCCGTTCCCTAGTTTTTGTCGCGCTAGCGCTCGTTTGCGCTCGCGTCAATTCGTTCGCCGCGACCGCGATCGTTTCGCTAGACGGCGCGTGGCGAATCCGAACCGACCCCGACAATGTCGGGAAGGCGAAGAATTGGTTCGAAGCCCCGCTCGCCAACTCGGGCGAAACGAGCGAAATCTCGGTTCCCGGGGTAATTCAAGAGGTCTTTCGAACCTACCACGGTCTCGTTTGGTACGAGCGCGAATTTAAGACGCCCGAGAATCCGAATCCCGACGGACGAGCGCTTCTTCGCTTTTGGCAGGCGGAGTACCGGGCGGACGTCTGGCTCAACGGGGTCTATCTAGGATTTCACGAAGGGGGCGAGGAGGCGTTCGAGTTGGAAACGACCGGGGCGCTCAAACCGGCGGGAGAAACCAATCGCCTGACGGTTCGGGTTCTCAACGCTTCGGACGAGCCGATCGACGGGATTTCGATGGCGAACATTCCTCGTCGCAACAATACGAACGCGATCGTCCCCGGCTGCGGCTACGCTTCCGGAGGACTTGTCGATTCGGTCGAGCTGGAGTTGGTTCCCGGGGTCCGAATCGCGGACGAACATCTCGTTCCCAACTGGAAAACGGGAGAGATCGAGGCGCGACTTGAAATCGACAACGCGACCGGCGCGCCTTGGAAGGGCGCCCTAGCGCTCGCGGCGGTCTCTTGCGACGGGGGAGAGTTCTCTCCGGAAACGCGGGTCGACGCGGAGGTTCCGGCGGGGCGCTCAACGCTCGTCGCCAAGACGATCGTTCCCGACTTCAAGTTGTGGAATCTCAACGATCCAAATCTATATTCCGTCGTCGCAACACTTTCCGACCAATCGGGCGCAACGCTCGAGCGCAAGGGGGCGACCTGCGGGTTTCGCGACTTCCGGTTCGAGAACGGATACTTCCGGCTCAACGGAAAACGAATCTATTTAAAGTGCTCGCACTCCGGGAGCGACTCTCCGATCACCCATCGTCTTCCTCTCGATCCCGACCTCTATCGCAAGGACATTATTACCTGCAAGACGATGGGATTCAATATGATCCGCTATATCGCGGGCATGCCGCGTCGTTTCCAGCTCGACTTGTGCGACCGAATCGGTTTTCTGGTCTACGACGAATGTCTCGCCGGCTGGCAGTACGAAAGCTGCCCGGAGCGTCCCGCGCGATACGAGGCGCAGACGCTCGGAATGATTCGACGGGATCGAAACCATCCTAGCGTCGTTATTTGGGGACTTCTCAACGAGACGTTCGATTCCCAACTGGTTCTCCAAGCGGCGCGGCTTCTCGACAAAGTTCGCGATCTCGACCCGGACGGAGTCGTCTTTCTCAATAGCGGAAGTTTCGACGCGTTCGCGAAATCGGCGCCGATTACCGCGAACTACGCCATCTGGCGACGAGACGGCGGCGCGTTTATGCCGGGGGTTATTAAGAACGAGACGAGCGAATCGTTTTTCTTCGACGGAACTCAATGGGAGTCCAAAACCCTGTTTCTGCACCCGGGGGACGTCGATCGGGAATACGTCGCGCTAAGATGGGCCGCCCCCAAGGATTGCGTTTGCGATCTAACCGCGCGATTTAACGACGTCGTCGTTCACGGGAGCGCCACGGTCGATCTCCGTCTAGTTAAAGAAACCGCCGAAGGACGAACGGAACTCTGGAACGGTCGGCTCAATCTCGAGGGCGCGGGCAAAAGCGCCGCGATTTCGACCCAATCGGAAAAGGGGGCTCAACTTATCGACAAATCCGCGCTCGAGTTTAAAAAGGGCGAGTCGCTGTCGCTCGTCGTTGGAATCGGAGACGGGGACGGACACGGGGACACGACGGCGGTCGACTTCAAAATAACTTGCGACGACGGAACGGTATTCGACGCGCGCGAAGACTTTTCCAGCGAGCGCAATCCGAGCGGGGCGTGGAGTTACGGCTGGCTTCCGAGCGGGGAGTCGCCCAATCTCGACGAGTTTTCGCTCTTCGATCTCGGGCAAAAAACGTTGCGGGTCGAACCGATCGGGCGATTCGCCAATCCCGGTTCGCGCGTCTGGCAAAACGAGCTCGCCGATACGCATCCGTACAAGCCGGTTCCCCATACGGCCGCGATTATTAACGAGTTGCGAACTCATAGCAAAGACGGTCTCCCGGTCTTCCTCTCGGAGTACGGAATCGGAAGCGCGGTCGATCTCTTTAGGCTAACGCGTTACTACGAGCAATACGGCGCGACGGACGCGGCGGACGCGCTTCACTATCGTTGGCGGCTCGACCAATTCAACGCCGACTGGAATCGCTGGAAACTCGACGAGGTCTTCGCGACGCAAGAGGACTTCTTCCGCCAAGCGATCGCGCTTATGGGAGAGCAGCGACGGCTTGGAATCAACGCGATTCGCGCGAACGCGAACGTTATCGCGCACAGCGTAACCGGAACGCACGACCAAGGGATATCTGGCGAGGGACTTACGACGATCTTTCGCGAGCTTAAACCGGGAACGGTCGACGCGATGGCGGAAGTCTTCGCGCCCTTGCGATTTAGCGCGTTCGTCGAGCCGCAAAGCGCCGTTTCCGGCGGCAAAGTCCGCGCCGAGGCGGTTCTCGTCAACGAGGACGTCCTCGCGCCGGGGGATTACCCCGTCCGATTGGTCGTCGTCGGTCCGAACGGGGAGCGCTTCTTCGACGAAACGCGAACTTTAACGATTCCCGAACCGGATCCGGGACAAGAAGTCCCGTTCGTCCAACCCGCCTTCGAATTCGAGGTCGAAATTCCCCGAGGAACGCCGACGGGCGAATGCCGGTTTTTCGTCGAGACGCAAGAGCGCGCCGCGGCGTTTGGCTCGGAACGGTTCTTTACCTTTAATCGGGACGAATTTCCAAGCGTTGGAGACGGCAATATTTACGTCTGGGGCGACGACGCGGATTTACTGGCGAAACTGGACGCGATCGGAATCCCGGCGAAACCGTTTACCAACGAGAGCGGCGAGCCGGTCAAGGTCGAGCCCGGGGATCGACTCCTCGTCGGGAAAACGACGAACCGCGGGAGCGAGGCGGAGTTCGCGAAACTCTTCGAGCTTGTTAGCGCGGGGACGAGCGTCGTCTTTCTCTCGACGGACGTCTTCGCCGAGGGGGACGAACCGACCCGTTATATGCCGTTCAAGCAAAAGGGCGTCGTGGAACGACTTCCGAACTGGCTCTATCACAAAGACGACTGGAACCGCCGCGACCCCGCGTTCGACGGTCTTCCCTCGGGACAGGTCGTCGACTACGTATTTTACCGCGACGTCGTTCCGCAAGCGACGTTCCGAAACCAAGTTCCGGAACCGGACGTCGCGATCGCGGGCGGGTTCAGCACGCAAATGGGCTACGGCGCGGGGCTTTCGCTCGCCTCTTGGAAAATCGGGGAGGGCGAAATGATTCTGTCGACTTGGCTAGTCCAGGAATCGCTTCCCAACCCGGTCGCCGAGCGCATTTTGCGAAATCTCCTAATCAAAGCCAACGTTAACGCCAATCGTTAAGAAAGGACGCCAATGAAACGCTCAAATATAGCGTCGTTTGTAGCGCTCGCGCTAATCGCGAGCCTCGTCTCGAATCTTTTCGCCGCCGAACCGGGTCCGAAAAAGAAACTAATCGAACTCGGTTGGGACATCCCGACGACCGAATACATCGCGGAACACTGGCGCGAGATGGAAGAAAACGCGCCGTTCGACGGGATTATGTTCGATTTGGTCGCGACCTCGCCGGAGGGAAAACAATGCGCGAGCCAAGTTCTCTTTACGGAAGACGCTTGGGAGCGCGAGTGGTTCCTTCCTTGCGTTAAGAACTTGGAGTCGTGCGACTTCCAGCGCTATCGCGATAACTTTATTCGAATCGACTTCTACCCTACCCCGTTCGATTGGTCGAACGACGATTGCTGGAGTAAAGTTTGCGAAAAAGCGGGGATCTGCGCTTGGGTCGCGCGGGAAACCAACTCGAATATCTGCTTCGACTTCGAGTCGTACGGGGCGCAAATGTTCCATCACGATCCGAAAACGGGTCGAACGTTCGCGGAGTCAAAAGCGCTCGCGCGCAAGCGAGGGGCGGAAATGACCGCGGCGATCGTCAAAGAAAAGCCGGACGCGGTAATCCTTTGCCTGTGGATGAATTCGATCAATTTCCCCGCCGGACGAGCGGATAATCCGGACTCCGTTCTGAAAGGGTTCTCCTACGGGTTGCTTCCCTCGTTTATCGACGGTATGCTCGACGCGGTCGGACCGGAGACGGTTCTAGTCGACGGCTGTGAAAACGGTTACTATATGAACGGAGCCGCGGAGTACGACCGCGCGGCTTGCGATATGTTTCTGGCAACGGGACCGGCGGTCGCGCTCGTCTCGCCCGAGAATCGCGCCAAATATCGGGCGCAAACGCAAGTCGGATTTGGATTCTATCTCGATATGTACTCGAACCCGGAAGGCTCGCAATACTATCGCGGACCGGAACCTGGAGAAACGCGCTTCGATCGCCTCGCCGCCAATTTAAGAGCCGCGCTAAACGCGTCCGACCAGTACGTTTGGGTCTACGGCGAACAGAAGCGCTGGTGGGCGCCGGAAAACCCGGAAAAGGAATGGACCTCGTGGGAAGAAGCTCTGCCCGGGGTTACCGAATTGATTTTCGAATTGAGCGATCTCAAAGCCGCGCTGCAAAAGCAGAAAGAGCGAGTTCTTAACGACCCCGACAAGAAAAACCTAATCGCGAACGGCGACTTCGCCAACGTCGACGCCAACGGTCGCCCCGCCGATTGGGGGACGTGGCAAATCGAGACGAGCCCGACCGGAACGTTCGTCGCCGAAGACGGGGGGGCCGCGCTTAAGAACATGACCAACGGGTGCTATATCGGGTCGATTCCCGCTGAGCCGGGCGAGACCTATTTCGTCTTGGCGAAAGCGAGAATTCAAGGGGAAAGCGCCGGAGGAATTCGCGTTCGCTGGAACGACGAAAAGGGAGCTTGGACGAAAGTCGACGAGGACGTCATCGTCGGATTCGACCCGGAAGCGGAGCCGGACGCCAACGGGGATCGGGAAGTCTTTGCCAAAGCGATCGTTCCCGACGGAGCTCATCGGCTCGTTCTGCTACTCTCCGCCTCGGGCGCCGGAAACGACGGAACCGTGATTTTCGACGACGTCAAAGTCTACAAAGCGAGCAAATAGTTCGCGGTCGAACGAGAGAACGGCGCCGTCTCGCGACGGCGCCAAAAAACTTGAACGAGGAGTCGAAGTCGATTATACTAGAGGAAGTTTGACTGTTTCCTTGAAAAAGAGTTCCGGAACCGGAACGAGACGCGCTTTTTTGGGAACGTCGCGGGAATTGCCTTAGCGCGGGCTCGAGCTCGCGCGCCTTTTCGAGAAAAACTCGAGGAAAACTATGTCCGAAAAAACGAAAACCGATTCACAACCCCAAGAGGAGCCTAAGCGCTCCAAGCGCGGCAAGACGCTCTTGATCGTCGTCGCGATTCTGATTGTCTGCGCGCTCGGCAGGTACGGATACGAGAAGAGTCGCGACGTTCCATTGCGCGAAATTAAGACGGCGGACGCGACGACCGCTTCGCCCGATTACGCGAACGGAGTCGGGCTCGACTACCGCGCGCTCTACAATTTGACTCAAGAGCGCGAAGTTCTCCCCGCCGACGAAAACGGGTGGAAACTCCTCCTTCAATCTTTCGGTCCGATACTCCTAGAACAAAAGGCGATAGCGGATCGGGTTCTTTGGGAAAAAGTCCCGACGGAGCGCGCGGACTGGTGGGAGACTTTTTGGAAGCCCGCCTGCGAAATTTTTGGACTCGATCCCAACGTCAAGCCGACCTTTTTTGATCGGCTCGATCTGCGCTCCTATCTTCTCAAGAACGGTATAACCGGAACGGAGCCCGAAGGGAGGGAAGGCGTCGACTCCTATTGGGAAAACCAAGAGGAAAAGCCGGGGCGCGCGACTTACCAAGAATATCAAGACGCCTACGACGCGCTGCTCGGCAGAACGTGGACGCCCGAGGAATTCCCGGTCGCCGCCAAGTGGCTGGAAGAAAACCAAGACGTTTACGACGTTCTCTCGCGCGCGGTTCGCTCGCCTAAATTTCGGATGTGGCGATTTGTCGACGAGAAGCCGGGAGCGTTCCTGAGCCTTTTGCTTCCGGACGTCCAGTCCCAGCGCGAAATCGCCAGAATGTTCGCGATACGCGCCCATTATCGAATCGGTCAAGGGGACTTCTCCGGGGCGCTCGACGACGTGGAATCGATACTCCTTATGGGCAAGCGATTACTGGACGGCGAGGGCAGATGCATGGTCGAAAATCTCGTCGGGATCGCGCTCGTTGGAATCGCCGCCGCGATCGGGTTGGACGACAGTCCGAAAACGGCGCCGACCGCCGAGATTCTCGAGCGCGAGGCGAAACTCTGGCGCGATTTGTTCGAATCGTTCGACTTCGAGGCGCGAATCCAGCAAGGACTTTTCGACGAGCATCGATTCCTCGTGTTCTCGATCGCGCAGGATTACGCCGTCGCGCGACGAACCGGGGGCGGTTCCGAATTTATGCGCGCGATCGAAGCCGGACTCGACGGAATCGAGAGCGACGAGCCCGGCGCGCTCGTCAAGGCTTGGGCCTGGGCGTCGGAGCGCTCGGTCGCGATTCGAGGCGGGTTCAACGACCAAAAGTATCTCGCCTACGTCCAAAAGGTGTGCGACGATCACCGCGAGGCGATCGCGAGCGGAGCGCCGTTCGATTTGGAGTCCTACGAAAAAGAGTTGCCCGGCGCGAACTCCCAAGAGGGAAAGACGGCGCGGGCGTTTATGAATCTCCTCCTTCCGGCTTGCGAAGCCTACGCGAGCGCGCTGCGCCGGATCGAGTGCGTTGTTAACGTGAAGCGAATCGCGAACGCGCTCCTCGCGCATCAGGCGGACAAAGGCGCCCTTCCCCCGGCGTTTACGGTCGACGCGCAAGGAAAACCGCTTCAAAGCTGGCGGGTTTTAATTCTGCCGTACCTCGGCGCCGAAGAAAAAGCGCTTTACGACCAAATCAAATTGGACGAGCCTTGGAACTCGGAAGCGAACGTCAAGTTCCAAGAGTCGGCGCCGAGCGTCTATCGCTGCCCGGCCGCGGAATTTAGCGCGCCCGGGGAGACTTGCTACTCCGCTCTGCTCGGAACCGAGGACGCGGCGTTCGACGAGTCGGGGCAAGGCAAAAGCCTGGCGGATCTTTTCGCGCGCGAGAATCGCGAAACGGCGAACCAAGCGCTGATCGTCGAGCGGCGAACGCCCGTCGTTTGGACGAAGCCGGACGAGGAGATCTCGCAAGAGGTCTTTCTCCAAACGTTTGGACTCGAAGCGAAAACCCAAGAGGGAGGCGCGGGGTCCAAGCACGCCGGAGGTTTGAACTACGTCGCCGCCAGCGGCGGGGTTCGATTCGTTTCGGAAGTTGAGCCCCGAACGCGCTACGACGCGATTCTCAAAGGGATTCCGGAGCCGAGGGAAGAGCCTAGCGAGGACGCGGTCGAGGAGCCGAGCGAAGAGGCGGCGGCGAATTAGTTGGGCTCGTTGAGGTTGGCGATTGATTGCGAAGCGTCGGAAAGGTTGGCTTTCCGGCGCTTTCTTTTTTGGTTACGAGGTTGGGTTGACGCGAGCGTCGAGGACGCGCCCTCGCGGAAATCCGCCAACTTCTTTTTTCACGGGTTTAAGCGAGCGACGGACGAGGGGGCGTTTACTCGATTGAGCGGAGGGCGGATAAAGCGGTTTTGACGGTTCTAATGAATTGCCGATCTGGCTAATTCGCGCAATATAGAAAAGGACGCGCAAAAAAATCCGAGCGCATTTTTGCGCGATTTCGATACGCTTTCACAAATTTCTTTGTCGGTAAGCGCGCTGTAGACTCGGGGAAAAAGGAGCTCAAATGAGCACGCTGTTAATTTGGGCAAGATCGCGCAAGACGTCAAAGGTTCTTGAGCGAGCGAAATGTCGATTTTAACGATTGAACCTGCAACAAAATATGATTTTTGTCGTTCCGACGTCATTTAAAGCTCTATAAATAGCATACTAGAGCTAAACGGGGGATTGCGACGCGATTGGCAAGAACCTAAAACTTCTTGTCGAATCTTACCCAGTTTAACGTCGTTTTTGACGGGCAAGACATTTCGCAACCCTCTAATACACGGTATGTTACGACAAGCGCCGCAGAGCGGGCTTCGTTCGGAGTCGACGCGAAAGCGACGTCAAAACCTCCCAATCAAACCAATCGTTTTGCGGTTCGAGGCGTCTCGCAGCGCTCGCGATCGATTTTCGTCGTCGTTCACAACGTTCTCGTCCCCAACAACGAGCCCTCCCCCTAACCCGAACAACTCGAAACGTCGCCTCAAGACGCTCCGGGTTTGTCGGGGTCGAAGACCTCAGTCATAGGTCTCCGACCCTTGATCGCGATTCGCGACTAGGCGAAAGCCAACCCGCGTCTCGCGTTTAATCTCCCGGTTTTTACGCGCAAGGAATTCCTATGGACGCCAATCCCTCCCATCGCGGTTTATTCGACCTCTTTCACTCTTTTGCCAAAGCGCGGTCTCACGCGAAGAAAGCTCGCGCGGTCAAGTTGCGCTCTCTGCTCGTCGAGTCGCTCGAAGATCGACAACTCCTTAGCGCCTCGCCTTACGAGACGGGCATTGACAACGGGGTCGTTGTGGAACAAATATGCGCCGTTCCCCAAAACGTTTCGTCGGTTCAAGATCCCGCTTGGCCGTTGAACACTACCGCATGGTGGCCTAACCAATGGCTTGTCGACGGGATACTTGACCAAAAATTGACGGAAGCCGGGCAAGATCCGGACAACTTGTCCGCCGGTTTCGTTTTCAATTTGAACAATAATCCCGGTTCGGACTACACGATCTTTCTCGATTTCGACGGCAATTCGTATTCCGGCAACTACTGGAAACAGACCAGAGATGAAAACGGCAATGTAGTATCGATTACGCATCCAGTCGTTACGCCGCCGTACGATCGCGACGACAATCCCAGTTCGTTTAACAACGACGAGCTTCGCAATATCTATGAAATATGGCTCCGCGTCAGCGAAGACTACGCGCCGTTTAACGTTAACGTAACGACCAAAGATCCCGGAACCGCCGCGCTCGTCAAGACGAACGCGACGGACAACGTTTTTGGCGTAAGGGTCGCTATTGGCGGAAAATATAGCGATTACTTCTATACTCCCGCCGGAGGCGTGGCCCTCCTAGGCTCTTTCTCTTATAACGAAGATTGTCCCTGTTTTGTTTTTGCGGAGGAAGGCGTTCGCGATAACAAAAATATAGCGTCGGCCATCTCTCACGAAGTGGGGCACACGTTGGGATTAAGTCACGACGGCGACACAAACCAGGCCGATCCCGAGTACGCCAATGGCGCTAATGGTTGGCAACCGATTATGGGAACCGGATATAACGAACCTTTAACGCAGTGGTCGAAAGGGGAATACGTTGGCGCCAATCAAACGGAAGACGACTTGGCCATCATCGCCGGGGTCGTTGGATATCGCGCGGACGACCATTCCAATTCGCGCTTCGGCGCCACTTCGCTAGTTTTCGGCGCTTCTGAAACGCTAGCGACCGGTATTATCGAGCAAAATACCGACGTCGACTTTTTTACGTTTACAACCTCCGGCTCCGTCGATCTCACGGTGGGCGGACTCGGCGAGGGGATTACCAATCTCGACGTTCTTCTCAATCTTTACGACGCGGGGGGCGCGCTTCTTCAAACGTTCGACCCGACCGATACGCTCAACGCAGTCGCGACGATCCCGGGCGCGGGAACTTACTATCTATCCGTCGAGGGGACGGGGCTCGTTGAAGGGGGCGACGTTATTTACACTGATTATGGTAGCTTGGGCGCCTATTACATTACGGCCGCGCCGCCCCCCGAACACCTAGACGGCGAGCCGAACGAGTCGATGGAGACCGCGAACGACCTCGGCATAATCTCTGGGACGCGCTCCTTCGCGGCCAACATAAATCACTCCGGCGACCAAGACTACTACCTCTTTACGATCGACGGAGAGACGAACGAGGATCATTATGTCCGTTTAACGCGACAGAGCGTTAGCTATACCTATATGGAACTCTGCGACGAAAAGGGACGCGTTTGGTGGTATTCCGAAACGTTGCCGAGCGGCGCAAAGATCATCTCGTTAAGCGGCAAACCGTCGGGAGATTATTACCTTCGGGTTTACAACTATTCCAACAGTGAAGGGACTTATTCCTTCGAAATATCCGCGCCGGAAACAAACGCGATTCAACGTCCGAGTCTGTCTGTTCAAGTTTCGGGAACGACCGCAAATTTGACGATCGGCGCGATCGAAGGGGCGAGCAAATACGTCGTCCAATACGGTTTGGATCCCGACTTTAACAACTTTGATCAGAAAACCTTCGACGCGGCGGTAACCTATTCAATTTCAAACCTAACGCGAAACGAGAACTACTATTTCCGCGTCAAGGCGCAGGCGGACGGAGGTGGAGAGTCTCGCTGGCGGACGACGAGCGCGCTTATCGCGGCGCGGGATCGGTTCGAGTCAAACGACCAATTTGAAACAGCGCGCGACTTGGGAACCCTGTCGAAAAAAAGGACCTACAATTTGAACCTGGATTCCCCGTCCGACGAGGATTGGATTCGATTTACGATTCCCGCCAACGGCGGCGACGAGAATTACGTCCGTCTTTCCTACGATCCGGCGGTCATCGGCGGTCGAATTCAATTCGATCTCTACAAAGACTACAACGGTCAGGGTTATTGGCAAGTCTTCAGTTCCGAAGAAGTTGAGAGCGGCTTAGAAACAGCGAAGCTCGCCAATTTGTCCGCCGGAACCTATTACTTGCGCGTTTACAACGATTCCGATAACGCGAGCGGCGGGTTTTATTTCCTCGAAATCTCGCCCCCAACCGCGCTTGCGGCGAACGCGTTGGATCGTCCTTTAATTAACTATCTTTACTCTTTCTCTTCTTCTTACCCTCTCGGCGCGGGCGTTTGGATTTCCCTCAATCAGGTCGCAAACGCTCAAGAATACGTTTTGCAGTACGGAACCGATCCCGACTTCGGTTCTTATTCGACGATCTCCTATATGACCGCCGGGGAACATAAGATCAAGGACCTAACGCCGGAGACCGAATACTATTTTCGCGTTAAGGCGATCGCCAACGATTATCTCGATTCCGGATGGTCCTTTGGTAGGGCGACGATCTCCGCTTACGTCCCGGACGATCCGTCTCTATTCGACGTCTACGAACCGAACGATAACCGAGACGAACTTTACGATTTTGGGACGTTATTCGAACAAAACCGGTTCGAAGCGACGTTCCACAACAATTACGATAACGATTACTACGGCTTCTCGCTCGCGGCTCAGGGAACTTCGAGTTCCTATGTTCAAGTTAATTTCGACCCGAGTTCCTATTGCTATTTCGCCCTTTATGACGCCGGTGGACAATACCTTAAATCGGCTACTTTGACAAGCGAAGGGGTTAAGACGATTTCCTTGGACGGTTTGGACGCGGGGAATTACTATTTCTTCGTTGACAGCCTTTACGTTGGCGATTACGAGTTAGTTATCAACGCTCCGTCCCCCGCGAACGTCTTGAAGCGTCCGATCGTTTCGATTCCGATCCGAACCGCCTCGTCGATAACCCTCGACGTCGCCTCGGTCGCCAACGCCCAGAAATACGTTATTCAGTACGGAACCGACGAGACGTTCGATTCCTACTCCAACATCACTCTCTCCGAGCCGGGAACCCGGACGATCGCTAATCTCGAAGCCAATACGCGCTACTACTTCCGCGTCAAAGCGACCGCGACCGGTTATTCCGATTCCGCTTGGACGACCTTTACCGCGAGGACCGGCGACGCGTTCGAACTAAACGACGATCGAGAATCCGCTTGGGATCTAGGAACCCTCTCGGGCGAGTCGACCCGCCAAGCGAGCCTGCACAACGCGACCGACGTCGACTGGTACAAATTCGAGCTCGCCGCGAAGGGAGACGCCAATTCCTATATCGCGCTGAATTACGCGAATTACGGGGGCCTCAACGTCGACGCTAAGCTCTACGACTCTTTCGACGCGCTCGTCGGCCTCTCGACCGACGAGACTGGCGTCGAGAAAATCTCGCTCAACGGCAAATCCGCCGGAACCTATTACCTCCGCGTCTATAACGGCGGCACAAGCAACTCCGAAGCGGACTACGAGCTGTTTGTTTCCGCTCCTGCCCCCGCCTCGCGACGTCTTTCGGCTCCGGTCGTTACCGCGTCGACGACTAAAAACGCCGCCGTTCTAAAAATCACGGCGGTCGCTAACGCCTCGAAATACGTCGTTCACTACTCCGAGGATCCGACCTTCTCGACCTATTCCGAGAAGATTTATCTCAACGCCGGTTCGAAGACGATTTCCGGCTTGGCGTCCGGAACGACCCACTACTTCCGCGCTATGGCGATCGCGGATGGCTACGAAGACTCCGAATGGACCGTTTTCGACGCGGCGACCAAAGCGGAACCCCTAGTCGAGCCGACCGTTGCCGCAACCGGAAAGCTCGGAAGGCTCGAAGTCGAAATCGGCAAAGTCGCCAACGCGACCGGGTACGTTCTCGAAATCGACGAGAACCCCGACTTCTCGAACGCGAGACGAGAATTGTATTCGGAACCCGGAACGAAAACGCTCGATGGCTTAGAGATCGGGACGACCTATTTCCTACGCGTCAAGGCGACTTCCGAGCGTTGCCTCGACTCGACTTGGGCGACCGCCTCGGCGTCGACCCTCGACTACAACGCGGGGGACGTCGCCGCCCTCGCCGCGCTTAATTTCGAAAATTGGACCCCTTTCGCAGCCGAGTTTAACGACGAGGGAAGACTGATCTCGCTTGAATTTTTGAGCTCTCCCTTTCCGTACGAATATGAAGTAGTCGATCTAAGCGCTTGCGACGCGCTAGAAAGGTTGTATTTCTACAACGTTTTTTGCGAATCCGTCAATCTTTCCGGTTGCGCGAATCTAACGTATCTTCATTGCAATTCTTTCAAATTATCGAGTCTCGACCTATCGGGACTTGTAAATTTGAAGGAAATCGAGTGTTGCTGGAACCGGAATCTTACCGACATAAACCTTGCCGGTTGTTCGAGTCTCGAATACGTCGACTGTTACGAAAACGAAGTTCTCGCGAGGCTAAACCTTTCCGGTTGCTCGAATCTAAAAGAACTTTATTGCGAGTCTAACGCGCTATCGAGTCTCGATCTCTCAGATTGCGAGAATCTGGAAGTTCTCTTTTGCTACCATAACGCGCTATCGAGTCTCGACCTATCCGATTGCGAGGATCTAACGGCTCTCGATTGCTCGTATAACGAGCTAACCGAACTCGATCTCTCCGAGCTCGCGAATCTAACGGGGCTCGACTGCTCGAACAACAAACTAACGGAACTCGATCTCTCCGAGAACCCGAATCTTGGCGAACTGCATTTCCAGTCCTCGGGCGTCGAGTCGATCGATCTTTCCAGTAATCTCCTCCTTACGCGGCTCAAGTTCGACGACGAATGCGAAACGATCAATTTAAGCGCGGTTAATCGCGCCGACATAACGGTTTTATGGACAGAGCCGTTCGTCTTTGATAGTTCCGGAAGAGAAGTAGGCTCTATCGACGGTCTGACCCCCTGGACTATTCCGGCGACTGCAGTCGACGTCTATACCATTATGAATCTTGAAGAAGAAGAAGAAGTAATCACGACCATTTATCTAAACGGCGAGCCGAACGACGCGATGGAGACCGCAACCGATCTCGGCGCTATCGTCGGAACGAGAAACGTCAACGGCGAGCTCGCGACAGGGTCCGACGTCGATTACTACAAATTCTCGATCACCTCGCCCGGGGACAACGACTACCTTAAAGTAACGTACGTTCAATCCGGTAGTTTCGACGTCGATATTACCGTTTACAATTCGGAGGGAAGCTACGTCGCGGGCAGATCTGGAACCACCGGCGTCGAGAACGTTTCCCTAAAAGATTGGGCGGACGGCGAATACTTCGTTAAAATTTACAATTACAGGTCGTCTTCCGGCGTTGGCGGAAACTATTCGTTGGAAATCTACGCGAACGAAACGAACGCATTGTCTAGTCCGAATCTCGCGGTTCAAGTCGCGTCTCCCGAGGTCGCCGTCGAGATCGGCGCCGTCGAGGACGCGAGCGCTTACGTTCTTCAATACGGGACAGATCGCGAGTTTAACGAGTTTACACAAGAAACCCGCGCCGAGGCGGGAACTTGGACTCTTACCGGTTTGACGCCCAACGCGCCTTATTTCTTCCGGGTCAAGTCGATCTCCGACGACGGGCGCGAGTCGCGTTGGACGAGCGTCGATAGGCTAATCGCGAATCCCGATCCGTTCGAGACAAACGATTCTATGCCCAGGGCTCGCGACTTGGGAACCCTAACCGAGGCAGTAAGTTACCACTTGAACTTGGACTCGAGTCGCGACGTCGACTGGTTCGCGTTTACGACGGTCGCCAACGGAGGTCCCGAGGGCTCGATCCGACTTGTTTGCGACGGCGCGCCCGAAAACGCCGATCTCGTCTTCGATTTGTACGGCGAGTACGAGCGGTGGTACAATGATTATTACGAATATGACGAAGAAGGGGGCGAATATTATTACCCCGGCTACTACGCCACCGAAACTTATGAATTTAAATCCGACGTTAAGACGATTTCGTTTGAGAACTTGCCGGCGGGCAATTATTATCTCCGCGTTTACAATCGCGATCGCGTCGGCCTCCCTTACTCGTTGGAAATCGTCCCGCCAAGTCCGCTCGTCGAAAACGAATTGGATCGTCCTTGCCTTGAGACCGACGATTCCTTCTATTCCCACTATTGGTATTTCAACTATTTCGACGCGACCTACGACTCTATGGATATTTCGTGGTCGATCGTTCCGAACGCGGTGAACTACGTCCTTGAATACGGAACCGACCCAACCTTTGCGACGTCGACGACCATTGTTTACTCAGCGCTCGTCGGCGAGACCCATTACGAAGAATACGACGATTACGGCGCGATCTATGATTTTGCCTACCGCCACCGCGTCAAGAATTTGACTCCGTCGACGACCTATTATTTCCGCGTTAAGGCGACCGCGCCGGGGTATCTCGATTCTCTATGGACCGGAGTTGGGACTTTAACGACCGACGCCATTCCGGACGATCCGTCTCCGTACGACGCCTACGAGCCGAACGATTCGTTCTCGAGCGCTTACGACCTTGAAACGATCGCCGGGGTCGCGAACTTGCCCCAACTTTCCCTGCACTCGAATAGCGACCGAGATTGGTACAAATTCTCCATCGGGGCGACCGGAACGTCGAGCTCTTACGTCAAACTCCTTTACTCGCACAACGAAGATATCGGAATCGATATTGACGTCAAGCTTTACGATTCCGGATATAATCTACTCAAATCGTCGACGAAAATGACCGGCGAGGAGAATATTTCGCTCGAAGGGCTCGCGCCGGGCGATTACTACCTTTACGTTTATAATTACCTCAGCGCGTCCGAACCGCCCGTTCCTTACTCGCTAACGATTTCGGCGCCCTCGAACGTTTTGAAGCGCCCGAGCGTCTCGATTCCGACCCAAACCGCCTCGTCGATAACCCTCGACGTCGCCTCTGTCGAGAACGCGCAGAAATATGTCGTTCAGTACGGAACCGACCCGACGTTCGATTCCTACTCCAACGTCTCCTTCTCCGCATCGGGAGCCCAGACCATCGCGAATCTCGACGTCAATACGCGCTACTACTTCCGCGTCAAAGCGACCGCGACCGGCTATTCCGATTCAAACTGGACAACTTTTGACGCCGTAACCATCGACGCTTACGAGTCGAACGATACGTTGGAGAGCGCGTTTGATCTCGGCGAACTCGCGGGCGAGTCGACTTACACCGCGAACATAAGTTCCAGCGCCGATAAAGACTATTACAAGTTTACCATCCTCGACGAGGGTAAGATCGATTCTTATGTCGCAGTCTCAAGTGGGAGTCTCGACGCTTACCTTTATAATTCGACGGGCGCCTTGATCTCGTTGTCGACCGACGATCGTCGCGAAGAAAGGGTTCCGCTTTATGGGATTCCCGCCGGAACTTACTACTTGTTCGTGGAATACGATGCGGACGCGAGTTCCAATTTCAATCCTAGAGGAGTTCTTTACGACCTGACGATCAACGCGCCGATTCCCACTCCGAAACTCGAGACCCCGACCTTCGCGTCGACCGCCTCGACTTCGACCTCGATTACTCTCAATATCGGAATAGTCCAAGGCGCGGAGAGTTACGTCGTCGAATATTCGCGAAACAATAAGTTTCAATCGTCGACCGTACTGACGCGATCCGAGCCAGGAACGATGACGATCTCCGGTCTAACTATTGGCGCGACCTACTATTTCCGCATCAAGGCAGTCGCCGAAGAATGCTACGATTCCGAGTGGACGTCGATTTCCGCCAAGACTCAACCGTCCGCGGGACCGCGACTCGCGACCCCGGTTATCGGACTCTCGGGTACAAAAACCGCGATCGTCGTAAAGATCGACGCGGTAGAGGACGCGCAGAAGTACGTCGTCCAATACTCGACCGACTCCACTTTCGCGACCTATAGCGAGAAGATTTACGCAAGCGCGGGAACGAAAACGATATCCGGTTTGCCGACCCAAACGGGCTATTACGTCCGCGTCAAGGCGATCGCGACCGGGCATGACGATTCCGTCTACGCGACGGGGCGAGTTTACACTTCGACCGACAAATGCGCCGTCCCGACCTTGAAGTTCTCCGCGACCAAGACCGCGATCGTCGTCAATATCGGCGCGGTCGACAAAGCGGAGGAGTACGTCGTCGAATACAGCGTAAACTCGGACTTCTCCAATTCGACGACGAGAATCTTCTCCGGCGCGGGCGCGAAGACGATTTCCGGTCTGACTTTTGGAACCCCGTACTACGTCCGCGTTAAGGCGAGGTCCTCGATCGCGAACGACTCGGGCTGGAACGACAACAACGGCAAACCGATCGCGGCGGGGCAACTCGCGGTTCCGACCTTCTTCGCAAGTAAAGTCGGCTCCGATTTTATTAACGTCAGATGCTACAATTCCGCGGGCGCGTCCGGTTTCGAGGTAATGTGGTCGACGAGCTCCGATTTCTCGGACGCTCAATACGCCCAAGCGCCCGCCTCTTCGGGTATCGTTTCGCTTACCGGGTTGAATCCGAATACGAAGTACTACTACAAAGTCCGCGCTTTGGGGGACAACGTCTCGCGCGTCGACTCCTCGTGGTCGGTCATCGTCGGAAACGCGACGACCAAGGCGGCGACGCCGCTTCCCGCGCCCGTCGCGCCGAGCGTTTCGCCGACCAAAACCGCCGTCGTGATCAAATTGGTCGCCGTCGAGAACGCGACGAACTACGTTCTCGAATACGGAACCGATCCGACGTTCGCGACGGTCGCGACCAAGAATTACTCGACGGTCGGCGCCAAAACGATCTCGGGGCTCTCTTCCGGGACGACTTACTACTTCCGCCTGAAAGCGACCGCGGTTGGCTATTCCGATTCGGAGTGGACGACGTTCGAGGCGCTAACGCTCGGAGGTTCCCAGGCTCCGACCTCGAGCGCCCTTCTGGACGACGACTCGCCTTTCGAGAACTACTTTGAGCAAGACGACCTCGACGCGTTCTGGGACGTCCTCGCCGAGTCGCTAACGAAGTAAGCGACTTCCAGTTGAGGAAAAGCGAAAGCGGCTCCGCGCCTATGCGACGCGGAGCCGTTTTTTATCGAGCAAACGACCATAAGACCAGTTGAGTCGTTCCAAATAAGTCGCGCGAACAACGCGGGCGGGAAGTTTATCCAAAGTTCGCCGCGCCAAAAGAAATAAACCTCGGAAGGTTATCGTCTCCGAGGTTTTTTGATTTCCAAATGCGCGCGAAACTCGCGAGTTTAGAAGACGATACCGCAAGCGACGGCGCCGGTGAGTCCGTCGTCTTTAACCGAGAAATGGTTCTTGACGTCGCCGGTTTCGATCCAGTCGTAGCGAACTTCGGGCAGAATGAAGATGTTCTCGATCGGCTTGTAGACCAAGGAGAAGGAGACGTCGTGGATGTTTTGGCGACGCTCCGCCCAAGGAGCGAACGCGCCGAACGGTTTGCCGGCGTCTTCGAGCCATTGGGTGTAGTATTCGTAACGAACGGCGGCTTTGAGACATTCGGTCAATTGATAGCCAAAGTAGTTGGCGAAACCGAGTTGTCCGTAGCGGGCGTCGTGGGCTCGACGATCGGACATCGTTCCGTAGTTGGTCGCGAACGAATAGCTGAACTTGTCGGTGAAATTGATCGTGGCGGTAATCGTTTGCAGATACTCGTCGTTGTCCCCGACCGGAACGCCGAACAGGTCGTCGTAGTAGCCCCAAGAGGTGGCGGCGCGATTTTCGCCGAGCTCGCTATGAACTTGAGACAGAGCGCCGGCGTAAGAGACGGAAACGTTCTCGGCGAGATCGAGATTGGCTCCGAAAAGGAACCCCGTGTCGCCGCGACGGTTGTCGAAGCTATTGTCGACGCCGGAGACCATTCCGAAGTCGAGACTGAAGTTGTCGGTCGCGTGGAACGTGAACAGACCGCCCGTGTGGGTCGCGGGCTCGTGCCTAAACATATGCGAGTGGGTCGCGAAATCGTTCGCGGAGGCGTCGACCGATTCGATACCGATATTGGTTCCGAATTTACCGCCCTTAAGCGCCAATTTGCCCCAACCAATTTCGCCGTAAGCTTGATAAATGGAAGCGCCGTAACCGTCGCCGCTAACGCCCCATTTTCCGTCGAAACCGTCGGAGGACTGTAGAATGTTCGTGCCAAAGAGGGCGTCCACGCGATATCCAAAGTCGACCATACCGGGCTCGGTTCTGGCGATCTTTTCGCTAGTGAGCCAAACTTGGTTCATTTGCCAGACGTCGCCGCCTTGTCCAAACCCGTCGGCCCAAGAGCCGACGATGCTTCCACTAATGAGCTTGCCCTGTTCCTCGGGGGCTCCGACCTCTTCGGAGATCGCGCTGGAATAAACGGTCTGTTCGTCGAGAGGACCGGCGGTCGGTTGGGGAGCGCCCGGCGCGCCGTCGGCGCCGGGAACGCGATAGACGTAGTTGTAGGCAAACGCGGAGCCGCTGAGCGACGCGGCGCCCAATAGGGCCGCCAATATTAAAATCCGTTTCATAATAGTTGCCTTATATAACGGGCGGTAAACACAGACGCGTCGACGCTCCGTCGGCGACGCCTAGGGACAATCCTTTTCTTCCCGAATTATCGGGCGCCGCGCCCCCGGCGGGTTAAGTTTAATGGGAAAAATTTAAGATTTTAGTTTTTTTTGCTAAGGTTCCCGTCCCCAAATCGCGACGTTCCCCGAGCGACGCAACGCTTGACGAGGTCGACTCGCGCGCCTATACTAGAGGGACGGGCGAAACCGTTCGCCTCGCGTTTTTAGCACGAACTCGTTTTGCGGCGCGATCGGCGCCGGTTGGGCGATCCCCATGATAAAAAAAGTTGTTTTTGTCGCGATTTGCTTGTTAGTCCCGCTCGCGTGGATTCTCGCGCCCTTGACTTCCGCGACGTTCCCCGAGTCGTCCTTTTGGGCGCCGAACGGAATCTGGTCGATCGCTCCCCCGATAATCGCGGTTTTACTGGCGTTCGCGACGCGCAACGTCGTGGTTTCCTTGCTCGTCGGGGTGTTTTCGGCGGGGTATCTCTTGGCGCTCGGAGGAGGAGCCGCGCCGGTAATCGCCATTGGTAGGTCTTTTGAAATCGCGAGCCAAACGATGCTCGACGTCGTGGCGAAACCGGGCAACGCGGGAATTCTTCTGCAATGCGGGGCGATCGGGGGTTTGGTCGGGCTCCTCGCGGCGAGCGGAGGGGTTCGCGCGGTCGCGGAACAGTGCGTCAAACTCGCGCGCGGTCCGATCGGGGCTCAACTCGTTTCGTGGCTACTCGGGCTTTTCGTCTTCTTCGACGATTACGCCAACGTGCAAATCCGCGGCCCGATCGTCCGTCCCATTACCGATCGCGCTCGGGTCTCGCGGGAAAAGCTCGCTTTTATTCTCGACGCGACCGCCGCGCCGATCGCGGGAATCGCGCTGATCTCCACGTGGATCGGAACCGAGGTGGCGTACCTCGATTCCGGGCTGACCGACGCGGGGCTCTCGGGCAATATAAGCGCCTACGGACTGTTCGTCTCGTCGATTCCGTATCGGTTCTACAACCTGCTCATGCTCGCGTTCGTCTTTTTTAGCGCCGTTACGTTGCGCGACTTCGGCCCGATGCGCAAAGCGGAAATTCTCGCGCGAAAGGGTTTTCTTCGCGATATGAACTCGGAGGTCATTTCGATCGACGACGCGTTGAGCGGGGCGAGCGACGGGGTCGAATCGGGCGCCAAGAGCTTGAAGAAGAAATCGACGCTCGGGACGTCGCTCTTCGCGATCGTTCCCTTGCTCGTTCTGATCGTATCTGCGTTCGCGTTCTTCTACGCGTCGGGTCGGACCGCGATTATGGCGGGCGGAGACGCGGAGAAAATCGCGACGATCCAAGAGCTTAACGCGACTTCGATCCGCGAAATTTTAGGCGCCGCCGACGCGGCGGTCTCGATTTTCCGCGCGGCGCTCCTCGCGGGAATCGTCGCCTTTGGCATGAACGTCGTCTTCCGCAAGACGACCGTCTCGGGTTCGGTGAACGCGTGGTTGGCGGGCGTGAAATCGCTCTGTTTCACGTTCGTCATTTTAATCCTCGCGTGGACGCTCTCGACCTGCATTAACAAGGACCACTTGGGAACCGCGCAATTCCTTGTCGGAGCGCTTTCGGAAGGAACCCCGACGTTCTTGTTGCCGACCTTGATTTTCGTTTTCGCGGCGGTCATTTCGTTCGCCACGGGGACGTCCTACGGGACGATGGCGATCGTTACCCCTCTGGCGATCCCGTTCGCGAACGCGCTTATGCCGGGCGATTATCCCTATCTTATCGCGTGCGCCGCCGCCGTCTTGACGGGCGCGATTTTCGGGGACCACGGCTCGCCGATCTCCGACACCACGATCCTCTCCGCGACGAGCGCGCGGTGCGGCATGCTGGAGCACGTCGAAACCCAGTTGCCCTACGGTTTGTTCGTCGCGGGAATCGCGATTCTATTCGGTTTTCTTCCCGTCGGTTTCGGGGTCTCCATTTGGGTCGTTTTACCGGTCGCGATCGCGACGACCTGTCTGAGTCTGAGAATCTTCGGCAAGAAAATTCCCGCGAAAATCGAGGCCGACAAAGAGGAAATCGCGTAATCGGGAACCTCTCCTCGGTAAGGGAACGAGCCGGGGTTCGCGAGAGGCTCGAGCGAAAAAGGGCTTCGTCGAGAGAATCGGCGAAGCCCTTTCGTATGGGAACGCGAACGCGAAACGCCCGTTTCAACTATTTCGCTCGGCGCGATTTATAGAATTCGATCAGCGCGTTGGTCGAGGAGTCGTGAGAAGTCGTCGGAGCGGAGGAAGTCAGCTCGGGCAAGACCGCTTTCGCGAGTTGTTTGCCGAGCTCGACGCCCATTTGGTCGAACGAATTGACGTTCCAGACAATCCCTTGGACGAAAATCTTCATTTCGTACATAGCGATTAGTCGCCCTAGCATCGCGGGGTCGAGTTTCTCGAAGAAAATCGAGTTGGTCGGTCGATTTCCGGTGAAGACCTTCGAGGGAGCCAAACGTCGCGCCTCCGCATCGTCGAGCCCGGACTTTACGAGCTCCGCGTAGGCTTCCTCTTCCGTCTTGCCCTTCATCAGGGCCTCGGTTTGGGCGATAAAGTTGGCGATCAATTTATTGTGGTGGTCGCCGATCGGGTTTTGGGTTTGAACCGGAGCGAGGAAATCGCACGGAATTAGCTTCGTCCCTTGATGGATGAGCTGGTAAAACGCGTGCTGCCCGTTGGTTCCGGGCTCGCCCCAGACGATCGAGCCTGTCGAGTAATCGACGCGGTTGTTCTCGCGATCGACGCCCTTTCCGTTGCTCTCCATGTCCCCTTGCTGCAGGAAGGCGGGGAATCGGCTCAAATACTGGTCGTAAGGCAAAATCGCCTGAGTTTCGGCGCCCCAGAAATTGTTGTGCCAAACGCCTAGTAGCGCCATAAGAACGGGAATATTCTCGCGATAGGGAGCCGAGCGGAAATACTCGTCCATCTCGTGGGCGCCGTCGAGGAGGCGCTCGAAGTTGTCGAAACCGACCGCCAGCGCGATGCTAAGCCCGATCGCGCTCCAAAGGGAGTATCGACCTCCGACCCAGTTCCAGAACTCGAACATATTGTCGGGGTCGATTCCGAACTTCTCGACCGCCTCGCGATTCGTGGACAGGGCGACGAAATGCTTCGCGACCGCCGACTCGTCTCCGGTCTTTTCGAGGAACCATTTCTTCGCGGATTCCGCGTTCGTCATGGTCTCTTGGGTCGTGAACGTCTTCGAGGCGATAATAAAGAGGGTCGTCTCGGGATCGAGCTTCTTCAGGGTCTCGACGATATGGGTTCCGTCGACGTTGGACACGAAATGGGGGGTAATATTCGTCCAATAAGGCTTTAGCGCCTCGCAGACCATATTGGGACCCAGGTCGGAACCGCCGATACCAACGTTGACGACGTCGGTAATCGGTTTGCCGGTCAGTCCTCGCCATTCCCCGCCGCGAACGCGGTCGCAGAACGACTTCATCTTCGCCAAAACGCGATTCACGTCGGGCATCACGTCTTTGCCGTCGACGTAGATAGGTCGATTGCAACGATTTCGCAACGCGACGTGCAAGACCGCGCGGTTCTCGGTAACGTTGATCTTTTGCCCGGTGAACATCGCCTCGGTCTTTTCGCGGAGCCCCGACTCTTCCGCCAGCGCGACGAGCAAATCGATCGTCTCGCTCGTAATTCGGTTCTTGGAATAGTCGAACAGAATCCCTTGAAATTCCAGCGAGAACTTCTTGAAACGATCGGGATCGCTAGCGAAAAGCTCGCGCATCGACGTCGATTCCATTGCCTTCTTATGCGCGGCGAGGTCCTGCCAAACCTTAGATTGCGTTAATTTCGAACCCACTTTATAGTTCCTCTCGTTCTTCGTTGACGCCCGGGCGCTCGCGCTCGGAGAAAAAACCGCCGAGCGGAGCGACTCAAAGCTCGCTATCAATGCGCCCCATTATAAGCGCGTCGCGATAAAATATCAAGAGCGTCGCGGGCGCTCGATTCTCCAAAAAAGGGCGTCCTCGTCGGGGCGCTCCTCGCCGACGACCGCAAAACCGCATTTCGTCAGAACGCGGCGAGAAGCGGCGTTTTCTTTCAGGGTCTCCGCGACCAGCCCTCGCAAATCGCGGCGCGTCCAACCCCAATCGACCAGGGCGCGAATCGCTTCCGTCGCGAACCCGCGCCCGCGAAACGCGGGGTCGATCCCGTAACAAATCTCGGCCTCGCCGTCGATCGGCTCGCCTTTGAACCCAAACCGACCGATCATTCGACGCGTCGATAGCTCGGCGATCGCCCAAAGGGCGCCGTAAGGGCTCGACGCCGCGTCGAACCGCAACCCGACCTCGATCAGCCAATCGCAGGCGACGCGAACGTCGGGATCCGGCTCCCTCGGCGCCTCGCTCAATCGGAGGGCGCGAGCGAACTCCTCGACGTCGGTCAAGTACAACTCCGTCTCCGGGCGAGTCAGCGGGGCGATCTCCAACCGTTCGGAAAGAACCCGATTCGCGCGACCGCAAAACGCGCTTTGATCGTCGCTTGGACTCATCGAGCGCCTCGGACTAGAAGATCGATCCGCCCTGTCGCCAATCGAGATAATCGCGAAGGGCGGTCCGCCAGTCGGGTATTCGATAGACGCCCTCGGTCGATCCGAGCGTTTCGGAGCGCAGAACCGTAAACGCGGATCGGGGAGCGACTTCTCCGTAGTCTTTCGACGAAATGCCGACGACTTCTCGTTTTCGATGCCCCGTTTCCCAGAAGAACCGCTCGGCGACTTCCTTTGGAGTCGCTCGCGAGCCGCCCGAGAGATGACATAGTCCTCGAACTCCGCGCGCCAAAAGGGTTTTCAAGGCGCAGAGAACGTCGATCGACCACAGGGGCTCCATAACGCGATCGGAAAGGACGGAAATCTTCGTCGTACGCGACAGGGAGTTGATAAGCGAGGCGACGAGATTCCCGCTGGAATATTCCGAAGTCTCGCCGAACAAAGAGGAAAGGCGCAAAACGAGATGGTCGGACGCCTCTCGCGCGACGCGCTCGCTCTCTAGTTTCGTCTTCGCGTAAACGCTCGCGGGATTGGGCTCGTCCGACTCGGAAAACCCGGGAAAGTCGGGGGGAACGTCCGATAGGGACTCGCGATAGAACACTTCGCCGCAGCCGAATTGCACGAGAAGCGCCCCGGCGCGCTCGACCGCGGTTTTCAAATTCGCGACCGCGTGAACGTGGACGTTCATCGCCGTGTTCCCGCGAGGCTCGAGCCAATCGACCAAGTTGATCCCGCTCGCGTTCACGACGACGTCGGGCTCGAGCTCGGTAATCGCGTCGATCGCGAGCATGCGGGAACAAACGTCGAAATCGGGCAGATTTAGGGGAAAGATCTCGTCGTTCGAGACGACGGGGTCGCGCCCCAAATTCGCGGCGATTCGGGCCTCGACGCGCGGGTCGTTCCAGAAGTCGGCGAGGGCCATGCCGAGGGTTCCGCGCGAACCAATAACGACTATTTTCATAGCGGTCAAATCGCCTCAACGTTAGAGGTACTCGTTAAAAATCTCGCGCTCCGGGCGCGACACCACGACGGCGGACGCGAGGGTTCCTCGGTCCTTGAGGGCGTTTTTCGCCGCCTCGACCGCCGTTTCGACGTCCGCTTGGGAGCCGGTCAGCATAAGAAGCCCTTTGCCGCCGAGGGCCATCGCCAAACTCAGTCGGAAGAGGACGACGTTCGCGGCTTTTCCGGCGAAGTCGGCGGCGATCAGCGCCGAGGTGGCGCTGAAGGTCTCGACGACGCCGAGCGCTCCGATTTCTTCCGGCGAAAGAACGACCGACTGCGCCATCGCGGGAAAAATCGCTTGGCAAACGTTGGCGACGGTCAAATGGTCGATCACCGAAATCCCCCCGACCTTGAGCGCGACCGCGGTCGCCTCCTCGACGTCGGCGATTTTCCCGGAATAAACCAGCAAATATTTGCCGGAACAGACAGTTCGCGCGATGAGAAGCGTCGTCGTCGCCGCTTTCATTAGCGCGTCTTGAACTTGATATCCGACTCCGACGCTCGAAAGCTCGATCGCGCCGACGGCGATTTTATTCGACATTCTCTGGTCCCAAATGCGTTGCGAACAAATTCGAGCGCGACGAAAGTCGCCGCGCTTTCCCTCATTGTACGAAGGAAATCGCCGAAGGTCAAGTCGTCGCGCCCAAGACGCGCCAAAAGTGGCTCCGGCAACAAAAAACGACTCGCCCCAAAGAGAGCGAGTCGCTCGTTTGAATAATCTCGAAACCGCGCGAGGGGCTTACTTCCGCTCTTCCATCTCTTTCAAGATTTCCGCCATCGCGTCGACCGTCGTCTTGATTTGCTCCCTCGTGTGTAGGGAGGTCAAGAAGAATCGAATTCGCGCGTGTCGCTCCTCGACCGCGGGGTGCAAAATCGGATGGGCGTTGATCCCGCGAAGGAACAGCTGGTGCGAGGCGGCGAGGGTTTGAATCGAGTTGCCGATGATGACCGGAACCACGCCCGTGTCTTGCGCCAGACCGACGTCGAGCCCGCGCTCTCGCGCCAACTCTTTGAAATAGGCGCTGTTGTCGCGCAGCTTTTTCGCGCGCTCCGGTTCGCGCTCCAAGACGCGCAAAGCCTCGAGGGCGGCTCCCGCTTGCGCGGGGGGCATGCCGACGCTGAACATAAAGGACGGGGCGGTGTACTTGAGGTACTGAATCAATTCCTTGCGCCCGGAGATATAGCCGCCGCAGCTGGCGAAGGTCTTGCTCAAGGTGCACATCCAAACGTCGACGTCGGTTCGCTTTAACCCAAAATGCTCGCCGATTCCGCGCCCGGTCTCGCCGAGGACGCCGATCGAGTGCGCCTCGTCGACCATAAGGAGGGTATTGTGCTTTTCGCGCAACTTGACGAACTCGGGCAGATTCGGATAGTCGCCGTCCATACTGTAGACACCCTCGAGCGCGATCAGGACGCGACGGAATTTATTTCGTTGCCACGACAGGATTTTATCGACGGCGTCCCAATCCCCGTGCGGGAAGGGTCGACGACGCGCGCCGGACAAGACGCAACCTTGGACGATCGAGTTGTGCGCCAAGGCGTCGTAGAGAATCAGGTCTTCGGCGCCCATAAGGTGCCCGATGATTCCCTCGTTCGTCTGATGCCCTCCGACGAGGACGATCGTGTCCTCGGTTCCAAGGAACTTCGTGATTTCCAGCTCCAATTCGCGATGAAGGGGGATCTCTCCGGCGACGATGCGGCTCGCGCCGGCGGTCGTCCCGTATTGCGCGACGGCGGCTTGGGCGGCGGCGGTCACGCTCGGCTCCCCGGACGTTCCGATGTAGTTGTACGTCGAGAAGTTAATATAGTCTTTGCCTTTAATGCGAATCGTGGCGCCGGCGGGGTTCTCGTGGGGCTCGAAAAAGTGGCTCATCCCCATGCGGTCGGCGAGCTCGACTTTTTCGCGAACCGCGAGATATTCCGGAAACTTCGAGAAATCTCGGCTCGATTCGTCGACTTTATAGTATTTCGTTTCGCGGCCTTCGAAAGAGCGCCCGTCGCCCAAATGCTTGCGCACCGCGTCGACGACTTCTCGCGCGGTAAACAGGGTCGGCAAAACGGTTTCCGGGAATTGCCCGCCGAAACGGTCCTCGAGGGAGGCGAGAATCTCCATGCGCTCGAGGGAATCGAGTCCAAGCTCGGTGATATCGGAGTCGACGGTCAGGTTGCGCGCGCGCTCTTTAGCGACCTTATAAACTTCCTCCAAAACGATGCGCACCGTCTCGTCGTAAGAAAGGGAGCTTGCGGAAACCTCGCGTTTGCTCTCTTTAAGCTCGGACGGTTCGGTCTTGGGCGCGGGAGACAAAACGCCGGACATATCGCGGCTCGTTTGTTCCCACGCGGCGGTCGCGATCGACGCCCGCGAATCGTCGCCCGAAGAGGTCTTGGAATCGACGGGATCGTAGAGCGGGTTGTTTTCCTCGTTAAAGGACCCAAAATTTCGCGGGGCGGAGGCGGAGTCCTTCTTCGCGTCGTCGTCTAGGGACCAACTGGCGACAACGTTCAGCGAGCCGTTTAGATAACCGGCGCGGCACTCGTGGCGCTGCACTTTCCCGCTCGAGGTCTTCGGGAGACTTCCCGGCTTGATAAGGACGATCGCGTTGATCGGGATCTCGTGCTCCATCGCGATCGCTTCGCGAATCTTTTCGAAAACCGGAGGAGCGTCCTCCGCCTTAAATTTGCGCTCGACCTCTTGCACGAGAACGAGCTTTTCTTGCTTGTAGTCGCCGACCATAAAGGCGCCGCCGTTGTTCAGGCGCAACGAAGGCGAGACGCGCTGAGCCGTCAATTCGACGTCCTGCGGGTAGACGTTGACCCCATGGATAATCATAAGGTCTTTGATACGACCGGTTACAAACAACTCGCCGTCGAGTTTAAACCCTAAGTCGCCGGTGCGCAGGAAGGGCCCCTCGCCGGTGTCGGCGATTCGCGCGCGGAAGCAGCGCTCGGTCTCCGGTTCGTTTTTCCAGTAGCCTTGGGCGACGCTGTCGCTCTTGGTCCAGATCTCGCCAACTTGCCCTTGGGGGCGCTCTTTCAGGGTCTCGGGGTCGACGATGGCGACGCGCTGCCCGATGATCTCGCGCCCGCTGGACACGAGAGAACGCGATCGCTCGGTGCCGGCGACCGCCTCGACGGCGTTCCCGGCGGAGAGCATGTCCGGATCGAAACTGCGAACCACCGGGGGTTTGTCGCGCATGCCGCCGGTAACGATCAGGGTTCCCTCGGCGAGCCCAAAGCAGGGATAAAACGACTCGTATTTGAAACCGCAGGGCTCGAATTTGCGCGCAAATCGGTCGAGGGTTTCCGCCTGCACCGGCTCGGCGCCGTTGAAAGCGACGCGCCAGCTGCTCAAATCGAGGGTCTCGACCAATTCCGGCTTGATCATTTTGACGCACAAGTCGTAGGCGAAATTCGGACCGCCGCTGGTCGTCGCCTTATACTTCGAAATCGCCGCGAGCCATCGATACGGCTTTTGCAGGAAAGACAAGGGCGACATCATCACGTTCGGGCAACCGCAATAGACCGGTTCGATCACGCCGCCGATCAAGCCCATATCGTGATAGCTCGGAAGCCAGAAAACGCCCCGGCACGAGCGCGTGTGCTCGAATCCGGTCTCGATGAGCATCGCGTTGTGCAGCATGTTTTTGTGAGTGAGCATCACGCCCTTGGGCGACCCGGTCGAACCGGACGTGTATTGGAAGAACGCGAAGTCGTCGGGACCGATTTGCGGCTCGATCCACTCGTTTTCCAATCCCTCGGTAATTTGGTTCGTCGCCTTCCAGGGAATGCGCTTGAGATTCGGCGTGTCGTCGATGATGTTGCCGACGTGCTCGAGGACGTCGCTCGTTGTCAAAGCGAGACTCGCCTCGGCGTTGTCGGCGATCGACTGAATGCGCAACATCGAGCGATTGCGCCGAGGCGGATAGACGGGCACGGCGGTCGCGCCGGCGTAGAGACACCCGTAAAACGCGACGATAAATTCGAGCCCCGGGGGATAGAGCAACAGGGCGCGCTTGCCCCTCATATCGTGTTTTTGCAACCAAGCGGCGAGAGCGCGACATCTGCGATCCAACTCGCCGTAGGTAATCGGAACCTCCGCGCTAGCGCCGTCCGTTAAATAAACGAAAGCCGCGTCGTCCGGCTGGATCGTCGCGCGATAGCGCAAAAGATCGACCAAGGTGGACGGACCAAAAAAGGTTTCGGAAGGTTGATTGGCAGGCACGAAAAAAATCTCCAACTTCGCGGAAACGCGCCGATTCGTCCTCTCTCGGCTCGCTTAACGCCCAAAGGAGCCAAAACGTCTCGGGACGGAGGCGCGTCGCTCTGTTCATAATCGGAAATTAACGAACAAAGCGCCAATAAAAAACAATTTTTTCGGGAAAAGGTGAAAACGCGAAACAAAAAGGCGTCGTCGAACCTTCTCCGGAGCTCGACGACGCCGACCGTAGGCGCGGAATTAGGCGCCGACTCGCTCTCGCTCGACGCGATTGACGGCGTCGACGAGCGCTTTGAGGGCGGCCTCAAAAACGTCGGTGGAAGCGGCGCGTCCCAAATAGGTCTTGGTGGAATTGGGAACGCCGATGGCGGCGGAGGCGTCGCCCTGGGCGTCGGAACCTCCGGACATCGCCTCGATTTTGAACTCCTTCAAGACGATCGGGAAATCGACGACCTTCTGAATCGCGTCGAACATGGCGCGAACGGGGCCGTTTCCGCCTTTCGCCTCGACGACGCGCTCTTCTCCGCCGCGAGACAGGACGATTTTGACCGAAGGCTCTTCGCCGACCCCGCTCTTCAGGTCGTAGGAAACGTAGCTCCAATCGACTTCGGGACGACGATCTTTCACGCCGGTGATTTCGTCGACGATCTCGATAATATCGGCGTCGTAGACCTCCTTTTTCAGGTCGGCGAGGCGCTTGAACGCGTCGAACGCCTCGTCGAGTCGCTCTTTTGAAAGATCGAAGCCGAGAGACTTAACGCGATCGGCGAGGGCGGCGCGCCCGCTGTGTTTTCCAAGCACGAGATCGTTTTTCGCGAACCCGACGCTCTCGGCGCTCATGATTTCGTAGGTGGTTCGCTCCTTCAGGACGCCGTCTTGGTGGACGCCGGACTCGTGAGCGAACGCGTTTTGCCCGACGATCGCCTTATTGCGCGGCACCTTCAAGCCGGTAACTTTGGAGACGAGCCGACTGGTCGGAACGAGCTTTTGCGAAACGACGCGCGAGTCGACCTTGAACAGATCGCGCCGCGTGCGCATCGCCATCACGACCTCTTCGAGGGAGCAGTTTCCGGCGCGCTCTCCGAGCCCGTTGATCGCGCACTCGATTTGCCCGGCGCCGGCGGCGACCGCCGCCAAGGAGTTGGCGACGGCCATGCCCAAATCGTTGTGGCAGTGGACGCTAATGATCGCCTTGTCGATATTGGGGACGCGCTCGATAAGAGTCCGAATGCGCTTGGTCATCTCGACGGGGGTGGTGTACCCGACGGTGTCGGGGATATTCACGGTGGTTGCCCCGGCGGCGATGGTGGCTTCGACGACCTTGCAGAGGAAATCGATCTCGGTGCGACAGGCGTCCTCGGGGGAGAACTCGACGTTGGCGCAGTAGCCCTTTGCGCGCTCGACGCCGGCGACGGCTCGCGCGATGATCTCCTCTTGCGTCATGCGCAATTTGAACTCGCGGTGAATCGCGCTAGTCGCGAGAAAGACGTGGATTCTGGGATCTTCCGCCTCTTTCAGCGACTCCCAGGCGCGGTCGATGTCGGCGTTGACGCAGCGCGCCAGTCCGCACACGGTCGAGCCTTTGACGACGCGCGCGATTTCGCGGACCGATTCGAAGTCGCCGGGGGAAGCGATGGGAAAGCCCGCCTCGATCACGTCGACTCCGAGTTCGACGAGCGCCTCGGCGACCTGGACTTTCTCTTGGAGATTCATGCTGGCGCCGGGAGATTGTTCGCCGTCGCGCAGAGTGGTGTCGAAAATAACGATTTTGCGATTGGATTCGTCCATAGTATCAAACCTTGCTTCTCAATGAGTCGTTCGTTTCAGAAGCGCCGGCGAGGGATCGTCGGCGCGCGAGCAAATCGACGAGAGCGCTCTCGAGCGCGCGAGAGTCGCGTTCGTTAAAAGCCGTCCCTTGGACGGCCGGCAAGGTTCAGCCAAGCGCGCGAGCCAAAGACAAAATCGCGAGGTTGAAAGGTATTTCGAGCGGAAAATCTCACAAACGCACCAATCAGATCAAATCGAAGATCAACAAACGTCGCGTCGAGGCGGCGCGGTTCAGGCTTCTTTTTCGTTAAGGAGCGGAAGGAGATACTCGATCGTCGAGTTCATCGAGGCGAGCTTCGGATAATCGGCTTCCGGAATCGGGAGCTTATATCGGCGACGGAGCCCCAGAACGACGTCGAGCATGTCCATACTGTCCATGCTCAGTTGCTCGCGGAAGGTAACGTCGTCTTTTAAGGCGTCGTAGTCCTCGTCGGGAGCGATTTCGGAGAGGATGTCGATAATCGAGGCTCTAAGTTCGTCGGCGGTCATAAATCGGTCCTTGTATATGGGGCGTCTTGGAGAGACGCGGTTCAACTTTCGTATTTGGAAACAATCACGACGGCGTTGATTCCCAGCATTCCGAAAGAGTTGTTCAAAATAGTTCGAACGCGCCCGATTTGCTTGGGCTCGTTCAGCACGAGGTTTTCGATCTCGCAATCGGGATCGAGGGAGTCGACGTTGATCGTCGGGTGAACGACGCCGTCGTCAAAGGCGGGCAAATTTCCGGCGAGCTCGAGAGCTCCGGCGGCGCCCATCGCGTGTCCTATAAAGCTCTTGGTATTGTTGATATAGGTTTTTTTCGAGTCGGCGAAGACGTCGCGAAGGGCTTGGATTTCTAGGGAGTCTCCGGCGACGGTGGCGGTGGCGTGGGCGTTGACGATATCGATTTCCTCGGGAGCGAGCCCCGCGTTGTCGAGGGCTTTTCGGACGCACTGGGCTTGTCGCTCGGCGTTGGGAAGGACGAAATCGGACGCGTCGCTGTTCATGCCGTAACCGACAATTTCGCCGTAGATTTTGGCGCCGCGTTTTTTGGCGTCGGAAAGGCGCTCCAAGACGTAAACGCAACCGCCCTCGGCGACGACGATTCCGTTGCGATCTTTGTCGAAGGGCCGGGAGGCTTTGGTCGCGTCGTCGTTTCTCGCGAGCGCGTTTTGGGCGTTGAACGCCGCGAAAATCCCGAACGTGTGGATACTCTCGGAGACTCCGCCGGCGAAAACGAAGTCGACTTCGCCCAATCGCAACTGCTGAACCCCTTGAACGAGCGCGGCGTTTCCGGCGGCGCAGGCGGCGCCCACGCAGTAGTGGGGACCTGTGATTCCGTAGCGCAGGGTAACCTCGCCGGCGGGACTATTGGCGACGGTGCGGGGGTTGTGGTGATGAGACCAATAGGAGCAGTCGTAGTCGTACTGTTTGATCTCGTAAATTTCGTTTTCAGTCTCGACGTTCCCGTGCTCGGTAACCCCGATATAGACTCCAACGCGGTCTTTGGGAACGCGCTCCCAATCGACGCCGCAATCGGCGAGGGCTTCCCCGACGCAGTAGATCGACAGACTGCCGGCGCGGGTGCCTCGACGCAACTCTCGCCTGCTTTGGTATTTCAGGACGTCGCAATTGCAGACGCCCGCGAAGGTTTTTCCAAAATAACGGATCTCGTAGGGAACGACGCCGCTAACGCCGGCGAGCAAAGCGCGGCGGAACTCGGCGAGATTCGAGCCGTTCGGGGCGGCCAAACCGAGCCCTGTGATAACGATTCGCTCCGATTCTTCGCGGGGTCTCATCTTAGTTCCCTTGCTTCGGGTTGTCTTCGGGACGCTCGAACGCCAAGGCGTCCTCCAAATCAATGGCGCCCTCGTAGAGGGCTCGCCCAATAATGCAGGCGGGAAGCCCGGCCTCGGCCAGGCGCTTTACGTCGTCGACGGTCGAAACGCCGCCGGAGGCGACGACGGGAATCGAGGTCGCGCTCGCCATCGCGAGGGCTTCGGGGATATTCGGGCCCTTCATCATGCCGTCGGTCGCGACGTCGGTGTAGACGAGGGCGGCGATCGGGAGTCCTTCGTATCGCTTCGCCAAATCGACCGCGGGGGTCGAACTGGCCTCGAGCCATCCGTCGGTGGCGACCATACCGCCTTTGGCGTCGATTCCCAAGACGAGCTTGTTCGGGAATTTTTGGCACATTTCCTCGAACCACTCGGGATTTTTGAGGGCGAGGGTACCGACGACCAAGCGGGTCAAGCCCATGCCGAGGGCGAGGCGAATCGTCTCTTCGGAGCGAATTCCGCCGCCGAGCTCGCATTGGACGCCGCGGCGATTGGCGAACACGACGACCTCGGCGATCGCCTTGTAATTCGCCGTCGTTCCGTCTTTGGCGCCGTCGAGATCGACCAAATGCAAGCGCTTCGCGCCCTTGTCGATCCATCGCTCCGCCATCTCGACGAGAGATTTCCCGTATTCGGTTTCGCGCTGGTAATCGCCCTGTCGAAGGCGGACGCAGCGCCCGCCCCTAACGTCGATCGCGGGCCAGATTTGCATAATCGACTCTCCCGTCCAACGAATGATTTGGCGACGGCGCGGTCGCTCGGCGCGACTTCGCCACAAAACAATCGCCGATATTTTACCGAAAAAATCGAATAAGAAAAGAGACCGCGTCAAAGAAAAATCGCCGCTTTCTAGACGGGAGGCGCCAAAGTCAAAAGAGCCGGAAAAAGGAGACGACCATTATTGACAAAATCGGAATTTCCGGACACAATATCGAGACCCGCGGAAATCGCGGTTTTTTCCATCGTCGGACGGGAGCGGAGCCGCGCCTCGCGCGGTCCGAAGGATATGACCAAGCAATCGAAACAACAAATCGTCGAAACGACCAAATATCTCGCGGTCAAAGTTGGCACGAACGTGCTGACGACCAAGGACGGTCTTCTCAATCTCGAGCGAATCCACCAATTGGTGGAGGAGATTTGCGCGATCCGCGAACGAGGAGTTTGCGTCGCGCTTGTGAGCTCGGGAGCGGTGGGCGCCGGCATGGGTCGGCTCGGTCTTTCGGCGCGCCCCAAATTTTACCCCGAGCTTCAGGCGGTCGCGGCGATCGGCCAGGGAACGCTGATTCAATATTACGAGCAAGAGCTGAACGCGAAAGGGGTTCTGGCGGCGCAAGTTCTTCTGACCGCGGGAGATCTTTCGCAACGCGAGCGCTATTTGAACACGCGCAACGCGTTCAACTCGCTCTTCGACTACGGGGCTCTTCCGATCGTGAACGAGAACGACGCGGTGAGCTCCGCGGAATTGAGCCTAACGTTCGGGGACAACGACCGCTTGGCGTCGCTCGTGGCGAACCTCTTCCCCTCCCCGTTGCTCGTTCTTCTCACGGACGTGGACGGGCTCTTCACGGGGGATCCGAGTCTTCCGGAATCGAAGCTGGTTCCGGAGGTGGAGCGCTGGTCCGCGGATCTAATGGGCATGGTCGCGGAAAAGAAATCGAGTCGCAGCAAAGGGGGAATGTCGAGCAAATTGAAAGCGGCGCGAACGGTAACGAACGCGGGAGGCGCGGTCATTATCGCGAACGGGGACGACCCGCAAATCCTCTCGAAAATCTATTCCGGCGAAGAGGTCGGGACGTTTTTCTATCCTCAAGGGAGGCAGTCGGCGCGCAAGAGATGGCTCTCTTCAGCGCGAACGCCCTCCGGTTTTTTGGTCGTGGACGACGGAGCGGTCAAAGCGTTGGTCGACGGGGGCAAGAGCCTTCTGCCGGTCGGAGTGGTTCTTTGTTCCGGGGACTTCAAAAAGGGGGACGTCGTCTCGATCGTCGACGGGAAAGGACGAGAGATCGCGCGCGGTTTGACGAACTATTCGTCGAAAGAGGGGGCGCCGATTTGCGGGTTCTCGTCGCATAAAATCGTTCAAAAATTCGGGCGCGAGTCGTATCCTTACGAGGAATTCGTTCATCGCGACAATATCCAACTCAATAAGTGAGGGAAGCGCAAATGAAATCGACGGTTCGCGCGTTCGTCGCGATCGATATCGCGCCGGGAATCCGCCGCGAGGCGCGCAAATTAATCAAGCCGCTGCAAAAAGCGTTTCCAAACGTAAAGTGGGTCGACGACGACAACTTTCACGTAACGCTGAAATTTCTCGGGGCGAACACGCCCACGACCGAGCTGCACCGCGTCATTAGGGCGATCGAGCGCGCTTGCGCGAAGTTCGAGCAATTCGATTTGGTGTTCGACGGACTGGGCGCGTTTCCGGATCCGTCCAATCCGCGAACGGTGTGGATCGGGGTCGCGGAAGGGGTCGAGGAACTTCGCGAATTATCGCGACGAATCGAGGACGAATTGGAGAAAATCGGGTTCCCGAAAGAGGGGCGCGAGTTCAGCCCGCACCTGACGGTCGGACGAGTCAAAGAGCGCGATCGGAACGGAGGCGAATTTGAATCGCTTTCGGAAATGATTCGGGAGCGCGCGGAGGCGCCGATCGGCTGTTCCCCGGTCGACTCGGTGGTTCTGTACTCGAGCGAACTAGAGCGCGGGGGTCCCAAATACCAGCCTTTGGCCGAAATCGAGCTCTCCCCATTCGGAACGGAATTGAAGGAGAAATACCGAGATTTCGAGGCGAGCGACTACGACGATCCCGATTTTGAAGTCGACGACTCGGAGCTCGACGGTTCTCGATCGCTCGAAGCGCGGGACGCGAAGTTGGACGTCGAGGCGCTCGACGCGGAGGTGGAGGGGGAACTTCGCGCGATCTGCGGGGACAATTTCGCCAAAAAGCCGAAGAAATTCAACCCCGCGCCGGTCGGGGGCAAGCCGAATCTCGCGGAGCAGAAGAAACGCCTGGCGAGCGCGAAAAAAGACGACCCCGAGATGGAAGAAATCGACCTCTCCGAGTTCGGCGCGTTTAGGGACGCGGTTCGTCGGAACGACAAGGGGCCAAAAAAACGCTAACCTGAAAAGACGCGAGTCGAATTGACGAAAGGGCGTCGCGAGCCGAGGGTTCGTTCTCGGTTTGCGACGCCTTTTTTGATAAAATCGTTAAAACTTATCAAAATTTTCTTTTTGTAATAATCGTTTCTTTCATCGCGGTCGATACGTTCAATACGGCTTGTTGAGAATAGTTCTCGACAGACTCGGCGGGGTTCGCCGAGAAGCCTATTAGAAAACGAGAGTTCGATCGAGGAGCGAATCCAATGAAACGGAACGTCTTTCACACGACGCTAATCGCGGGAATACTGGCGGGGGCGCTGATTCCGCTCGGGTGCTCGTCGCTCAACTCGTCCGGATCTTCTTCGGATTACGTTGGTCCGGGGGGATTGAGTCAAGACGTTTCGGATCTTCCGGATCCGAGCGCTCCGCTCGGAAAGACGCGAAACGATTCGACGACGCTTCGGCTCGCGGCGACGCCGTACGGAGGGGGGCGAAAGATCGCGGAATCTCCAGAGCGACTATTGGCTCAAGCGAACTCTTATTTCGAGCAGAAGCGCTATCACGACGCGTCTCGCTTGTACAAGAAGTACTTGGAGACGCCGGAAGGCAAAACGGCGCCCTCGGAACTGCTCGCGCTCGCGCATTATCGAATCGGGTTCGTCGAACGGAAAAAAATGTTCTTTAAAGAGGCGGCGAAAGAATTCCAGCTGGCGGTTCAATACGCGCCTCAGAACAACGAGTACGTCTTCGCGCTCGCGAAAACGAGCTACGAGGCGGAAGACTACTTGACGGCGGACCAACAGTTCGTCGAACTACTCAATCGGGATCCGTCGTATCCTGAAGGTCAGTATTATTACGGGCTTACGCTTCTGGAAAGCGTGAATCGGACGAACGCGCTCCAGCCGCTGACGAACGCGGTCGGAGAGCTGGAGGCGCGCGCCATGCTGACAGACAAATACTACGCGCAAGGGGAAGTCGAGCGAGGGCTTCAGTCGGAAGAGCAACTATTGCAGGTCGCGACGCGACTCGGGCGACAGGTTCCCGAGCTGAAGCACAAGGCGAAGGCGTTCGGTTTGCCGAGCGAGCCTAGCGCGATGGTCGCCTCGGCGCCTCGAGAGTCTTACGCGGACGCGCTTCTCGCGAGAGCGGACCTGCCGAGCGCGCCGATCGCGACTCCGAGTTATTCCACGATCGCGCCGTCCTTTGGCTCCGCGACTCCCTCCGGTTCCGCCTACGCTCCGACAACCGAGCCGGTCCCGGCGGTCGCGCCGGCGACGGAAACGACGGCTCCGAGTTTTTCGAGTTACGCGCCCTCCGCGACGGAAAACGCGGCCGCGCCAACGAT
This sequence comes from Thermoguttaceae bacterium, assembly GCA_017441605.1. Taxonomy (GTDB): domain Bacteria; phylum Planctomycetota; class Planctomycetia; order Pirellulales; family Thermoguttaceae; genus RUG369. The sequence goes on along the minus strand of JAFRXD010000029.1, from coordinate 35,185 downwards.
TCCGACGACGGAAGGGTTCGGATCTTACGAGCCGATTCCTCCGGCGACGGAGACGGCTCCGGTCGAGATTCCAGCGCCAGTCGAAGTCCCCGCGCCGATCGAAGTCCCCGCGCCGGCGGAAGTTTCGACGCTCGAACCGGTTCCGGTCGACTACGCCGCGCTGGACGCGCCTAGCGCGAGTCCTCTAGGCTCCGATTTCCCGTCGATTCCGACGACGGAGTCGGCGCCGATCGACGTCCCCGCGCCAACGTTCGTCCCGTTGCCGATTTCCGACGATCCGGTCTTTGTCGACCCGAACTACGGGGTCGGCTCGGGGGACTCCGACGAGAGCCAAGCGGCTCCGCCGGTCGCCGAAGAGGATTTCGCGTTCGCGACTTCGGGGACGCCCGCCTTCGCGCCGGTCCAAGTGGCGGCGGCGCCGAGCGACGCGGTTCCGCAAAACGCGCCGGTTTCGCAAGTTCCCGCGCCGAGCGTTCGGAACGGAGCCGGCTCCGCTGGGCGGTTGCCGGACAACTCGATGTTCTCTTTCTGATTCGGAGTCGCGAAACCAAAGATTCCCTCGGGATTTAGTCGCGACGGCAAGACAAAAATAACTCCGCGTCGTCAAAGAACGACGCGGAGTTATTTACTTTAGGTCCGCGAAGCGGTTCTTATTTCGCCGGCGACTTCGCGAGGATCGCCCGAAATTCGTCGAGTTCGGCTTGTTCGAAGCAGTTCTCGAAAGGCGGGCCGGGCGGGCGAAGTGTTTGCGGGGAGCTTTTCTTATTGCAAATCGCTCTCCGGGGAGTACAATGAAACGGAACGGTCGGCGCCTCTCTCGGGGCGCCGGGTAGGTTTCGAGGCCGAGAGGCTCGGCAAAAGGCTCTTTTTGGAAAGGACATGCGATGGGCTCAGATTTTTACGCGGAAACGGCGGCGCGGGTCGAGAAGGCGCTTCGATATTGCGACGACACGAAGAAGGTCGTCGTCGGAGAGGGGACGCTCGGGCAAGTCGGGGATTTCTTTAAGGAGCTGTTCCCCGGGAAGCGCGCGATCGTCGTCGCGGACGTTACCACGTTCGGCTTGGCGGGGGATCGGGTCGGGCAAGAACTTGCCGCCGCGGGAGTTTCGGTCGACGAGCCTTATATTTACGACGAGCCCGGGATGCACGCGGAAATGCGGCTGGTCGATATGCTGAAGCCTCGTTTGGAGGGAACGGACGCGATCGCCGTCGCGGTCGGGTCGGGAACGGTCAACGATTTGTGCAAGTACTCGTCGTCGCTGGTCGAGCGACCGTACATGGTCGTCGGCACGGCGGCTTCGATGGACGGTTACGCGTCGTTCGGGGCTTCGATCGAGTATAACGAGTGCAAGCAGACGTTCTCCTGCCCCGCGCCTCGCGGGATTTTGATCGATATGGACGTCGTTTGCAAGGCGCCGGTCAAAATGAACGCGGCGGGGTTCGCGGACCTAATCGCGAAGATTCCCGCCGGGGCGGACTGGATTCTCGCCGACCTCATCGGGACGGAGCCGATCGACGAAATCGCCTGGTCGCTGGTTCAAGACTCGCTGCGCGACTGGGTCTCGAATCCGGAAGGAGTGGCGTCGGGGGACCGCAAGGCGCTGACGTTCCTCATGGAAGGGTTGATTATGAGCGGACTGGCGATGCAGAAGGCGAAGACGTCGCGCACGGCGTCGGGGGCGGAGCACCAGTTCAGCCACCTTTGGGACAACCAGCATCACAAATTCAACGGGGAGGCGCCGTCGCACGGGTTCAAAGTCGGGGTCGGCACGGTCTCGACTTCGGCGCTTTACGAGCGGATTCTCGCGAACTGGACCGAGGGGACGTTCGACGCGGCGATCGCGGCGATTCCGCGAAACTTCCGGACTTGGGAGACGATCGAGAAGGAGCTGGAGGAAAACTTCGGATCCTCCGGGCTTTACGAGACGGTCAAGCGGGAATGCCGCAAGAAGTTCGTCGAGCCGAGCGAGCTCGAGCGACGGCTTAAGCTGTTCCGCGACAACTGGTCGGAACTAAAGAAGCGGCTCTCGGCTCAACTTATGCCCGCGAAGGAGATCCAGGGGATTATCGCGGCGGCGAAAGCCCCGTCGACCCCGGAGGAAATCGGGATCGAGCGCGCGCGGCTTCAAAAGAGCTACGCGCTGGCGCAGCAGTTGCGGTACCGCTACAACTGCCTCGACTGGACGCGCGACCTCGGGCTGTGGGAAGAGACGGTAACGCCGTTGTTCCAGCCCGGCGGGTTCTGGGGGTAGTTTGAACTAAGTGCTTTGAGCGCCGGGAAATAGCGAGCCGCCTTTTGCCGCGACAAGATTCGGACAAAAGGCGGTTTCTTTTTTGACGCGTCGGGGAAACCGGGACAAAAGAAAAGCCAAATCGAGAACCGATCCCGATTTGGCTTTTCAAGGGCAAAAGTCAGACCGCTAGCGGTCTTCCTATGTCGCGATTACTAGTTGCCAAGTTTCGAAACATCGAGTGGCTTACTGTCAAAACCGGCAGCTTTATCATTGGGGGCCATTGCGCGAGCGAAAACTTCCCAATTCACCCCCTCGTTCACGGTACGAACGCTACCATCGACCATCGATGCCACAACGATACCCGGATGAGAAGAACTTGGACGAGCCCATGCATACATAAATGCCATAGCTTCAGTATTAAGATTAAAGGCCATCTGGGAGAATTCTTCATCGCGTCCACCGTTCAGCTTCATAGGAAGAGGATAACTTTCATCATAAGGCTGAATCGGAAACACTTTGCCATAATTTTTGGCATATATGAAACCATCCGCGTATAACTTAGTATTACTGTTATAATTAGCCAAGTTCTGAACATCCCAGCAAAAACCGTTCAAGTACTCCTGCGAAGCCCAAATAGTCCCGGCCTGCATATTCTCTGTACTAAGCAACGTATTTGTCGTTCCGTCTTTTACATCGTCAATAGAAACTTTTTTAGCAAGATTGTTCAAACCATCGGTCATCATCCCAACCGCTTTACCGAGAGCCTTATCTCCGTCCGAAATATCAACTCCACCACAGTTGGCAACGTAGTTACAAAGATTTTCTCCCGAACCTCCAGCGCTTGGACATTGGAAGGAAGGGATGTTCACATTGGTATAAGCAGAGGTACCTTCCGATTGGACAACATCGAAGAGTTGAGTCTGTTCCATAAACGGGAAGACTTGCGGAACCCAACCGAGGACAGTCCATTGAACACCGTCCCCGTCCATATAGAAGTCTTCCGCACATACGCCTTTATACGAGGCATCGCCTACAATACGGAACTGAGGAAAATTACCCTTCGTTGACTGAAACTCATAAAGAGCCAAAGCAATGTTCTTCTGATTGTTGGTACAAGTGGTGCGACGCCCCATTTCGCGCGCATTCTGGACGGCGGGAAGGAGCAGACCGGCGAGCATCCCGATGATCGAGATGACGACCAAAAGTTCGACCAAGGTAAAACCGGCTTTGAACGTCTTTTTCATGACTTGGTTTCCTTTGTGGAATAGAGCGACGCGATCAACGCTTGCCTATGCGAGCGAATCTCGCGCGGCTAATGACCTTTGCCCTTGAAACAAATTCTAATAATAGCCGACGCAGGGTCGGGAGTCGCAACGGGCGATCCGACATTGCGCCGTCGTTAATAGGATACACAACCTTAACGACTTTTTCAAGCGATTATCCAATAAAAACGACCGTTTTTTTTGAAAAACGCCTAAAGGGGTTTTGTTCAATCTCGCCGAAAGGCGGGGATTGACGGTTTCAACGAATTTGCGGGCTTGAAACAGAGGCTCGCAAACGTCGCCGATAGGTTCGCTCGTTTCGAAGAGGGGCGCGGCGACGCTCGCGGCGCTTGGACTCATTCTTCGACGGGCGTTTTGGAGCTCGCGGTTTCGGCGACCTCGAAGAGGACGCGCACTTCGCGCGGCTCGCTCGAATCTTCTTTCCAGCTCTTCAGCGCTCTCGATTCGGAGCGCGCGTCGGCGGGGTTCATTTTCTCGGCGATCTCGCGCCACTCGGAGGGATCGACCTCTTTGAGGAGGAACTCCCCGTCCCCGTTCTTGACGAACTCGATTCCCTTGGCGTCGCACAGGCGCTTGAACTCGAAAGCGGCGGTTTTCAACTCGCGCTCGGGGGCGACGGAAACGCTAAGCCACAGGGCGCTTTGCTCGTCGCGCTTGCCGACCGACTCGGGCAAATTCCCGGCGGGGGACGGCGTGCGAATCATAACGTCGGGGTCTTCAGGAACGACACGCTCGGGCGGGACGGAGTTCTCGGCGACGATCGGACCTTCCGGGACGTCGACGGGGCTCGGTTTTTCCCGAGTCGCGGTTTGGTAAACGACGCCGACGGCGACCGCGACGGAGGCGGCGAGCCCGGCGACGGCTCGGGGGTTTTTGAGGGCGCGCCAAACTCCGGCGGGAGCGGCTCGCCTCGCGGTCGGGGCGAATTGGGGCGCGCTTTCGGCGATCGCCTTTTGGAGCCGCTCGGCGAATCCCTCGGGCAATTCCGCGCGCAACTTGGCGAGCCCCTCTCGGATTCCGATGGCGGCGGCGTATTCCGCGCTGGCGGTTTCGTCGGCTTGGATCGCCTTCTCCGCTTCGCGCGCCGCCTCTTCGGACAGCTCGCCGTCGACCAGTAGGTCGACCAATTCCTCTAGTTTTTGCCGATCAACGGTGGTTTCGTTTTGCATTCGACGTCCTCGACGCGGCGCCGCGAAGCGCGGCTCTTTCGTTGCGCGACCCGAATTTGGGGCCGCGGTTGTCGTCGTATTCGTCGATTTTATCGAGGGGCCGCTATCGCCTGACTCCGGCTCTTTCCAAGGAGACGCGCAGGGAGGCGCGCGCTCGGTGGAGCCTGCTTCGGACGGTTCCGACCGGGATGTCGAGGGTTTCGGCGATCTGTTCGTAGTTCGCGCCCTCGATTTCTCGGAGGATTAGCGGGGCTCGGTATTCCAGAGGCAACTTGTCCAAGGCGATTTTGAGCAATCGCGCGTCGTCGGACAAGGACGCTCTCGCGTCGGGAGCCTCCACGTTCGCTTCGAACGTTTCCCCGTACTCGTCGACGACGGCGTCGACCGAGACGGTTCTCTTTCGCCGCCGGAGCCTTCCGACGGCGCAGTTGTAGGCGATCCGATAGAGCCAAGTATAAAATCGACTCGATCTCCGGAAACTACCGAGATGCGACAGCGCCTGCAAGAAAGTTTCTTGCGCGACGTCCATCGCGTCGTCGACGGTCCCGACGATCGGGAGCGCCAGATTGTAAACGCGATCTTGATATTTGGTCGCCAAAAGACCGAAAGCCGACATATCGCCGGCAAGCGTCTTGTCGATCAATTCCTCGTCGTTCACGTTCCGCTCCTGTTTGGTTCTTTGGACGCGAGCCGTTATCGTTGGTTCCCGTCGCGGTTCGTTTTTTCGCAAGGAGGGTTTCCAAGCGGGGAAACGCCGCGCCGGTCGCAACGCCCGTATCGGAGGCGCCGATTGTTCCGACCTTTTGGTCGAGGACGCGAGACGAGTCGCCGAGGGTTCGTCAAAAAAACAGGGAAACGGAACGACGAACAACGAGGCCAAACGTCTCGGCGGCGGAATCGACGCTTTATTTCGCGCTAGGCGTCTCGAAACGATACATTTTGTAGCGTTGCGAAAAGCGTCAAATCGCCCTACAAAACCCTTGTTTGCATTTACTCCGCCAAAAAAACAAAATTTCTTTGAACTCTTTAAAAAAAGTTTGCAACGGAGGCTCTATTAAAGCGTAAAAAATCGGGAAGTCGCTTGACGTTTTCCGTAAAAAAGAGTAATCTTTCGGCCCGGGCAAGGGATTATTCCAATAACAACGAATTTACGCGCTCAAAAACGATTAACGACGCTCGAAGGCAATGTCGAAACCTCGCAAAATCAAGACTCCTCGCAAGCGAACGGCGCTCGGCGCGATCAAGCGCTTTTTGGGCTGGTCGCTGTTTTTGTCGCTATTGGCGCTCGGGGTCGTCGGGGGAATCGTCTACAAACGGGGGGGGACTCGGGTTCGCGGGGTCGCGGAAAAGGCGCTGCAAGCGAGCTTTCCGTCGGTCGAGACGTCGTTCGACTCGCTGCGTTTGGATCCTCGCGGGGCGCGGCTGACGGGGGTAAAGTTCGCGCGACGAGACGCGGGGGCGAGCGCTCCGGCGCTCCTCGAGGTCGAGGAGATCGCGCTCGACGGCCAGCTGGACGCGTCGACGCTGTTCGGAGGGGTCTTTGCCGCCAATAGGGTCGTTTTAAGACGCCCCGTCTGGCGAACGGGAATTACGCTCGCCAATATGAGGAACGATATCGAAGCGCTCGCGCCGAACCGGTCTTCGAGCGACGCGGAGTTCGGGGAAATCGAGATTGTCGACGCGACGGTCGAGTTGAAGTCGGGAACCGGGTCGGGGAGCAAGTCGCTGCGCGGAATCAACGCGACGCTAAAAGCGGAGGGGGACGATTGGACAATCCAGATCGCGATTTCCAATCCGACGGTCGAGGCGATCGACGCGGAGGCGCTCGTTTCGTCGGTCGGTTGGAGCGCGAAGGGCTCGGCGAAGAATCTCGATTTTAGCGCGGCGCTCGAGTTGATTTCAGAAATTATTCCGACTAAATCGTTTCCGTTAAAAGAGATCCAAGGCAAGACGTCGCTTGATTTCGCGATCGAGGGAGACTTCGAGTCGCCCGGCGATTTTCGGTACCGGATCGATGGGGCGGCGGTCAAGTGCGCGGCGACGACTCCGGCGCTGAAATACCCGCTCTCGGACGTCGAAGCGAGGTACGCGGCGTCGAACGAGGGGGCGTCGGTCGAGAAATTCTCGGCGCGGTGCGGCGCTGCGCGATTCGAGTCGTCGTATTTAAGGCGCGGGTCGTTTAAGGAACCAAAATCGGAGACGATTCGAACGCGAATCGAGAATTTTAGGCTTGACTCGGCGACGATCCGAGGCGCGCTGGCGGACGCGGAGAAATCGGGAACGGCGCCGAAGGAGACGATCGACGCGATTCGAGGATTCGTCGACGACTACGAGTTCTCGGCGACGGTCGACGTCGACGCGGAGCTAGAGAAACGAGGGCCGAACGGCGATTGGGCGCCGAAGGAGCTCAAAATCTCGGGAACGGACGCGGACGTTTTGTGCAAAGGGTTCCCCTACCCGCTCGAACGGCTCGCGGGGACGGTCTCGCTCGACGCGAAGGGCGCGATCGCGCTCGACTTGGCGGAAGGGAGCGGAGACGCGGAACCGGGGCTGCGAATCGTCGGGAAATTTTCGGACGCGCTGTCGAAGCCGAAGGGGAGCGTCGAGATTGTCGCGAAAGATCGGTCGATCGACGCGAAATTACTAGCGGCAATTCCGGAATCGCGCCGAAAGGCGCTGGAGTCGCTTCGCCCGGCGGGTCGAATCGACGCGCGATTGAGAATAACTTACGATCGGGATCGCTATCCGGAGGATCCGCTTCGATTGGAGGCGCGATTCGACGTCCGAGACGGTTCGCTGACTTACGAGTATTTTCCGCTTCCGATCGCGTCGATCGCGGGGTCTCTCTATATGCGGGACAACGCTTGGATCTTCTCCGACTTGACGGGCAAAAGCGGGGCGGCTTCGATCAGGGGGTCGGGTTCGCTAATCGACGGTAAACGACTCAAGGAGATCGAGGAGGAATTTCGCGCGAACGCGAGTCGAGCGGGCGAGGAGGGCGCGTCGTTCGCGGACGCGCCGACGGACGACGACTCCCCCGCGCCGCTGGAGCTGTTCGCGAGCGTTCCGATCGCGACGGATCCGCCGCTGGCTCCGGACGCGACGCGCTTCCAACTAACGACGGACGTCCAGAACTTCCCTCTGGGGGACGAGTTGCGCTCGGCGCTCGTTCATTACGCGGGTCGGGAGGATTTCGAGCGGCTGAACTTGGAAGGCCGCGCGAACGGCCAGATAAGGACGGCGCATCGAACGGACGTCGGAAAGTTGACGCTAGAATTCGAGGCTCGTCCGACTAAAGGGTCGACGTCGGCGCGCCCGGCGGAAATTCCCTACGAGTTGCGGGATATCGAGGGACTTTTCGTCTATCGAGAAGGGGCGCTGAACGTCGAGGGTTTTCGAGCGCGGTCCGGTCGCGCGACGATTTCCGCCAATATTAAGCACAGGGAACTCCCGGACAAAGGTTGGGCGGTCGATTTCTCCAATTTGCGAATCGACCAGTTCCAATTCGATCGGGATTTGCAAAGCGCGGCGTCGGGCGAGGCTCTCAAATTGATCGGGTTCGTCAATCCGTCGGGGAGCTTTAATATCGACGGAGCGCTCCGATTGGTCAAGGAGCCGGGAGAGCGCGGGAAGACGAGCGCGCGCTGGGATTTGCGTATCGCGGGGCAGCAGAACTCGGCGCGTCCGGGAATCCAACTCGACGCGATATGCGGCTCGATCAAGACGCTCGGCTCGGCTTCGACGGGCGCCGCGACGCTGGCGTACGGGGAGTTCGATCTCGATTCGCTATATTATAAGGAAATGCAGATCGCGGATCTGAAGGGACCGTTCTATTTCGACGGCGGGGAGCTGTTCTGGGGTCGGGACGCGCCGGCGATTCGCAGGACGCCCCTTTACCAAGACGGCTATCTTCGCGAGCGGATCGACGCGGATCCGAAATACAAGCCCCGCGACGAGGCGAGGGGGGGCCAAACGGCGTCGCGTCGCGGAGAGAGAGTCGCGATCGCGCGAGCGCAGGAGAAAAGCGCGGAGCCGGAACCACCGGGAAATCGGAATTTGCGCGGGCTCGAGCTTTCGGAGGCGCTGGCGGCGTCGGACGGGCGACGCCCGGTCTTGGCGCGAGCGTTCGACGGGACGCTGGTTTCGGACGGGTCGGTCGCGGTTGGAGAAACGGCGACGTACCGGTTCACCGCGACGCTTTTGGAGGGAAAACTCGCGGCGGCGACGCGCTATTTCGCGCCGGGAACGAAGCCGCTGAAAGGGATTATCGACGCGAGGGCGAATCTTCGAGGAGAGGGTCGCTCGATTCAGACGCTCAAGGGGGACGGGGAAATCGAAGTTCGCGAGGCGGAGCTGTACGAGTTGCCGCAAATCGTCAAAATACTACAAATACTGAGCGTTCGAGACTCGGACAAGTCGGCGTTTAGCAGAGCGCGCGCGAGGTTCGAGGCGGCGGGAGATCGGCTCAATTTGAAAAACGTCCTGTTGGAGGGAGACGCGCTAACGCTCTTCGGAGAAGGCTGGATCGCGTTTAAGGGGCAAGAGAATCTGATCGACTTGGAGCTCAATTCGCGACTCGGGAACGCCAAGAACCAAATTCCCGTGATTTCGGACGTGATCGGCGAGGTCGGGGACCAGATCGCGCAGATCAGGGTCGAGGGAAATTTGAAATCGCCGGTGATCCATCAGGAGGCGGCGCCGGGCGTGAAGAAAGCGTGGTGGAGCGTCTTCCCGGAGCGCGAGCCGGAGCCGACGGACAAAACCCCGATCGAAAAAGCTCGTCCGTTCCGGGACATGTGGAAGAAAATGACGGGCGGAGACAAAGAGAACCAATAGAAAGTTTCGGAGTCTCTTGCGGGAAGCGCTCGCGCGCGATAGAATAGAGGAAACAACCGCAAGACGCCGATCGACGGCGTTTGCGTCAAGAGGCCCCAAAACGCGAGGAATCGAGAATGAGCGAGAAGAAACACGAGAACGACGGTATTTCGCGCCGAACGGCGATTAAGACGGCGGCGCTGACGGGAGTCGCGGCGGCGACGGTCGGATTCCGCAGTTTTGAGGAGCGCAGGCTCGCGGAAGCGGCGGAGGCTCGCGCCCAGGACGAGGCGCCCAAAGCGGACGGGACGTCGGGAGCAACGCGAACGTCGTTCAACGTCAAGCCGCGAGCGCCTTTGAACGAGAAGGTTCCGCTCGCCAAAATCGGCGATTTGACTATTAGCCGAATGATTTTGGGCGGGAATTTGATCGGGGGTTACGCGCACTCGCGCGACTTGATCTACGTCTCCGACCTAATTAAGGCGTACCACACGGAGCAAAAGTGCGTCGAAACGTTCATGCTCGCGGAGGAGTGCGGAATCAACGCGTTCCTTGGGGACTGGAACCAGGGGAAAATGATGGAGAACTACTGGAAATGGACGGACGGCAAGATCCAGCTCATTTCCCAATGCACCGACGATCTCGAGGTCGTTAAGCGAACGATCGACTGTGGTTCGGTCGCGATCTATCCCCAAGGCGAAACGTGCGACCGGCTCGTTCGCGAGGGGAATTTCGATAAAATCGAGGCGATCGTTACGACGATTCGCGACGCGAAGTTGCCGGTCGGAATCGGGGCTCACTATATCTCGACCCTAAAAGCGATTCTCGATAAGGGGATCGTCCCGGACTTCTGGATGAAGACGTACCACCCGCTCGACTACTGGTCCGCGCAAGCGCCGACGGAACACGACAACGTCTTTTGCCGCAAGCCGGACGAGACGCGCGAGTTTTTCGCGACGCGTCCGGAACCTTGGATCGCGTTCAAGACGCTGGCGGCGGGGGCGGTAACGCCGCAACAGGGGTTCCGCTTCGCGCTGGAAGGGGGCGCCGATTTCCTTTGCGTCGGGATGTACGACTTCCAAATCGTGGACGACGTCAACATATACACCGACATGGTAAGGAACGGAGTTCAGCGCTCGCGCCGTTCGCTCGAGGACGTCGATCGCGAGAAGTACGAGGCGGAATTAGAGGCCGAAGAAGAGGAGGCTTGATTTCTCGGGTCGGATCGGGCAAAAATCGCGACGCTCTCCCTTGCGCGGTCGGGAAACGCCGTTATAATGACGTTTCGGTTTTGTGGCGAAAGGGAAAGAAGGTATGCCCGATTCCAAAAAGAAAGAATCCTCGAACGAGTTCGCGACCTACTCGGAGGGTTCGTCGTACCGTAGGCTTAAATGCGAGCGCTTTACGGTCGAGGGATTTTCGCGAGCGCCGGTGATGACGTTCTGGCGAATTCCGGAGTACAAGATGGGGTTCGATCTCGGGTGGCAGCCGTGGGAATTTATGGGGGTTCCGCGCTGGTTCCTTTCCCACGCGCATATGGATCACGTGTTGGCTCTCCCGGCTTACGTCGCGCGGCGGCGCATGATGCTTATGGAACCGCCGACGATTTACCTGCCGGAGCAAAAGGTCGCGGAGCTTCGGCAATTCTTGGGCGCGTTTTGCCGCTTGGAACAAAGCGTGTTGCCCTGCGAGCTGATCGGAGTGCGCCCGGGCGACGAGATCGAGCTGTCGCGCGAGCTAGTCGTTTCGGTTCACAAGACGCACCATCGCGTGCCTTCGGTCGGGTACATCGTCTGGGAGCGGCGCAAGAAGCTCAAGCCGGAGTATTTGGAATTGAGCGGGGAACAGATCCGCGATCTGAACCTCGCCGGGGTCGAGATTTCTTACGAGATCCGTTTCCCTCGGTTCGCGTACCTTGGGGACAGCTCGCCTCGCGGGCTCGACGAGAATCCGGACATGTACAAAGCGGAGGTTCTCGTCGCGGAAATGACGCACGTTTCCGCGACCGGGGACGACCTGAACCAGTCGTCCGGGCATATGAGCGTCGACGATTACGTCGAGCGTCGCGAAAAGTTCGAGAACAAGACGATTATCGCTTCCCATTTTAGCGTTCGCTACTCGCAGCGCGATATCGAGCGATTCGTCAAGCAGAAGTTGCCCGATATGCTCGACGGGCGGCTCGTGTTGTTTTGATTCGGCAAAAAACCGTTAAAGATAATATTTGCGAAAACGTTGAAACGTTCTCGGCAAAAAGCCGTCCAAAGACGGAGGGTTTCGAGTTCGTTTCGCGCGGATCGGCGCTCGGGCGCCCCGGCGTTTTCCCCTCTCCCCCAACGCAATCGAGATTGATATGAACAAGAGATTTTTGTTCGCGGTCGCGTTAATCGCGATCGTCGCGGTTCTGCCCTCTTGCGGCAAGAAAACTTTGAAGACGTCGCCGGTTACCGGTACGATCACCTTGGACGGCGCGCCGCTTGCCGACGCGAACATTTTCTTCACGCCCTCCGGCGGGACGGGCGACCAAGCGGTCGGCAAGTCCGACGCGAGCGGCGTTTACAAGATCCAAACCCCGCAGGGCGCGCCGGGCGCGGGAACCACCCCGGGCGAGTACGTCGTTACGATCACCTGCCAAAAGGTCGTTAAGGAAGCGGAAAAGAACGCCGAAGGCGAAATCGTGAGCGACGAGGTTACCGAGAGCGCGATTCCGAAGAAGTACGGGGATCCGAAGCAATCGGGTTTGACCGCGAGCGTCGTTAAGGGCGACAACAAAATCGACTTTGAGTTGAGCTCCAAATAACGCATTTTTCGCGCGAAGTCGCGCTTTTTTCCGACGAACGGATAGGCGAACGCTCGTCTCAAGAAAACTTACAGACAGGATTAATACAATGAAGAAATCCGCCAATCACGGTTTCACGCTCGTGGAACTGTTGGTCGTCATCGCGATCATCGGCATTTTGATCGGGCTTTTGCTTCCCGCCGTTCAAGCGGCTCGCGAGGCGGCTCGTCGCGCGCAATGCACGAACAACATGAAGCAATTGGGCTTGGCTCTCGCGAACTTCGAAAGCGCGAACAAGCGCCTTCCGAACCAATATCGCGACGAGTTCTGGATGGGCTACGACACGGGCGCGGTCTACAGCCGCCTGACGCGTCTTTCGGTCCAATCGCTGTTGCTTCCGTATCTCGAGCAACAACCTTTGATGGACAAAATTACGAGCTACGCTCAAGCGTACAAAGACAGCGGCGCGGCGATGCCGAGCCCGACCGACATTAACAACACGGACGTCGCGGAAAACCCGTACAAGACGGCGGTTCCGGCGTTCATTTGCCCGTCGGACGGCAACGCGGCTAGCTTGCAAACGATGGCGGACTACTTCGGACCTTGCAACTACGGGTGCAACTGGGGCGACGCCTGCACGGCGAACGGATCCACCGACGATAGCGCGATTAAGGGTCAAAAGAATCGTCGCGGCGTTTTCGTGAACGGTTACCAAGCGGGTCGCACGACGCTTTCGCACATCACGGACGGCACGAGCAACACGATGGCGTTCGGCGAAATCAACGTTTCCGACGTTCTTGGCGACAATGGAAACGACTATAAAACGGGCATTTGCTACGTAACGACGATGCACTCGCAAGCTCCGTCGGTCTGTTTGGCGATGCGCGGTCAAAACGGCATGTTCGTCGATACGAGCAAAGGTCCCTACGCGAAGAAGGGCAAGGGTTGGCAACTGAGCTGCTGCGGATGGACGAACTTCGTCGCCTGCTTGCCCCCGAACTCGCCGAGCTGCGCCGGAACGGACGCTCAAGGCGAGAACACTTGGGGCTTGATCTCCGCGTCCAGCAACCACAGCGGCGGCGTCAACGTTTGCATGATCGACGGCTCGGTTCGTTTCGTTTCCGAGACGATCGACACGGGCGACCTCAACACGATTATGGGAACCGCCGGTCAAGACCAACTGCACAAGGGACCGTCCCGCGGCGTCTGGGGCGCGATGGCCACCCCGCGCGGAAAAGAGACTTATTCAATGAACTAATTTTGGTCTCGCAACTCGAGAAATTGCAAGAAAACGAGGAGAATCCGGTTGGGTTCTTCTCGTTTTTCCGTTTGTATCTCCTTAAAAAGAAAAGTTTGGAACAAAACGGGAAGAAATTGCGTCCAAGGGGTTGGCGGGTTGCGTCAACGGCGTAAAATGCTATCGTTAGAGACTGGATCGCTTTGCTCCGTCGGAGTTAGAGGCGAGGTTTTTTGGCGGCGCTCGTTCCGACCCCATAAGCGTCCTTAATTCATATTTTCCCATTTCCACTTATAGGAAGCGACAATGTCCAACAACTCCCGTCGCGGTTTCACGCTAGTGGAACTGCTAGTCGTCATCGCCATTATCGGCATTTTGATCGGTCTCCTCCTTCCCGCGGTGCAAGCGGCTCGCGAGGCGGCTCGTCGCGCGCAATGCACGAACAATTTGAAGCAAATGGGCTTGGCTCTCGCGAACTTTGAGAGCGCGAACAAGCGCCTCCCGAACCAGTACTGCGACGAGTTCTGGATGGCGTACGACCCCGTGAACAAGAGCTACAACCGCCTGACGCGTCTATCGGCTCAATCGCTGTTGCTCCCGTTCCTTGAGCAACAACCGCTGATGGACAAAATCACGAGCTACGCTCAGGCTTACAAAGACAGCGGGGCCGGGATGCCGAGCGTAACCGACCACACCAATACGGAAGTCGCCGACAATCCGTACAAGACGGCGATTCCGGCGTTCATTTGCCCGTCGGACGGCAACTCCGCCAGTCTGCAAGGCATGCCCGAATATTTTGGACCCTGCAACTACGCTTGCAACTGGGGCGACGCCTGCACGGCGAACGGTTCGGACGGAGACGCGAAGATCGGTCAAAAGAAGCGTCGAGGCGTCTTCGTGAACGGTTGCGACGCCGGTCGCACGACCCTCTCGCACATTACCGACGGGACGAGCAACACGATGGCGTTCGGCGAAATCAACGTCTCCGACGTTCTTGGCGACAACGGAAACGACTATAAAACGGGCATCTGCTACGTTACGACGATGCACGCTCAAGCTCCGTCGGTCTGCTTGGCGATGCGCGGGCAAAACGGCATGTTCGTCGACACTAGCAAGGGTCCCTACGCGAAAAAGGGCAAGGGTTGGCAATTGAGCTGCTGCGGTTGGACGAATTTCGTCGCTTGCCTTCCCCCGAACTCGCCTAGTTGCGCCGGAACCGACGCTCAAGACGTTGCCACTTGGGGCTTGATCTCCGCTTCCAGCAACCACAGCGGCGGCGCGAACGTCTGCATGGTCGACGGCTCGGTTCGTTTCATTTCCGAGACGATCGACGTCGGCGATCTCAACACGATTATGGGAACCGCCGGTCAGGATCAAAAGCACAACGGTCCGTCCCGCGGCGTCTGGGGCGCGATGGCCACCCCGCGCGGAAAAGAAACTGTTTCGATGAACTAATTCGGCGTCGAATTTCGCGAGAATTTGAAAAAACGAGGAGAGTCCTTTCGGATTCTTCTCGTTTTTTCGTTTGTATCTCTTTATAAAGAAAAGTTTGGAACAAAACGGGAAGAAATGGCGTCAAACCGGTTGAAGGATTGTATTAATAGTGTAGAATACGATCTTAGCGGCTCTAATCGCTCGCGGCCTTCGAGACTAGAAGCGAAAGGAGTTCTTTTGGGGCGCGTTCCGACGCGTTAAACCGTCTTTATCGATATTCCCGTAATCCTGTCCATAGGAAGCGACAATGTCCAACTCCACCCGTCGCGGTTTCACCCTCGTGGAACTGCTAGTTGTCATCGCCATTATCGGCATTTTGATCGGTCTTCTTCTTCCCGCCGTGCAAGCGGCTCGCGAGGCGGCTCGCCGCATGCAGTGCACCAACAATATGAAGCAACTCGCGCTCGCGGTTCAAAACTTCGAAAGTACGAACAAGCGCCTTCCGAACCAATACAAAGACGAGTTCTGGACGCGGTTCGCGGTCGGTAAAGATCACGACAGCCGTTTGTACCGTCTTTCGGTTCACACATTGCTCCTTCCCTACATTGAGCAAGAGCCCCTGATGAACACGATCACGAGCTACGCTCAGGAATGGAAAGACAGCAATGGCGGCGTCGATCTTCCGAGTCCGACCGAGGGCGACAAGGCGGGCGACCACTCCGATCACCCGTACACCAAGGCGATCGACGCGTTCCTTTGCCCGTCCGACGGCGCCGCGCAACAGTCGAAATCGATGGTCAACCACCTCGGTCGCAACAACTACGGTTGCAATATGGGCGACGCCTGCACGGCGAACGACGGCGGCGACGCGCTTAAGGGTCAAAAGAATCGTCGCGGCGTGTTCGTCAACGGCGACGCGGCGGGTCGCACGACTTGGGCGCACATTAAGGACGGGACGAGCAACACGATCGGGTTCGCCGAAATCAACGTCTCCGACGTCATCGGCGAGAACGGAAACGACTACAAAACGGGCGTCGCCTACGTTTCCGGTCTTAACAAATTGGCTCCCGCCGCTTGCTTGAACACTCGCGGCTCGAACGGAATGTTCGCCGACGGTTTGACGACCTACTATCAAAAGGGTCGTCGTTGGTGCATCAGCACGTGCTGCAGCACGAACTTCATGGCGGCTCTTCCGCCGAACTCGCCGAGTTGCTCCGGCTCCGGCGGTCAAGACGCCGGAACGTGGACGCTTTGCTCCGCGTCCAGCAATCACGGCGGCGGCGCGAACGTCTCGATGCTCGACGGCTCCGTTCGTTTCGTTTCCGAGACGATCGACTGCGGCGACATTAACAACATTATGGGCGGATCGCAGGACCAACTCTACAAGGGACCGTCGCTCCACGGCGTCTGGGGCGCGATGGCGACTCCTAAGGGCCAAGAGACCGTCTCGATGAACTAATCGCGAGTTTTTTTGAAAAAATCGCAAAAAAAGAACCGGGAGCTTGCGGAAACGCGCTCCCGGTTTCGTTATATATAGTTTGGACTCTTTGAAAAGATCGCGAACGGATCGCTCAAATTTCGACAAATACGCAAAAAAACAACCGAAAGCGCGCGGAAAGACGCTCTCGGTTTCATTGGAACAATTTGCGACTCTTTGGATTTCTCTTTTTAGATTCGGTTCTTTTCTCGCTATTTAACGACGAGCTTCGGTCGCTCGATCACGACGGTGGAATCCGGCTCGACCGATTTGGTGACCCAAACGCTGGAACCGATCGTGGAGTTTCGCCCAATCACGACGTCGCCCCCGAGAATCGTGGCGTTGGCGTAAACGACGACGTTGTCTTCGAGGGTTGGGTGCCGCTTCTTGCCGCGGACGAGTTCGCCGCGCTCGTCGGTAGGAAAACTGAGAGCGCCGAGGGTAACGCCCTGATAGAGCTTGACCCAGTTTCCGATCTCGCACGTCTCTCCGATCACGACGCCGGTTCCGTGGTCGATAAAGAAATACTCGCCGATTTTTGCGCCGGGGTGGATATCGACGCCGGTTCGGGAGTGGGCGATTTCGGTCATAATGCGCGGAACGAGAGGGACTCCAAGTTCGCGGAGGGCGCGGGCGATTCGATAGACGACGATGGCGTCGAAGCCGGGATAACAGAAGATGACCTCGTCGATCGATTTGCAGGCGGGGTCGCCTTTGAGCGCGGCCTCGGCGTCTTTGGCGAGGGCGGCGCGAATATCGGGAATCTGAGAGACGAATTGAAGCGTCTTCTCTTCCCCTTGCTTTTCGTACTCCGAGCGTTTCCCGGAATCGCAAGCGTCGGAACCGGCGCCGCAGAGGGCGCGCGCGACTTGGACGCTCAGGGAGTCGAAGATTTTGTCGACGAGATTCCCGACGTAGTAGAGCACGTTCGACATATTGAGCCGGTCGCGCCGCCGATACCCGGGAAAAAGGATCTCGTTCAGGTCGCCGAGGATCTCGACGATCGTCTCTTTGTTCGGCAGAGGGCAGCGGTCGAGCCGATCGACGGCGGGCGACTGGGCGTACGACTCGAAAATCCGCCGCGTCAACTCGGGCAAACGAGAGCGAGAGTCGGAAGAACAAAGGGGCAAATTTTGCATAGCGAGATCCTTGCTTAGCGCGAACAAGACGGCTCGATACCTTTGAGCGATTTCGCCTTACCCGCGATCCGTTACCATCGTAAATCAAAAAACGTTCTTGACAATCCCCCGATTAAAATGGGAAATTGGGGGAACGGACAAAAAACGCTTGATTTTCGTATGATTATCGGCTATAATTCGCGCCGGGCGCCGTCGATTTCGCGCGCCGATTCCAAATCAACCGCAAATAGGGGAAGCCGCCATGCCCGCCGACGATCAATCCAACTTGAACGAAGACGACGGTCTGTCGATTGTCGACGACTCTCAAACGCCGAGCGACGCCTCTTCGAACGAGAGCAAGTCCGAGGAATTTAAATTGCAAGGGGACGGGCAATACGGTTATCGTTTCGTTCCCGCAGAACAAGGGGGCGGAGGTTACGAAATCGGCTCCGGGTCGGCATCCGCCGACGCGAGCGCATTGGCGGCTCAAATGGGCTCGGCGAACGACGCGCCGACGATCGCGGCCCCGAAATCGGCCGAAGACGAGCCGGACGTGTACGGGCTTTCGACGCCCGAATCGACCCCGGAATCGGTTCCGACGTCGACCGGCTACACGGTCATGGATCTCCAACGCGTCGTCGCGGACAAGATCGACGAAAAAGAGGGGAAGAAGTCGGAGCGGCGCTACAAGCCGAAGAAAGGCAAGAAAGTCGAGTCCAAGAAGTCGGGTTCCCAATACGATCCGTTCGCGGACGAGAGTCAAGTTTCGATCGACGATCTGTATCGTCGCAAACAGCGCGACCTAGCGCTGGAGCCGGAGACGCCCGCCGCGTCGAAACGCGCGAAATTGCCGGAGCGCCCGTTTTGGGACAATCTCTTCGCGCCGTTTTTCTCGGTTCAGACGCTCTTGCGCATGTGTCTGATCACGGGGGCGGGGTTTATCACGCTGTTCCCCGCGACGCACTTTATGACGAGAGCGCTTTCCAAGCAAGTCTCCGAGTCGTTGAACAGCGCGGATCGGCACCTCGTGGCGCTGAGCGACTTTCTAAGCTGCATATGGGGCGACAAGATCGTTCTTTTGCTTTTCTGCCTCGTGTGGGGCGTTTTCGCGCTGCCTTTGCTTATGCACATTTTCCGCGAGACGGCGAGCGGGTCGGACAAATTTAGCGAGTGGCCGGAGTACAGTTTTCTCGGGGGTCTCGGGCAATTCGCTTGGATTCTGTGCCTCATTGGGCTCGGCGGTCTTCCGGGGGCGGTCGTCTTTCACCTGCTCGGGCTCAATCCGTCGGCGGGGTTCGCGCTCTCGGCGACCTGTTTGCTCCCGATTTTCTATCTATCGTGCCTCCAAGCGGACGCGCTGTTCGTTCTGCTCACGAAGGACGTGGCGAAGAGCTTGAAGTACGTCGCGTCGAGTTGGGGATGTTTCTTCGCGATCTCTTACGCGTTCCTCTTCGGGACGATCGGATACGTGCTCTTTATGCTGTGGTTCGCGGTGCACGACCACGTGGTCGGCGACGTCGGCGAAAAGCAAAGCCTCGGCAAAGTGGCGCTCGTCGCGCTCTTGCTCTCGCTGGGTTTGACGTGGATCCCGGCGATCTACTTGCGATTGCTCGGTCGGCTCGCGTGGATTATCGAGGACGATATTCGCGAGCGCGCGCAAGACGAGGAGTTGCTCGAAAAATACGAAGAGGCGGAAGAAGAGGCTAAATAGTTCGCTAGTCGAGCGATTTCAACGAGTTCGATAAAAGCGGGATCGGCGCGGCGTCGAGTCCCGCTTTCTTTTTTGGGTTTGAAAACGCGGTCGCTCAATTACTTTCGATAAAAAAGGGATATTTTTCGGTCTTTTCGTTGACGCGGGGGACTCGCTCCGTTATCTTTTCAAAAGAGCGGGATCGAATCGTCGATCTTCGCGGTTCGTATTGTCCCCAATAGTGAAAGAGAACGCAATGTCGACGCGGGTTTCCCTCTTCTGTCTCGCGCTTTTCGCGCTCGCGATTTCCGGCTCTTCGCTCGCTCAAGAGAACGCGACGAATCCGAATATCTGGGCGGACGTCCCGGACATGTCGGTCGTTCGGGTCGGCGACGCCTATTATATGAGCTCCACGACGATGCACATGTTCCCGGGCGTTCCGATTATGCGCTCGAAGAATCTGGTCGACTGGGAGATCGCGGGGTACTGCGACGTCGCGACGGAGGTTCCGGACGCGCTCGCGCTTCGGAACGGTCAAAGTTCGTACGGGCGCGGGACTTGGGCGAGCTCGCTTCGCCATAAGGACGGGGTTTTCTATTTGGCGGTCTTTTCCGGAACGACGGGCAAGACTTATATTTACTCGACGCGCGACGTCGCGGGAAAATGGGACGTCAAGTCGTTTCGCCCAATGTGCCACGACTGTTCGCTCTTCTTCGACGACGACGGGAAAGCGTATCTGATTTACGGCGCGGGGGATCTGCGCTTAACGGAACTGAAAGAGGACTTGTCCGGGTTTAAAGAGGGAGGCTTTAACGAGATCGTTATCCGCGACGCGGGAAAAGTCGCGGGGGGCAGGATCGGGCTTCCGGCGGAAGGCTCGCAAATGTTCAAGCGGAACGGGAAGTACTACGTCTGCAATATCTCGTGGCCGCAAGGGGACATGAGAACCGAGATTATTTTCCGCTCCGATAAGATCGAGGGGCCCTACGAGGGTCGGGTTATTTTTAAAGATCGCGGAATCGCGCAAGGTACGCTTTTCGAGGGAGTCGACGGGAACTGGTTCGCCTATCTGTTTCGGGATTCCGGAGCGGTCGGGCGAATTCCGTATCTGATCCCGGTCAAATGGGAAGACGATTGGCCGATCCTCGGGGTCGACGGCAAGGCGCCGGAGACGCTCCCGATTCCTCGCGAAGGAGAGCCGCTCGGGAATATGGTCGCGTCGGACGAATTCGAGCGCTCGCCGGAACTTATCGAGAAACTCGAGGCGCTTCCGAAGGAAGAGACGGCGTATTCGCTCGACGCGTTTCCACTGGCTTGGCAATGGAACCACGTTCCGGACTCGCGATATTGGTCTCTAACGGCGCGCCCGGGTTGGCTTCGCCTGACGACGAGTCGGGTCGACGCGGCGGTAACGGACGCGCGCAATACGATAACGCAGCGGACGTTCGGACCGACGAGCGAGGCGACGACGGCGCTCGATTTTAGCGGTCTCAAAGAGGGAGATCGCGCGGGAATCGTCGCGCTGCAAAGATTTTACGGCTCGGTCGGGGTCGCAAAGCGGGACGGGAAGTTTTTCGTCGCGCAAACGGTCGCGGAACCGAAGGGTCGCGGGGAGCCGGACGGGGTTAAGGACGTCGAGCTCGCGCCCCTGCCGGAGGACGCGTCGGTCGTTTATCTCAAAATCTCCTGCGACGTTACCGACCAAAGGGACGTCGCGCTATTCTATTGGAGCCTCGACGGGGGGGACTGGCGCGAGATCGGCGAGCCGCTTCATATGCGCTACACCCTTCCTCACTTTATGGGGTATCGATTTGGACTATATCATTACGCGACCGAAGAGGTCGGCGGGGGCGCCGATTTCGACTATTATCGCGTTTCGCCGAAAATTACGAAACTCTAACGATAAGGAACCGCAATGAGCCATCGCGCGATTCAACCCTTGTTCGCGTCGTTTTTCGGGTCGCTCGTCCTCCTCTCGGGGATTTGCGCGCTCGGGACGGACGACGTCGTTCGAGCGAACCGTAAAATCGAGCCGTTTCCCATGGAGCGCGTTCGCTTGCTTCCCAGCCCGTTCAAGACGGCGCAGGACAAGAACTCGGAATACCTGCTGAGCGTCGAGCCGGATCGACTCCTCGCGAAACTGCGAACCAACTCGGGGCTCGAGCCAAAGGCGGAGCAGTACGGAGGTTGGGAGTCGCAATCGATTATGGGGCACTCGCTCGGGCACTATCTGTCGGCGCTCTCGAAGACCTACGCGTCGACCGGGGACGAGCGCTTTAAGGAGCGCGCGGATTACGTCGTTTCGGAACTCGCCGAGTGTCAGAAGAAATACGGAACCGGAATGCTGCCGCTTTACGAGAAGTATCCGGAGGTCTTTGGAGAGATCGAGCGCGGGGACGTTCGAACGCAAGGGTTCGACTTGAACGGACTTTGGGTTCCTTGGTACGCGATTCACAAGGTGTTCGCGGGGTTGTTGGACGCCCATTTGTATTGCGACAACGAGGACGCGCTCGAAGTCGCGAAGGGACTCGGCGATTGGGGAATAAGCGTTATCGACCATTTGTCGTTCGAACTGATGCAGAAAATGCTTTTGAGCGAGTACGGAGGAACGAACGACGCGTACTACAATCTCTACGCGGCGACGGGGGACGAGAAGTATCTCAAAGCCGGAGACCGCTTTTACGACCTCCCGATTCTCAAGCCGCTGAGCGAGGCTCGGGACGAGCTTCGGGGTCGGCACGGCAACACGCAAATACCGAAAATCATTGGGTTGGCGCGGCGTTACGAGCTCGCGGGGAACGGGGAAATCAACGCGTTTCCGACCGCCGATTTCTTCTGGAAGCGAGTCGTCGGGTTCCACACCTACGCGATCGGCGGGAACACGATGGGCGAGCATTTCGGGGAGCCCGGCGTTCTCTCGACGCGCCTTAACGACGCGACTTGCGAGACGTGCAACACCTATAATATGTTGAAGCTAACGAAGGAGTTGTACGAGCAGTCGGGGGACGTCGCCTATATCGACTATTTCGAGCGCGCGCTGTACAATCACATTCTCGCGTCGATTGATAAAACCGACGATAAGAACAAGCTCTATGCGTATTTCGTTCCGTTGCGCTCGGGCGGGTTCCGAACCTATTCGACCCCCGAGACCCACTGGACCTGCTGCCACGGAACGGGGATGGAGAACCACGCGCAGTACAACGGGCATATTTACTATCGACAAGCGACCGACGAGGGCGAAACGCTTTACGTCAATTTGCTCGTTCCCTCGACGCTCGACTGGCGAGAGCGAGGGCTCGCGATAACCCTCGACGGAAACGGAGCGCTGACGGTCGACGCCAAAGAGCGAACGGAAGTTCCGATCAAAGTCCGCGTTCCGAACAACTGCCGCTCCGCTTCGCTTCCCGAGCTTCCGGACGGGTATCTCCAAGTCGGGGACGTCTGGGAAAAGGGCGAAACGACGATCCAACTTTCGCTTGTCGCCGATTGGAAGATCGAGCCGACGCCCGATAACGAGAACGTCGCGGCGTTCTTCCGAGGTCCGGTTATGTACGCGGGTTATATCGGACCGAGCGAGGCGCCGGTCGCGACACAACTCGAAGCGGAAACGGAGGAGGCCCCGAAAAACGCGGCGATCGTTCCGGTCGTCGTCTCGGACGATCGCGACGTCGAAACGCTTCTCGGCAAGGGAGCGCTCGACAAAGACTCGCTCTTTGAGGAACCGGACAAAGTCGTCTTGAAAAACGCGAAGCCGGGCGACGTTCCGCTCGCTCCGTTCTATAAGATCGACGGGCGCTACGTCGTCTATTTCGATTTCTTCGATTCCAAGTCTTGGTCCGAAAAAGAGAAAGAAATATCGCTCGAAAAGGCGCGGCTCAACAAGCTCGCGGAGTCGACGCTCTCTTTCTTCCAACCCGGGGAGATGCAACCGGAGCGAGACGCGAACTTTAGCGGCGAAAAGACGTTTTTCGGAGAGCATATGGGTCGCAAGTGGCGCGACGCGCGCGACGGCGGCTATTTTGAGTTCGACATGAAGGTCGATCCGGAAAAGCCTTGCGCGCTGGTCGTTACCTACTGGGGCGACGAGACGGGAAATCGGGTTTTCGACCTACTGATCGACGGCGACAAAATCGCGGAGCGGCGCTTGAATCGAGACAAGCCGGGGAAATTCTTCGACGAGCTCTATTCGATCCCGAATCAGGAAAAGAAATCGGTCGTTCGCGTTCGCTTCCAAGGGAAGGAAAACGCGACGGCGGGCGGTATCTTCGGCGCGAGAACGATTTATGAAGACGCGCGCGAAGAGCTTTATGGCGAACAATAATCCGAGCGGGTCTTTCCGCTCTTCTCCATAGAAGGAACCCTATATGAAATCGTTAAAAGCATTTGTTTCGGCGCTGGCGCTAGTCGTTTTGGCGTCGGGGTTTGTCGCGCCCTCGCTCGCGCAAGACAAGGTCGAGGTCAAAATCGACGCGGCGCAAAAGGGCGAGCCGATCTCTCCGTTGATCTACGGACAATTCATCGAGCACCTCGGGCGCTGCATTTACGGCGGAATCTGGGCGGAGATGTTGCAAGACCGCAAGTTCTTCGACGCGCCGAGCGTCCATCCGTGGGAACTCCTTGGAAACGCGAAGTTCGAGCAAGCGAAAGAGGGCGCGTTCGTCGGCGAGGCGTCCCCGAAATGGACGAGCGAGAACGACTGGGCGTTCGGAGTCGAGCAAGAGGGGCTCTCGTTCGTTAACGGAAAAGAGTACGTCGGTTACGTCTGGGCGAAGACGTCGGAAGGACAGCGGATTGCGGTTCGCGTTCTATTCGACAACGGCAAGCGGTTCATCGAACTGCCGCTGACCGAGGCGGTCGAGACGGCGGACGACGGGTATCGCAAGTACGCGTTCCAATTCGTCGCGAACGGTTTGCTCGACCCGATCGAGAAAGGCTCGTTCGCGGTTCTCTTCCAAGGCAAAGGGGAGACGCGACTTGGAACGGCGTCCCTTATGCCCGGCGACAATATCTCCGGAATGCGCGCCGACACGATTAAGCTGCTCAAAGAATTGAACGCGCCGATTTATCGCTGGCCGGGCGGGAACTTCGTGAGCGGCTACAACTGGAAGGACGGTATCGGTCCCCGCGATCGTCGCCCCCCGAGAAAGAACCCCGCGTGGCAAGGGATCGAGCACAACGACTTTGGTATCGACGAGTTTATGGTCTTCTGCGAGACGGTCGGAACCCTGCCCGACGTGGCGGTCAACACCGGCGCGGGGAACGTGGAACTGGCGCTCCAGGAGCTGGAGTACGCGAACGGCTCGGCGGACTCGGAGTTCGGCAAAATTCGCGCGGCGAACGGGCATAAAGAGCCCTACGGCGTCAAGCATTGGTGCATTGGGAACGAGATGTACGGCGACTGGCAAATCGGGCATATGTCGACCGATAAATACGCCTTGAAGAACAACGAGTTCGTCGATTCGTTCCGGAAATTCGACTCGAGCTTGACGCTGATTTCGGTCGGCGCGGTCGGCGCTTGGGACGAGCTGATTATGCGCCAGTGCGCGGACCATATGGACTGGGTTAGCGAGCACTTCTACGTCCAAGAGCGAGAGAACGTCGCCGAGCACGTCGCGCTGATTCCGAACTCGATTCGCCGTATCGCGGACGCGCATCGCAAGTATCGCAAGGAGTTCAAGGAACTCGAGGGCAAGGACATTCGCATCGCGATGGACGAGTGGAACTACTGGTACGGACCGCACGTCTTCGGCGAGCTTGGCACGCGCTACTTTATGAAGGACGGGCTCGGAATCGCCGCCGGTCTGCACGAGTACTATCGCAATAGCGACATTTTCGTTATGGCGAACTACGCGCAGACGGTCAACGTGATCGGGGCGATTAAGACGTCGGCGACGAACGCGCGTTTCGAAACGACCGGGCTGGTTCTAAAGCTCTATCGGAACGAATTTGGCGAGATTCCGCTCAAAGTCGAGGCTCCGAAGCCGTTCGACGTCGCCGCCGCGACGACCGCGGACGGGAAATACCTGACCGTCGCGGTCGTGAACCCGACCGACAAGGCGGAGAAATTCTCGTTCGGAGTCGATCTGAAACTCGCCAAGAGCGCGAAGCGATTCGTTATCGCGAACTCCGATCCCAAGGCGTTCAACGACCCGGACTCGGAGCAGAAGATCGATATCGTCGAGTCTAGCGTCGACGACTTCGCGCAAGGCGTCGAGATCGCGCCGTACAGCGCGACGCTCTTTAAGGCGGAGATCGAGCGGTAATCGTTCCGTCGTTTCATTGGATCGCGGGCTCCCATAGTCGTTATCGACGGCTATGGGAGTTTTTTGAAAAAGACGCGATTCGTCCCCGTTTTTCCGAGTTGACGGCGGTTATCGCGACGCCGTCGGAAATAAGTTTGTTCAACGTCAAGCGCAAAGAGACTTAAAATGGGAAAATATACGTTCGAAGACCTTCGGAAGGTAATAGATCTTAATCCTAAACTTTACGACAACGTCGATTGTTGCCTTTACGGAAGAGTGAGGGAGGAAGACGTCAAAAATGCGGAACAGGCGTTGGGAGTAACGATTCCAGCCGATTATCGGAACGTTTTGCTAACTTGGGGTCGTATCGCGGGAATGGAAGACGACGCCTATCTATCGGTCGTTCCAGCCAAGGAACGTTTAGAAGGTTTGACCGCGTTTATTGTTGGTAATTTGGAAAAAGAAAACATTGTCGAGTTCACCAAACTACTACGAAAAGAATCGGATCTTCCTCATCAATATATCGTTGTCTATAGCGCGGAGGATTGGTATGGTTGCATTGACGCGTCGACTCCCGAAGGAACTCTTATAGAATGGGATTATTTCAATAAATGTTTCGATCATAAAGTAAACGACTCGTTTATCGACAGCGTTTTTGACGAATATATTGGCGGTTATAATCTTTTGGAAAACTTATTGGAAGGTCCGTTCAAGTGGCCGACGTCTTTAAAGGAAAAGTTGATCCCGGATTTTAAACGACTCGGGCTGGAATTGCGCGAGGATCTTACGCCGGACGAGTGGTATTGAAGTTATTCCCAACGCGGGCGTCTCGCTCGGGTTGTGAACGCGAGGATAACGATAATGATCCCATGGGAACGGAAATGGAACTAACCGAAGACCAGTTGCTCTTCTACCAAGACAAACCGATGTATTATATGAAAAAGAGACTATCGTTGTTGTCGCCCGCGAAACAACTTCTCTTTGGAATCGTTTGTTGCGAGAGAATGTTTCCCACTTACGCAAAGTTTTCAAAAGAAGCGCCTTGGAAATCGGCTGAAGCCGAGCGGAAATTCATCGATCTGTTATGGAAGCGCGCCGAGAACCCAACGACGACGTCAATAACGGAAAAAGACGTTTCGCAAGCGGAAGAATTAGTTCCCGATACCGACGATTATTTTCCCAACCCGGATTTATTAAACGAAGCTTGTTACGCTTCCTCGTCGGTAACTTCCTTATTATTTGCTATATGCAAAAAGGAAGATTTGGCGGAAACGTCCGCGATTATCGCCGCTCACGACAATATCGACAGTCTTTTGTATTTTACTGAAACGAGGCTTGAAGAGGCTCAACGCTCGGACGCAATTGAAAACAAAGAAATGGAAGCGTTTATTGAAGAATTACGCTCAAATCCCATTCATTTGTATCGTTCTTTTTTACAAAACAAAAATGGCGTCGCGCAAGAAGAGAACGAATACGTTCGTTCTTTTAGATCTACTCCATATCCGCTGGTATTTCGAGAAATTGAACTTCAATTGATTTGTTTGGAGGAACTTGAAAAACGCGACTCCGCAGGATACTTTCGCGCGAAATATGGCAACTGTACGAATGGCAATATTTGCTATCTTGACGAACGCGCGAACGAAATAAGGTTTCATCCTTTTTGGAAATAAAAGGGAGACAATTGCGTATTCGTCCGGTTCGCTCGCTTCCGTCGAACCCGCGGAATCTCTACGATGCACTCGGAAACGCGGAGGACGATCGCAAACGATTATCGACGAGGTTACGGACAACGCGAGGGGACGCGCGCCCTCTCGCGCTTTTTTCGTTTCTCTCGACGGCAAAGATCGTTTTTCTTGGCGAAGAAGTTTTTTCGGCGCGTTGAAAAGGTAACTAAAACGCGCTACAATAAAGGGCGGCGCTCCGGATCGTTTCGGCGTCGCCTTTAAAAACGGACATTTGCGACCTCGCGGGATCGGGTTCTTGGGAGCGCCGCCCCGCCAAATAAGGAATCGAGCAATGACCATACGAACGCTCATTGGAACGCTGGCGCTGGCGCTGGCGTCGCTATCGCCCTTGTCGACGCTCGGCGCGGAGTCGGGGGCTCGTTACGCCTACGACGAGGCGATCGTCGAGGACTGGATTCTTCAAGAACGAGACGCGGGACGCGAGATCTCGTCGAAGGACGCGTTGGCAAAAGCGGTCGAACGAGGTCGCGCCTTCTCCGATTGGGCGGAGGGCGAGGATTGGGTCGACGGGGACGCGCTCGGGAAATTGCGGGAGAAGCTCGACGACGCGGAGACGTACCTCGGGTCTGACGGAACCCCGATCGAGACGATCAATCGGTACCTCGGATTGCGTCGGGATATTCGCGAGTTGGCGATTTCGAATCCGGAAGTCTCGGGGCGCCCGATTCTCTTTTTGCAAGAAGAGCGCTTTACTTGGCAAATGCTGCACGAGTTCCTGTCGTACTATTACCAGGAGTGCGGCATGAACGGCGGGGGCGTCTATTTGCTCAAAGAGCCGGGGAAGTCGTTCGAGGTCGAGTCGCTCACCGAAGGGAAGTTCCCGAAAGGGGTTTTTGAGACGCTTTCGCTCTCCTACGACGGAAAGACGGCGTATTTCGCGTTCGCCGATTTCTCCAAGAAGCAGCCGGACGGGACGCCGAAGACGGACGTTCGCGAATTGCAGAAGCGACCCTATATCGAGGACTTCGACGCCAATTATATGCAGATCGAGGACGGGAAGTTTCACTTGTTCAAGTTGAGTCTGGAAGACGGCTCGGTCGAACAGATCACGAGGGGCTCGGACGACGATTTCGACCCGACCGAGGCGCCTGACGGATCGGTGATCTTTATGTCGACGCGACGCGGGGGATTCGGTCGTTGCCACGGGCATTACGAGCCGCTTCGCGCGCACACGCTGCACCGCCTGGACAAGGACGGGACGGTTTCTTGCATTTCGTGGCACGAGACGAACGAATGGCAGCCGACGTTTATGAACGACGGTCGGGTTCTCTACACGCGTTGGGACTACGTGGATCGCAACGCGGCTCGGCACCACGGGTTGTGGACGACGAATCCGGACGGGACGAACTCGGCGATTCTGTTTGGAAACTACACGTTCGAGACGAACGCGTGCTATCAGGCGAAGGCGATCCCGAACTCGAACAAAATTATGTTCGTGGCGGGGGCGCACCACCTGGACGTGGGAGGAACGCTCGTCGAGCTGGATCCCAACAAGGTTCGATACGATCCGGAGACCGCCGAAGACGATTTGAGCTCGATCGAATGGCTGACGCCGGAAATCCCGGCTCCGGAAGTCGAGCGGACGGGAAATCAAGTCTGCAAACAGTATTATTACAGCCCTTGGCCGCTGTCGGAGGAAGTTTGGCTGACGGCGTATTCCCACGACGCGCTCGGAGGGTACCTCGCCAATACGACAAGTTGCGGCAAGTGCGGGATTTATTATCGAGATCGATTCGGGAACCTCGAGTTGCTCTATAAAAACGACGAGAGCGAGGAGTCGTGCCTGTACCCGATTCCGGTCGCGGAAAGAGAGCGCCCGCAGGTCTTGCCGTCGGCGCTGCCGGAACTCGATCCGAACGATCCCAATCCGACCGGAACTTTTGTTCTTTCGAACGTTTACGAGAGTCTGAAACCGTTCCCGGCGAATCGCAAAATCAAGGAGTTGCGCGTAATTCAACTACTTCCGAAAGCGCCCGACTACACGGGGAACAATCCTTCCGTGGGGCACGCGGGATCGGCGAACGCGCGGGCGATTTTGGGAACGGTTCCGGTCGAAGAGGACGGGAGCGCCCACTTTACGATTCCGGCGCGACTGCCGGTCTACTTCCAGGCGATCGACGAGGAAGGCCGCGCGGTTCAGTCGATGCGGAGCATCGTCTACGTCCAGCCGGGCGAGAATCGCGGTTGCGTCGGCTGCCACGAGCAAACGTCGACCGCGCTAACGAACGAGAACAAGCAGAACCTAGCGTCCCTTCGCGAGCCGTCGGAACTCGTTCCGGCGCCGGAGGAAACCCGCCCGTTCTCCTATCCGCGATACGTCCAGCCGATTCTCGACAAGCGTTGCGTCGAATGCCACGACGGGTCGGAAAACGCGAAGGGCGATCCGGTTCTCACCGGGGAAGTCGAAGGGCGCTATACGAAGAGTTACAACCAATTGCAACCCTATTTGCGCTGGTACGAATGGGGCGGGAACACGCACCGAGAAATCGCGACGTTCCCCGGGGAGGTCGGCGCGGACATTAGCCCGTTGTCCGATATTCTCAAAGACGAGAACCACAAGGAGATCGGCCTGACCGACGAGGAGCGTCGCGCGATCTATCTTTGGGAAGACGCGATGGTTCCGTTCTACGGGGTCTACGACCGGTCGGAACAAGCGAAGCAACAAAAGGGCGAGCGCGTCGAAATGCCCGCGCTGCAATAACTTTAAAATCGCGACACAGAAAGAGACAACGATGCGCAAGATATTCGCTTTTTTGGTTTTGGCGCTATTGTCGGCGGTCGGGGGAACGGTTCGCGCGAACGATCCGCTCCGCGCCCCGGCGACGCCGTTAATCGCGGTCGACCCTTATTTTAGCGTCTGGTCGAACACCGACGAGCTCGCCGACTCGTTCCCGGTTCACTGGAGCAAGCCGATTAAGGCGATGGTCTCGTTCGCGAAAATCGACGGGAAAAACTATCGGCTTATGGGACGCGTCGCCGATTTCGACGACCTCGCGGTCAAAATGAAGCAAACGGATCGCCGCGTTCGCGCGACGAACGCCGTTTACGCGTTCGAGGACGCGGGGGTCGAGATCGTTTTGACGTTTACGAACCCGAATCTTCCGGACGACCTCGATTTGCTTTCAAGTCCGTTTACTTACCTGACTTGGACGGTTCGATCGCTCGACGGGAAGTCGCACAAAACCGAGCTCTATTTCGACGCGACGGCGGAAATGTGCGTTGAGTCGGTCGAACAGAAAGTGGTCGGCTCTCGCGAGCGAACCGAGAAACTCGATCTTATGAAGATCGGGACGAGCGAACAACCGATCCTGGAAAAGGCGGGGGACAACGTCCGCATCGACTGGGGTTACTTCTACGTCGCGACCGAATTGGGCGCGGCGCGAACCGCGATCGCGTCGGACGTCGCGGCGCGAGGAGGGTTTCTTAAAGAGGGAGCGATACCGGAAAAGGACGACGAACGGTTTCCTCGCGCGGCGAGCGACGCTTGGCCGGTTCTTTCGGTCGAATTCGACTGCGGCGAGGTCGAAAGCGAACCGGTTTCCAAGAGTCTAATTCTCGCCTACGACGACATTTACTGCTGCGAGTACATGGGCGAGCGAACGCGCGCCTACTGGCGCCGAAACGGCGCGACGATCGAGGGCGTCCTCGACGCCGCGCTGGAGAGCCGCGAGGAGACGCTCGCGAAATGCGCGGAATTCGACGAGGCGCAGTGGAATCGAGCGAGCGAGCTCGGAGGAGAGAAGTTCGCGTCCCTTTGCGCCCTGGCGTATCCGCAGGCGATGGCGGCGCAGAAACTTACGGTTCTTCCGAACGGCAAGCTCGCGCTGTGCGCCAAGGAGAACAACAGCGGCGGTTTCATCGCGACGGTCGACGTGCTCTACCCGACCGCGCCGCTTTTGATCGTTTACAATAAGGAGCTTCTCAAAGCGACGCTCGTTCCCCCGTTGGAGTACGCGGCGAGCGGGCGCTGGCCTTGGCCCTACGCGCCGCACGATTTGGGTTATTATCCCAAAATGAACGGCCAGATTTACGGCGGCGGGGAAAAGACGGAAGAGAAGCAGATGCCGGTCGAGGAGAGCGCGAACATGCTAATTCTTTGCGACGTCGCGGCGCGACTCGACGGAAACGCCGATTTTTCCAAGGAATACTGGAAAGAGCTGAACGATTGGGCGAAGTATCTCGTCGCCAAGGGGTTCGATCCCGAGGATCAGCTTTGCACCGACGACTTCGCGGGGCGTTTGGCGCGCAACGCGAACTTGTCGATCAAGGCGACGATCGCGCTGGCCTGCTTCGCGGACCTTTGCGAACGCGCGGGGGAACCGGAGAGCGCGAAGAAGTATCGCGAGATCGCGGAAGATTTCGCGAAGCGCTGGGAAAAGATGGCGGCGACGGGGGATCATTATTCCCTGGCGTTCGGGAATCCGGACTCTTGGAGCCAGAAGTACAATCTGGTCTGGGACAAGATTCTCGATTTGAATTTGTTCTCGAAGGAAATCGCGCGCAAGGAAGTCGCGTTCTATAAGACGGTCTCGAACGAGTACGGTCTTCCGCTCGACTCTCGCAAGGGCTTTACCAAGGTCGACTGGCAAGTTTGGACGGCGACGCTGGCGGACGATCGCGAAGATTTCGACGCGCTCATGTCGGGGCTCTACAAGTTCGTCTCGGCGACCGAACCGCGCGTTCCCATGACCGACTGGTACGAAACGGAAACGGCGAAGGAGTGCAACATGCACGCGCGATCCGTGGTCGGGGGAATCTTCATGAAGTTCCTCGAAAAGAAGTGAACCGCCCTTCCCCGTTCGTTGGAAACAAAAAGCGGGCGCTCGCGACGAAACGAGCGCCCGCTTTTAATATCGTTAAAGTCTTATTTTCCAAGGGTTTTCGCCAGTTTGTATTCGAAGGAGTCGCACAGGGCGATCCAACTCGCCTCGACGACGTTCTCGCTGACGCCGACGGTGCTCCAGCGCTCTTCCCCGTCTTTGCTCTCGATGATAACGCGCGTGGTGGCGGCGGTTCCGGCGTCGGAGTTGATCACGCGAACCTTGTAGTCGACGAGCTTCATGTCGCGAAGCTCGGGATAGATCGGTTCCAACGCCTTGCGCAGGGCGTTGTTGAGGGCGTCGACCGGTCCGTCCCCCTCGGCGACCTCGTGCCGCACCTCGCCTCGGCGCCCGACGCGCAATTTGACAGTGGCGACGGTCGCTTTGGTGGTGAGGGTCTCGTTGACGTCGTTCACGACGACGCTCGTTTGAAAATTGAGGCGTCGGAAACTGGGAACGAACTCGCCTTTGACTTTGCTAACGAGCAATTTAAAGGACCCGTCGGCGGCTTCGTACTGATAGCCTTGGCTCTCTTTTTTCGTAACGCGATCGAGGATCTTGGCGATCGTTTCGGAGTCGAGGGAGGCGTCTTGCAAATTGTACTTTTTGAGAAACGCGACGATGTTCGACTTTCCGGAAAGCTCGCTGACGAGCACGCGACGCTCGTTGCCGACCGCCTCGGGGGGAATGTGCTCGTAAGTTCTGGAATCTCGATTGATGCCGCTCACGTGCATGCCGCCCTTGTGCGCGAAGGCGCTGGCGCCGACGAACGGCTGGGCGGGGTTGGGGCTCAGATTCGTCAACTCGGACATAAAGCGCGAAAGCGCGGTCGAGCGCTCGAGCGCGCCGGGGCGCAGGACGTCGTAAGCGCCCGCGAATTTTAGCGCGAGATTCGCGGCGACGACGAGCAGGTCGGCGTTTCCGCAGCGCTCGCCGATCCCGTTGATCGTTCCTTGAACGAGGGTCGCGCCGGAAGCGACGGCGGCGAGGGAATTGGCGACGGCGAGACCGCAATCGTTGTGCGCGTGGATTCCAACGCGGGGCTCTCGAGACGACCGCTCGCGCTCGATCGCTTCGAGCGCGGCGCTCACTCCCGCCGCGATTTCGCCGGGCATAGAGCCGCCGTTGGTGTCGCAGAGGGTCGCGGACTCCGCGCCGGCCCGCGCGGCGACGCGAAGGGTCTCGAGGGCGTACTCGGAGTCGTCTTTCCAGCCGTCGAAGAAATGCTCGGCGTCGTAGAAGACGCGCCTTCCGGAAGCGACGACGAACCGAATCGTGTCGTCGATCATGGCGAGGTTTTCCTCGGGAGAGACGCGCAGGGCGCTTTTCGCCTGAAAGAGAGAGGACTTGCCGACGATCGTAACGACGGGCGCCTCGGAGGCTACCAACTGCGCCAAGCCAGAGTCGTCCTCCGGTTTCGCGCCTTTGCGACGCGTCATTCCAAAGGCGCAAACCAACGCGGACTTTGGCGGCTTTTGCGCGACGCGCTCAAAAAGGGCTCTGTCCTTTTCGTTCGACGCGGGGTACCCGCCCTCGACGTAGTCGATCCCGAAATCGTCGAGCCGACCGATCGCCGAGAGTTTGTCGTTCAGCGAAAAGGAGACGCCCTCGAACTGGGCGCCGTCGCGCAGGGTGGTGTCGTAAAGTTCTATTCGAGTTGGCATAAGCGTCGATCGTTTCCGGTCGCTACAGCGTCTCTTCGTCGAATTCTTCTCGGAGTTTGTCGCGCCCGATTTCGCCGTGAGCCTCGTCGACGACGACGCCGACGCACCGCTCGCTGAGGCTAATGACGCTCACGTTGACGCCGCAATCGCCGAGCGTCTTGAACATGCGATGGGCGAGCCCGGTGTGGCTTCGCAAACCGGAGCCGCGAACGCTCAACTTGGCGACGCGAGGATTCGACTCGACGCGGCACCCGAGGGTCGAGCAAATGTCCAAGGCGACGCGCCCGACCGAGTCCAACTCTTTTCGGGACACGGTGAACGTGATATTGGCGAGGTTGTCGCGCCCGACGCTCTGGACGATCATATCGACGACGACATGGCCTTCGGCGATTCGATCGAAGACCTCGGCGGCGAGGCCGGGTCGGTCGGGAACGTCGCAGAGGGTGAAGCGCGCTTGATCGGCGTCGAGATCGACGCTCTCGATCACGACGTCCTCCATCCCGGTGAGATGGGAAATAAGGCGCGCGGAAACGCCGTTTTCCAAAGAGCTTTGGGCGCGCTCGGACGGCTCGAGGCGCTTCTCCTCCTCGGTCGGCTCCTTTTCGAGTTGGAAGGCGGCGTGGACGGCGCGGAGCGCGTCGACCGCGTCCTCGCGCTTGAGAAGCGCGGAGATTTTAATGTCGCTAGTGGCGATCATGCGAATGTTGACGCCTCGCTCGTAGAGGGCGTGGAACATTTTTTGCGCGACCCCGGTTTGATTCTCCATACCCAAACCGACGACGGAGACTTTCGCGATGTTTTCGGCGAGCTCGCATCGCTCGGCGCCGATTTCCTCGACGACCGCCTCGGCGACCTCGGCGGCTTTGGCGGCGTCGTCGCTCTGGACGGTGAAGGAGACGTCGGTCTTGCCGTTGAGCCCGGAGTTTTGAGCGATCATGTCGGTCGGGATCTTGGCGTCGGCGAAGCGCTGGAAGAGCTTCATGGAGACGCCGGGCTTGTCGGGGGCGCCTTTAATCGTAACGAGCGCTTCGTCTTTAGAGAGGGCGGCGCCGCAAACGGGGGCGTCGCGACGCTCGGGGTCGGGACCGATCAAAGTGCCCTCGACGTCGCTGAAACTATTGCGCACGTGAACCAAAACGCCAAATTTTTTGGCGAACTCGATCGAGCGGCTGTGCATCACGCCGGCGCCCATGCTGGCGAGCTCGAGCATTTCGTCGTAGCTAATGCGCTCCAACTTTCTGGCTTCGGGAACGAGGCGCGGATCGGTCGTAAAGACGCCGTCGACGTCGGTGTAAATATCGCAGCGATCGGCTTTGAGCGCGGCGGCTAGGGCGACGGCGGTGGTGTCGCTTCCGCCTCGACCGAGGGTCGTGATATTGAGGTCGTCGTCGACGCCCTGGAACCCGGCGGCGATCACGATCTTGCCCTCGTCGAGGGCTTTGCGCATGCGGTCGGTGGAAATCGAGCGGATGCGCGCCTTG